>DCJS01000001.1:2508-33730 GCA_002319955.1 Flavobacteriales bacterium UBA1694
GGGTCGGTGTATCCTTTTTTCTCGAGCGCTTTAAGTATGGGATCGATAAGTTGTAAATCGGTAAATTTCAATGAGTCGTATTTTAAATTAAGATAAATCCTTTCGAGTAGAAAGGACTGTATTTTGAGGGTGCAAAGGTAGTTTAATTTTTTTTAGCAGTAGCCCTATCTACTCTAATCTACTTTGACCCAGGTTTCTGAGGTCCGAAGTCCTTCTAGAGCTTCATATAGCGCTCTTAGCTCAGGCGTCCCGCGTTTTCCATAATCTTCTATTTCCACGCTTTGCGTGGGGGAGGTCACTAGCTTTAATTTAGCTGTTGGAAGATCGGTCACATTTTTATTTCCATAGTAGGACTTAAGTGTTGAGAGATTCGCCGCATTTAAGGTCTTTAGAAGCTCGTTAAAAGACGCTTCTTTAATCTTTGTCTTAAACGTGCCTTCAGGTGCCGCCTTGGGATCGTAATCTTTTGATTGAGGATTTGTAAATGTGAAACGCTCAGCCTCAATCAGGGCCGTACGGTCAGGGTGTATTGTAAGTTTGAAAATAGGGCAGAAGCCAAAACAAGCGCCGGCTTTATATTCAAGCGATTCAAATTTTGGGCTTTGGCTCGTACAGCTTGCTAGGAGCAGCAGACTTGAAAGCAGTAGAAATGTTTTCATAGATTCTATTTGGAGCACTCGGTTCAAAAATTGTTCCTAAATTAAAATCCCTCTCAATTAAACTTAAACCAGTGGGTAGTGCTTCGTTCAGAACGCTCAATTTGTAACTGCTACTGGAGCAAAAAACCCTACTTGAATTAACACGTAGGGCTTCTCTATGCTAGGGAGTCGATGGATCTAGCCGTGAAGCTTTTTCCAAATCACATCTTTAAGTTCAGTAAGTCCCTGTTCGCTGACCCCAGAGAAAAACAAGAGGTCTATGGTCTCAGGAAATTCTTTCTGGATTTCATTTCTCAGTTCCTCATCTAAAAGATCGGCTTTTGAAATGGAGACCAGGTAGTCTTTTTCAAGAAGGTCCGGGTTGTACTGTCTAAGTTCGTTTTCTAAAATCTTAAATTCCTGGAAATGGTCTTCTGAATCCGCAGGAATTAAAAAGAGTAAAATTGAATTTCTTTCAATGTGTCTTAAAAATCGGTGTCCTAGTCCTTTTCCTTCGGCCGCCCCTTCAATGATTCCTGGAATATCGGCCATCACAAAGGATTTGTAATTCCGGTACTCCACAATGCCTAAATTGGGGGTTAATGTGGTAAAGGCATAATTGGCGATTTTTGGTTTTGCAGCGGATACTGCAGCAAGCAGAGTGGATTTTCCAGCATTTGGGAATCCAACGAGTCCTACATCAGCAAGTACTTTTAATTCAAATACCACGGGCCCTTCCTCGCCTGGAAGTCCTGGCTGCGCGTAGCGCGGCGTTTGGTTCGTAGAGGATTTAAAAAATTCATTTCCTTTTCCGCCTTTTCCGCCTTTCATTAGGATGATTTCTTGACCGTGTTCCATGATTTCACCAAGAATCTCTCCTTCCTCATTGCGTGCGATGGTTCCAAGCGGAACCTCGATGTAAACATCCTCGCCGTCGGCACCGGTTAATTGGCTTTTCGCCCCATTGACCCCGCGCTGCGCTTTAATATGTCGTGTATAACGTAGGGGAAGTAAAGTCCACTCGTTCGAGTTGCCCCGCATGATGACGTGGCCGCCACGTCCTCCGTCGCCGCCATCTGGACCGCCTTTGGGAATGTATTTTTCCCGTCTAAGGTGAGCCGATCCACCGCCCCCGTGACCACTTTTACAGTGTATTTTTACGTAATCTACAAAATTTGACATAAAGGTCTTTTATCTGCTGGACTAATTTTTATTATTTAAAAGTAAGGATAAGCTTAGTCCTGCGCTGTTTTAATTTTTCT
Organism: Flavobacteriales bacterium UBA1694; assembly: GCA_002319955.1. Classification (GTDB taxonomy): domain Bacteria; phylum Bacteroidota; class Bacteroidia; order Flavobacteriales; family Weeksellaceae; genus Planobacterium_A. The sequence continues at coordinate 4,409 of DCJS01000001.1, forward strand.
TACTTCTTGGAAAAGAGCCTCTGCAATTTCTGCAATTTCTCCCACGCCATTAATTTCGACGTATTTTCCTTGTGTTTTATAGAGCTCCGCCACTTCAGCGGTTTTTGAATAGTATTCTTTAATTCGGTTTCGAATCACCTCCTCATTGCTGTCATCGGTTCTTCCGCTGGTTTCTCCTCGTTTAAGTAAACGCTCGACAAGGATTTCATCCTCTACTATTAAAGAAAGGCAAAGATCAATCTCTGCATTTAATTCTGTTTTTACAATTTGCTCAAGGGCAAGTGTTTGATGTGCCGTGCGTGGAAAGCCATCAAAAATAAAGCCAGCGGCAGTGGTCGGCTTTTGAACTTCACTAATGAGCATGTCAATAGTGACTTGATCTGGAACAAGCTGTCCGTCATCAATATACGATTTGGCAAGTTGGCCTAAATCGGTATTGTTTTTAATGTTGAAACGAAATAAATCGCCCGTTGAAATCTGTTTTAGATTAAACGTTTCAATTAAATTTTGTGCTTGTGTGCCTTTGCCACTTCCTGGAGGGCCAAAAAGTACGATGTTGATCATATCTTATAGTAGTTGTATGGCGGATTAGTGATTGATTCGTCCTTCTGCAAGTTGGTACAAATCGGGAAGATTACGACCAAGTTCGTCGTAATCGAGTCCGTAACCTAAAACGAACTTGTTTGGAATTTCTTTGGCAACATAATCGATTTTAAAATCTTTTTTGAAGACATCGGGCTTTAATAAAAGGGTTGCCACTTTCAAAGATTTAGGTCTTTGGGTGTTTTTGAAGTATTCAAACAGACTCTCAATCGTTCCACCGGTATCCACAATATCTTCCATTAGGATGATGTGGCGCCCTTCGACCTCTTTTGTCAGGTCCATTTTCTTATAGACGATGCCAGTGGAAGTGGTTCCTGAATAGGAACTTACTTGCAAAAAGGCAATTTCGCAGGGCCCAGGGTAGTGTTTTAAGAAGTCGGCGAAAAACATAATGACCCCATTAAGTACGCCGATAAATACGGGGGTTTCGTCTTTGTACTCCTCATACACTTCAAGTGCGAGGGCTTTAATGAGTTCTTGAATTTCGTCATTCTTTAAGTAAGGGACGAACTCTTTGTCGTGAATCTGGACTCTGTTCATACTGAATTTCAAAATGCAAATTTACGAATTTTTAAGGAAGTGGTCTAAAATGAATGAAATCTGCATTCTAGAGGCCTGGGTTCACATCTCACAGGCGATTACCGGTCTTGTCGATTTTAAATTTAAGGCTAAAACAGGCCAATCTGCACCAAAGCGCATCAAATGCCAAAAAAAAATAATTTCTAAAAAATTAAAGACCAATTCGAGGCTAAAATCATGTGTCAATTGTTTGTACACCTTTTATTTATAAAGTAAATTTGTCCGAATCAAATAAAAAGTAATAGTTTATGTCTACTTATGTGGTTGTAGGTCTTCAATACGGAGACGAAGGAAAAGGGAAAATTACCGACGTGCTTTCCGCTAAATCCGATTATGTGGTGCGTTACCAAGGCGGTGACAACGCTGGACATACGGTGTATGTCGGGGACGAGAAATTTGTTCTTCACTTGCTTCCCTCTGGCGTTTTGCAATGTAAAGGAAAATGTATAATCGCAAACGGGGTCGTTGTAAACCCGAAATCATTTATTCGAGAAATCGAGCAACTTGAAAGTAAAGGGATGCGTACAGACCATGTGTTCATCAGCCGAAGAGCGCATGTCATTATGCCTTACCATATCATGCTAGACACCTACCGTGAAGATGAAGCAGGTGGAACGGAGATTGGTACCACAAAGAAAGGCATTGGTCCTTGCTATGAAGATAAGATCGCGCGCGTTGGAATCCGCATGGTGGATCTCCTGAATCCAGAGGTGCTTCGCGAAAAAATTGAAAAAAACTTAAGAGTTAAGAATTCACTTTTCGAAAAGTATTTCGAAAAGCCAACCATGGATTTTGAAGAAATTTATGCTGAATTTTTAGAATTAGGGCGAATTTTACAAGACCGTATCGTGGATACCGAGGTGGAACTTAATGAGGCTATTAAAGCCGGTAAAAATGTTTTATTCGAAGGGGCGCAGGCCCTTATGTTAGATATAGATTTTGGAACGTATCCTTATGTAACCTCCTCGTCTCCTTCAACGGGTGGGGTTTGTACAGGCGCTGGGGTTCCTCCCACAGCACTTGAGAATTTAATTGGCGTTTCTAAAGCCTACACGACGCGTGTGGGCAATGGACCATTTCCTTCGGAACTTCACGATGAGCTAGGAGAGAGAATGCGCACCGTTGGAAATGAATTTGGTGCAACGACGGGACGACCACGACGCACGGGTTGGCTCGATTTAGTTTCGCTCAAGCATGCCTGCATGATTAATGGAATTAACAATTTGGTGATCACTAAACTGGATGTCCTTTCGGGAATTAAGCCCCTTAAGATTGTCACGCATTATAAGACAGAAGATGGGAAAATCATTGATTATTTCACTTCTTCCACCACAAAACTGGATCTTTATGAACCAATCTACCACGAATTAGATGGGTGGGATGAAGATATTTCGCATGCAAGAACTTATGAGGAGCTTCCTTTGAACGCGAAAAACTATATTGAATACATTGAATCGTATTTAGGGATTAATGTCTATTTGGTTTCTGTTGGACCAGAAAGAAGTCAAAACATTATTAGAAAAGAACTTTTCTAGTTTTTTCTAACCCTTAGTAGACCTTTAAAGTCGGCCTCTTCCCTTGGAATTGGCCGATTTTTTATCCCGTGTGCAACGACCCTACACTAGAGTTGGTTTCCTAAATTGTGAAGAATAAGGCTGTATTCCAGAATTTGGTGGTTATTTTTAATCGAATTGGCAAGGTTGTTGAATAATATAATGAAGTTGTCGCCATATGGCGAAAATTTTATAGAATCATACCCTTAAACACCAAACACAATGAAAAGAATCACACACTTAGGACAAGGCGGCTCTTTGGACGAGATGCTGTTTGAGAATCGAAACAAAGCCTACGGAGCTTACATTCTTCGCCAGGAGTCCGATCTTATTTTAACCCGTGCGCTCATGGTTGGGATAGGACTTTTTGCTTTAGCCAGTTTGGCTCCCTTTCTTATTGCTAAAAGCTTAAATCTTTCTTCCACTCCAGAGCAGACGCGAAATGAGCCTGTTTGGGTTTTAATGGAGCCCTTAGCGCCAATTGAAGTGCCAGAACAAAGCCTAGCGCCACCAGCCCCTCGGCCCGTAGAGCAGAGCGAAACGCAGCCCGCTGAACGCGTGCCCGTGCCGGTTCGTAAGGTTGAGATAAAAGCAGAGCCAACCCCCAAGACGGGCGCTGTCGTGATTTCAGAGAAAGCCACTTCAAGCGTAGATCTTAGCGGCAAGGGCACCACAGAAATAACCGGGCCTGTAACCTCGGCGCCATTACAACAGACTGGTGGGGGTGAGCAGGCGAAACCTGAGGATCCAAACGCCTTACATACGAGCGTGGACGTGGCCGCAGACTTTAAGTCTGGAATTGAGGCCTTTCGCTCCCAAGTGGTGCAGCGCTTTGATGGGTCTGTAATGACTCAGAGCACAGAGGTACTAAAGACGACGGTAAGTTTCATCGTTGAGAAAGACGGCACTTTATCCGCCATCCGAGCCACGGGCCCCGATGTGGACTTTAACAAGCAGGCCGAGCGGACCATTGCTTCAATTAGAGGAAAATGGAGACCGGCCAAAGTCGATGGAAAATCCGTTCGGAGTTATTTCCGATTTCCAATTTCCATGCGCTTCGAGTGATTTGAGAGCTAAAGTCGCCGTTTAAATGAATTATCCACGCCTTTTTAGGATTGTGGATAATTTTTTTATAGTTTAATGCCCTTGTAATGAAAGGTTTACGGAGTAATGCTAAGGGATAAATTAGGCGCACGATAAAAAAATTGTATTTTTGAGCAATAAAACAAATTAGATGGCTAAAATCATTGGGGTCGCCAATCAAAAAGGGGGCGTTGGGAAAACCACGACAGCGGTTAATTTAGCAGCGGCCTTAGGGGTGCTAGAAAAACGCATTCTATTAATTGATGCCGATCCTCAGGCCAATGCCACCTCTGGTCTTGGCGTTGAACAGGTAGAGTATTCAACCTATAACCTACTCGAACATAGTATGGATGCGGAGCATTGCATTCAGCGCACGAGTTCGCCCAATGTTGATATTATTCCCTCTCACATTGATTTAGTAGCTGCTGAAATTGAGCTTGTGGACAAAGTCAATAGAGAGTACATGCTTAGGAACGCGCTTGAAACGGTTAAGGACCGTTACGATTATGTGATTATCGATTGCGCACCAAGTCTTGGACTCATTACGGTGAATGCCTTGACCGCAGCGGATTCCGTTATTATTCCGATTCAATGCGAATACTTTGCCCTAGAGGGGCTAGGAAAGCTTCTTAATACAATCAAGAACGTCCAAAAGATCCATAATCCTGATTTGGATATTGAAGGGCTTTTACTCACGATGTTTGATTCGAGACTTCGCCTTTCCAATCAGGTCGTGGAGGAGGTCAATTCCCATTTCCCTGAAATGGTGTTTGACACCATCATCTCTCGAAATGTGCGATTAAGTGAAGCGCCGAGTTTTGGAGAGAGTATTCTTATGTACGACGCGGAAAGTAAAGGCGCAATCCAGTACATTCAATTGGCTGAAGAAGTTATTTTGAAGAATGAACCGAGTAATCCATCATTAAAAAAGCAAAAAATTGAAAGATAAAAAACGCGCTATGGGTAGAGGACTTGGAGCTATTTTAAGCTCGGAGTCTAAAGTATCAATTAATTCAGCCACCGATAAAGGGGCTGAAGTGCTGCTAGGGCAAATTGTGGAAGTTTCTCTTGAGGATATTTATCCCAATGCCACCCAGCCACGAACGTATTTCGATGAGAAAGCGCTGGAGGATTTGGCCCAGTCTATAAAAGCACTCGGCGTGATTCAACCAATCACCGTTAGAAAAGACGGGGAGCGCTTTGAAATTATTTCGGGTGAGCGCCGTTACCGCGCCTCGAAATTAGCGAAATTAACCTCGATTCCAGCCTATATTCGCCTCGTTAACGATCAGGAGCTCCTAGAAATGGCGCTGGTTGAAAACATTCAAAGAGAAGATCTTGACTCCATTGAAATTGCCCTAACTTACCAAAGGCTTTTGGACGAGATTGGAATGACTCAGGAGAATTTAAGTCAGCGCGTAGGAAAGGAGCGAAGCACCATTACCAATTCCATTCGGCTACTTCGTTTAACGCCAGCGGTTCAAAATGCGATACGAGGCGGAGAGATTTCCGCAGGCCACGGCCGCGCAATACTAAGTTTGGATTCGAGCGAATTACAAAGAGAACTCTTTGAAACGATTCTAAAAGAGGGACTTAACGTAAGACAAAGTGAAGTGTTAGCAAACTCTTTGAAGGCCCCCTCGCTCAAAACTCCAAAATCAGTGAAAGTCCTTTCGAATGAATTAAAGAAAGCACAGAAACGTCTAAGCGACGTCCTTGAAGTGAAGGTTGAAATTAAGACCCTCGGCAACGGAAAGAAAGGAAAAATTGTCTTGGACTTCAATAATGAGAGCGAACTTGAAACCATACTTGCCCATTTTAAATAATGAGAAGCCTTTTTTTACTTCTATGTTTTACTTTTGCCGTTGGTTTAGCGGCGCAGGTCCAGGGTACCGATTCGCTTAGTCCGCGCCTCGATACAATCCAGGTGACTCCAGTGAAATCGCAGCAGGCTGTGCTTAGCGATATAGAAAAGGCAAATCAGGCCCCTCGCCCAAAGTTTAATCCCACCAAAGCGGGGCTCTATTCGGCGGTTTTACCAGGGCTTGGGCAGTATTATAATAGGAAGTATTGGAAGATTCCGATTGTTTGGGGCGCCATAGGAACTGGAATTGGGGTCACCATTTACAATGATAAAATGTATAAGCGCTACCGCGAAGCCTATATTGCAGAACTTAACGGTCTGCCGCATGAATTTTCCGATATTGAAGGCATTACCAAAGAAGCGCTGGGTCGAACCCAAGACCGCATGAAACGCCAAAAAGATTATTCAGTGGCAATTACCGGGCTTGTCTATATCTTAAATATTATGGACGCTGTGGTGGATGCCCATCTTTTTGATCAACGAAATGATCCTGATTTAGCAATTAAGCCCACAATCATTTACGATCCTTTTGGCCTGCACAATTCAAAGGCCGGACTCAGTTTTAATTATAAATTTTAGATAGACCATGAATATAGCGCTTGTAGGGTACGGAAAAATGGGCAAGATCATTGATGAAATTGCCACCTCAAGAGGGCATTCGATTACCGCTCGACTTAGTGAATCCCCTACCAAGGAGGCCTTAGCGTCTGCCGATGTCGTGATTGAGTTTTCGCAGCCCCAAGTCGCTTACGAGAATATTAAAACGGCTTTAGAGTTGGGAATTCCTGTGGTCTGTGGGACAACAGGTTGGCTTGAGGATCTGGAGAAAGTTCAGCGCCTTGCCTTAAAAAACAAGACCGCCTTTTTATACGGCTCAAATTTTAGTTTGGGCGTAAATCTCTTTTTTGCATTGAATGAAAAACTGGCTCAGCTGATGAACGCTGCGCCTGAATATAAAATTCAGCTCGAAGAAATTCACCACACGCAAAAGAAGGATGCCCCTAGTGGCACAGCCATTTCTTTAGCACAGGGCATTATTTCAAATCATCCCACCTATGAAACTTGGAAACTTGAACAAACCTTGGGCTCTGAGTTAGGCATTTTCGCGTTGCGAGAGGACGAAGTTCCGGGAACCCATAGTGTGTTCTATAGAAGTGAACTTGATGAAATTGAAATTAAGCATACGGCCTTTAGTCGGGCAGGATTTGCCCAGGGGGCTGTGGTGGCCGCTGAATGGATCAAAGATAAAAAGGGTGTGTTTTCCATGAAGGACGTGCTCTCTCTATAGAGTTGTAACAAAGTATCTAAGAGTTTAACTAATTCTAAAAGCCCAAAGGCAAAGAAAGACTATGAACTATTTCCTTATTTATGCACTTTATGTGGTCATTCTATCGGTATTGATGGGACTTTCCACCTGGAAGCTATTTCAAAAGATGGGCTATAAACCTTTTTATGCGTTTGTGCCATTTTACAATTACTATCTCATATTAAAAGAAGCAAAGCATTCCACGTGGTGGTGTGCCCTCGCTTATTTCCCGATTGTCGGACCCATTATGATGTCCGTGTTCCATCTGTATTTGATGGGGCAGTTTGGAAAACGAACCGTTGGACAGAGGCTTCTGACGGTGGTTTTGCCGTTCCTTTACATGGCCTTTGTAAACTATTCTAAGGACACTGAACGTGAAAAACCAGAATTTGTATTGCCTGGGGAAGAGCCTGCAAAGGCAAAAAAAGAAACCTTTATTGGATCCATTACCTTTGCCGTTGTCTTTGCCACAGTAATTCACGTGTTTATAACCCAACCTTTTGGAATTCCAACAGGCTCAATGGAGCGCACAATGCTCGTGGGTGATTTTCTCTTTGTCAATAAATTAAATTACGGATTTAGAATGCCTATGCGCCCGGTGGCCATTCCATTTTTGCAAGGCACAATCACAGACCGAGGGGAGAAGGGGAATCCAATTGACGATCCAAAGTCCTATCTTGAGTCTGTAAAGCTTCCGTACCTTCGATTACCTGGTTGGGAAAAACCAGAAAAAAATGATATTGTCGTGTTCAATTACCCGGACGATTCAGTGCATGTCGCGATTGACCGAAAGGATCCGTACGTGAAACGCCTTGTTGCTGGACCCGGTGATACCCTTGAGTTTCGTGCAGGCCGCTTATTTATTAATGGCAAGCCAGAGCTCAGGTTAGGCGATGCGCAGGTGCAGCACGCCTACACAATGTACACAACTTCTCAATTAAATATTCCAGCCCTTTACGACCAGTACGGTTTTCTACCGGTGGTTGAAAAGCAGGTGCAAGGCGGTTTCTATTACCGCTTCCAAGGCTTAACTCAGACCCTTGCTAAGGAGCTTTCGGAATTGCCTCAAGTCGTGCAATTGGAAGAAATTGTGGAGCCTAAAGGCGCGCACGATATTAGTTACTATCCGGATATGCCCAAATCGATCGCAGAGGGTGAACTTGTTGCAAGTAGCAAAATCAATTATTCTTCTACGATCTTTCCTTTCAATAAACCATGGAATGTCGATTGGTATGGCCCACTCAAGGTGCCTCACAAAGGCGAGGTTTTAGCCCTGAATTCAGAATCGATTATCGAGTACCGCAAGCTTATTGAAACGCATGAAGGCAACACGCTCGAAGAGAAAGACGGAAAAATCTTTATAAACGGCCAGCCTACGACAAGCTATACGGTGAAATACGATTATTACATGATGATCGGTGATAACCGCGATGCCTCTCTCGATGCCCGCTTCTTTGGCTATGTTCCCGAGACGCACATTGTGGGAAAACCAATGTTTACGTGGTTAAGTGTTGAGGGCCTGTTCCAAGACCAAGGGTCTTCCTACCAGGCTAATGGCAAGAAAATCCGTTGGGATCGAATGTTTAAAGCAACAAACACGGGAGAGCTTCATAAGACTTCCTATGCCTGGGTCGCAGTTCTGTTGTTAATTCTGTTTTTCGGATGGGATTACATTGTGAAACTTTTTAAGAAGAAAGACCAAGACTAAGGCTTTAAGCCCGCTATTTATCAAGTGATGGCGGAGCTTTCAAAAGCTCTTTCATCACTTTTTTTAATTTTTAACACCCTATGAACACGCGCGCCGTACTTCCTGTTTTCTATTTTCCACCCATCGGTTGGTTTAAGCATTTTTTAAACGATTCCACACGGGTGAGCTTAGAACAAATGGAAAATTTCCCCAAGCAGACTTTTAGAAACCGGACCCATATCTATGGGGCGAATGGAAAGCTGCCACTGTTTATTCCAATTCGTCACGATGGCCAAAGGCTTTACCGTGATGTGCAAATTTCCTACGCTGAAAATTGGCAGGCTTTACACTGGAAGTCCATTAAAACGGCTTATCAGGGTTCAGCCTATTTTGAGTACTACGAAGATGCCCTCGAGCCTATTTTTCAGGACCAAGAATCCTCCCTATTGAAGCATAATCTAAAAGCTCTAAATCTGGTTCTCGATCTTTTGAAAACGCCAAAGGAATTTGAGCTCACAACGGCGTATGAAAAAGAATTTCTTGGGGACGATCTGCGCTCGGCATTCTCAGCGAAACAGCCCTCACAATATGCTCAAAAGCCTTATTACCAAACCTTCAGTGATAAATATGGCTATCTAAATGATTTGTCGGTACTAGATTTGCTATGTAACTTAGGGCCCGAAAGTGCCTTATATATCAGAACGAGTAATGAAAATTTAAAATAATAAAATGAAAAGATTAATTATAGCTGCCGGACTTATGGCTGGACTCGGCTTTATCTCCGCTCAATCCGATTCCCTTTTAGCCGCAAACAGCGCGAAAGAATTACAAACCTGGTACCACAACGATTTTACGACTTCAAACAGTTACGGGGTGAATACGCAGAATGCCTATGCGTTTTTAGAGTCTCGTGGCCTTAAGCCAAGGACCGTCGTTGTTGGCGTTCTCGATAGCGGGGTAGAGGTTGATCATCCCGCCCTAATTAAAAACATGTGGAACAATCCAGGTGAAATTGCTGGAAATGGAAAAGACGACGATAAGAATGGCTACATCGACGATTTGCACGGCTGGAATTTTATAGGAAGTAAAGCGGGCGATGTGGATGTGGACAACATGGAAGTCACTCGCGTGGTGAAAAAATACAAACCTTTATTTGAAGGCGATAATTCGGTGCAAAACAAAGCGAACCAGGCGAAAATGCCACAGGAGTTTGCGATGTACTTGAGGAGTAAAACCATCTTCAATGAAAAATCAATAACCGCCCAACAAGGGTATGCGAACTATTCCCGTATTCAGGCCCTGATTCCGGAGGCGGTAAAACTGCTTGGGGAACGAAACCTAACCCCAGAAGTTCTATCTACAATTGTCCCGGCCACACAACCGGAGGCTATGGCAAAGCAAATTCTTGTAGGCGCCTCTCAAGATCCCCAATTAGCGGGCAAGTCGGGCAAAGAGGTGGAAACGGAACTCTCAAAGCAGATCAAAGAAGCCGTGGATTACTATGGACCACAAGCCAAGGAGCAGTATAATTTGGATTTCGATCCTAGAGCAGAGCTTGTGGGCGATAATTACGAAGATTATAGTGAGCGCGGCTACGGAAATAACCATTATGAAGGCCCCGACGCACAGCACGGAACGCACGTGGCTGGAATCATTGCAGCACTTCCAAGTGAATCAGAAGCAATGTACGGAGTTGCGTACAGAGTGGCCAAAATCATGACGGTAAGAACCGTTCCTAATGGCGATGAACGGGATAAAGATGTTGCTAATGCAATTCGTTACGCCGTGGATAATGGGGCGAAAATCTTAAATATGAGTTTTGGCAAGCCGGTTTCCCCAGGAAAGAATGAAGTCTGGGAGGCCTTTAAATATGCCCAAGACAAGGGAGTTCTCTTAGTGAAAGCTGCGGGAAATGAAAATGAAGACCTTGCACTCAATACCTACTACCCAACGAATTTTAAGGCCCCATCCGATTCCACAGCTTTTGTGAATAACATGATTGTCGTTGGAGCCAGCACCAATTCAAATGAATTTTTAAGAGCAGGATTCTCTAACTATAATAGAAAAATGGTGGATGTTTTTGCTCCGGGTGAAGAAATTTATTCTACCGTACCGGATGGAAAATACGAGTACCTTCAAGGAACATCTATGGCCTCGCCCGTCGTTGCTGGAGCCGCGGCCGTTCTCTTAGCTTACATGCCGGAGTTAACCCCGGCGCAGCTTATTGAGTCCCTTGTAAACACGGTCAATAAATCAACGGTGAATGCCATGCTTCCAAGTAATGAAAATAACCGTTTTGATCTAATCTCAAGAGCGGGAGGCGTGATTGATTTAGACAAAGCGGCTCAGTACGCCTTTGCAAAGTTTTACAAAGGCAATTCTGCCGATTCAAAGAACTTAAGAAAAAAAGCGGGACTTGCCAAGAGCCCAACGATGAAGAAACATCCGCTAAAAAGCAACTAAACGCCGTTTTTAACCCTAAAAAGATTCCTTAAAAAGGAGTCTTTTTTTTTGAATACGGCAAAAAGTGGAAATTTTGAAAGAATTTCGGATCCGTAATGAGTGAACTTGGCACAGTTTTGAATGTATAGATACCAAGTAATACCACCCTTATGAAAAACCTAATTATCGCAGGCATCGTAGGCGCCGCTTTGAGCGTCTCCTGCTCTACAGCAAAAGTTGCACAAGACAATCGCGCAGAGTTTTTGAAATTGAAAGGCGACTGGCAGATCACGCAGGTGACCCACGACCAATCGTTTCAAGTAAAACCCTTTGATGATGGGGCCGATTCGAAGTGTTTCGTTGGAAGCACCTGGCATTTGGTTCCGAACAATTATTCGGGTACCTATAGCCTTAATGGGTCGGAGGGCTGTCCAACCTTTACCCAACCGATAAAATTTGAAGTGGTCAATGGATCCACCTTCCAATTTAAGAAAGTAGACGATGGGCAAAAGGCGAAATCCGTGAATGCGGGCTACACTCTTAACTTAGTGGATCAGATGGACAACGCTTTTACTTTAGAGCAAAATGTGCCTTTTGAAGGAAGTACAATAAAAGTTGTTTACCAATTTCAGAAAGTTTCAAACTAACGAATTCTTATAAATTAAACTATATCAGATTATGAAAGTATTAAATAAAACAAGTATTGGCGCTTTATTGTTTTCCAGCGCACTTGTACTAAGCAGCTGTGAGGCTGTCCAAAATTCGAACAAACAACAAAGAGGCACCGTTATTGGTGCTGCGGCAGGGGCTGTTTTAGGCGGCGTCCTAGGAAATAACATTGGGAAAGGCGGTAGAGCCCCTCAAGGTGCCGTTTTAGGCGGTGTTGTCGGTGGCGTTGTTGGAAACGTGATTGGCAATAAAATGGATAAACAAGCCAAAGAGATTGAAGAATCTCTGCCAGGAGCTGAAGTAGAACGTGTAGGAGAAGGCATTCGTGTGAGCCTACCAGAAAGCATTGTTAATTTCGGTTTTGATTCATCAAACCTTACAGCTGCTGCAAAAGTGAACTTGGATAAATTAGCCGTCGTTCTAAAAAATAACCCAGACACCAACATTAATGTGTACGGGCATACCGATAGTAAAGGAACCGATGACTACAATCAGAAACTTTCTGAAAGACGTGCAAGTTCAGTTAAATCTTACCTCGTTACAAATGGGGTGGCGCCGAGCCGTTTATTTGCTATGGGAATGGGAGAGCAGGAACCTGTTGCTTCAAACGATACAGACCAAGGAAGAGCGCAGAATCGTCGCGTCGAGTTTGCTATAACAGCCAACGAAGAAATGATTCAAGACGCCCAGAAACAGGCTCAATAAGCCTCTCTAGACTCTTTATACCAAAGACCGCCCCAAAACGGGGCGGTCTTTTTTTTGTTCTATTACTGCCCTATGATAGATTTAGGTAAAAATTCCTACTTTTGCCTTGATTTTTGGTAACCATGACACATATTTTTCGGCTTCTTAGGGTAGAGCAGTGGGTGAAGAATCTTTTTGTATTCCTCCCGCTCTTCTTTTCAGGCAATATTTTTGATTTAAAATTAGTGCTTTACAGCCTTTTTGCCTTTGTGCTCTTTTCCCTTGCGGCGAGTAGCGTGTATATTGTAAACGATTATTCGGACATTGAGTCGGATAAAAAACACCCTGTTAAGAGACACCGGCCCCTAGCGAGCGGCGCTATTTCAAAAAGAAAGGCCCGTATCCTATTGATTCTCTTGGTGGCTCTACTCGTTTTACTACTGGTTGGCGGATACTTGTTTTTAGATTCCGATTTCCATTTTTGGGAACTGGTGGGTGTGCTGGCTTTTTACTGGGTTATGAACCTGGTCTATACCTTTAACTTAAAGCATGTTGCGATTGTCGATGTGTGTTTAGTGTCTCTTGGGTTCGTTCTTCGTATCTTAGTGGGAGGCTATGCAACAGGGATTCCAATCTCGCAGTGGGCCATTCTCTTAACGTTTATTCTGGCTCTCGTTCTAGCCCTAGGAAAACGCCGAGGGGAACTTATTAATGCCCAGATCTCAGGGCGAACAAGACGGGCACTGGATGGGTATAACGTTCAATTTGCAGACATTGCACTTTCTATCTCTGTCACGTTGGCCATTGTGAGTTACCTGATGTTTACCGTTACCCCAGAAGTCCAGCAAAGATTTGGATCGAGAGTTTTTTACACCGTCATATTTGTGGTATTTGCGCTTTTGAGGTATTTGCAGCAGACCTTAGTGTATAACAAAACGGAATCGCCCACACGAGTCATTTACAAAGACCGCTTTATTCAACTTACCGTCTTGTTATGGATTATTTCCTTTATGCTTCTAATTTACTACAAGCTTTAAATGAACTAGACCAATTGAATCTTACTAATGAAAAAACTCTACTGCTTTGACTTTGACGGAACACTAAGTAAAAAAGATACGCTCTTTTTATTTTTACGTTTCTATAATTCAAAGCGCTATTTTATAGCCTATTTAAAACATTTGCCTTTATTTTTTCTACTTAAACTAAAACTTTTAGAGGCCAAGTCGGTGAAGCAAAGTTTTATAAGTACCGTTCTAAAAGGCGAATCAGAATCGCGACTTAAGCTTTCTGCAGCGGCATTTTTCGAATCGCACTACCCAAGTTTAATACGCGAGCACGCTTTAGAATTTATAGAATCCATTCCTAGGGACTCCGTGGATGCCGCCTTAGTGACGGCCAGTTTAGATCTGTGGGCAGAACCTTTTGCGAAGCAGTGGAATATGACGCTCCTAGCGACTGAGGCACTGTATGAGAATGGGGTCTTTACGGGCCAGTTTAAAGGGGAGAATTGCAACGGGAAAGAAAAAGTTCGGCGTCTTGAGCACTTTGTAAAAGACAGAAAGTACGATAAGATTATTGCCTTTGGCGATTCTTCTGGCGATTACCCGATGTTTAAGTTTGCCACTGAGAGTCATTTCAAATTTTTTCAGTAATTTGCAGCGAGGAAAACAGCCTCATACTCTACTGTTCTGGTAGGGTTTATAATACTAAAACGAACGAAAATTGAAGTGAAAGGCATGAAAACGAAAGTTTATTTGGACAATGCAGCCACCACGCCCATCGATGAACGGGTAATTGAATCAATGGTCACGGTAATGCGCGAGAATTACGGCAATCCCTCCTCAACGCATAGTGTCGGACAGGCCGCTAAATCAATTATTGAAGGCGTGAGACGACAGGTGGCTAAGAATCTAAAAGTGCAGCCCGGCGAAATCATTTTCACCTCCTGCGGTACAGAATCCAATAACCTAATTATTCAGTCTTGTGTCGCACATTTAGGTGTTGAGCGTATCATTACCTCACCCATGGAACACAAATGCGTGGCTGAAGCGGTTCGCGATGCCAAAACGCGAAATGGAGTGGAAGTGGTTTACCTTCGAGCGGATTCAAATGGAGAAATTTCGCCTGAGTCTGTAGAAAATGCCCTAAAGCAATCCGATAAAAAGACCCTAGTGTCCCTAATGCATGCCAATAATGAAATTGGAAATTTACTGGACCTTGAAACCGTAGGGGCACTATGCAAAACCTATGGGGCGTATTTTCATTCCGATACGGTACAGACTGTAGCCCATTTAGATTTAGATTTTTCAAAAATAAACATCGATTTTGCCTCCTGCAGTGCCCATAAATTTCACGGGCCTAAAGGTGTAGGGTTTGCCTACATCAAAAGAACATCGAGACTTAAGCCGATGATCCTTGGGGGAACCCAAGAACGGGAGCTGAGAGCGGGAACGGAGAACGTTACCGGCATCGTTGGACTAGGCAAAGCTTTAGAGCTTTGTATGGATAATTTGGAACTCTATGCAAGTCACATGACCGAAATTAAGCGCTACGCAGTTGAAAAATTGTCTCAGGCCATTCCAGAGGTTAGATTTAACGGCTATTCCGCGGACTTAAATAAAAGTCTTTACACTGTTCTGAGTGTTTTACTCCCTTTTAAAAATCCACTTATCGGACTAGAACTTGATATGAAGGGGATTGCTGTATCCCAAGGGAGCGCCTGTTCCTCTGGCGCATCAAAACCATCAATGGTCATGATGATGCTTTTAGACGATGAGCAGTTAGAATCCACCACGCCTTTAAGAGTCTCCTTTAGTCACCAGACTACGACTGAGGAAATCGATTATTTTGTTGAGGCCTTAACGGGGATATACCAAAGTTCGAAAATAGAAAAAACGAATGTAGAACATAGATGATTCTATGGGTCGAATGAGAATAGATTTAGTAGTTTTGTAGTACGAAATAAGAAAATTAAAATATTATGGCATTAGAAATTACAGACAGTTCATTTAAAGATACTGTATTAAACTCTGACAAACCTGTACTGGTCGATTTTTGGGCTGTATGGTGTGGTCCATGTAGAGTGGTAGGTCCAATTGTTGAAGAAATTGCGACTGAATTCGAAGGAAAGGCAATCGTAGGTAAAGTTGATGTTGATAACAATCAGCAGGTTTCTGTTGATTATGGAATCCGAAACATACCAACTTTGCTTATCTTCAAAAATGGAGAAGTCGTTGATAAAATTGTCGGTGTGGCACCAAAAGAGGTGATTGCAGAAAAACTTGCAGCACACTTATAAAAATTAACTGCATTGAAAATGAATACCTTCCGAAATGGAGGGTATTTTTTTAACAAATAGTTTGCTAAGTACTTTAAAAGTTGTATTTTTGCACTCACCAAAAAGAAAGAAGTTCTTTATTTTTTTGATCCGGTAGTTCAGCTGGTTAGAATGCCGCCCTGTCACGGCGGAGGTCGCGGGTTCGAATCCCGTCCGGATCGCAAAGTTTATCAATTACTTTTCAAAAAATTGATCCGGTAGTTCAGCTGGTTAGAATGCCGCCCTGTCACGGCGGAGGTCGCGGGTTCGAATCCCGTCCGGATCGCATTGCAAGATGCAAATGACAACAAATCCCACTAAATCGTATGATTTAGTGGGATTTTTGCTTTTCGGAACAGTCAAAACATTCATTAATTCTCAAATCGTAGGGGATAAATTCGGTTACCCTAAATCAGCCCGATTCCGGGTAACCGAATTTTTCGCAAACAGCCTGTACACCGGGTGTTCAGAGAATGGACATCTTGTGGCGGGAAATTATTTGAAATAATTTTAACCCTAAGAAAATAAAGAGATGAATGCAAAAATTTCAATCCTCTTCTACGCGAAGAAGGCCAAGGCGAGCAACAACGGGCTAATCCCGATCTATATGCGGATAACCGTGGACGGCAAGAGGCTCGAGATCAGTTCCAAAAGATTCGTGCAAAACGACAAGTGGAACCACGAGCAAAGCCGGATGAAGGGTAACTCGGAGGAGGCAAGGTCGGTCAACAGCTACCTCGACATCCTGAAGGCAAAAGTTTACGATGCGCAGAAGGAAATTATCCAGGAAAACGAACTGGTGACAACCGAAACCTTGTGCTGCAAACTTCTGGGTACAGAAAAGCGTGCAAGAATGCTTGTACCGATATTTTTGGACCATAACGACAAGATGGAGAAGCTTGTGGGAAAGCAATTTGCTGCAGGAACTTTGGGAAGGTACCGCACCTGCCTGAGCCATACGCAGGAATTTTTGAAATGGAAATATAAGACTCCGGATATCGACATCAAGAAAATCGATTTTGCGTTTCTGAATGATTTTGAATTCTTCCTGCGAACCGAAAAATCCTGTAACAATAACTCCGCTGTAAAATATTTGAAGAACTTCGGTAAGATTATCAGAATTTGTGTCGCAAATGACTGGCTGCTAAAAGACCCGTTCCTCAATTATAATTCTAAATTTGACGAGGTGACGCGGGTTTATCTGACGGAGGACGAAATCCAGCGGCTTATGGACAAAGACTTTAAAAACGACAGGCTCTCCTTTGTAAGGGACATTTTTTTGTTCAGCTGCTTTACGGGACTTGCCTATATTGATACGCAGCAACTAACCTGGCAGAATGTGAGTGTCGGACTAGATGGAAATAAATGGATTTTCACCAAGCGGCAAAAAACGAAGATAGACTCTAATATCCCACTTCTTCCTCAGACCGAGATGATTATTGAGAAATATAAAAATAACATAGTATGCCTTAACACTGGCAAGCTTCTTCCAATGCTTAGCAACCAGAAAATGAACGCATACCTGAAAGAGATTGCAGACCTTTGTAAAATAGACAAGGAACTTACCTATCATATTGCACGCCACACTTTTGCAACAACGGTTACATTATCCAACGGAGTGCCGATTGAGAGCGTAAGCAAAATGCTTGGGCATAAAAATATAAAGACGACGCAGCATTATGCGAAAATTTTAGATTCAAAAGTGAGCAACGATATGGCGAATCTTAAACTTGTCCTTGCAAATAAGGTCGGACTTCGGAAATTGGCTTGATACTTATGATTAGTCCTAAATAATCGATACATATTATTATTTTAGGTACTTTAGTATATAACACTGTCAATCTAATATCTAATGCGTTATATGTTTTATATATGAATAAAACTAAATTCGGATCAACTAACATTAAAGAAGCAATCATTGAGGCATTGCGATTGGAGTCTCCAGTTCAAGCAGTTCTTAGAATTGCCAATGAAGAAGTACTTGTCAAAGGACAAAAGATAAATAAAGGAGATAGCATTACTCTTGTTATTGGAAGTGCAAATAGAGATGATTCGTGGAAAACTTATAAAAATCCCAATGAATTTATTATAGGTAGGGATAAAACTCCGCTGTTAACTTTTGGATATGGTGTTCATGCTTGTATCGGGCAACAATTATCATTTAATGTTGCTCAATATATAATACAAAAATTCCTTTTTAATAAAAATTTTTGTATTCAACATGTTGAATGGAACGATGCAATTAGAGGATATAGAAGTATGAATTCAATGAAAACACAATTTATAAAATGAAAAATGTAATTATGAAAAAAAACGTAGGGCTGTTAATTTTTGATGATGTAGAAGTTTTAGACTTCGCAGGTCCATTTGAAGTATTTGCGGTATCATCAGAAATACATGATCATTCTTTATTTAATACTTTTTTGGTGTCGGAAACGAATGAAGTAGTTAAAGCACTTAATGGAATGCTTGTATTACCAAATTACCATTTTGAAAATGCACCAAAAATTGATATACTTATTTTATCAGGAGGCTCTGGCACTCGAATAATTAGTAAAAATGATAATTATTTAAGATGGGTGAAAAAGCAATATCAAAGTTGTGAATATTTATTAAGTATTTGTTCCGGAGCGAGAATACTGTCAAATCTAGGAATGTTAGAAGGAAAGGAATTTTGTACCCATCAAGAAGTTTATGAAGAAATAACTGAAAATATACCATCATCCATTCCGCAAAAAGAAAAAAGGTTCACACATTTCGATAATGTATACAGTTGTGGAGGTATTACTGCGGGAATAGATTTGTCATTTGAAATAGTAAAGAAAATTTGCGGGGATGATGTCTACAATCGTACACTTAAGTATATGGAATACAATATTAAATAAAAAATGATGAATAAAATTAATGATATCATTGGTATAGGATTTGGTCCTGCAAATATTGCTGTAGCAATAGCTTTAGAAGAAATGTATTGTGATAAAAGTGTACTCTTTTTTGAAAAAAAACAAAATAGTTCATGGCAAAATGAACTATTAATTTCAGACTCAGATATTCAAAATCATCCTCTAAGAGATTTAGTAACACCTCGTAACCCTAGAAGCAAATATAGTTTTACTAATTTTTTGTTCGAAAAGAGTAGGCTTTATGAATATTTAAATACTGGCTATACATTTCCTTTAAGAATAGAGTATAATCAATATGTTACTTGGGTTGCAGAACATTTTTCTCATTTAGTTAAATATAATCCTACCAAATAAATTCGACCAATGTGTTTGAGTTTTCAAATATTAGAATTAAATATATTACTATCGATTGAAAAATTTTACTCAGAATTTAGAATCCGAACTGGATAGCAAATTGCATTTTATGCTTTGAATAAAGTCAGTGACTTTCTCTTTCCAGTTTTCGTTTTCCAGTAGGATTTTAACAAGTGCCGTACCAATAATGCCCCCTGCACTATAGCGAGTTACAGTTTCAAAATCAGCCTTGGTCTGAATGCCGAATCCAATTTGTATAGGGTTGGTGAGTTGAAGATCGCTTAGTTTTTGAAAATACGCTTCATTACTTAACTTGTTATTAGATTTCCCCGTTGTGGAGGAACTTGAAACTGCGTATAAAAATCCAGAACTTAGAGAGTCTAAATAATGAATTCGATCGGTAGGGGTTTCAGGAGTAATTAGGAATGAAAATTCGAGTTCGTAGGACTTTAAGATCTTACCATACGATTTTTCAAACTCGAGTGCTGGAAGATCGGGAATGATTAGTCCCTTAACTCCAGAGTCTGCACATTCTTTACAAAAACGTTCAAATCCAAAACTAAGTACTGGATTGATGTAGCCCATTAAGACGATTGGGATTGTAATGTCCTTTTTTATGGCCTTTAACTGCTCCAATAAGATTGATATAGTCATTCCATTTTTGAGTGCCTTCTGATGGGCTTTCTGGATGACTTCGCCATCGGCGACGGGGTCAGAGTAGGGCATTCCGATCTCAACACGATCGGCGCCACAGTCCTGTAGGAGCTTTAGGAGGTCTCCAGTTGAGTCCAATTGGGGAATTCCTGCAGTAAAATAGAGATTCAACTGTTTCTTTCCAGCGGGTACTGTACTAAGAGGTGTAGGGGTGTGAGGCGTATTCATACTATTATGTTGCTTATCGTTTTCTAAATTCTAAAATTGGACTGAACGCCTGTTTTGGGCTCCAATTGCAAGACCAATTGGATTATGCGTTTACGAACTAGGAAGTGTATTCTTGAGTTTTCATTTGCTCAAGGTAGGTTTCCATGTCTTTGTCTCCTCGTCCTGAGAGGCAAATGACGAGTGTATCGGACTCTCGAAAGTTTTCTTTTTTAAGTACTGCTAAGGCATGCGCACTTTCTAAAGCGGGAATGATACCTTCTAGTTTAGTAAGCTCAAACGCGGCGTCTAATGCTTCTTTATCGGTAATCGGAATAAACTCAGCACGCTTTTCTTTAAAGAGTTGCGCATGAAAAGGACCGATTCCAGGATAGTCGAGTCCTGCAGAAATCGAATGGGGTTCAATTACTTGGCCATCTGGATCTTGCATTACAAGACTTTTACTTCCATGCAGAACACCTAGTGTTCCGAGCGCCGTTGTTGCAGCTGATTTTCCTGAGTCGATTCCATGACCTGCCGCTTCGGCAGCAAGCAATCTGACTTTGGGATTGTTCACATAATGGTAGAACGTTCCTGCAGCATTACTTCCCCCTCCAACGCAGGCGATGAGGTAATCCGGGGAATCCTGGCCAGTTTGCTCTTTCAGTTGCCATTGTATTTCTTCTGAGATCACACTTTGAAATCGAGCGACAAGGTCTGGGAAAGGATGGGGACCGACTACACTTCCGATGATATAATGGGTTGTTGTTGGATGGTTAATCCAATCCCGCAGGGCTTCATTTACGGCATCCTTTAGTGTTTTTGAGCCTGAATGTACGGAGATCACCTGCGCTCCTAGCATGGCCATGCGAGCGACATTAGGCGCTTGTCGAGCCACATCAATTGCGCCCATGTACACGATGCATTCCAGCCCAAGTAAGGCGCAGGCTGTGGCGGTTGCCACGCCATGCTGGCCCGCGCCCGTCTCCGCAATAATTCTTGTTTTTCCTAGCTTTTTAGCAAGAAGCGCTTGTCCTAATGCATTGTTTATCTTATGTGCTCCTGTATGATTGAGATCCTCCCGTTTGAGATACACCTGGGTTTGGTAGCGTTCACTAAGGTTCTTTGCATAGTACAAGGGCGTTGCGCGTCCAACATAATTTTTAAGCAGGTCTTTGTACTCGTTTTGAAATTCAGGCGATTCTAGGAGTTCTAGGTAGGTGGTTTTAAGCTGTTCCACATTAGGGTGGAGCATTTCTGGGATGAATGCACCACCATACTCACCATAATAGCCGTTTAGATCGGGATCTTTATAATTTTTCATAGAATAGTCTGATTTTATCCAGGTCTTTAATTCCTGGGGAGGTTTCAAATTTTGAATTGATATCAAGAGCAAAAGGCGAAAGCACCAAAGTGGATACGGAAGGCACGACCTCTGGCGAAATTCCACCACTAAGGAAATAGGGTTTTGGAATATCAAGTTCGTTTAAAAGAGTCCAGTCAAATGAGGTTCCCGTCCCACCATAATGACTAGAATCGGTGTCGAAGAGAAAGTACTGCACATAGGGATTTGCGTCCCATATTTGCTGTTGAATCGAGTCTGTGCAACTGCCGATTCGAAGGACTTTTATAATTTTGACACTTTCACTAAGGCGAGTACGAAGTGCCTCACAGAAAGCCGAGGTTTCGTCCCCATGCAGTTGGATATAATGAAGATTAGCCTTCCTTACTATTTGAAGAATGCCTTCCAGTGTTTCATTGACAAATACGCCAGTTTTTCCCTCGTGCGAAAACGCGGAGATTGTATGTAGATCCAGTGTTTGGAGTGCATATCGGGGCGAAGAGGAATAGAAAATGAAACCTAAAAAATCTAGTTTCATTTGAATGAGTTCCTCGACTTGGTCTATGCTTGTTAGGCCACACACTTTTAGTTTCATGATTTACAGCGAGCAAATGAACTGGTTAAACGTAGCACCAGGATTTTCTGATCTCATGAAGTAGTCCCCCATGAGAACGCCATCAAATCCTTTCGCTTTTAAATAAGTGTAGTCCTCGACGCTTCCTATGCCACTTTCAGCTATACTTAACGCTGATTGAGGTAAGGAATTCTTTAAAGTAACCGAATGCTGCAAGTCAACTTTGAAATCCTTGAGATTTCGGTTGTTGATCCCCACAAAGTCTGTTGTTTTTTGAAAATGCGACAACTCGTCTTCAGTGTGGATTTCGAGTAGAACTTCAAGTCCTAGCGTATGTGCAAGGTCGGTAAATTCCTCGGTTTGGCTTTTTGTCAGGCAGGCCGCAATAAGTAAGACGACATCGGCTCCGATGGCTTTGGCTTCATAGAATTGATAGGGATCGATCATAAAGTCTTTTCGTAGAATCGGAATCTGAATGGTTTCTCTAATACTTTCAAGGTCCATTATGTGGCCGCCGAAGTAGGGGCGGTCCGTTAATATAGAAATGGCACTAGCCCCTGCCAGTTCATACGCCATCGCAGTCTGCATAGGCAGAGCGGTTTCGTTTATTGTTCCTTTGCTCGGTGATTTTCTTTTAAATTCGGCGATAATCCCCGATTTTGACTTTAGGGTTTCTTTTAGGGAGAATGCTTCGCGCTTAAAATACTTTGAGTCTTTCAACTGGGTGAGCGGAACGTTTCGACTCGACTCCAAAACTTCGAGTTTCTTTTGCGTTATGATTTGGTCTAAAATAGTCATATTGAACAATTAATTTACAAGCGCATTAAGGCAGTTTAATGCCTTTCCACTTTTTAGGCTATCTGTTGCAAGTGATCGACACGCGTCATAGTCGCCGAATTTTTCTGTGTTTTTTAAGGCCATGGCGGCATTTGCAATAACGACTGCATTTTGTTCCTTAGTGCCTGTTCCCTCAAGGATGGATTTAAAAATTTGAGCCGCTTTTGATTTGCTTTCGCCACCATATATGCGCTCTGGAGCAATGGGGCTGTATCCTAAGTCTTCGGGTGCTTGGATTGATTCCCCGTTTCGGTCAAATAATTTTGTGTCGGAGGTGAGAGAGATTTCATCGTAGCCGTCGAGGGCGTGGACGAGTAAGAAATTCGCTTTGTGCTTTTGAAGGAGGTACTGGTAAAGTCTCGCAATTTCTAGACTGTAAACCCCAATCATAGTGTATTTGGGACGTGCGGGATTAACAAGTGGGCCAAGAATATTAAAAAATGTACGGAGCCCAAGTCCCTTTCTTAAGGGGGCGACCGTTCGAAGAGCGGGATGAAATAACGGGGCGTGTAAAAAGCATATACCGGCCTGGTCAAGATCCCGCTGGAGTCCGTCGGAATTGGTTTTAAAGGTATAACCAAGTTCTTCGAGAACATTTGAGGACCCTGAAATTGTAGATATGCCGTAGTTTCCGTGCTTTGCGACTCGTTGTCCAGCTCCGGCCACTACAAAACTGGCAAGTGTTGAGATGTTAAATGTGTTTTTTCCATCACCACCCGTTCCAACAATATCCACTAGATCTTGCGAGTCTAACTCCACTGGAACACTCAGTACAAGTAATGCTTCTTGGAAGCCCTCGAGTTCTTCAAGCGTGAGGGTGCGCATCAAAAATATGGAAACAAATGCAGTGACTTCATTATCATTGAATTTGTTCATGGCGATTTCCAAAAGAATGGACTTTGCCTCAGCTTTTGTAAGCGTATTGTGGTAAAAGAGATAGTTTAAAATATCTTTCATAAGTAAAAAGCGGGTTTTTTGCTCGAGGCCTTCGGCTAAGCTAGGGTTAAAAAGTTCTCGAGGATTTTCTTGCCATGAGGCGTTAAAATACTCTCCGGATGGTACTGAACCCCATGCAGATTAAAGGTCTTATGTTTGAGGCTCATGATAATGCCCTGCTTATCCACACTGGTCACTTCGAGTTCATCTGGGAAATCTAGTGGATTTACAGCCCATGAATGGTAGCGTCCCACTTCAAGAGTGTCTGGAAGAGTATTAAAGAGCAGGTGGTCTTTCACTTGACTGGCCATGGTTGCCACCCCATGGAAAATTTCAGATAAGTTTATTAGACTTCCACCAAAGGCTTGCGCAATAGCTTGCTGCCCTAAGCAAACCCCTAGGATGGCTTTTCTTGGAGCATAAGTCTGAATAAGCTCAAGTAGGATTCCAGCCTCCGATGGAATTCCTGGGCCTGGAGATAAAATGATTTTATCAAAGCGCTCGATGGCATCAAGTGATATCTCATCGTTTCGAAAGACTTCCACTCTGTCTCCTGTGATTTCTTCAATAAGTTGCACAAGATTGTAAGTGAAACTGTCGTAATTGTCTAAAACTAATATTTTCATCTTATCGTATTGTTTCTGCTAGTTTAATCGCTTTTTTTAGAGCTCCAAGTTTACTGTTGACTTCCTCTAGTTCTTTTAAAGCGGAGGATTTTGCAACGATCCCAGCGCCGGCTTGGTAATAGAGGGTGTTGTTCTTGCTTAAAAACGTTCGAATCATAATGGCGGTATTGCAGGATCCATCAAATCCTACGAATCCAATGCACCCTCCATAGTAGCCTCTTGAAGTGGGTTCGTAACGGTCGATTAACTCGATGGCTCGGAACTTGGGGGCGCCACTTAACGTGCCTTGAGGAAAAGTAGATGCAAGCATTTCAAAAGGATTTTGTGAGCTCGAAAGCTCTGAAGTCACTTCTGAAACCATATGAATTACATGGGAAAAATACTGGATTTCCTTCAGTTTTGAAACGGTCGTATTTTTACCATAAATGCTTAGGTCATTGCGAGCAAGATCTACAAGCATGGTATGCTCTGCATTTTCTTTAGCATCCTCTTTTAGTTGTTGAGCGGCTATTAAATCATCCGTTAAATTACCTGTTCGTTTGAAGGTTCCTGCAATGGGATGGATAATTGCTTTATTGTCTTTAATGATAAGCTGACTCTCGGGACTTGATCCCATTAATTTGTAGTCGCCATAATCAAAATAGAAGAGGTAAGGCGAAGGGTTTATGCTGCGCAGTGCTCGATAGACATTGAATTCATCGCCTTGGAATTTTTGATCAAATCGTCGGCTCAGAACGAGCTGGAAAACATCGCCACGAAAACACTGAGTTTTGGCAGTTTCGACCAACTCTAGATACTTTTCATCGCTTAAATTGGAGGTTTCTGCACCTGTTTTTTCAAATGGAAAAACCGGCGCATTCTTCTGCTGAATGAGATTTTCGATGCGGGAAAATTCTGATTTTAATCCTGGGATTTGGTTTTCAATAAGAAAAAGTGTGTCCGACTGGTGATTGATTGCAATGACATACTGGTAGAGCCGATACCGCATAAGGGGAATTGGGTTCTCATGTGGTCTTTGCTTAAATTCATGGGATTCAAATAATGGAATCGTATCGTAAGCCGTGTAACCAAAGAGGCCTTGTGCTGAAGCTCCTATCTCGTGAGAAGACGGTTCGCACTTAAAAATATCTGAGAATCTTTGTAAGACGCCGGTTAGTTTTTCCTCTCCAAGTGTAAATGTAGTAGGGGATCCTAAAGGCAGTTTCATTTGAACTTCATCGCTAGTTCTGAGCTCGATACCCGCAATAGCATTAATTGCAATAAAAGAAAAGTTATTGCTGCTGTTTTGGTTCTGGGCGCTCTCAAGTAGCACCGTATCTCGAAACTGATCCCGAAGTCTCAAATAAATTCCGATGGGGGTAAAAAGGTCGCCCAGTCTGGATTTTACATGGGTTTTAATGGGTATGGTTTGATTGAAGTTCATGGGTTGCGGGTATTAAATTAAAAAAAGACTTTAACATTACGTCAAAGTCTTCTTCTATTTTTTTGTTTGAATGGGTATCACACAAAAGAGTACGGCTCAAGACTTTGAAAGTTTTGAGTCCACCACCAGTTTGTATTTTGCATTGTTTTCATTGAGGCAAATATAGAAATGATTTTTAAACTTAAGAGAAAAAAATAGAAAAAATTAATATTTATTCGAAGCTGACCTTGTTAAGTGAGGATTTCCTCCTACTGAATTTTCTAAGAGAGCCTCTCGATTTTCATATTTTTCCTCCTTTGCCCTAGTGTAGTTCTACCGACTTGCCACTGCTTTTTCATTTGAACCATAAGGCAACGGTCCTATTAATTTTAATAATTTTTTGGCGGATTTTATAAGAGAAACTCCATTAAAAAAGGAGTTCTTCGTAAAAGGAAAAATACTGTATTATGGAACCGAATCAATTACCCACTCAAAAAAGCAAAAATAAACCACCAGCAGGATACCTGATTTTGATCGCAATTATTATCGGACTTATCCTGTTTTACTTTATCATCTCTGCACTTTTTCCAGAAGTTTTTGAGTGGTTAAGTACAGGGGAAAAAGTTGTGGCATTTAGTCTTGTGGCTGCTCTTGCCGGATCGAATCCAAAGGAGCCAAGCACTTAAGCATTTACGATTTCACCACCATTGGGATGCATGACTTGCCCCGTTATATAGGAGGCGGCATCTGAGGCGAGAAATAAAAAGCAAGATGCGACTTCATTGGGTTCTCCTGCACGTTTCATTGGCGTGTCACTTCCAAATTCAGAAACCTCCTTCTTCGAAAACGTGGAAGCAATCAATGGGGTCCAAATAGGACCTGGTGCAACGGCATTTACGCGGATGCCCTTTGATACTAAATTTGAAGACAAGCTTCGGGTGAAGGAAAGAATGGCCCCCTTGGTCGCTGCGTAATCCATAAGGTGAGAACTGCCTCGATAGGCAGTAACGGAAGTTGTATTAATAATGGAACTGCCTTTCTTTAAGTGGTCTAGTGCATACTTACAGAGCCAAATAACTGAAAACACATTCGAATGAAAAGTGGTTAAAAGCTGCTCAGTGCTCAGTTTTCTTAGGTCCTTAAGTTCTTGATGCGTCGCTGCATTATTTACCAAAATATCCAATTTTCCAAAAGTTTTTATTGTTTTGGAAATCACCTTTTTACAGTGCGATTCGGTTCCGAGGTCGCCCTTGATTAAGAGGCATTTCTTTCCACGTTTTTTAATTTCTTTTTTCGTTTCGTTTGCATCTATCGTTTCAGATAAATACGCGATAACTATGTCAGCACCTTGATCTGCAAAAAGGAGTGCAGTCGCGCGGCCAATGCCACTGTCTGCACCGGTAATAAGAGCTATTTTTCCTTCCAATTGACCGCCAGACTCTACGATTGGTGCGCTTTTAGGCTTTGGTTTAAGCTTTCGCTCAGTACCAGGTTTGGCTTGGTCTTGAAGGGGGCGTAATTTTGTCTTTTCAGTCTTTTTCATAAGGCATTTGGTGTTTTAAATTGGTGTAGTAGTACGCAATCTAAACCGCAGTTTTTGTGCCAAAAAGAAAATGGGACCTTAAATAGACTCGGACCTCTTTAGTCAGTAGCAGATTTTCAATTGATAGTAGGTCCACTTCGTCCAATGAAATATAACCATAGTTTTAGCAATTTAGTGTGCTAAATGCCCATGGATTATAAGTTTTTAAAGGGTAGATAGTGCGTAAATCAGAAATTATTTTATATTTGCAAGTCTAATTAACCTTTAAATAAAAACCCGTTATGAAAGAACTTATTGAAAAGATCAACGCAGAATTTGAGGCTTTTACAAAAGAAGCTGAACAACAAGCTGAAAAAGGGAACAAAGCTGCTGGAACCAGAGCAAGAAAATCAGCTTTAGAGTTGAGCAAATTGTTCAAAGATTTCAGAAAAGTTTCTGTAGAAGAATCTAAAAAATAACGTTAGATTTTATAATCTTTGTGAAAGGCCCCTGAGAGTAATCGGAGGTCTTTTTTTATGCATACCTTGCAATAGGAGTTAAGACTTGAACGATACGAGTGAAAAAAGAGACGAAAAGTTCTCTATATTTGCACCAGATAATCCTTTGAACCTATGCGCACTATCTTAAGTTTATTTTTTGTTTTTAGTTCTTTGTTTTTCTCGTTCGCCCAAGAGTCGCAGAGTTCGGATGAACTCTTTTCGCAGGCGCGTCATGCTGCCTTTGAAGAGAAAAATTACCCCCTCGCGATCGAAAAAAGCAAATTGGCCTTGGAGCTTTCCCCGAACTATACCGATATAAGGGTCTTTCTAGGTCGGGTGTATACCTGGAGCGAAGATTTGGTTTCCGCTAGAGCCTTATTTTCGCAGATGCGCAGTGAGGAGGTTGCAGACGCTGACTTTTACTTAGCTTATGGCTCTCTAGAGTACTGGAATGAGAATTCCGAATTTGCATTACAGCTTTTAGACGAAGGGTTAACGAAAAACCCTAAGCAACAGGATCTAATGCTTTTAAAAGCCAAAATTCTATATTCTAAGGACCGTTATGAGGAATCAAGCGGTGTGCTGCTTGAACAGCTCAAGTTAGACCCACAGAATGCGCCAGCGCGCCAATTACTTGAAAAAGTATCGGACTTTACGACAAAAAATGCCGTTGGAATTACCTACAACTATTCGCATTTTGATAAGCAATTTGACAAAGATTGGCATACTGTTTCTCTAAGTTATAAGCGTGCAACGCCCATTGGATCTGTGATTTTAAAATTAAATCATGCGAGCAAATTTGGAGATCAGGGACTACAAACAGAACTCGAGGCCTACCCGAGACTAAGCGATTTGTTTTACCTCTACTTAGGTGTTGGGTATTCTGGCGATGTAGGGATTTTTCCAAAATTTCGAACAGGAGCCTCACTTTACGCCAATCTTCCTAAAAGTTTTGAAGCAGAAGTGGGCTACCGTCACCTTCAATTCAATTCAACAGTTTGGATGTTTACAGGGTCTATTGGGAAGTATTATAAGAATTATTGGTTTAACCTCAGGACCTATTTAACGCCTGATCAGAACCGTATATCCCATTCGTATACCGGAACAGTTCGTTACTACTTAGGCGGCGCGCAGGATTATCTTGGATTTCAAATCGGAACAGGAATTAGTCCAGATGATACAAGAACGATTTTACTAGGAAATGAAATTTACCGATTAAAAACCTTTAAGCTTGGTGCTGAGTACAATTTTACTCTCAGTTCAAAAGACCGGTTTTCAATATCCACTACTTATTTCAATCAAGAATACCAAGCGGGTAAAAAAGGAAATCAGTGGGATGCGTCTATAGGCTATAGTCGCCTGTTCTAAATGAGCCTTTACTTCGCCTTGAAAAATTCATCTACGACGGACCTAGGAAGTAGTGGTGTCGTGTCCTTAAACTGGCGATTACGCTGCTTATAGCGTTCAAAACGTTCGACAATTTTTTCTTTTTCACTCCCTTTTAGCTCTGAAATCGGTTTTAAGCCTTCCAAACGGTAGGCTTTTTCACCGTGCAGGTATTGATTTCTGTAGACGAAATCTGTAAGTAGAAATTTACTTTGCATTAAGCCAATACCTGGGCGCCTAGGGTTAAACTCACCTGTAAGACCGTCTCCTAGCCAGGCCACCGTCTTGGGTGTTGC
>DCJS01000028.1:0-310 GCA_002319955.1 Flavobacteriales bacterium UBA1694
CGTTTTTGGTTCGAATTTCATTAATGCTATCAAGCACATTTTCTAGGGCACCGGGTGTGTGGGCATAATCCACCACAAAATAAATCCCATGAGGCGACCTCAGGGTTTCAAATCGACCATTTACTCGCGTTAGGGAGGAGACCGATTGAAGTACCTCCTCGGGTTCTAATCCTAATTCAAGCGCAATGGTATAGACCAGGAGTAAATTTGAGGCGTTGAATTTTCCAGTAAGGGTGGTCCAAACTTCTTTACCATCCACGTTTAACAGCATGCCGTTAAAATCAACTTCTAAAATTTTTGCTCTATGGTC
>DCJS01000028.1:402-18394 GCA_002319955.1 Flavobacteriales bacterium UBA1694
TTAATGTAGTTCTCAAAGGTTAGGTGGTAATCTAGGTGATCGTGCGTAATGTTCGTAAAGGCTGCCACCTTGAAATTGAGTCCTGCGGTGCGTTTTTGATCTAATCCGTGTGAACTCACCTCCATAAATGCATAGCTGCAGCCCTTTTCAACGGCCTGGGCTAGGAGCTCATTAACAGTAAGAATGTCAGAGGTCGTATGCGTCGCTTTAGAAACGCTCGTGCCTAGTCGGTTTTCCACTGTGGAGAGTAAGGCGCTCGAATACCCCATCATGGTAAAGATATCATGGAGCAGGGTTGCAACCGAAGTCTTGCCATTGGTGCCGGTAACCCCCACAAGGGTCAAATTAGCGGATGGATTTCCATAGAAATTAGAAGCTAGTGCCCCCAGAGTCTCTGCCGAATCTTTTACCTTGACGTAGCTCACCAAAGGCTCTATAGTTTGAGGAAATTCTTCACAAACAACGGCTGTGGCTCCCTTTGCAATAGCCTGGTCAATAAAGGCATGACCATCAAGCGCATGACCTTTTAGCGCCACATACAAAGAGTTTGGCTTAAGAGTCCGCGAATCAAACCCAAGACTTTCCACCTCTATGGCGGAGGAGCCTTTTAGGTCTAAAATTGAAATACCATTTAATAAATTTTGTAAAGTCATGGTCTTTATCAGGCTCTAATTTTGCAAGGTTAAATAGATTCTTTGATCTTTATTTAGTAGTCGACCCTCTAAGGGGAACTGTTCTTTAATTCGTCCAACGCCTTTATAATCCACGCGGTAGCCTAGGTTTTCTAATTGCGGGATCACATTCTTTCCAATGAGTCCAACCACCTGGGGCATCACGCCAGAATTCACTGCTACTTTAGGTTCCGCGCGCGTTAATTTGCTTAAATCCACTTTCTTATCTACAAGAAGTTCTTTCTCAATGTTTTGAGGCGTTTTCAAAAAGGTTTTTCCAGCAATTTCTTTAAATATCGGAGCAGCAACGGTACTACCATAATAGCTTTTAGAACGGTCCGGCTGATTTACCATGATAAAACAGGTGTATTTCGGATTATCTGCGGGATAAAAACCTGCAAATGAGGCTTGGTATTTATTTGGACCTGGCTTCCAATATTCAAATCGTGTGGTTCCGGTTTTACCTGCCATTTTTAAGTTTGGTGTGAAAATACTTCGCGCTGTTCCTTTTTCTACTGCTTTAATAAGGGCATCAGTCATCATTCGAATGGCTTTCGGGGAGGCCATTTTATTTACCATCACAGTGGGCTTCGCCTCATAAAAAACGTGACCATCTTTCATCACTTTATCTATAAATAGGGGCTTTACCATTTGACCGCCGTTGGCAATACCATTATAAAACGTTGCTAATTGTAGAATATTGAAACGCACCGCATACCCAAATGAAATTGAAGCAAGCGCGCCTTTGCTCCAACGCTCACTTTCTGGCGTTTGAATAAAAGGCCTGGTAATTCCAGGGAGCTCAATATCCATTTTATCAAAAAGCTTCCAGCGCCTTAAATGGTCAAAAAACACTTCAGGTTTATCGCCATAGAATTTCGTGATTAATTTTGCCGATCCGACATTACTGGACTTTGCAAGAACTTCACTTATATCATAGACTCCGCCACCATGGTCATCACTTACAGGCTGGCCGGCATAAACCCAAGAGCCATTTCCTACATCAACCGTGGTCTGATCATCAATAAAGCCGTCATCCATGGCAGCCAATAATGATACCGTCTTAAATGTCGAACCGGGTTCACTTGCGTCTTTTAGTGCGTAGTTATAAGTATCGACATAAACGCCGGGCTCCGTTCTGCGTAAATTGACCATGGCTCGGACTTTTCCAGTCTTCACCTCCATTACAATAACACTTCCATGGTCCGCATTAAATTCAATTAGCTGCTTTTCGAGAGCTGAATTCGCAATGTCTTGGATTCTTAGATCAAGGGTTGTATAAACATCCTGACCGTCTATAGGTTCATGTACTTTCCAATAATCAATCGGTTTCCATTGGGCGGAATTGATCCGCTGTTCAAGCCGCTTGCCATCCTTACCGCTTAGGTATTTTGAAAAGGCGCCTTCAAGACCTGAGCTGTATTCACCTCGGTCCATCCCGATGGTTCCTGCGCCAATTTCTGAAGTAGCCAGCTCTCTTCGGTATTTTCGATCCACGATAAACCCACCGCGGTTTTTCCCCTTGTTGAAAAGAGGGAACTTGCGGATTCTATCGTATTCGTCGAAATCTAATCCTTTAACGAGACTAAAATATTGGTTTCCTTTTTCACGCTGCGCATCGAATTTTTGACGGAAATAGGTCCTTGGCTTTCCAAACATTAAACTTAACGAATCCGTTAATGGACCAATATTATTTGTATAAGCGCTGTCGCGAATGACTTTAAAATCTAGGAAAATATCGTACCGCATTACCGTAGTGGCTAGAATAGAGCCGTCTGAAGCATACAGGTTTCCTCGAGCAGCTTTTAGAGTGGCTTCTCGGTAATTCTTGCTGATATAATCCTGTTTAATTTCCTCTACATTCGTGTTTTGAAGAACGATGATTTGACCCAAAAAGATGACAAATACGACAAAGGCGACAAAGGCGAAGAAATATCCCCACCGTAAGGTTCTTTTGCGTTTAAAGTCGTACTCGTTATTTTTTTGCATTGGTCGAGTCCAGTTTTATTAATAATTTATGTGGGTGACTCTCTAGAGTCATTAAAGAGTCGGTAATCATTTCTTTGCCTAACTCGGATTCCATTTTCACTTTTATTAATCTGCTTTGTGCGTAGGCATTTCGTGATTTATATTCTTCACTGGCTTCTTTAAGCGCATTCACTTTTTCAATTTTTTGATTTACTAAGTGGTTACTATAAATCATGCTTATCAGAAGAAAAAACCACAACAAGAAATACTTGTAATGTGCTTTAATTTCATCCCTATTAAGAAAGTTCCCCTTTACAAGGTCTATAAAGGTTAGTTTCTTACTCGGTTGATAGCCCCGCTTTTTAGCCATAATATTAAAATGTCATCCCTGACGTTATAATTGCATTCTTACAATTTTATTCCTGTGCGCATTTTTGCACTTCTCGCGCGCGAATTTTGCTCAATTTCCTCAGTTGCTGGAACCGTGGCTTTACTTCTCAGGAGTTCAAATACTTTATCGTAGTTTCCGTAGATATCGCGCTGAGGTTCGCCTTCAAATTTTCCATTTCTTAAAAATCGTTTTACGAGTCGATCCTCAAGCGAATGGTAAGATATCACAACCAGCCTTCCTCCAGGTCTCAGCACCCGGTGCGCCTGGAGTAGCATTTCTTTTAGGGCATCCAATTCTTGATTCACCTCAATTCGAATGGCTTGAAATACCTGTGCGAAAAATTTATTCTGTTTGTGAGCAGGTATAAAAGAAAATAAGTCTTTTAAATCCTGTGTACTTTCAATGACTTTATCTTTGCGCTTATTCACAATAACGCGTGCCAATTTTCTTGCATCTCTTAACTCACCAAAATGGTAAAAAATATCCGCAAGGGCTTCTTCTTCATACTCATTGATGACCTTTTTGGCATCAAGATTCTGCATCACATTCATTCGCATATCCAAGGGTGCCTCATTGCGCGTTGAAAAGCCACGCTTGGCCTCATCAAATTGATGCGAGGAAACGCCCAAATCAGCTAGAACACCACTTACGCCACTCACGCCGTACATCATCAAAGCGTTCTCAAGAAATCTGAAATTCTGATTCACTAACGTGAAGCGCTCGTCTGCAATTCGGTTTTCTAACGCGTCCAAATCTTGGTCAAAGCTGTAAAGCTTGCCTTTAGATGAAAGCCGCGCTAGTATTTCTCGGGAATGGCCTCCCCCACCAAACGTACAATCCACATAAACCCCATCAGGGTCCGTGATTAATTCGTCTACACTTTGCTTAAGCAAAACTGGATTATGGTACTCGTTTTCCATTATTTAGGAGCCTAGCGGCCCGTTTATTTATCTACAATTCTAAATTCTCTAAACCCTCTGTTCCCATTACTTCCTGGGCGAGTTTGGCGAAATCCTCCTCGGTGGTAGCAATTACCTGTTCATAGGCCTGCTTATCCCAAACTTCAAAAAGTTCTCCAGCACTAGTGACAACCACATCCTTTTGAAGTCTCGCAAAAAGGGTTAAATCTTTTGAGATTTGGATGCGTCCTGCTGAATCCAACTGGACGGTTTTTACTCCGGCTGTAAACATCCGAATGAAATCGGCATTTTTCTTAACAAACCGGTTTAGTTTATTAATTTTGTCCATCAGTTTTTCCCAATAGGTCATTGGATAAACTTCAAGGCAGTTCTGGAACACAGAACGTTTGATAACAAACATTTCGCCTTCAAATCCCTCCATCTGTTTTGCTAAAGATGAAGGCACTTTAAGACGACCCTTGTCATCAATTTTACATTCATATGTGCCAATAAAATTCTTCATTTGGGACAAATTTATATAATTATTTCCAAAACCTCCCACTTTTTCCCACTTTTCGACTTAATGTTCATAACTTTTGGGAACTCTAACTAAACGTTTGATTTAAAAGTCCTTATACCATTAGAAAAGATTCCCTAGAAGATTTTCGAAAATCCTCCGTTTACTTCAATCCTTTTTTCTTATTTTTAATCGGTACGATTTTATCGCCGTATGTTTTTGTAAATTTGT
This sequence comes from Flavobacteriales bacterium UBA1694, assembly GCA_002319955.1. Lineage (GTDB taxonomy): Bacteria > Bacteroidota > Bacteroidia > Flavobacteriales > Weeksellaceae > Planobacterium_A. Next base: position 5,080 of record DCJS01000028.1, read on the forward strand.
ACTTTTGTTTTAGCTATCCAGCGTTATATGTTATTTAAAACCAAAAAAGAAAAAAAATTCTCCTATATAATGGAAGGCGAAGGCCATCCAATCGTCCTGTTACAGGGTCTGATGGGTGGACTAAGCAATTTCACTAGTCTCATTTCTTACTTTTCATCCAGAGGATTTAAGGTCTACTTTCCTGAGCTGCCTATTTACGATTTGCCTGTCCTTAATACCAATTTGACGAGCATTGCAAAATTTGTTGCAAAATTCATCGAAGAGCAGGTCGGCGAGCCGGCAACGTTAGTAGGAAACTCAATGGGAGGTCATGTGGGTCTAATTCTCACGATTTCAAGACCAGATCTTGTAAAGAACCTTGTTCTTACTGGAAGTTCTGGGCTCTATGAAAGATCTTTTGGAGATAGCTTTCCCCGCAAAAGCGATCGAGAGTACATGAAATCAAAGGCACAGGAAGTCTTTTATGATCCCAATGTGGCGACAGACGAACTAGTCGATGAAGTGTTCTCAATTGTAAATGACCGTGGCAAGGGGATAAAAACCGTGATGCTAGCGCGCAGCGCAATCAAACATAATATGGAGCCAGAGCTTCATAAAATCGTAGCACCTACCTGCATTATATGGGGAAAGCAGGATACTGTCACCCCACCCGAAGTGGCTGTCGATATGGACCGTCTAATTCCAAATTCGGATTTGTTTTGGATTGATAAATGCGGCCATGCGGCCATGATGGAAAAGCCAGATGAATTCAATGCCATTTTATACGAGTGGCTGAAAAACAAAAAATAATTGAAAGGAAGTTTTTTACTTCCTTTTTTACTAGCTAAGCACGCAGTGCTTTTAGACTAAATCAAGCGCACCCTATGATAATAAAAACCGCTGAATTTCTTAAGAGTTCTTCGAGATGGCAAGATTGCCCCGAAGCAAACCGTGCCGAATACGCTTTCATTGGCCGATCCAACGTGGGAAAGTCTTCTTTAATTAATGCGATGATGAATCGCAAAGATTTAGCAAAAACGTCTCAAACCCCAGGAAAGACCCAACTTATAAATCATTTTTTAGTGAATGAGCAGTGGTATTTAACCGACCTTCCGGGGTATGGTTATGCCAAAGTTTCAAAAGTGAAACGAAAAGATTTCGAAAAATTAATCACCAATTACGTCTTAAACCGCGTCAATCTCGTAAACTTATTTGTTCTGGTTGACGTGCGTCACACGCCACAAAAAATAGACCTTGACTTCATGCAGTGGTTGGGCGAAAGCCAGGTTCCCTTTTCGGTGGTATTTACCAAGGCGGATAAAATTTCAGCGGGGAATGTCAATAAAAATGTAGAGGCTTATAGAGCAAGTATGCTTGAACTTTGGGAGGACCTGCCTCAAATGTTTATCACCTCTGCGGAAAAGAAACTTGGGGGTGAGCAAATCCTCTCTTACATTGATGAGACCAATGGAATGCTGGTGAAAAACAAAGTTCGATTCGATGGATGATCTATCTTGGCACTGTAAAGAATTTGACCAGTTCACTATCACAGAGCTTTACGCTGTATTAGAAGCGAGAGTTAATGTTTTTGTGGTGGAACAAAATTGTCCCTATCCTGAGCTCTCTGGAGGTGATGAGCAGGCCATTCATATTTGGGCGCAGAAGCAAAATCAGATTGCCGCGTATTGCCGTGTGTTCGCACCGGGAATTAAATACGAACAGGCGTCTATCGGGCGCGTTTTAACGACCCTTCCATTTCGCCAATTCGGTCTAGGAAAAGAGCTTATAGAGCGCGCCATCCAGATTATTGAAGAACGCTTTAAAACGCGTGATATTTGTATTTCTGCGCAGGATTATTTGCTTAAATTTTATGGCGAATTTGGTTTTAAACCCACAGGGAAATCGTATCTAGAAGATGGGATACCGCACAGTGAAATGCGGCGAGAATAGGCCCCTATATTTAGTCGATCCCCCGAGGCATTCTCTAGTCCTCGAGATTCAGTAGTTCTCTTTGGCCAAAATACGATTTAAATTTTGCAATCTTCGGTCCAACCACGGCGCTGCAATACGGAGTCGTTTGATTTCCCCAGAAATAGCCTTGATGGTACGTTTCAGCAGGATAGAATTCCGCTAACTTTGTGATTTCTGTGACATAGTTTCCAGTCCAACGTCCTTCATTTGTAGAAACCTCCAATGCGTGACGAACCCTTTGCTCCTGCTCCGGTGAGTTGTAGTAAACTACCGAGCGGTACTGCGTCCCAATATCATTTCCTTGACGGTTGAGCTGCGTTGGGTCATGCAGAAAGAAGAACACTTCCATGAGCGTCTCGAAAGAAAGAACAGCCGGATCGTAACTGATTTTTACGACCTCGGCATGACCGGTCTCCCCTGAACAAACGTGCTCGTAAGTCGGATTAGGTACATGGCCACCGCTGTAGCCTGAAATCGCTTTTTCAACCCCTTTGAGCAGATTAAAGCAGCTTTCGACGCACCAAAAGCATCCTCCTCCAAAAACGATTGTTTCTATTTTTTTTGTTTCCATTATTTTCTATAATTGTGGGGCCCCTGTTGGCTCCCTTCGCTTTACTCTGCAACTTGCCCCCCCCGAAGGAGAAGATCCTAATTGGATTGCCGAAAGAACTTAGTCCGTTCGGTCTGTGTTTTCCCAAACTAGGGCACTCGCCCCAAGAATTGCCGCATCGGCTTCGTTCAACTCACTGAATACTAACTGAACCTTACTTCTGAAAATTGGTAATAAATTACGCTCCATATGAAGTTTAGTCGGTTTTAAAATGAGATCGCCTGCTTGAATCACCCCGCCGAAAAGTAGGATCGCTTGGGGTGAAGAAAACATCACAAAATTTGCAAGGGCTTCTCCTAGTTTTTGTCCTGTGTATCGAAACACTTCTATCGCTGTTGGATCGCCTTTTATTGCACATTCGTGCACGGTCTTTGAATTAATTTCTTCTTCTGGATACTGATTAAGAAGCGATTCTGGGAATTCGGCTTTCATTTTCTTGGCCGTGATGGCGATTCCAGTGGCTGAGGCGTAGGCCTCTAAAGACCCTTCTGAGTCTGTGCTCCAGTGCTTTCTTCCATTGGGTTTCACGATGGTATGACCAAGCTCGCCTGCAAATCCGTCATGCCCATAAACAAGTCGTCCTCCACAAACAATTCCACTTCCAACGCCAGTGCCAAGAGTGACCATAATAAAATCTCTCATTCCCCGGGCCGCACCGTAAAGCATCTCACCCAAAGCTGCCGCATTCGCATCGTTTGTCATTTTACAGGGTAGAGCGAATTTTTCAGTCATCATTTCTGCAAAAGGAATAACCCCTTTCCACTTAAGGTTTGGCGCATGCTCAATGGTTCCACGGTAGTAATTCGCATTGGGGGCTCCTACCCCTATTCCTTCTAGAGATTTACTGTCGGAGCAGTGCTCATCGATCAGAGGTTTTATCGTTTCATAGAGAGCGTCAACAAACGCCGTTGGCGTTTCATAATTCTCCGTTTTAATGCGGCCCTTATGTAAGATTTCACCTCGATGATTCACAAGGCCATACTTTGTATTGGTTCCTCCGATATCGATGCCTAAGGCCACTTGGTTTGATAAGTTGATTAACGCCATCCTTTTTAAAATTGAGACACTAAAAATACTAAAAAATAAGATCATAGCCTTAGAAAGCCTGATAAAAGTGCATTAAGTGATAAGGATTAGGCCTAAAAAAAAACTACCCAACAGAATTCACTATTGAGTAGTTTTTAAGGTGATTTGCTAAAAATTAGCTTGGGATTTCTCCTTTGTAAAGGAATGAAATCGTATCCATATTAATTTTCTCAACCATTTCACTAAACAGGTAGAAGGATTCTTGTTTATAGATAACAAGTGGATCTTTCTGCTCGTATACAGCCCCTTGCGAGGACTTTCTTAAGTCGTCCATCTCACGAAGGTGTAATTTCCAGTTCTCATCAATTAGAGAAAGGGTGATGTTCTTTTCAAAATCCTCAATAAGACTCTGGCATTTTGTTTCGTGCGCTTTTGCAAGGTCGGTCACAATTGTGATCGTCTTAAGACCATCAGAGAATGGCACTTGGATCATTTTAAACATATTGCCTTGATTTTTAAAAACGTTCTCGATGATTGGGAATGTTTTCTCCTTCATCAATTCTAAACGGTTTTTATAATCTTGCTCCGCAGCTGTAAAGACGCTTTGAATTAATTGCGCGTTAGTTTTACTCTTGAAATCCGCTTCTGAAACCGGAGCTTCCATCGTAAAACTCTTAATGATTTCGTATTCGAACTCTTTATAATCACTTTGCAACTTGGTTCTAGTGACAATAGACTGAGCCACATCAAAAATCATATTGCTAATGTCAAATTTAAGGTGGTCTCCAAAAAGAGCATTCTTTCTCTTTTTGTAAATCACATCTCTTTGTTTGTTCATGACATCGTCATACTCAAGAAGCCTTTTACGAATTCCAAAGTTGTTTTCCTCAACTTTTTTCTGAGCCCGTTCGATAGACTTTGAAATCATGGAATGTTGAATCACTTCGCCCTCCTTATGGCCCATACGGTCCATCATTTTTGCAATTCGCTCTGAGCCAAATAAACGCATTAGATTGTCCTCTAAGGACACGTAGAACTGCGAGCTTCCTGGATCTCCTTGACGGCCGGCACGACCTCTTAACTGGCGGTCAACACGTCTTGAATCGTGGCGCTCTGTTCCAATAATGGCAAGTCCGCCTGCTTCTTTAACTTCTTTCGCTAATTTAATATCGGTTCCTCTACCAGCCATGTTCGTGGCGATAGTAACTTGGCCAGGACGTCCGGCCTCTGCCACAACTTCTGCCTCTTTTTTATGGAGTTTGGCGTTTAGTACTTGGTGGTTGATTTTTCGCAGTTGAAGCGCTCTAGACAGAAGTTGAGAAATATCAATCGACGTGGTACCCACTAAAACTGGACGCCCATTAGCTGTCAATCGCTCAATCTCCTCAATCACGGCATTGTACTTCTCACGATTGGTTTTGAAAACTAAATCTTGACGGTCATCTCTTTGAATTGGACGGTTTGTTGGAATTACCACCACATCCAATTTGTAAATTTCCCAAAGTTCTCCAGCTTCCGTTTCTGCCGTACCAGTCATCCCAGCAAGCTTGTTATACATTCGGAAGAAGTTTTGCAACGTCACCGTTGCAAAGGTTTGGGTTGCTGCTTCAATTTTTACGTTTTCTTTCGCTTCAATGGCTTGGTGCAGACCATCTGAGTAGCGGCGACCATCCATGATACGTCCCGTCTGCTCATCTACAATTTTAACCTCCGAATCGATAACCACGTATTCGTCGTCTTTTTCGAAAAGCGTGTAGGCTTTAAGAAGTTGACTTAAGGTGTGCACACGCTCTGACTTTTCAGCAAAGGTTCTGAATAAATCTTCTTTAGCTGCAAATTCCTCGTCTTTATCTAAGTTCCTCGCTTCAAGCTCAGCGATCTGGGTGCCAATATCTTCTAAAACGAAGAAATCTTTATCTTCAATTCCCGCTGATAAATACTCAACGCCTTTATCAGACAAATCAATTTGGTTGTTTTTTTCATCGATGACAAAATAAAGATCTTGATCGACCTTAGGCATGTCGCGATTATTATCTTGCATATACTGCGCTTCGGTCTTCTGAAGTAGGGCTTTGTTTCCTGTTTCAGATAGATACTTAATAAGGGGTCTAGACTTCGGTAGCCCTCTGTAGGCCTGAAGTAATTTGAATCCTCCTTCTTTGGTTTTTCCCGCTGCAATTAGTTTTTTTGCTTCGTTGAATATATGGGTAACCGTTTGCTTTTGAACCGCTACGATACGGTCCACTGCTGGTTTTAAGACTTCGTATTCCTGTCTATCTCCCTGAGGAACAGGTCCAGAAATAATGAGTGGAGTTCTCGCATCGTCAACAAGCACCGAGTCGACCTCGTCCACAATGGCGAAGTTTAATTCCCTTTGAACAAGTTCTGAAGGAGAAGTTACCATGTTATCTCTTAGGTAGTCAAATCCAAATTCATTATTTGTTCCGTAAGTAATATCTGAATTATAGGCACTTCTTCTCCCGTCTGAATTTGGTTGGTGGTTATCAATACAGTCGATAGATAAACCATGGAATTGGTAGATTGGTCCCATCCAAGCCGAGTCTCTTTTGGCCAGATAATCGTTCACCGTAACCACGTGTACGCCTCTTCCTGTAAGGGCATTTAAGTAAATGGGTAGCGTTCCTACTAGGGTCTTTCCTTCCCCAGTGGCCATTTCCGCAATTTTTCCATTGTGAAGCACAACGCCTCCAATAAATTGGACATCGTAATGCACCATATCCCATACAATAGGGGTTCCGTGGGCATTCCACTCGTTTTTCCACACGGCCTGATCGTCTTGAATCTCAACGAAATCTTTTCCTTGGGCTAAAGTCTTGTCCCAGTCTGTTGCTGTAACGCGGATTTCACCGTTTTCAGCCCAACGTCTGGCCGTTTCTTTTATAACGACAAAAGCGTCCGGTAGAATAGAGGCTAAAACCTTTTCTTCGATTTGGTACGATTCTTTTTTGAGCGCATCAATCTTAGCGTAAAGGGCTTCCTTTTCATCAATATTGGTAACTGACTTGATCTGCTCCTCGATCTTTAATACTTCCTCAGTAATTGAGTTCGTGCTAGACTTTAATAGTTCTTTAAATTCTTGCGTTTTCGCTCGCAGTTCCTCGTCGTTTAATTCCTTAATACTTGGTTCAGCGGCTTTAATTTTAGCTACTAATTTTTTTACTTCTTTAAGGTCCTTTGCGTTCTTGTCTCCTAAAAAACCTTTAAGTACTTGGTCTAAAACACTCATATTTTCAATATTTAACTGTGATCCGAAAGGAGCACAAACTGATGGGGCGCTGAGGCGCTTCCATGTAATATAATTCTAAAAAAGCTTTAAGCATTAAGCCTAAAGCTTCATTTCTTTAGTATTCGTCTTCGTTCCATAGGAAATCCTCGTCCGTAGGGTAGTCACTCCACACCTCTTCAATGGATTCATAAATTTCCCCTTCGTCTTCGATAGCCTGAAGGTTTTCAACTACCTCCATTGGTGCGCCTGTTCGGATCGCATAATCAATAAGTTCCGCTTTGGTCATTGGCCAAGGGGCATCACTTAAATAAGAAGCTAATTCTAATGTCCAATACATATTTTTAGTATTTATAAAATTTTTGCAAAAGTATAAAAATAGATGACGCTATTGTCTTTTTTGTGACTGATTTTCAATCTTTTTAGTAAATTCTTTACCAAAGTCTAAGACTTAAAATCAAAAAAGAGCAAACATCCCCTATTCGAAGACTATTGGGCTGGATTTCTCAAAAACCATTCCACAAATTTTTTTATGCCATTTTGGAAGTTTGTTCTAGGGGAATACCCTACGAGCGAGCGGGCTTTGTCAATATTGGCATGGGTTTTCTCTACATCGCCAGGTTGCATTGGTAGGCTCTTTTTATGCGCGTCTATTTTCAACTCTGACTCTATAGTAAGGAGCATCTCATTTAGAGAAACCACTTGATTCTCTCCTAAATTTAAAATTTCATAGAGAGGTGAATTTTTCTCTAAATGGCTAAGGGACTTAAGGATCCCGTCAATAATATCCTCGATATAGGTGTAGTCTCTCGAACTACTTCCCTCACCAAAGAAAGGGATTTCTTCCCCGTTATGAATTAAGCGCGTGAATTTGTGAATTGCCAAATCGGGCCTTTGCCGAGGGCCATAGACGGTAAAAAACCTTAAATGGATCATATCCATCCCATAGAGGTGGTGGTAGACATGTCCTAGAATCTCTGTACAGCGTTTTGTTGCTGCATAGGGTGAAATCGGTAAATCTACGGCGTCACTTTCAGTAAAAGGAATTCGCTCATTATTACCGTAGACACTGGAGGACGAGGCATTTAAGAATTTAGAGACCCCAAATTCTTTACATAGCTCCCATAAATTGGTGGTTCCAACGATATTAACTTCCTGGTACTCAATGGGCTTTTCAATGCTCGGTCGCACCCCTGCCAAAGCCGCTAAATGGATGACCGCCTCAAAGGTGTGGGAGAGAAAAACTTCACGTAGTTGCTCCATGGATCGAATGTCCACAAGCTCTAGCGCGTAACGCTCCGAGTGAACTTTTGTGACAAGATGCGCAAGATCCACGCTTTTCGAATTAAATTCAAATGGCCCCTCATCCCCCAAAGAATTTAAGGTATTCGCTATTTTTATTTTATAGTCGTAGAAATCATCGAAATTGTCAACATTAATGACAGAATGTCCATTTTTGAGTAAGCTCTCAATGAGATGAGACCCAATAAATCCACTGCCGCCCGTTACTAAATAGGTCATTGCTGATTTTAAGCACAAATTTAAGAAATTTAGCTTGCCAAAACTTAAATCCTTACTTTTACTTAAAATTTAAAGCATGCAGTTTGAAGGCCAACTCTTAAAAATGATCACGCACCAAGCGACCCCGATCCAATATTATCTTAATCTCTCCCACGACCTTATCCACATGAATTCGCTAATTGGCCAAACCCTCGAATTCAACCACCTTGGTTACCAATGTGTCAACTGCCAAAGGGATGAGAAGCTATTTCGAATGGGATTCTGCAAGAAATGTTTTTTCGAAAGTCCTTACGCGAGCGATTCAATCATCCGCCCCGAACTTTCAAGAGCGCACCTTGGGGAGCAGGAACGCGACCTAGAAATTGAAAAATCCATTCAACTTGTTCCCCACATTGTTTATCTCGCCTACACGGGTGAGGTAAAAGTCGGTGTAACTCGGGAATCTCAAATTCCGACCCGCTGGATTGATCAAGGGGCCACCTTTGCGCTTGCGATTGCCAAAACCACAAACCGCTACGAGGCTGGAATGATTGAGCTTGCCCTTAAGACGCAATTATCGGACAAGACAAATTACAGAAAGATGCTAAAAGATGAGTATGAAGATGATTTGGATCTCGCGAACTTCCGAACTCAGGCTCAAAAGCTATTTCCTGGTGAATTCTCCAAATACTTTAATGCAGATCAAGAGATCTGGCATCTGGACTATCCTTACACAGCCCCAGAGAAAATAACCACACTTTCACTAGATAAACGCCCGTCCTTTAGCTCTGTATTAAAAGGCATAAAAGGCCAATATCTTGCCTTTGAAGGGGGTTCTGTTTTGAATGTTCGAAGCCATGAAGGCTATGTGGTTTCCTTAAATACAAAAAAAGAGGCTTGATTTTTACTAGTAAGGTCTAACCCTAGGACTAGGTTGGCATAAAGCTAGTATGATTGTAAAAAACACAAGAATTTAGCGAATGATGAGCACAAAAAATACCCGACGTTTACTCCTCTCCCTTGGACTGGTAGTTCTAGTGCTTACACTGATCAACTTAGGATTTAATCTATTTTTAAAGTACAATCTACCCACGTACATAAAAAACAACAGTGCCTACAGCCTTTCGTATGAATCCCTTGATGTGGAGCTCGCCAGTGGATCAATCCTAATAAAGGATTTGATAATTGATTCAAAAAATCCAAATAACAAGGACGTCATTGGCCTCAAAGGCACCGTAAAAACAGTCTCCATTAGCCAGCTGGGGCTTTGGAAGATTGCTACAGGTGGGGCCATTAGAGCCACAGATCTAAATCTCATCGCACCCAAGCTGCTAATCAGTTTAGCCAGGCCAACAGATAGTACGACCGGTAAAAAGCGTAGTCCAATGCCGTTTCGAAATATCAAAATCGAAGAGGGACAGCTGAAACTTATTAAGCATACAGGGGAAAAATTCCTGGAAATCGAAAATCTCCAGCTTGAAGTTTCAAACCTAAGGCTTTCGGAAAAAGGAATCGAGAACCAGCTCCCAGTTGTCTTTGATAACTATGACATTCAGGGCTCTAATTTTTCTATACAGCCCGATTCACTTTACAGCATCCGGGCAAAAACCATCACAACAGAAAATGGAAAAATGAGTCTCAAAGCCTTTGAAATTCTTCCTGTTATGAATTTTGAAGCCTTTAAAAAGTCTTTCCCCGATAGACCTAATTTACTAAGTCTCAAATCGAAAGAACTTGATTTCACCGACATCACGCTTAAAAAGAACGTTTTCTCTTTATCTAAAGCCGTAATTAACGATCCACACATTACGCTTCAAACAAATGAAACCAAGGTAAAACTCAAAAAAAAGCCTTTTAAATACATCCTCGATTTACAAGATGTTCAGCTTAACAATGCGCAAATTACCGTATTGAAACCAAATGGCTCCTCTTTTTTCTCTGCGGTGGATTTAGATTTACAGGCTCAAAACATCCTCATGGATGAAAATTCAGCTAAAGGCGTTATTCCCTTCAGCTACAAAGAGTTTCTCATACAAGCGCGGGCGCTGAAAATTCAAAACAAAAACCAAACACTGAAAATAAACGCCGCGAAGCTCAGTCCTGAATTGATGGATCTTCAAAATATATCACTGTCCAAAGGATCCTCCAATTCACAACTTGAGGGAACCGTTAAGCGCCTGACTCTTAAACTCGATTCATGGGCAATAAAGTCTAGCAAACTTGATTTACAAGCAAATTCACTGTTTGTTCTTGGGGCAAACGTAAAGGTCTTTCTACCCCAGACTTCTCAGTCAAAAAAGCCCGAGGAGATTCCAGGGATTACCTACCCGCTAAGGGTAAAGTCCGTGACAATCAAAGAGTCTAATTTGAATCTTACCAAGGGCGCAGACGTGCACATTATAAAAAATATTGAGGGCTCTTTTTCAAATGTTCAAGTGACCAAGAAAAGTGTTAAGTCTAAAATCCCCTTTACCCTTGGGTCGTATTCCATTGCATTTAGCGACTATTCATCAAAAACAAACTCAATTTATAGTTTCAAACTAGGGCCTGTGAAATGGAATAATTCAGCTTTAACTGTGCAAAATCTAGAGTTAACACCTCGGCTCACTCGCGCACAGTTCATTGCTCGAACCCCTGTTGAGAAAGACCTGTACAGCATTCGAGTCAAAAGCATTGCGTTTGAGGGCGAAATGGACTTACTTTCAGATAAACAGCATATTAGCGGGACAAACTTAGTTCTAAACGGCGTTGAGGCAAACATTTTCAGAAGTAAAGTGCCCCCAGACGACCTAAGCATCAAGCCGATGTATTCCGCCTTACTACGTAAAATTGATCTTCCACTTCAAATTAAGCGACTCGCAATCCAAGATTCACGACTCATCTACGAAGAAGACACAAAGAAAAGTGATGGGCCCGGGAAATTGGTTTTTGGAAAGCTCAATCTGCATTTAGAGAATTTAAACTCGGGCAAATCTCAACCGACTAAAATTCCTGTGACCATAAAGACACTCTTTATGGACGTCTCCCCTATGGACGTAAATTGGACCCTAAACACGGGTTCTAACACAGACGAGTTCACCATCGAGGGAAACGTTTCAGAACTACCGGCCTCAAGCATAAACAGCTTTGTAGAGCCGTATTTAAAGATTCAGACTACTGGATACATCAATCTGCTGCATTTTGATTTTAAGGGAAATCGCTCTGTGCTTAACGGAAACTTACAAATGAAACATCAAAGTTTGAAGGTTGCCATTTTGAAAAATACGGGTGAAAAAGATAAAGTTCTTTCAGCTGTAGCGAATCTTTTTGTCAATTCTAACTCTGGAGTCTTCCCACAAACGGTCACGGTCGATCAAATCGCCCGTGATCAAACGAAGTCGTTCTTCAACTTCTTTTGGCTTGGAATTCAAGAAGGACTTAAAAAAACGCTCATTGGATCCAATGTAGAAAAACATGAAGAAAACGCGAAAAAGACATTGGAAACAACCAAGCAAACTCTAGAAGTGGTTAAAACAGATTTAAAAAATACGAAAACGAACCTCAACGAAAAAATAGACGCCAAAAAACAAGAAACAAAGGAAAAAGGCCTGAGAGGGCTCTTTAGAAAGAAAAAAAAGGAATAACAAATCTGTTATTCCCCATGTGCTCTGAGAGTTGCTAATCCTTGAATTATAGAGCGTCCAAATTCAAGGATTCATCTTCCTCCGATCTGATCTCGCGAAGAAAATTATCAAAATCCTCTCCTGGATAATTGCTTTCTGCACCGTAAGAGTCTAATATGATACCTCTTCGCCCACCGCGTTCTTGTGCCACATACAGTACGGCATTGTCATCCGGATTACTATCCCCTTCAAATCGGTAGGACCGTAAAATTAGGAGATCTTTCGGCGTGTAAACCGTAGATTCTTTATCGAGTACCATCTCGCCTTTTTCGTTCATTCTAAACTCCGAGTCGATGCCACGTTCCCTTAGCTTGGTAAGGACTTCGCTCAAAGTTTTCATTGGCTCAAATTCTGACATAATAAATTGTTTTGATTTGGATTACTTGGTATCTATCAAATTTAGTGCAAAAAAGTCCAATTAAGGCAGAATAAGTCCATTTAAACAAATTATTTACATAGAATCAGGTTGCTCAAACGATATAAAAGGCGCAGCCTGAGCACCTGAAAAGCCACTTAAATCAATGCTTCGTGCTGAGACTAGCCTACAAAAAAAACACCCGCAGCATTTGCGGGTGTTCAATTTTTTGCTTCGCCATTCTTTAAATTCGATACTAGCGAAAACAGCTTAATCAGTAGTTAGTCTAGAGATTTAATCCCCATTTCGCTTAATGTAAAGCTTAATTTGTCGGCATTCTCATTAATCATCTGATCTGTAGATCGTCCTGCGCCATGCCCTCCATTGGTTTCAATTCGAAGCAGAATAGGCTTGTCACACCCTTGCTTGGCTTGCAATTCAGCGCCAAACTTAAAAGAATGCGCTGGAACCACTCGGTCATCGTGATCTCCAGTTGTAATCATCGTTGACGGGTAACATGTGCCTTCTGCGACGCTATGAAGCGGCGAATAGGATTTAAGGTATTCAAACATCTCTTTACTATCCTCTGCCGTGCCGTAATCGTAGGACCAGCCAGCGCCAGCCGTAAACTTATTGTAGCGTAGCATATCCAGAACACCAACCGCTGGTAAAGCCACACGGGCTAAATCTGGACGCATCGTCATGGTCGCTCCGACAAGAAGTCCCCCATTAGAACCACCAGAAAGCGCTAAATAGTCTTTTGAAGTATAGCCGTTTTTTTGAAGGTATTCTCCTGCAGCAATGAAATCATCAAACACGTTCTTTTTTTCAAGTTTCGTTCCCGCGTCGTGCCATTTTTTTCCGTATTCTCCACCACCACGGATATTAGGAACCGCGTATATACCGCCATTATTCATCCATACCGCATTAACTACTGAAAAGCCAGGCGTAAGACTTACGTTAAATCC
>DCJS01000028.1:18508-20063 GCA_002319955.1 Flavobacteriales bacterium UBA1694
ACTGTGAATTTGTAAGTAGTCCCTGGAGTGATGTAGTTAGAAAAAGAATAGTAAAGATCTTTGTCTGTGGATTTACCAGAAAAACCACCCGCAGAGCCTTTTCCAGGCAGGGTAATTTCTCGTACTAATTTTCCATTATAGTCGTACTGCTGAACAAGAGAAACAGCATCTTTAATATAACTCGCGAACAAACTCCCTCCTCCTGTGGATACACGAAGCACATTTGGCTGTTCTTTTATGAGATCAGTCCAAACCGTAGGGGTCTTTAAACTTGCGCTCACAAGGCGCTTATTTGGCGCTCCCTTGTCCGTAATAAAATAAAGAGTCTCCCCTTTTGAATCGATGAAATCGGTGTTATGCTCAAAACCTGTTTGAATTGGAATAAATTCCGAATCCGTTGCAAGGTCTTTTATATAAAGTTCATTTCCGTTAGTCGCATTCGAAGCCGAAAGAATTAAATACCTCTGGTCGTCTGAAACCCCTACGTTCATGTAGCGTCTTTTAAAATCATCTCCACCGATAATCAATTTATCGGACTTCTGATCTGTACCTAAGGTATGAAAGTAGACCTTATGCGTGTCGGTTTTAGCCGATAAGGCGCTGCCTTGCGGTTTATCATAGCTTGAGTAATAGAATCCCTCATCGCCTAGCCAAGAGGCTCCACTAAACTTTACATCCTGAATTGTCTGGTCAATTACGCGGTTAGATTCAGCATCCAAAATGATGATTTTATTCCAATCGCTTCCGCCTTCAGAGATCGAATAAGCGGCCAGTTTTCCAGATTTACTGAAAGACAGTCCTGCAAGTGAGGTCGTCCCATCTTTGGAAAATGTGTTGGGGTCCAAAAAGACCTGCGTTTTACCCGCCTTATCAGTTCGGTAAATAACCGACTGAGCTTGTAGGCCGTCGTTTTTAGAAAAATAGGTGTAATCGCCTTCTGTATAAGGAGCGCCTACTTTTTCATAATTCCAAATTTCTTTTAACTGTGCTTCAATTTGTTGACGGTATGGAATTTTTGACAAGTACGTGTTGGTGTACGCCGCTTGAGATTTCACCCAAGCTTTCGTGTCTTCTGCTCGGTCATCTTCTAGCCATCGGTAAGGGTCTGGAACGTTTTGCCCAAAGTAAACGTCAACGACATCGGTTTTTTTAGTTTCTGGATACATTGTGGTCTTCTCTCCTAATGTAGTTTGCGCTGTGCAGGAAGTTAGAAATAAAACTCCCGAGCTCACAAGCAGTGATTTTAAAGTCATTCTTATTCAATTTGACCAAAAGTAATACTTTTTTAACAAATTTTATGCATTTACGCGGCAAGAAAGGAACATGATTTGCAATTACCAAGGCGTCAAACATTACGAAAATGAAAATCGAAACCAAAGTACTACTCGCAAGCACAGTAGGCCTCGTTGCCGTTATCGGGCTTGCTGTCTTTAGAAAGTTAATTAACACTCAGGCTATATCTGGGTGTTATTATGATGAGTTTCATACGCAGTTCACCCGCCCAGATCGAAATGAAGACTCCCAGCACGGCGTTGAATATCTTTCAGTTCGATAA
>DCJS01000028.1:20127-31080 GCA_002319955.1 Flavobacteriales bacterium UBA1694
TTATACAAGACATTATACGATCCCCCAATTTGAAGATAAGCCCCTCTTGCGATGGGTTGAGCGTACCCTAACCCGAAGTGAAGGGCAGGTTCAGATGTGGAGAAGCGCTCGTGGGAAACCTTGTCTCTTTGCTTTACGAAGTACTGCTCAAAGCTCGTGCTTAGGTAGAAATTCGGAATGACGAAATAATTAACGTACGGACCAACACCAACAATGGAACTCGAGAAATACGTTGAGTTATGCCACATAAAATTCGTACCAAGACCGGCCAGCAAGTTCGGGGTGAGCCAATAGCCTAGTCGAGGCGATAAGGAAAGTGCAGTGCTTGAGCCCCCACCTCCAAAGGAACCTCCTAGACCTACAGATCCACCGAGTGTCCATTTAGAACGCTGATCTACGGTGTTCAAGGAATCGAGCTGCTGCGCATGGCTCCATCCAAAAAACAGTAGCATTCCTAGTAACAAACTTTTTTCCATTTCTTCTTCTTTTGTGATTTTTTAAATTGTCTATGTCTGCGTTTCAATCCTTGAATCGCAAAATCAAGCATTTGAATATTTAAGTCGTAAATTTGCAAAAATATTTCTTATTTCAAATGAAAATAGTAGTCGGACTTTCAGGTGGTGTAGATTCTTCAGTTGCAGCTTATTTGCTTCAACAGCAGGGGCACGATGTTGTAGGTCTATTTATGCGCAATTGGAATGATGCCTCCGTCACGCTAGAGGATGAGTGTCCATGGATTGAAGATAGTAACGATGCCCTACTTGTTGCACAAAAACTTGGAATTCCTTTTCAGGTAATTGACATGAGTGAGCTCTACAAGGAGCGCATTGTTGATTATATGTTTGAAGAGTATCAAAAAGGGCGAACGCCAAACCCGGACATCCTGTGTAACCGAGAGGTCAAGTTTGATGTTTTTCTTGATACGGCACTAGCCCTTGGAGCTGAAAAAGTAGCCACAGGCCATTATGCCCGTTTAGACACCCTTACACAACCCGATGGAACAGAAACCTACCGACTTTTAGAAGGCGTCGATTCAAATAAAGACCAAAGTTATTTTCTGTGCCAATTGAGCCAGGATCAATTGTCAAAAGCCTTGTTCCCAATTGGCGAGCTCACCAAACCTCAAGTTAGAGAAATCGCCAAAGCACTCGATCTTGTGACGGCGGAAAAGAAAGACTCCCAAGGGCTCTGCTTCATTGGGAAAGTGAGCCTTCCTGAGTTTCTAAAACAGCAATTGGAACCAAAAGAAGGTGAAATCGTTGAAATTTTCAATACCCACCAAGCCTTTCATACAGAGCAGCCCACTTTCATCTCGAAAGCGCAAGAGCTGGAATACTATGCTAAAAAAACCACGTATGAAAAATCCGATGGGAAAGTTATCGGCACGCATCAAGGCGCCCAGTATTATACTATTGGCCAAAGTAAAGGTTTAGGCATTGGCGGGCATAAAGAAAGCTGCTTTATTCTCTCGCGCGATATGGCTAACAATATTTTGTACGTCGGTGAGGGCAAAGACTTTCCTGGTCTCTTTCAAAAAGTCATTAAAGTGAGTCCTGGAGAAATCCATTGGATTCGACCGGACCTAAGTCTAACTATAGGCCAGTCAATGGAAGTGATGGCGCGTATTCGTTACCGTCAACCCCTTAGTAAGGCCACGCTCTATCAGCTAGAGTCCGGACTTTATGTCGAGTTTTTAACGCCCCAATCCGCTGTGGCAGAGGGGCAGTTTGTGGCTTGGTACAAGGAGGATGAGCTTTTAGGAAGCGGGGTTATAAGCTAAAACTAGGCCTCTAGCCACTGTTTAAACTCTTTAACCCGTTCACGACTTACCGTAATTTCTTCTAATTGTTGGTGCTGCATTTCCAATTTGTAGTAAGGCGAGGTGTGAATTGTTTGAATTGCGCCTAATCGGACGATCGTTTGACGATTCACCCGAAAGAATTCCTTTGAATCTAAGGTGTCTTGAAGGTCTTCTAATGTAAAGTCAGTCGGATAGGCTCGATCCCCTGTTTGCGCATAGACAATTTTATTTTCACTATAAAAATAGCTTATCGACTCCGTTGGAACCACCTTTAAGTTATAGCCAATTTTAACGAGAATTCGCGAAAGCGAGGCTCTGGAGTCTGTAATCAATTCTCGAAAATTTAAGGCGTCATAATGCTGATCTAAAGGTGCGAATTTTCGGTACTTCTCAATCGCACTGCCTAATTCACTCGCTCCAATGGGCTTAAGAAGATAATCAATGGAATTAAGTTTGAAGGCCCTCAGTGTATAGGTATCAAAAGCGGTTGTGTATATAATAAAACTCTGGGTAGGAATTTGATCAAATATATCAAAAGAAACACCATCCCCTAACACAATATCCGAAAAAATCAAATCGGGGTGCACCTCATTCTTGAAAAAGTTCACACCCTCTTCTACTGAGTGGAGCGTTGCAATTAATTCTAAATCAGGAAACAAGCTAATAAGACGCTCTAGTTTTCTAGCGGCAGGTTTTTCATCCTCAATAATAATTGTGCGGGTTTTGCGATACATCTAGTTCTTTTGATTTTTATTTAGAAGCTGTTCCATTTTTTTCTCTTCCCAATTCTTTCCAAGAACAAAATTAGGAATAAAAATGGAGCAGCCATGCGCTAGGACACCAAGTCCCCACAACCCCATCCCCCAAACGGAATTAATATCGCCTTGCGTAATACCCAAAATTGGCGGAATCCATAGGGCGATTTGCACCAAAATGTAAACCTGAAGGTGGATATAGAACCCTCTTAATCTTCGTGCTTTCTTCTTTGCTCTTTGATAACTTAAATCGCTCGTCATGGGGTCTGTCTTTTCGTGTTTTTTTTAATACGTTCAAGTTCTTTCTCCAATTGTCTTTCTTCCCAATATCTAAAGAAAGGAATAAAAAGATACAGTCCATAGAGCGCCATAAAAACGCCCCAAAGTGTAATAAGCCAGCCGTTTAAAAAAGGTCCTAGGCTAAAGAATGGATCGGGGCTATTTTGCAAAAAATAGAACAGAACAATTACGCCGTAGCCCAGAAGCATAAAGTAGTACGTTTTGATCGTTTTAACCCGTGTTTTAGCCTTTCTGTACGCTAAGGCGTAGGCGGGTTGGTTTTTGTTTATTTCCATCGGTTTGTATTTTCATGTTCTTTTTGCATGTACTTTTGGATTTGTTTTTCTTCCCAGGAACGCCCAATTGCAAAGACATGAATCGCATGGGAAATGACTCCAATACCCCATCCTAACATTGGCCAAAAGGCCCACCAGTAGCCTGGAGAAGTTTTCCAGTTTATTAGAAACATGAAAGGAATGAAAATACAGTAGGAAATTAAATTCCCGTAGAAGTTCTTAATTTCTTCTACGCGCTTGCTCGCCTTTTTATAGGCCGTTTCTTCGATTAAATCAGTGGGTTTCATTGAACTAAATTTTTTGGTTAATAAGGGTATTTTTACTTTAAATAGGTCCTCGGAGGTCTCAATAAAGACATTCCGTGAGGTCAACAGGGCATAGCGCTGAACGATGTTACTCAGACCAATTCCTTGGCGTTCTTGAGAGAGTTCTCTAGGTTGGTAGTTGTTTTCAATGCTCAGAAATCCGTCTTCAGAATAGATCCGTATTTTTAAAGGACTCGCCTCAGTAGCAAAATTGTGTTTTATACTATTCTCTAAGAGCAGTTGTAATGACAAGGGCACCACAAAGGCTTTAAGAGTTTGCTCGTCCACCTGAAACTCAAAATTGACACTGTCCTCAAAGCGGGTCTTAAGAAGCTCACAATAGGTTTTCGCAAATTCGATTTCTTCCTCAGTGCTCACAAGCTCTTTATCCTTTTGTTCTAAAACATACCGGTAGACCTTCGACATAGAATCGGTGAAACGTTGGGCGGATTCTCGATTTTCATCGATTAATGCGCTTAAGACATTTAGCGAGTTAAAAAGGAAGTGCGGGTCTAGTTGGTTTTTTAAACTTTCAAATTGGGCACTCGCCGCGGAGGCAATAATTTTTTGTTCAACGACTTCACTCCTTGTATTTTTCTTGAGGGCGATTATAAACCCATTTATATGCATCACAGCAGTCACTAACAGAGCTATATTAAGAATAAGCCAATGTCTCAAATTCATTTCTCCATTAAAGAAATGGGCAGGGTCCTCCCCTTGAATCAAAATAAAATTGATATAGTTACAAACAAACACTAAAACCGTGTTTAGAATGACTGTCGCAAGAATCCCCAAAAACATTCTTTTGGTTGTGCTGACTGCCCAGGAATACTTCCGATTCAAGAATTGATTTAACAACCCATTACTGAACCCAAGTACAGCCGTGTACAATAAACAAATAAGTAGGGTAAGACTTAGGTTGGATGCGGTCTTATCCGGGGTTAAGAACCCAAATATTAAACTTGAGAGCACGAGCGTTATTACGAATGTTTTCTTTAGTCCTTTGGTCATTTTAGAAGGCATTTAAGTAAAGGTACGTTTTTATTGAATTTAGATTTATCACTTTTTTTTCTAGGCATGGAGCCAGGACTTCAGTCCAAAACTATAGAGTCCATATAGAATTAGGCCTTGCCCACTAAGAGTTAATAAAAAACACATAACTAGGTGTATATCTGACTCTAGGGTTGAACACAAGACAAAAAGTAAAAGCCACAAAATACTAAGAACAACGCCATAAGGAAACGCTGTTTTGAATTTCCACCGCAATCCAGACCATCTAGCCTTTACTTTGGCTGGGGGTCTTTGAGCGATGATTCCATAGGAATCACTATTTTCGAGGGCTTTGTTCATTTTATCTCCATTTTGAAATTCAAAGGTACACGGCCGCCTTCCGAATTGAAAAACTTCTTAACTGAACGGTTAATTTTGCTTACTGAACGGGGTGTTTTTTATCAAATGCCGTTTTGAAGCTCTGAATTTGGATTTGATTCATGGTGATTTGATTCCAAAATTCTAGTGTAATGTTCTTCCAGCACCCACGAGGCAATAGGTATCGAAAGCCCTTGGGCAGTAAATCCTTTTATAGAACTTTAATCTGAGTTTTTATAATACCCAGATTAGGGTGCGCATTTTCATTATTTTCAGTAAATTTATGCTCGTATTTAAATTAATCTAAAATTGATCTAATGAAAAATCTTTCTTTAATCTTATTCTCAGTAGTAACGGCTACAGCAATTTCTTGCGGTACGACCAAAACCTATGCGATTCAGTCTAAAAGCGACACCACAACGCAGGGTACGGTGAAGTTCACCGAAAATGCGGGCGAAGTAGAACTCGAAATGAATGTCAAAAATTTAAATCCCAATAGTACCCATGCGGCTCATATTCATGAAAAAGGAGACTGCTCGGCGGCGGATGGAAGTTCAGCCGGTGGCCACTGGAATCCAACCGGACATGACCACGGTAAATGGGGGGATGGAGATCACCATGCGGGCGATTTAGGAAATCTAACTACAGATGCCAACGGAGCGGCTAAATTAGTCATGAAAACAGATAAATGGTGCATTGGCTGCGAGGATCCAAACAAGAATATTCTTGGTAAGGCGATTATTATTCACGCCAAAGCGGACGATTTCACAACCCAACCCACTGGAAATGCGGGTGGAAGAGTTGGTTGTGTTGAGATAAAATAGAGCTTTACCCCATCGAATAATCAGCCCATTTCAACTTGAAGTGGGCTGATTGTTTTTACGAATTGAAGTCCAGTTTGCAGTCCGAATCTACACTTAACGTAACAGAAGCTCCAATTATTAGGGGACGGTTATCATAAATGTGACCGTTAGGAAATCCAAAAAGTGTAGGGAAATCATAGGATTCTAGGCGCTGTGCAATAAGCTGATAAGAAAAGGGGTCGTAAGAGGCTTCATAATGGTCATTTTGAGTCGCTTTTCCCATATTGATCATTCCCCCAATAACAAGGCCTTTAATCGATGCAAAAACGCCCGCAAGATCTAAACTAGTAAGCATTCGATCAAGGGCATAATAGTCCTCTCCTATTTCTTCGAGAAACAGGATCTTGTTTTTAAAGTCAAAACTGTAAGGGCTTCCCAATAATGCGTAAACGAGAGCCAGGTTTCCCCCTACTAATTCACCACGAACGATTCCTTTTTTATTAAGCTCATGGGGTTGGACACTATAATTGGGTTTTTTTCCGTGTAAAATGTCAAAAATCAGCGAATATGAACTTGGATCAACCTTAAAACTTGAGGTCTTAATGGTTTGCCCATTGATTGAATAGCATTGGTGATTGGCTAAGTAGCTTTGGATAGCTGTATTGTCTGAATACCCAATATACCACTTTGGGTGCTTTCTAAATTCATTTAATTTGATGCCTCTTAATAGGTGCTGACACCCATACCCTCCACGGGTAGTCCAAATTGCGTGAATAGACTCGTCGTTCAAGGCCCAATTAAGGTCATCTAAGCGCTCTTGAATCGTTCCAGAGTACTTGTAGCCGTTATCGAACTCGCCAAGGGCATGTGCCCCTAAAACAGGCTCAAAGCCATGATCTCGAATCAAATCGAGCGTGCTCACTAAATCAGCGGCTTTCACCATTCCCGCAGGAGATATTATAGCGATGCGGCTCTGCGCGGCAAGGGGCTTTGGAAGTAGTTTGACACTCATAAGATTAATTTAATTTAGACTTGTCCCCACTAATAAAAGTTTGCAACAAGCTTAATGAGACTGCTTTTGAATTTTTACGGCTTTTTTTTGAGCTTCTTCGATTTGACTATCCAGTCTATTGAATTTTTTAAAGCTTTGCAAAAAAACGAGGATACTAAATAACAGTAGAACAACCCCCACGCTACGTCGGATTCTATTAGCAACCCTTTGATTTAACTTATAATGGAACTGTTTGGCCAGAAATATTTTTACCAAATCAACCGCTAAATAGGTAAGAATAACTAGAGAAAGATAAAGAATAAAATTATTATTATCCGGGTATTGGTTCCTTACAGAAACAACCGTTACGAGCCAAAACAGGATGACACCAATATTTAAGAGGTTGAAAATAAACCCATTGATAAAGGTCTTCCAATAATTTTGAGAAATTAACTTGTCTTCCCCTCTAAGATGCATTTTGGTCTTGGTCACCATCATGAAAAGACTATAGAAGAATAAAAGCAGGGCGGTAATTCGGTAAAAGCTTGGGTGTTTATCAATAAGATGAACAATATCCGTACTCGCAAAATACGCGGCCACTATGCAAAGAATATCGGCTGTAATAACCCCCAGGTCTAGAGCCAACGCGTGGCGAGGTCCCCTTAAAAAACTCGTTTCAATTAAAAGAAAAAAAATGGGTCCTATAAAAACTAAACTTAGCATTAAACCAAGTCCAACAGACGAGAGTATTAGTTCTAGCATGGTGCAAGTTATTCTATGAGCTCCTTAATCGTCCAGATCTTCTATTTTAAAATCAAGTTGTTTTTGAATTAAATTCGCTTTCATGACTCTAATTTTTACGCGATCTCCAAGTTGGAATTGACGGCCATGGCGAGACCCATACACCGCGTGGGTTTTTTGATCGTACTGGTAACTATCATCCGTTAAATCGCGAAGTTTAATTAACCCTTCCGAACCATTTTCTGGAATTTGTACCCAAAAACCAAATTCAGCAACGCCGGAAATAACGCCTTCAAACGTTTGTCCAACGTGTTTTTCCATGAATTTCACTTGCATGTACTTGATGCTCTCTCGCTCAGCGTCTGCGGCCAAACGCTCTCTAGCGGAACAGTGCTTTGCTTTTTCTTCAACTTCTTCTCTAACGGGGGATTTTCCACCGTCTAAATAATGTTGTAAGAGTCGGTGGGCTATAATATCTGGATACCTTCTAATTGGTGAAGTAAAATGCGAATAGTATTCAAATCCGAGCCCGTAGTGCCCAATTGGATCTGTTGAATAGACCGCCTTACTCATTGAGCGCATGGCTAAGGTTTCAATCATATTCTCCTCAGGCTTACCTTTGATACTTTTTAATAGCGTGTTCAAACTTTGAGTTGTTTGCTTTGAATTTGAAATATTCATCTGGTAGCCGAAGGTGGTCACAAAATCCCTCAATGCTTCGAGTTTTGTAGGGTCCGGATCGTCGTGGATTCTATAAATAAAGGTATTGTTCGTGCTTTCTTTCTTTTTAGTAAGTGAGACAAATTCAGAGACTTTCCGATTGGCAAGAAGCATAAATTCTTCAATTAAATGGTTACTCTCCTTACTCACTTTAAAGTAAACCCCTATAGGTTCGTTACTCTCATCAAGATTAAAGCGCACTTCGCTACGATCAAATGTAATGGCACCATCCTTAATTCGCTGCTGGCGTAAAATTTTAGCCAGGGTATTTAAGGTATTAATTTCCTCTGATAACTCCCCTTGCCCAGTTTCAATTCGTTCCTGCGCTTCTTCGTATGAAAAACGATGGTCTGAGTGTGTAACGGTTCGTCCAAACCACTGCTTATGAATTTTTGCCTCCGCATCGAGTTCAAAAACTGCAGAAAAAGTGTATTTATCTTCGTGGGGACGTAGGGAACACACATCGTTACTTAAAATCTCTGGTAGCATGGGTACAACGCGGTCAACAAGGTAGACCGACGTGGCACGATCGTATGCTTCTTGGTCGATTAGAGAGCCTGGTCTAACATAATGTGAGACATCAGCAATGTGCACACCGATTTCCCAATTTCCATTTTCCAATACTCGGATTGAAAGGGCATCATCAAAATCTTTTGCATCTTTTGGGTCAATCGTAAAGGTAAGCACCGAGCGCATGTCCCAGCGCTTTTGCGCCTCTTCATCATGGATTTCACGGTCTATTGAATCGGCCTCATGTTGAACTTCTTCAGGAAACTCGTAAGGAAGTCCGTACTCCGCTAATATGGAATGAATCTCGGTTTCGTGTTCTCCAGGAGCGCCAAGAATTTGAATTACCTCGCCTTGAGGGTTTTTATCACCTGGGTTCCAGCCGATCATTCTTGCAACAACCTTATCGCCAGCTTGTGCCCCATTAAAATTTTCCTTTTTGATAAAAATATCGGTGTTGATCACTTTTCGATCGGACACTACAAAAGCAAAATCTTTATGCGCTATATGGTCAAAGGTTCCAACAAATTCTGTTTTATGCCTTTGTAGGACCTCTAAAACAGACCCTTCCATTTTCTTTCCTTTATAATTATAGGTGACAATCATTACTTTGTCGCCTTGGAATGCATCCTTAACATTTTTTGAATGTATAAACACATCGTCCTCTAATCCTTCAACTCTAACGTAGGCATTTCCAGCTTGATTAAAATCAATGATTCCAGTCAAAGTCCCTTGTATATTCATATTTACGATGTACTTCCCTTTCTCAACTTCCTTAATACGATCGTCTGCAAGAAGTTTATGCAAAGACTGAATTACCTGTTCTCGCTGCCTTGGGTTTTTATTGTCTGTTCCATCAGAAATCTGTTTATAGTTATAGATTTTTGAGGTGTCTTTATTCATAAATTCAAGGATTGTTTTACCAATCTCTCTCAATTTATGGTCATTTTTTTGACTAATATATTTGGGTTTTTTTGACATGAATTAATTTTGGATTAGTTCTAACAAGAAATTTTATCAACGCGCAATTGATGGCGTCCGCCTTCAAATTCGGTGGTTAGAAAGGTTTCAACGATTTCTAACGCGAGTTCTTTGGCAATAAAACGAGCAGGAATTGCAACCATATTGCAATTATTATGCTGCTTGGCTAGACTTCCCAGTTCGGGCATCCAACAAAGTGCACAGCGTACCCCTTTATGCTTATTGGCTGTAAGTTGCACTCCTTGACCGCTCCCGCAAATTAGAATACCAAGTTCGTTCGTTCCATCTTCCACTGAACTTGCAGCTGGATGGACAAAATCTGGATAGTCCACGCTCGCCTCACCAGTTGTTCCATAATCAGTAATGGAATAGCGATCTTGAAGCATCGTTTTAAGATATTCTTTGTATTCAAACCCGGCGTGGTCGCATGCAATGGCTATTTTTTTAATCATTTTGATTTTTTAATGTTCCAAATTTACAATATTATATCTAGTACCTTATTTATCCCCAAGTTAAAAAATATTTCAAAATCCAAATATATTTATAACCTATTGATATAAAATGGTTTACAAACAAGTAAAATTTCGTAACCCCTTGAAACAACTCAATTTAACATTTGTTAAGAAATATGTTAATGAAATCTAAACAACGTGTGCATAACTGGGGATAACTTCTACTTGTACAAATTTATTATTTTGAGTATAGAAAGTCTGAAAAAATTAAACTGTGCAATCTTTTCGAAACTTCACCCTCAGTTTTGCAAGGGTTCTCCATAGAGTTGTAGTCCCCAAATTTGACTATGCCCTATTCGTATAGAATTGTTAGTAAAACCTCTAGAATACTTATTTTAAACGCGTTAGGATGTGAATTACTTACTAGCTAAATTAGGAATAATTGGGGTGAACTAAATGCTAAAAACTTATCCCCATAACTAACATCATATAACAACATACAACAGTATTCTTTTCTATAAATAAAAAAAAATGATGGATACTGTTAATTAATGTGAACAAAGCACTGTGATGAAATTTTCATGCATTATCTTTTTTAAAGGAGGTTAAATGTTTAGATTTGTTTTTCCATTAAGCAATAAAAATAGAGACTATGAAAAGCATCAAAGATTTTGATTTTAAAGATAAACGAGCGCTAGTTCGTGTGGATTTCAACGTGCCACAAAGTGCGGATCTTAAAGTAACCGATTTAAGTCGAATTGAAGCCGCAAAACCAACAATTGATAAAATTTTAAGTGATGGGGGCTCTGTGGTTTTAATGACTCATTTAGGTCGACCAAAAGGGAAAGTTCAGCCGGAATTTTCACTTATAAATATTGTTGAGGCCATTGAAAAAGTTTTGAATCATGAAGTTATTTTTTGTCCTGATTGTCTTGGTGAGCAGGCTGATGAATT
>DCJS01000028.1:31143-48886 GCA_002319955.1 Flavobacteriales bacterium UBA1694
CAGGAGGAGCAGGGCGATGAAACCTTCGCACAGCAACTCTCTAAGTATGGAGATGCCTATGTAAATGATGCCTTTGGTACAGCGCATAGAAACCATGCCTCAACTGCAGTAATTGCAAAGTTTTTCCCTAAAACTAAATTTTTCGGTTTATTAATGACCAAAGAGCTTAATGCGATTGAAAAAGTCTTAGGAAAAGGAGAGAAGCCCGTAACTGCCGTTATTGGCGGATCTAAGGTTTCTTCAAAAATTACAATCATTGAGAATATGCTTTCAGCTGTAGACAATTTAGTTATTGGCGGTGGTATGGCTTTTACCTTTATTAAGGCTCTTGGCGGTGCGATTGGGGACTCTCTCGTGGAAGAAGACAAGATGGATTTAGCTCTCGATATTTTAAAGAAAGCTAGGGCGCATAATGTTGAAGTTTTCCTTCCGATCGATGTCGTAATTGCAGATGAATTTAATAATGATGCCAATACAAAATTGGTTGATATTTACGAAATACCCGAAGGTTGGATGGGTCTAGATTCGGGTCCTAAATCGCAAGTTCGTATTCACGATGTGATTGTGAACTCTAGAACAATTCTATGGAATGGTCCTTTAGGCGTTTTTGAGATGCCGTCCTTTGCAGGGGGAACTATTGCTTTAGGAGAAAGTATTGCGGAGGCTACACGCTTAGGTGCTTTTTCCCTAGTAGGGGGAGGCGACAGTGTGGCTTTTGTTAAGCAGAATAATTATGAAGATAAAGTTTCTTATGTTTCCACTGGGGGAGGCGCGATGTTAGAAAGTTTGGAAGGACTCGAGCTTCCAGGTGTTGCTGCGATTACCCATTAAGAATTTCGATTACATATTAAGGCCATAAAACGAATTTACGTTTTATGGCCTTTTTTATTTTTCGAGTTAAATCAACCTGTTTTTTTTGATCTCAGAAATGGGTCAAATTTCAACGAACTATTTTTTTTCGATAACATATACCAAACTCGAAAATTCATTCGATTTCAGTGCCTTTATGTTCGAAATTGTTCCAATAACACCACCCGTAAGGGCTGCAAATGGATTTTTTTTGTATTTTTCACTCAGGATTGAAATATAGATGGCATCGAGTAGGAGAGGCTTGATCGTTTTAATTTTCCACTGAGGAGAATTAAATTTAACCTCGGCCCCTAGTTTTGAAAAATGATAGAGGTGTCTTGGCACATCGTAAGCGGCCCAAAAGCTTTTATAAAACTGAGCATCATAGGAAGTATGATTTGGTAGCGCAATAATAAGTAAACCGTTGTCTTTCAGTTTATTATGGAATTGTTGAAGTATATCTTCTTGATTTTCAATATGTTCCAAGACATGCCATAAGGTTATAACATCTAAAGAATTATCAGGAAGGTCTTGAATACTTTCCAGTAAGGTGGTTTTTTTTAATTTTTTTTCAGTGGCACTACGTGCGATGCTTGAAGGTTCATAGCCATAGGTGATGAACTCGTCTTCGATTGTTTTTAAAAACTCGCCGGCGCCGCATCCATAATCAAGAACGCTTGCATTTTTAAAAGAATGCGTTGCAATTATATTCCGTTTATAATTTAAATTGAACGATTGCGCAAACTTATATATTCGCTCTTTGAGTCCACCAGAATCTTGGGAGTGGGAAATGTATTTAGGACTTTGATAATAGCGGTTTAATTGGGAAGGTACGGGCCAGGTTTTTTTTATTCCTGGGATCTCGGTTTCTTTTATTTCAAATTCTTCTTTCGTAAGAAAATGGTCTTTAATGTGCATTTTAATTTCTTTATAAACGGTTGAAGAGGTGTTTCACGTGAAACATTAAATTTAGCGTCCGAGATAAATAAGAAGAACATTAATATCAGCAGGGGAGACGCCACTTATTCGGGAGGCCTGTGCAATGGTTCTAGGCCGCACAGCTTCAAGTTTAATTTTTGCTTCCGACGAAAGGGATACTATTTTTGAAAAATCGAAGTCTTCACTGATTTTGATAGTTTCCATGCGTAGAAGTTTAGACACATTTTCTCTTTCCTTATCGATATACCCTTTGTACTTAATATTGATTTCAGCCTGCTCACGAACTTCCTGTGTGTAATTTTTGGAGAAGTCTCTAATAAAGTCTATCTCATCTAATTTGCTTAGATACATATTAGGTCTGGTTAGGATTTGAGCTGCCTTATAGGCTTGATCAACAGGGGAGGATTCTATACTTGCTAAAACAGGATTAATGATACCTGGTTTAAGAGAGGTTTCTTTTAAAAACGTTTCCAGTTCATTAGATTGTTTAATCTTCTCCTGCACACGCTCTAGACGCTCTGCATTGGCAAGCCCAAAATTGTAGGACTTTTCAGTTAGGCGTATGTCTGCATTATCTTGGCGCAGTAGCAGGCGGTATTCTGCTCTTGAGGTGAACATTCTATAGGGCTCATCGGTTCCTTTGGTAATAAGATCATCAATTAATACACCGATATACGCTTCATTCCTATTTAAAACGACTTCTGCTTTTCCATGAACTTTATTGTGGGCGTTAATCCCCGCCATTAATCCTTGTCCTGCGGCTTCTTCGTAACCTGTCGTTCCATTTATCTGCCCTGCAAAATAAAGATTTTGAACGAGTTTTGTTTCTAATGTATGCAGAAGTTGCGTAGGGGGAAAGTAGTCGTATTCGATGGCATAACCAGGTCGAAATACTTTGACGTTTTCAAACCCAGGTATTTCTTTCATTGCCTTGACTTGGATATCCTCAGGAAGTGACGAGCTAAAGCCATTTACATAGACTTCAATGGTCTTCCAGCCTTCTGGCTCGACGAATAGTTGGTGCCTAGTACGCTCTGCGAAGCGGTTAATTTTGTCCTCGATACTAGGGCAATATCTCGGGCCTATACTTTGGATGGTTCCATTAAACATGGGGCTTCTGTCAAAGCCTTCACGTAAAATTTCATGGACTCTTTCATTCGTGTATGTGATGTGGCAGCTTCTTTGGGTTTCTAGAGCAGGGCTAGGTAAATAAGAGAATTTTCCAGGATTTTCATCGCCTTTTTGCTCCTCCATTTTACTGTAGTCAAGACTTCTTCCATCGACACGCGGTGGGGTTCCGGTTTTCATTCGACCGGAACTGAACCCAAGAGATACGAGTTGCTCCGTAATACCAAAGGCTTTGGGTTCTCCCATTCTACCGCCACCAAGCTGCTTGTCACCCACATGGATCAGCCCATTTAAAAAGGTGCCATTGGTTAGTATAACGGACTTCGATTTGATTTTAATCCCAAGTGCGGTGACAACACCGACAGCGGTATTGTTCTCAATAAGAAGGCTTTTTACCATATCTTGAAAAAAGTCAAGGTTTGGTGTATTTTCTAAAGCCAGACGCCATTCTTGGGCAAATAGCATACGGTCGTTCTGCGTTCTTGGAGACCACATTGCTGGGCCCTTAGAAAGATTCAGCATCTTAAATTGGATTGCTGACTTATCTGCAATCTGACCGGAATAGCCACCCATTGCGTCGATTTCTCGAACTATTTGTCCCTTTGCGATTCCGCCCATAGCCGGATTGCAACTCATCTGACCAATGGTTTGCATGTTCATGGTCACTAAAAGGGTTTTAGAACCCATATTTGCAGCGGCTGCAGCGGCTTCGCAGCCGGCGTGGCCGCCTCCAACGACGATCACGTCGTAAATTTCACTTATCATAATGTCCAATCTACTGGATTAAATTCCAAATGTTTCACGTGAAACATTTTCTAATTTCAATTTGAAGAATGTCGATTATTAGCCTCAATACTACATTGCCTTGTGTGCTAAAGTCTCACTTTTGCTCGGCCATACGGAGTTCAACGTTTCTCTAAATAGAAATTTTCTTTTTGTCGCATTAAAGATTCTTCCTGCTCGGTTTTATCCTTGTAGCCACACAAATGCAAAAGACCGTGGGCAAGGACCCGATGAAATTCCTGATCGTAACTTGTTGATAATGACTCGGAATTTTCTAAAACGCGGGGCAAAGATACAAAAATATCTGCGTTTATAGTGTGCCCCTTCACATAGTCAAAGGTGATGATATCGGTATAAAAATCGTGTTGTAGGTAAGTCTTGTTAACAGAGAGTAAATACTCATCATCACAAAATATATAGGCTATTTCACCTACTTTTTTGCCTTCTTCGGCTATCAAGGCCTCTAGCCACTGTGTAGTGGCGGTTTCTACTGTGAAGGAAGGTGTTTCTTCAAAAAAATAATTTATCATATTAAAACCAATGTCCTAGGATTACGTTGAATAACCCTTCATTATTAATGGTTAGGGATTTACTATAGTTTAATTTAATTTGTCCAAACGGTGACTTGTAGCCTGCGGTAAGGCCCACAGAAGAATGCATAATTGTAAACAGTTGCAAGTTCTCGATAGAATCGAACATGGTGGCTATGGATACATTCGGAATCAAATAGAAGTTTTTGCTTACTTTAAATTGAAAATCATTTGAGACCATAAAGACGTTGTTGCCGCTCTCTTGGCCGAGTTCATAGCCATTAAAGGGAATGAGGTTTGCCATGTTTTGTCCAAATATACCCCCTAATTTATAGTGGTAGTAAGGACTTGGCTCTTCTCCTAAAGAAAGACCAGCCACTAATTGAAGTCGGTTTGTATAGTAGGAACTTACTGGGATATTAACAATCGCATTTGCTTTTGCTTGGACGACAGAGTTATCGGTCTCGCGGTCTAGTAGATCAATGAGTTTTCCTTCCACATAAAGGTATATACCACGCGTCGCAAAATTTTTCTCATCCTGTGTATCGCTCTTTAAAAAGGCGTAGGGGTTTAGGAATTGGTCTTTGGTTGAGCCGGCTATACCAGGAATTTGGGATTCAAAATGATCGTGGCTGATTCCTCCACCGATGGCATACCGGTCTTGCCATACCGACTGGATAAAGAGCTCATTTCGAAACCAGGTTTCTTCTTGGTAGGTTAGTGAGTTTTTATCCTTTAAATCGTAGGACATTCCAGAGGCGTAAACGCCAAAGCCGGGAATGTAGCCGTTGTCGATAAAATAATTGAAGTAGTAACGGGGAGAGTCGCCTATGACCACGTCAGCGGATATCGTTGAGTTTCTAAATAGAAGCCTTTTAGCCGTGAAATTTAAAAGTAGACCTGTCTTGAAAATTTCATCGTAATGGAGTCCGAATTTTAAGAAAAAGCGAGTTTCATCTTCATCTACAGTAAGTTGAAGCAAAGTCTTGTTTTGATCCTGAACGAGGTCGTAATTGATAAGTTTGTAGTTATTGGTGGCGTATAACTTATCAATCATTTTGTTAATAGAGGAGTAGCTCTGTAGGGAAGGCAGAGTCAAATTCATTTTACCTTGAACATAATCGCGACTGAAAATTCGGCTGTTTTCAAGTCTTATACCCTCAATCTTATACAAGTCGTTAAAAACCGAATTGGTGGGGGCGCGTAGTCTGGTGCTCGTCGATTTAGGAAGGGAATCTAATATTGAGGTGTATTTAAGAGCTTCTTCGTATCCTTTATCTAGAATGGTTTGCTTGTCGCCGTAGCTTGTGGCTGTCATTCCTTCCAAGTTGGGATGAATATTAATGTCTGTGTAGGTGTATTGATTCTTCGTTTCTTTTTGAATCGTGTAATCCGTTACCTGGTTAAGAATATCAATCAACGTATTGAGTTGGCTTCTCGTGGCTAGACCTTGACTTAGATCAACGCCAATGACAATATCTATTCCTTTGTCCTTTAATGGTTTAGATGGATAATTTACAGTCATAGCACCATCGATGTACAGCGAGTCGCCAATTTTTACAGGATCCATTAAAGAAGGGAATGCGGAACTTGCCATGATGGCGCTCACCAAATCGCCATTTTCAAAGAGTTCCATTTGTCCGGTTTCTAAATTCGTTGCCACGCACATAAAGGGAATCGGAAGTTTGGAAAAATCAGTGACATTTGAGACGTTTTTAAAAAGCTCTCTAAGCATGTAAATATTCTGCTGCCCTGAGGAGATGGCGGTTGGCAGGACATTTATCTTTCCATCCTTTATTGGAATCGTTAGGAGGTACTTATCAACAGATTTGTTAAAAAATGAGGTTTCTTGCCTGGTTTTTTCATTTGCTAAAAGGGTATAGAAATCGGTTTTTAAAACGATTTGTTCTATATCGTTCGCCCGGTAGCCTGAGGCGTAAAGACCGCCTACAATAGCACCCATGCTTGTCCCTGAGATGTAATCAATTTTGACTCCGAGTGAGTCAATGACCTTTAAAACCCCAATATGCGCAAAACCTTTGGCGCCACCGCCTGAAAGCGAAAGGCCAATTTTTGCGTTTTTGGGAATTACCAAATCCCCCTTCACTTGTGCGTTTGCAGTGAGACTAAAGGTTAGGGCCATTAAAAGAGCTAAGAAGATTCTCATCATGTTTTAATATATATACGCTTAACACGTCGTGAAATTGAGGTGAGTACTTCGTAAGGAATCGTCTCACAATAGGTTGCAAAGTCCTCTAGCGAAGGACTTGAATTAAAGAGGGTGACTGAATCACCTTCCTGCGCGCTTAATTGGCCAATATCCACCATGAGCATGTCCATGCAAATATTTCCCACAATTGGAACAAGGGTTCCATTAATACTCACAGAGGCTTTACCATTTCCGATACGCCGTGGAATGCCATCTGCATAGCCGACGGGAATCGTAGCGATTCGCGTCGCTTCCTTGGCAACGAACATCCTACTATACCCCACAGAATCCCCTTTTTTAATGTCAGATATTTGGGATATAACCGTTTTAAATCGCACCGCGCTTTGAAGGGACTCTCGCAGCTTTTCACTGGAGCTTATACCCACCATTCCAATGCCTATTCGAACCATGTCAAATTGGTATTCAGGATAGTTCGCTATGCCTGAAGAATTTAGAATGTGCAGAAGCGGCGCGTACCCCAGAGTTTTAATTAGAGTACTTGTAAGGCTCTTAAAGGTTTCGATTTGGGACAGGACGTAGTCTTTCTCTTGCGCAATATCCGAGGTTGACAAGTGCGAAAAAATCGATTTAACTTTGACATTTAAAGTATTAAGCTTTAAACCGAGCTCCATCAGTTCGGCCTCGTGGAACCCTAAGCGATTCATTCCTGTTTCCAATTTAATGTGGATCGGGTAGGGTCCTAAATGGCCTTTTTGTTCCAATTGATGGCAAAAAAGCTCCAGTACTCGGAAACTATAAATTTCAGGTTCTAAATTGTATTCAATGATTGTGGCGTAACTGTGCTGCTCGGGGTTCATTACCAAAATTGGCGTCGTAATTCCATTTTTCCGAAGCTCAACCCCTTCATCGGCATAAGCGACCCCTAGGTAATCAATGTGATGGTGTTGCAGAAATTCGGCAATTTCATAGCCGCCTAGCCCATAGGCATAGGCTTTAACCATGGCCATCATTTTAGTCTGTGGCTTTAGAACCGATTTATGGACATTGATATTGTGCAGAATTGAATTAAGATCAATTTCAAGCACTGTATCGTGATTCTGGAGTTCCAATTGCGTTTTTAGTCGCTCGATTTCAAAGCGCCTTGCCCCCTTAAGTAAAATCAAAGAATCTTCTAAGCGTTGAAGCATTGGGCTTGTCATAAGCTGTTCGGTGTGCTCAAACGAGTAGGTTTTTGATTGAAATAAGGCGGCATAATGGCAGATTTCCTCCCCAACAAGAAAGACTTTATCAAAACCCTGGTCATTTGTTAGCTTGGCCACTTTTTCATAGAGAACCTTCGAGCCACGTCCCTCAACAAAGGAAGTTAGAACTAGATTCTTCTGCGGCTTTTGGTATTCTTTTATAAATTGAAAGGCGGTAATCAGCGAATCGAGATCCAAATTAAAAGAATCATTTATAATGAGGTTGCCCCGCTGCCCGTTGACACTTTCAAGGCGCATCTCCACGCCTTTAAGAGCGTTGATTTTCTCGATAGCCTCGTTAGAGTCAAGCCCTAAATAACAAAGGGTGGTTAAGACGCATAGGGCATTACTAAGAGTCGCATGGTCTCGCTGGTGCACAGGTAATGTGATTTTCTGACCTCTGAGCTGAATCTGGACGTCTAATTGCCCGTTTTGCCAATCCCCAAGGATATGGACGTCGTTATGGGGTTTAAATCCATAGGAGAGTAGGGTGCGGTCTGCAAAGTCTGTCGTGATTTTTTCATAGACCCCAGGGTGATCCCCCGAAAATATGATGGTCTGGCTGTTTTTAAATAGCTTAAGTTTCTCTTCAATTAACTGACTCTCGTCTTTAAAATGGTACAGGTGGGCAGAGCCAATATGGGTTAGAATTCCAATCTGAGGGGAGAATATCGCCTCCAATTGTTCCATTTCACCGGGCATGGAGATCCCGACCTCAAACAGACCTAATTCGTCTTCGGAACCGAGTTGTAAAATAGAGAGTGGAAGCCCAATTTGTGAATTGAAACTTTTCGGACTTTTAACGGTTTTTTGACGGTCCCAAAGGCTTTGGTAAAGCCACTCTTTAACTACGGTCTTTCCGTTACTTCCGGTGATACCAATAGTTTTTAAGTTTTGAATCTGTTTTAGGTGATAGGCCGCTAATTGCTTTAGGAATGTTTGGGTGTTTTTTACAATAATCCAAGTCAAATCACTGTATTCAGGCAAATAAAGGTCTGAAATTACCACCTCAATTCCTTTTTCCCTTGCCTCACCAATGTACTTGTTGCCGCTGCTTTTTTGGGTTGTGAGCGCAATAAATGCCGTATTGCTACTTGAGTAAATGATTCGACTGTCGAATGCAATTTTTTGGATACGCCGATTTTCCTCACCAATCAACTCAGAATTGGTAATGTCTGCGATCTGTCTAGCAGTGTAATTCATTGGTGTTTAATTAAGACCTATCTATTTCGATTTTCGAGCTCTTCGACAAAGATGTTTCGGCTTACGGCCTCATAACTTTGGACTTCTCCGAGTTCAACTAAATCGGTACTTTCGGTAATTCGCAGGGAGTAATTCGCTAGATTTCCCGTTCGTTTGCATATCGCATGGACCTTCGTTACGTACTCTGCGGTGGCCATTAAATGGGGCATAGGGCCAAAAGGGCGCCCTAAGAAATCCATATCAAGGCCCGCAATTACCACGCGGATTCCATTGTTTGCTAGGGTATTGGCAACCTCGACAATTCCTTGGTCAAAAAATTGTGCCTCATCGATTCCCACCACGTCGCAATTAGAGCCTAATAATAGAATTTCACTGGAGCTTTCTACTGGTGTACTTCGAATCTTCGTATCGTTGTGCGAGACAACCTGCGATTCATCGTAACGCACATCTAATTTCGGTTTGAAAATTTCGACGGCTTGACCTGCCATTTCAGCACGACGAAGTCGTCGGATAAGTTCTTCAGTTTTTCCTGAGAACATCGATCCGCAAATGACTTCCATCCATCCGCTTTGCTTGGCGTGATTAATTGTATTTTCTAAAAACATTTGTTAAATTAGCCGTAGTTTTGACGCTTCAAAAATAACGAAAATTTAATAAGGTTGGCCATGACACGTATCGAAGATTTAAGATTACAGTATTTTGAGCATTGCAAAGGAATTCTTTCAGAGTTGCAGAATATTGAGAATGAAAGCGACTTAATCAATCAAAAATCAAGTCTGGATGCCTTAATTGAAAATATTGCTTTTCTAAAGCATTTGCAGCAAAACGAGGGCGCGTTTACGCAACCAATTCCTTTGCAGCAGTTTGAAGCTGAGGACGAATTGAGCCTCGATTCGGTGGGGCTAACCCCAGCGTCAGATAGCTCTGGTTCTGAAGCTAGTCAGTTCAGTTTTGCCATGGCAGGGCCAATCCTTACAGAGACCGAAGAGCAGGACCCTGTGGCGCATGAAAACGTGCTTGTAGAAAAGGCCAATCTAAGTGAAAAGTTAGAGGATCAGGACCTTATAGAGGATGTGAGTTTGCTCGAAGAACAAGTCAATGAAGAACTAGTTAGCCAAGAGGCATTGAGTGTTTTTCAACAAGAGGATCGTATTTTTGAAGACGATGCTAAAGAAGAAGTATCTGACTTCACTGAGGCGAGCCAACCCGAGCTAGTCAATGAATTAGATCTGGACCTTGAATTAAGCCAAACCCCTAGAGGCACAGAGCCGACTCAAGAGTTCGAGTCGCAATCTGAAGGTTCCAAGGAGCTTTTTCATACAGAACCTCATGAGCATAAGATTGAAAAGAAATTTAAATTGGCTCACATTAAGGGGTTAAGTGGGGCTGTTAGTTCTTTGTTTGAGCAGGATCATCTTGATCTGCCTAATGAGGTAGAGAAACAAGTGCTAACCAGTGAAGTGACTCGAAGACCTGAGCAGGTGCAAGACCCAAAACAACGCACGCAATTTAAGCTTGATTTAAACGACCGAATTGCCTTCACTAAAATACTTTTTGACGGCAGTCAATCGGAACTTAACCACACGGTGAACGAACTGAACGACTTTAAAGACCTCGAGCAGGCCAAGGACTACCTTAGCCAAGTGTACCATAAACGCAATTGGAAAACAGCAGACGAGTACGCCCAGAGATTGTGGATGCTTGTGGAAACTAAGTTCCAGTAAGCCATCACCTTAAGTTAAGTCCTAGCATCGTAGCTTATGATTAAAGATATTTCAGAATTCAATACTGTATTTTTCATTGGCGTTGCCGGAGTCGGCATGAGTGCCATCGCGCAGTACCTTAGTGGCGTGGGTAAGAGCGTGTCTGGAAGTGACCGCTATTTCAATTCAGAGCAAGACAATTCAACGAGAGTGCAGCTCGAAACTCAGGGCGTGAGGTGCTACGCACAAGACGGCTCTGGAATTTCAAGCGCAACGGATTTAATTGTTGTTTCCAGTGCTATTGAAGACACGGTGGAAGAAGTACGAAAGGCTAAGGAATTAAACATCCCAATTATTAAGCGCAGTGAACTTCTCGCCCTTATTGCTAGAAGTAAAAAAACCGTAGCGGTGGCTGGAACCTCTGGTAAAAGCACAACGGCAGCTATGTTATTTCAGATCCTTCAGGACGCCGGAATGCAGCCTAGCATCATGACTGGTGCCGGACTAAGTTCCCTTATAAAGGAAGGGAAAATCGGAAATGCGCATGTGGGAGAAGGCGAGTGGCTCGTTATTGAAGCAGACGAAAGCGACGGCTCTGTAGTGAACTATACTCCAGAAATTGGCCTTTTACTAAATATTGACAAAGACCATCAAGAAATTGAAGAGTTGGTCGGACTTTTTGAGAAGTTTAAAGCCAATACAACAGGAAGTTTCATTGTCAACTTAAGCCATGAACTGACCAGGCCTTTAAGTAATGGTTTGGAGGAAGATTTTGGGTTTCAGGAGCCAAAAGCGCACTACAATGTTACTAAGTTTAGTCAAAATGAATTTGAAATTCGTTTTCAGGTGCTTGGACAGGATTTTGAGATGCAGTCCCTTGGACAGCATAGTGCCGAGAACGCTGCAGCGGCCATTGCGGTTGCTCATAAAATTGGAGTCGATCTTAAAACCGCTGCAAAGAGCTTGAAATCATATGAAGGGATCTACCGAAGACATCAAATAATTGGTCAGAAAAATGGGGTGTGGGTCATTGATGACTACGCGCACAATCCCGCAAAATGTGCCGCCTCAATTCGAGCCGTGCAAGCCGTCCGACCAAATGTAATCGCCTGGTTTCAGCCCCACGGGTACGGGCCCACGAGATTTCTAAAGGATGAATTTATAAAAGAACTCTCCAGTGCCCTACGCGATACAGACGAGATTTGGATGAGTGAAATTTACTATGTCGGTGGCAGTGTTACTAAAGATATTTCCGCAAATGATTTAGTTCAGGGCATCAAAGAGGAAGGAAAAAAGGCCTATTACGTCGAAGATCGTCAGGACTTACTGCCTTCAATTCGAGAACGCTTAACAAAAGACAGTGTCGTTCTACTGATGGGTGCTCGAGACCCAAGTTTGGAAGTGTTTGCTAAAGATTTTTTTGAGAAATTATGAGTGGAATTCTATATTTTGTGCCAACCCCAATTGGCAATCTAGAAGATATGACCTACCGCGCAGTGCGTGTCCTAAAGGAAGTAGACTATATCTTATGTGAAGACACACGGACCTCAGGGGTGCTTTTAAAGCATTATGAAATAAGTAAACCCACACGCGCCTACCATCTGCATAATGAGCACCAAGCAACCCAGAGAATTGTCGATGATTTGAAAAATGGATCAAGCGTTGCTATAATTACCGATGCGGGGACACCAGGGATTTCCGATCCTGGGTATCTGCTTGCTAGAGCCTGCGCTGATAAGGACCTTGAGATAATTTGTCTGCCAGGAGCAACGGCGTTTGTACCAGCACTAGTTGTGTCAGGACTTCCAAATAATGAGTTCTTTTTTGCGGGTTTTTTGCCCCCAAAAAAAGGCAGACAGACCAAATTAAAAGAATTAGCAGCCCTAGGCAAAACGGTTGTGATCTATGAAAGCCCTCATAAAATCAATACGGCACTTGAGCAAATTCTTGAGTTTTTTGGTCCAGAAACACGCCTAAGTTTAAGCCGTGAGATTTCTAAAAAGTTTGAAGAAACAAAACGGGGAACAATCGAAGAATTAATCGAATTTTCAAAAAGTAAGACCTTGAAAGGAGAAATTGTTCTGGTTGTAAACAATACCATAAATTAGTCAGTAAAGGCAAGTAGATCGTATTAACTTTAATAAAAAAATATGAAATTATTAGAAGGAAAAGTGGCGCTCGTAACAGGCGGCACAAGAGGAATAGGAAAAGGAATTGTGGAAGGGTTTGTCGCCCAAGGCGCGCATGTAGCCTTTACTTATGCCGGATCTGTTGAGAAAGCCAAAGAGCTTGAGACGTCACTAGGAGGAGACTCCAAAGTGAAAGCCTACCAGTCGGATGCCTCTGATTTTGACGCGGCCCAATTGCTAGTTGAACAAGTCATGAAAGAATTTGGAAAAATTGATATATTAGTCAATAATGCGGGAATCACCAAAGACAATCTAATGCTAAGAATGTCAAAAGAAGATTGGGACACCATTATTCGCGTCAATTTGGATTCTGTTTTCAATTTAACCAAAGCGGTTATTAAACCCATGATGAAGGCGAAATCAGGTTCCATTATTAACATGACCTCTGTGGTTGGTGTGAAAGGAAATGCAGGGCAAGCAAACTACGCAGCTTCCAAGGCTGGTGTTATTGGGTTTACCAAATCAATTGCCTTAGAACTTGGTTCTCGAAATATACGATGTAACGCCATAGCACCCGGATTTATTGAAACAGAAATGACCGCTGCATTGGATGAAAAAACAGTTCAAGGGTGGAGAGAAGCTATCCCTTTGAAGCGCGGTGGGCAGCCCAAAGATGTGGCTAATGCCTGTGTGTTCTTTGGAAGCGAACTCTCGGCTTATGTGACTGGCCAAGTGCTCAATGTCGATGGAGGTATGTTGACCTAAAGAAATGAATCTGACTATTGAAGGGAAGGTTTATAGCCGTCCGCTCCTTGTTTTTGCCATGCAAGCAGAGGCGGGGAATGAATTTGACAACTACGATAAACTCTTTACGGGGATTGGCAAAGTGAATGCCGCCTACCATCTGACTCGGTATTTAGCGCAGAACCCCGAGCACGATATAGTAATCAATCTTGGTACAGCGGGGAGTTCGGTATTTAACCGAGGCGAAATTGTGTTAAGCACGCGTTTTGTTCAGCGCGATATGGACGTCACAGGACTAGGCCTTCCCAAATATAAAACACCGTTTATTGAAGAAGAGCCAGAAATGGCTTATGGGCTGAATCCCAGTGGATTTGTTCATGGTGTTTGCGGGTCAGGGGATAACTTTGAGACGGCGCAAACTTCTAGTGATTTCTCGCTCATAGATATGGAAGCCTATGTTTACGCCTTTATTTCTAAGCGTGAAAATTTCCCATTTTTATGCCTTAAATTTATTTCTGATGGCGCTGACGATTCTGCTGCAGAAGATTGGAGCTCTCAACTAAAGCAGGCTGCCAAAGCCCTACGTAAGGCGCTTAGTACGCTTGAAGTTTAAGACTCTGTTTTCTTACTAGGGAAATGCCCGATTTGCCTGGATAGACCAAAATAGCCAAGGCCCACCAAATGAAGGTGGGCCTTGGCTATTCTATAGTATCCCTTTAGGCCAAAAAAACAGTGGTTTCTAGCTATTTAGAACTTGACTTAAGTCCTTGATGTACTCGTGGGCCGTTAGGTCAAACTTAACGGGAACGACCGAAATATAGCCTTGTGCTAGGGCCATTTCGTCCGCGTCGTTACCCTCATCCATGTTATTAAAATAACCAGTTAGCCAATAGTATTTATTACCATGGGGACTGATGCGTTCATCAAAACTCTCTTCCCATTTCGCATTGGCTTGGCGGCATACCCGAATGCCTTTTAGTTCTGACTTGTCTAACTTTGGTATATTGACATTTAACACAACGCCTTTTGGTAATGGGTTGGCAAGGGTTTTTCTGACAATCTTTTGGATGGATTCTTTGGCCTGATCAAAATCGGCTTCCCACGTGAAATCAAGAAGAGAAAATCCGATGGCTTGAAGCCCTTCCACGCCGGCCTCTACAGCGGCGGACATGGTTCCTGAGTAAAGGACATTAATGGACGAATTCGCGCCATGGTTTATTCCTGAAACCACGAGGTCTGGCCTGCGCGGTAAAATCTGATTTAAGGCAAATTTGATGCAGTCCACGGGTGTGCCACTTAAGGAATAATCTCTTTGTGGGCCTTCAAGGATGATTTCTTCATAGGTTAAGGTGGAGTTGATTGTAATGGCATGTCCTTTTCCGCTTTGCGGGGAATTGGGTGCCACCACCACTACGTCTCCAATTTCGTTCATAAATTCAACCAGCTTACGAATTCCTGGTGCCGTTATTCCGTCATCGTTGGTCACTAAAATGAGCGGTTTTTGAGTTGTCGTATTCATTTTGACAAAATTAATTAAAAATTAGATGCCATTTTGTAAATAAGGTATTAAATTTGATTCCTTGAATGGCCTCTGTAACAAAAGCAAGAGGCCTTCAACCAATTATATAAACGCGAGTTCAGTATGTTCAAAAATTTTAAATTCAACAAAGTATTACTTTTCATCCCTCTCACTACTTTGGTGTTTTGTTTTAATTCACCGCAGAATGATGATGAAAAAATGCAGACCATTATGGTCAGTGTTAAAAACACACTTAGCTACCTGCATTACACGCCTACACCGATAAACGACGCCTATTCACAGAATGTGTATAAGATGTATTTGGAGATGGTGGATCCGGCAAAACGCTATTTTTTAAAGTCCGACACAGAAGAATTTGAAAAGCACAAAACGAAACTTGATGATTATTTAAATCAAGGGGACCTTACGTTTTACAATTTGACCTATAACCGCTTGTTCGAGCGCATTGAGAAGATCGATAAAGCGACCCAAGAGATTTTCAAAAAGCCAATCAATCTTAAGGAGGACGAAGTTTTAGTGTTAGAGCCTGAAAAGAAGGAATTTCCTGCCACAGAACAGGAGCAATATAACGAATGGAAGAAATACATTAAGTACAATATTCTTCAAGAAATTGAATCCTTAAATTCCAAAGAAGAGGCTCAAAGAAAGAAGAAGGACTCGGTTATTAAGCACAATTTAGTTGACACGATTAAAGTGGAAATTTTAACCCCAGAGCAGAAACAAATCAAGGCCACGGACGAGGTCAAAGATTTAGTGACTGAATCGTTTAAGCGCTTTAAGAAGAGAAAAAAAATGGACTGGTTTACCGTTTACATGAATGCGTATACAGAAGTCTTTGACCCCCACACCAATTATTATTCTCCCAAGGATAAAGACGACTTTGATCTAATGTTTAAAGGAAAAGTCATTGGGATCGGAGCGCTAATTCAAGAAAAGAAGGGGTATCTCTATTTAGGGCAATTGACCATTGGGGCTCCCGCATGGAAGTCCAAAGAATTAAGCGATGGGGATAAAATCCTCAAAGTACGCTCGAAACCTGGTGATGAACCCGTCAATGTCGTGGGAATGTTAGCTGACGAGGCCGTACGCCTCATTCGGGGCGAGGCCGGAACCAAAGTGACCCTAACGGTTGAAAAGAAAGACAAAAGCATCAAAGACGTGACGATGGTTCGCGAGGAGGTTGCTATTGAAGATACCTTCGCGCGGAGTATTGTTGTTGACTCCCAAGACGGAAAAAAATACGGCTTTATTAACTTACCGAGCTTTAATGCCGATTTTGAAGATGAGAAAGGCCGAAATGCTTCAGATGACATTAAGAACGAAATTATAAAACTTAAAACCCAGGGCATCTCGGGTATTATTCTCGATTTACGAAATAATGGGGGTGGCTCCTTAACGGAAGTGGGCGATATTATGGGGCTCTTTATGAACGAGGGCGCTTATGTTCAGGTGAAAAAAGGAAATGGGAAGATTGAAACCCTGAGCACAAAGGCAAACGTTCCAATATGGACAGGTCCTTTAGTGATCATGCAAAACGAACTTTCCGCCTCTGCTTCAGAAATTTTATCCGGGGTTATGCAGGATTATGGACGCGCCGTACTTGTGGGCTCCCCTCAAACTTTTGGAAAAGGAACGGTGCAGACC
Organism: Flavobacteriales bacterium UBA1694; assembly: GCA_002319955.1. Classification (GTDB taxonomy): domain Bacteria; phylum Bacteroidota; class Bacteroidia; order Flavobacteriales; family Weeksellaceae; genus Planobacterium_A. Next base: position 47,747 of record DCJS01000028.1, read on the forward strand.
TTTGTAGATCTTAACCGATTCCTAAGCACAAACGATGATTTTGGGTCCTTAAAATTGACCATTCAAAAATTCTACCGCGTCACAGGTGAGTCGACACAGAAAAAAGGAATCGAATCGGACATTGTCATGAATGATTTCTTTACGCATGCTGAAATAGGCGAGCGCTATGAGGATTTTGTGCTTCCTTGGGATAAAATACAGGCTGCACAGAATATCCAACAGCAGTACGATTTCGATTTAGCTAAACTGAAACAAACGAGTGCCTCGCGTTTGGCAAATGATAAAATTTATCAGTTGGTTCAAGAATCAGCCAAATGGAAGGAACAATTAGACAAGGAAGATACAATCACCTTGAATATTGATAAATTTAATACCCTTATGCAGGAGAGAAAAGCACAAATCAAGCGCTTTGAAGCCCTTGAAAAAAGTGATAATGGGTTGAAATTCAAACGCTATGAAGAGGAGCTTACGCGTGAAAAAACCGACGAGGCTTTTCAAAAAAAATCCGAAAACTGGATTAAGAATTTGCAGCGTGACATCTATTTAAAAGAAGCGGTTAATGTGATTTCTGAAATCTCTGCTTAACCACTTGAGTTAACTTTCAAATCGCCGTTAACTAGGGACTTTTCACCCAGTTAATGGCGATTTTTAATACTAGGCATTATGAAAACGATCTTAATTACAGGAGCCAGCTCAGGTATCGGCAAGGCCGTGGCTGAGTTTTTTGCTCAAAAGCACTACCGCCTCATTTTGTGTGGTCGGCGAGAAGAACAATTGAAAGAACTGCAAGGGCGACTTTCTGAACTTTGCGAGGTCCATGTTCTGAATTTTGATGTGCGAGACAAAATGCAGGTTCAAAACGCCATTGATAGCCTTCCTCAGGCCTTTCGCGGGCTCGATGTTCTTGTAAATAACGCGGGGAATGCGCACGGTTTAGGCACTTTGCTTGAGGGCGATCTCGAAGACTGGGACGCCATGATTGACGGGAATGTCAAAGGGCTATTGTATGTGTCAAAAGCGGTGCTTCCTCTTATCCTAGCCAAAGGCGGGGGCCATGTTGTGAATGTAAGTTCTGTTGCTGCAAGACAAACCTATGCCGGGGGCGTGGTATACTGCGCTAGTAAAAGGGCGGTCGATGTC
>DCJS01000028.1:48936-49627 GCA_002319955.1 Flavobacteriales bacterium UBA1694
ATTCAGCCGGGCGCCGTGGCTACTGATTTCTCTAGAGTTCGTTTTAAAGGAGATGTTGAGCGCGCTGACAAGGTTTACCAAGGGTTTGAAGCGCTCAAGGCTCAGGATGTCGCCGATGCCATAGGCTACTGCGTGGAAGCCCCAGCCCATGTGACCATTTCTGATCTTACGATTTACCCATCAGCGCAAAGTGAACCCAGAACCATTCATAAAATTCAGTAATTTTACACCATGACGATTTTACACATTGAGTCTTCTTCAAAAAACTGCTCTGTGGCGGTCTCAAGTAACGGGGCGCTTCTGTCCTTGTGTGAGGAGCGCTCTGAAAATTTTAAGCAAAGTGAAAATTTACACCAGTTTGTCGCTTGGGCACTTGAAGGGGCCGAGCTTACCTTGGCTGAAATGGAGGCTGTATGTCTTGGAATGGGCCCCGGATCCTATACGGGTCTTCGAATAGGGGCCTCAGCTGCAAAGGGATTTTGTTTTGCTCTTAATATTCCGCTAATCGCCGTGAATTCAATGGAAAGTTTAGTCGAACCCTTTTTAGGTCTGGGGTATGAACTTATTATCCCTTTAGTGGATGCCAGAAGAATGGAGGTTTATACAGCTCTTTATGATGGGACTAGTGGAGAAGAACTCGAGCCGAGTACAAATCTCATCCTTGAGTCGGACTCTTTTTCTCATCTTAGTG
>DCJS01000028.1:49670-59203 GCA_002319955.1 Flavobacteriales bacterium UBA1694
TTTGAGCCGGACATTCTTCCCTCTGCGCAGCATCTTGTAAGGCGCGCAGAACTCCGTTTTAAAGAAAATCAATTTGAAGATATCGCCTACTTTGAACCTTTCTACCTCAAAGAATTTCAGGGCGTAAAAAAATCTGAGCTTAAAAAAAAGCCGTAGTTTCAAACTACGGCTGATATAAAAGCGCCTCAAAGCGTCTTTCTATTTTTTAGAAATTTTATAAAGTTTCCCACTGTCTGTGACCGCATAGAGATGGCCATCTTGTGCACTCAAAACGTCTCTAAATCGTTCTCCAGAGTCTGCAAGGAGCCATTCTTCCCCAACAACCTTTTGGTTCTCAAGAACAAGGCGTATGATTTTTTTGCCACTTAGACAGCCAATAAATAAATTATTTTTCCATTCATCGATTGATCCGGTATAGAAGTCAATTCCACTTGGAGAAACGACGGGATCCCAGTAGTAAACAGGTTGGCTGTAACCTTCTTTCTGTGCAATTCCTTCTCCAATGACCGCGCCACTGTATTCTCTTCCGTAAGTAATAATAGGCCAGCCATAGTTGAGACCTGGCTCGATTCGGTTAAGCTCGTCACCACCACGAGGGCCAAACTCCGTTTCCCATAAATCTTGGGTTTCAGGGTGAAAGGCGAGTCCTTGGGGATTTCGGTGGCCAATGGAATAGATTTCAGGTTTCCATCCTTTGCCTTGCCCAGTGGCTATGGCCGGATCTCCTTGCGGGGTGAGTTTTAAAATTTTCCCGATGTAAGCGCTACCATCTTGGGCAAGTGGACGCGTTTGACGGTCCGAGCGCTCTCCCGTACTAACGTAGAGTGCGCCACTTTTGTCAAATATAAGGCGGCTGCCATAATGAAGTTTGCCGTCGTACACTGGAGTAGCACGAAATATAACTTCAATAGATTCGATGGATTTTTCATCAGGTGATAAGCTTCCTTTCGCGACGGACGTATGGTTTCCTCCATTGACCGGTTCCGAGTAGGACCAGTAGATGAGTCGGTTTTGCGCGAAATTTGGATCTAAGGCAACATCAAGCAGGCCTCCTTGAGCCTTTGAATCCACAGCGGGCAGCCCCTCTATTTTGTGGCTCGTTTTTCCGTCTTGGCTCACCAAATACATCCACCCCTCCTTGTCGGTAATTAGAAAGCGAGAATCGGACATTTGAATGACAGCCCAAGGGCTGCCTAAGTCGGTGTTTAATACCTCCACAGTATAGGGGGTAGTCGTTTTGACGCCTTTAATTCGGGTCTGGCCGATGAAAGCGGGTTCTAGGTCGGTATTAGGGGAAGAGGTTTCTGGATTAACCTCAGAAAGCGATGGCGCGCTCGAATTTGAACCAAGCGTTGGGGTGCCATTCTGACAAGATAATAAAAGTGCCCCTAAAAAGGGTAAGCACAAAAGAGCTAGTTTTTTCATAATGCAAAGGAAAAATTATACCTCCTAAATTTATGAAAAATTTTCGTAGTAGTAGGACTTGGACTGCATTGAAAATCAGATGGCAAGCTTTGAGGACTTTCAAAACTGTAAAAACGCCTTTGCACGGCAAAGGGCAGAAGCTAAACGGCGTGTTAGTTTTCCTTTAAAATAAACTCGACGGGCTTAAAAACTTCCGTTGAGTCCCCTTTAAAGAGAATTCCATTTGGAGATTCAACCACAATTGGTCTAAAACCTAAGACAACTCGGGATTCAGCCAAAATCCGTAGATGGTAAATAAGTCCATTTTTTTCCTCTGGTTGAACCGCATGTTTAAGTCGGTTAATAACCACAGATTCAGGAACCATTTTATCATGAGTTAATTCAAAATCAACAAGATACCCCTTTTCAGTCCCTTCGTTGAAAGACTGGTAGGTTGCGTTTTTTACAGAAGGAACATCTGATGTTTTACAGGATAAACACACGGTTGAGAGAATTATTATTAGAAATGACTTTGTTATTTTACTTATTTTCATATTTTTACGCTCTAGTGTTTGCTATTTAACAAAACTAGTAAATTTAAGATATGAAAACGTGGAAATTTAAAAAAATCGCTTTAACATCACTTACGGCCCTTGCCATACTTGCAAGCTGCTCGCGTGAGGATCCAGATCCAAAACCGGATCCAAAACCAGTTCCAGAGCCGCCGGTCACCACAATCACGCCAGATAAGGTGAATGATTTTGTGTGGAAGGCCATGAACTCTTGGTACTATTGGCAAAAAAATGTACCCGAATTAGGGGATTCGAAATATGCCACACCGAATGATTATGCAACTTTCATTAATGGAAAGAGTCCAGACAAACTGTTTTATAGTTTGCTTTTTGACTATGGGACCACCGATCAATTTTCCTGGATTGAAAACAATAATGAGATTGTATCGAAAGCCCAATATGTGGCAGAAGAGCAGTCAAGTACAGGTCTAGAAATAGCTGTTTTAGGTAAAGGCGGTGGTTCAGCGAACTACGTCGCGTTAGTGAACTATGTCATTAAAGATTCTAGCGCGGATAAAGCAGGCCTTAAACGGGGTGATGTAATCACTAAAGTCAATGGGCAGCACTTAACTGGATCCAATTATTCGCAATTGTTTGGGAGTTCTTTTTCTATCACCCGAGCAGCAGCAGCCTCTTATGATGATAAAACAGGCATCATTTCAACCACTGATGGGACCGAGTCCATAGCGATCACTAAAACGATGATAGAAGAAAACCCAATTGCCCACTACCAAGTCTTTAAAGAGGCAGGCAAAACCATTGGGTATTTAGTGTATAACGGCTTTAAAATAGACTATAACGATGAATTGAACGAACAGTTCGCGCAAATGAAACGCGACGGCGTTACAGAACTTATTTTAGATTTACGTTATAACGGTGGGGGGTCCTTAGCCACGGCTTTAGGTCTAGCACAAATGATCAACGGGTCATACACCGGTCAGGATTACGTGTTTATGGATTTTAACGACAAGCATAATAATTACGACGGCTTTGATAAGCTACAAGATAAGATTAGCATTTACAATGTTGTGGATGGGCACCAGGAAGCCACAGGTGAAATTCAGCAAATTAACAGTTTGTCCCTAAGTAAAATATACGCTTTAGTTTCGTTCCAAACGGCCTCTGCTAGTGAGCTTACTGTAACGAGTTTAAAGAAATTTATTGACGTAGAAGTTATCGGGTATCTAACGGTAGGGAAATTTGTTGGCTCCCACACGCTATACGATTCGCCCACTTCTGACTTCTTAAATTTCGATAACCGAAACAAAGACCATAAATGGCAATTGCAACCCATTACGTTTGCTTATTATAACAAGGACAAGGATCCGTACCCAACCGTGAAGTTGGGTGATGGTACGGTGGTACCGGGAATTCTTCCAAGCGGAGCAAATTTTATTTCCCCATTCGAGTGGGTAGGTAAAGTGAAGGAGTTTGGGAATCCAAGCGATCCTGAACTTGGACGCGCCCTTGAGATTATTACGGGAAATACCAATACGGCTAAAACCATGAGAAACCGCGCGATTCTTACCAATCGAGACGCTAATAGAATGCACGGCAAACCGCTGAGCGCTGCCAAAGGATTGTATATTACCGATGTGAAAAAGTACCTTAACAAGTAGTTTTTTAAACCCTTCAAAAAGCTTCGGAGTTAATCTGAAGCTTTTTTTTTGCGTATTGGGCCGCATTCTTTTTTGTACTTTTGCTTTGTGCTTGAACCGAAGTTCAAAGCACTCTTGTTACCCTTCTACTTATGGATTTTAAACTGCAATCGGAATTTCAACCTACAGGCGATCAGCCTCAAGCCATTGAAAAATTAACGAAAGGAATCGACCTTGGAGAGAAATTTCAAACACTCCTCGGGGTGACGGGCTCTGGAAAGACCTTTACCATTGCAAACCTCGTACAGAATATACAAAGGCCAACCATTGTGCTTGCCCACAATAAAACATTGGCTGCCCAGCTTTATATGGAGTTTAAGGAGTTTTTTCCTGATAATGCCGTCGAGTATTTTGTTTCGTACTACGACTATTACCAGCCTGAGGCTTATATTGCTCGAACAGGTACGTATATTGAGAAGGATCTAAGTATAAATGAGGAGGTCGAAAAGCTACGATTGGCTGCCACAGCAAGCTTGCTTTCGGGCCGTCGAGATGTCTTAATTGTAGCCTCTGTATCCTGTATTTACGGGATTGGAAACCCCACGGAGTTTCATAAATCTCTAATTACACTGGATGTGGGTGAAAAATTAACTAGAACCTCGCTCCTGCATTCTTTAGTGAACGCACTCTACGCACGAACACTTAATGAATTTCAGCGCGGAACGTTTCGGGTGAAGGGTGATGTCGTTGATGTGTATCCTGCGTATGCCGATAACGGGATTCGTATTCAGTTTTATGGGGATGAGATTGAAAAAATTCAATCGTTTGACCCCGTAACGGGTAGTGTCACGGCAAACTTTGAGAAAGTCCAGATTTATCCAGCGAATTTATTTGTGACTTCTAAAGAGACCCTTAATGGGGCGGTTAGAGAAATTCAAGACGATTTGATGGAGCAAGTTGACTTCTTCGAAAAAATAGATAAGCCTTTAGAAGCAAAACGTCTAAAGGAACGTACGGAGCTTGATTTAGAGATGATCAAAGAACTTGGGTACTGCTCTGGCATTGAGAATTATTCTCGGTATTTAGACGGGAGGCTCCCTGGAACAAGACCCTTTTGTTTATTAGACTATTTTCCAAGCGACTACCTAATGGTGATCGATGAAAGTCACGCCACGATTCCCCAAGTGCATGCCATGTTTGGCGGGGATCGAAGCCGAAAGGAGTCCCTTGTTGAATTTGGCTTTAGGCTCCCTGCGGCCATGGACAACAGACCTTTAAAGTTTGAAGAGTTCGAAGGGATACAGAATCAGGTTGTATTTGTATCAGCCACCCCTGCCGATTATGAACTAGAGAAAACGGGAGGCGCTTATATCGAGCAAATTATTCGACCTACGGGCCTACTGGATCCGATTATTGAAGTGAGACCTACTGAAAATCAAATTGATGATTTAATGGAGGAGATTCAAAGGAGAACCGAGCTTGATGAGCGGGTTCTTGTGACGACACTTACCAAAAAAATGGCGGAGGAACTTAGTAAATACTTTACAAAATACGGTATTCGATGCCGCTACATTCACTCGGATGTCGAGACCTTAGAACGTATCCAGATCATGCAAGATTTGCGCACCGGCGTCTTTGATGCGCTTATCGGAGTCAACCTTTTACGAGAAGGCTTAGATCTACCAGAAGTGTCCTTAGTGGCCATTTTAGATGCCGACAAAGAAGGAATGCTTCGCTCGCGCCGATCCATGATTCAGACCGTAGGGCGCGCAGCGAGAAATCTAAATGGGATGGCAATTCTGTACGCCGATAAAATGACTAAAAGCATGCGGGCGACCATTGATGAGACCAATTATAGAAGAGAAAAACAAAGTGATTACAACAAAACTCATGGAATTACACCAAGGCAAATCGTAAAAAAGATCTCTGATCAACTTGTTGGGAGCGCTAGGGATTTCCCAGAGGAAAAGTACACTCAGCGTGAGATTTTAAGAGAAGTGGAAAAAATAAAGACCAGCCACTCGCCACAGGAACTGCGTACACTACTTGAGGCAAAGGAACTTGAAATGAAAGCGGCCGCAAAAAATTTAGATTTTATTCTAGCGGCGAAAATTCGAGATGAGATAAAAGCCTTGACTCCGGACTAAAGGGCTCTAAATTCCCCAGCTCTTAAGCGCGCTTTTATCGGAATCAGAAGTTCAGTCAATCCATTAAGTTTAATTTCATAAATGGTTGAAAGGAGCATGCCCAATTTCCCAGGAGGCATTCCTTTTCGATGAAACCATTCTAAGTAGGAGATGGGAAGATCGCACAGAAGAGACTCTTTATATTTGCCAAATGGCATTTTGACGCGACAAAGGTCTATGAGTACTGTAGGATCCACTGAACTAAATGCTTAAATCAATTTTTTCTTCAAGCTCCTCAGAGTCTTCTAAGATAAGTTCGTTCTCATCTTTACTAAATTCGTTATGATAGACCTGAATTAACAGCACTGTCATTGAGACGAGAATGGGACCAAACACCAGGCCCATAAACCCAAAAAGATTCAGACCCATAATGATTCCGAACACCGTATTTAGGGGGTGAATGTTTTCCAGTTTTCTAAGTAAAGTAAAGCGCAGAATATTGTCTGTAAGCCCCACCGCAATTAAACTGTACACCAAAAGCCCTACGCCACTTGTACTGTTGCCATCGGCAATCATGAAAAGCCCTACGGGTAAGTACACGATGGCAGCTCCGACAATTGGAATCATCGAGGCGATGGCTGTCAAGGCAAAAAGAAGGATAGGGCTCGGAGCGCCAAAAATAAAATACCCGATAAGGGCGATAATGCCCTGCCCTATAGCCACCACGGGAATTCCTACGGCATTGGCTACGACAAGCTTTCTAAATTTCTCCCCTATTAAATCAATGTTTGCCCGTTTTAGCGGTACGGCATTGCGCACAATTCTTTCAAACCGTCGCGGTTGAGCGAGCATAAAGTAGAGCATGAAGAATAGCGAGGCAATGACCGAAAGGGTATTGACGGTCCCACTAAGGGCTGAGGTCGAAAATTTAGCTGCGCTGGCTTTAATGCCCTCTAAATTGGACGTACTTAAAAAATCAAATTTGGTCTTAGACAGAACATAATCATGAATTTTGTCTATAAAAAGATTAAATTTCTCAAGATAAACGGCCGAATCACCCAATTTTTCAATTAGCATGTCGCCTAATAAATAGAGCGGTATGATTAAAACAATTAAAGAAAGTAGAATAATTAAAAAGGCAGACCACATGGGTTTCCACCCTCGTTTTTCCTGGAGGTGTAAATTGAATTCACGGCAGACAATATACAGAGTCAGTGCCCCAAGAAGTGAGGGAATGAAAAGCGCAAGGTTATAGACGATTAAAGCCACTAAAGCCGTAATAATCAGAATTAAAAACACCTGCTTAATGCGAATTCCGCTAATGAATTGACTTTTTTTGTGCATGATTTTTCAAATTAAATCGCCCAGATTCTTGGCCTTAGTAGAAATTACTCACCAGTTAATTCGCGTGGTTTCCCTAAGTATGCGCAGTAGGCTGAGTACATAAGCACATAAATAAATGGTAGGGTAAATAAAATACCAATTCCACAAAAGATAAGTCCCGCAAAGCTAATAAGTGCGCCTAAGAGGGTTGCGCCTAGAAAAGTCCCATAATTACTCTTCGCAATCGAATAACTTTTCTTAATGGCCTGAATTGCGTTTGCATTTTCAAAAAGTAAAATTGGGTACCCTAGTAAAAATAGGGGAGCTACGAAAAGACCTGGGAAAAAACACAGTGCAAAGGCAATACCGATAAGTATTGAAGAGAGGATTGAGTATAAGAATATATTTAAAAAATTCTGGCGGTAAGCGATAAACAGATCCTTGAACTGCAGGGGCTTATGACTGTCGTAACGGCTTGTGATGTAGACTAAACCTACAAAGAGTGGTGCTGCTAGCCAGCCAAAAAGACCTGAAAATCCATAATAGGACTTGACGCCTTCAATAGCAAGGAGATCTTTGGCGCTAAATTCATCGCCTGCTTTCACCATTTCAGTATACATTTCTTGTGAATCCACGCCAAAAATTGCTTGAAGAACGATACTACCAGCAATATAAACGCCCATGGCGATTAGAGCATACCAAAAGACACCCTTATACATCTCGAAAGCGTGAGAAATTAAGCTACTTGTATTTCGCTCTGGAGTAGGTAACTGATTGATTTCACTGAAATTTTCCATACTTTAATGTTTAAAATCAAAAATAGCCTATTTCTAGGAAATATCCGTTAATTAAATAAGAAAATTATTGCACTTCGTTGAAAATCCTACGGTAAAGTGCGTAAATCATCGCATTCCAGAATGGGAATGTGAAAATAGCTCCTACGAGGGTTATAACCCCAAAGTATTTAAAAAGGAGCGCAACAAAACACCCTACTAAAATTTCAATAGGATACTTCTTTAGAGCTTTAAAGTTCAGTGGTATGGTCTGAAATAATTTCCGACTCTTAAAGAACATGAGGGGCGCCGTGAAAAGCGTGAGTAGGACCCAAACGAATCCTAAGATGATGGTGGGCACCGTGTAGAGGTAAATTAGAATCCAGAATAAAAAGTAGCTGGTGAAAATAAAGAAATTAATCCCCTGGTAACCTGCAAAGAAGTCTTGGATAATTGGCTTTTCGCCTTGGTCAAGTTTGCGGTAAATTTTGAAAAACCCCAAGTTTAAGGGATATAGGAATACCGCCGTGGCAATCATTATCCAGTAAAAGGTCATAAAATCAGGGAGTAAAATCATTTCTTGAACCCCTTTTTGGTAGGATTCAATGCTTTCCGAAAGTCGAGCTGAAAGCGATAGATAGTGGCTTAGAATCCCGTATTTAGCCGCGAAGTAATACCCTACGACAAAATAGATTGAGAACGTTATTAGGCTAAATAAGACTTGGTATAAGAGCGTGCGGCTCCAATAGGAAAATGCTTGCTTTAGAATGGATTCAATCCCTGGCTTTTGCGGGTATAATTGCGGCATTTGAATTGTTTTTGCAAAAATAGGCTTAAATATTTTACTTTTGTGGTATGAGCCAAGATTCTGCTGCGAAATTTGAGTACATGGATGCGCTTTCCCTTAAGAAAGAGCCGTTCTTCTTTATGGTCGATTTTGAAGTAAGTGAGCTTATCGTGCTTCCATGGGATAAGATTTTAGACCAGGGAATTCAATTTCATTTTCCCTCAAAACAAATAGAGCAAAAGCCTGCACACCAGTCCAGGAACCTCGGACTTACGGCTAAACCCCAACCTATTGAATCGTATAAGAAGGGGTTCGATATCGTCAAGTCCAATATAATGCTAGGGAATTCGTATTTAGCGAATTACACCTGTAGAACCCCTATAGAAACGCAGTCAAGTTTACTAGATTTTTACCAAGGCTCAAAAGCCAAGTACAAAGTTTACTATAAAGACCACTTCTGTTCATTCACCCCTGAAACGTTCGTTGAAATTCGGGAAGGTAGAATCCTCACCTATCCGATGAAGGGTACGATTGAGGCCTCGCTCAAAGATGCAGAAATGCGTCTTCGGGAAGATCCAAAGGAAAAGGCTGAGCATTACACAGTCGTGGATCTGTTGCGAAATGATTTAAGTCGGGTCTCGAATTTGGTTGAGGTGGATGAATTTCAACGCATTGACTACCTTAAGACGAGTCACAAAGACCTACTTACCATGAGCTCTCAAATTTCAGGAACTATAAAACCAGAATTTGACGCAAAGATTGGAAGTCTACTCAGAAGTCTACTCCCTGCTGGATCCATTTTGGGCGCGCCAAAGGATAAAACCATGGAGATTGTCCGTCAGGCCGAGTTACAACCACGAGGCTGGTACACGGGCGTTGCTGGGGTGTTCGATGGGCGAGACCTTGAGTCTTGCGTTTTAATTCGGTTTATCGAGCAGGATAGGAACTCT
>DCJS01000002.1:0-5622 GCA_002319955.1 Flavobacteriales bacterium UBA1694
GAATGGACGGCCCATGAGCGCGAAACACTCGAGGAGCGAATTCTACAGTTCTCAAAAGCAGCGCTAAGCTTTGTTTTTGCGGGCATTCAAAATACCATGACCGGCTTTAACGGAAAATAGAAACCTAATCGTTACGTCCTTTTTTATTCATCACCCACTTTGAATTCGTTAAATCGTAGACTTTTTGAATGTCTTTTAGGATTTCTTCGAAATCAATGTCTAGATCGATAAGTTTTCCACTGGCCATGTCAAAGACTAGCCCGTGGACGATGGGGTAATCCTCTACAATATAGCGCTCCTGAACACAGGCCATTTTTATCACATTAATGCACTGCTCTATGACGTTGAGTTCGACCAGTCGGTTATAACGCTGCGTGTCACACTCAATTTCGTCAAGTTCCTTTTGATAGGTTCTATACACATCTCTAATCGTTCGAAGCCAAGGGTTTAATAAGCCAAGGTCTTCCGGCGTCATGGCTGCCTTCACGCCCCCGCATCCGTAGTGTCCGCACACGAGAATATGCTTTACTTTTAAGGTCTGCACGGCATATTGGATCACCGCCGTTGAGCTCATATCAAGGGTGTTCACCACATTGGCGATATTTCGATGCACGAAAAGTTCCCCGGGTTTGAGTCCCATGAGTTCTTCGGCGGTCGCCCTAGAATCGCTACAACCAATGTAGAGGTACTCGGGCTTTTGCCCTGCCGCTAATTTATTGAAGAACTCGGGGTCTAGATCGAGTTTGTTCTCAATCCATTTTTGATTGTTTTCAAATAAGATATCATAGGATTTACTCATAACAGTAGCATTTTTTGGATTGTGCCTAGTGGAATAGGACAGGTCTATTAGTGGGCAGACTTGTACTGCGCAGATTACTCGACCCGAGGGTCAAAGGTTTTTCGCCCAATACTCTTGTAGAAGAACTGATAGCTCGCAGGGCGTTCGAGAGGGTAAAGGTTTCGGCCATCAAAAATAACTTTTTGCTTCATCTTCTGAGCCATTAAGCTGAAATTAGGATTCTTAAACTCGGGCCACTCAGTTGCGATTAAAAGCGCATCGGCACCTTCAAGCGCCTCGTACATGGATTTAGCGTAGTTAATTTTAGAGCCCAGTAGTTTTCTCACATTGGCCTCCGCTATGGAATCGTACGCTGTAATTTCTGCCCCTTTTTCTAAAAGAAGTTGAATGTTATCTAGAGAGGATGCTTCTCGAATGTCGTCTGTGTTGGCCTTAAAGGCAAGCCCCCATAGCGCGATTTTCAAGCCTTTTAAGTCCCCAAAATACGATTCAATGTCTTTGATAAGGATTACTTTCTGTTTTTGATTAATTTCTTCGGTAGCTTGAAGGATTTTAAATTCAAAGGATTCCTCCTGCCCCGATTGGATAAGCGCTTTTACATCCTTTGGAAAGCAGCTTCCGCCATACCCGATGCCAGGAAAAAGGAACCGGTGACCGATTCGGTCATCAGAGCCCATCCCTAGACGGACCTTGTCCACGTCAGCTCCCACTTTCTCACAGTAATTCGCGATCTCATTCATAAAAGTGATTTTTACAGCAAGAAAGGAATTTGCGGCGTATTTGGTAAGCTCTGAGGATTTTTCATCCATGAAGATAATAGGGATACCCGTATTGGTGAAGGGTTGGTATATTTTTGACATTAATTCCCTTGCTTTTTCACTTTGGGTTCCCACCACCACGCGGGCTGGGTTCATGGAATCTTCCACGGCAAACCCCTCACGTAAAAATTCAGGATTTGAAACGACGTCAAATGGGTGGCTTGTTTTTGCGGCAATTAGTGCCGCTACTTTTTGCGCCGTACCCACGGGGACGGTCGATTTATTAACCACCATTTTATAGTCTTGCATTAGCTCACCAATTTGGCTTGCGACGCCAAGGACGTAAGATAGATCGGCGGATCCATCTTCACCCGGAGGCGTGGGTAATGCTAAGTAGATTACCTCGCAGTGCGCAAGGGCCTCTTCAAGTTTGGTCGTGAAATGCAGACGCTGGGCCTGGATGTTACGCAGGAACATTTCTTCGAGATTCGGTTCATAGATTGGAATCTGACCCGATTGCATTTGCTTTACTTTTGCCTCGTCGACATCCACACAGTAGACCGTGTTTCCAAGTTCGGCAAGCGTTGTGCCAGTCACCAGACCAACATAGCCTGTTCCAACAATGGTTATATTCATAGAGTTTTAATTGCTAGTGCAAATTTAGAAAAAAAACGCTCGCCCTTGCATCTCTTCTTTCAATGCCTGTGGAATTAATAAAGAGCCCTTGTTTGGGGCACTCTATTTAGCCGATTAGGGCCTGTTTTTTGTGGTTTATCGGTGAGGTCTTGACTCGCTAGCCACTAGGTTTGTCGCGTAAGGGGCTCGAGCTTAGGGACTGAAATCGCGATAAGCCATTAATTTTGAAGTTTCTAATTATTTATGTATCTTTGCCGAAGATTTAAAGAACAGATGAAAAGGCCTTCGCGTAGAAAGCCTTTTTTCGTTCAAAATATTTTGAGCATGGAATTTAAAGCACAGATTGAGCAGTTATTGAATGATTTCCTAAAGGAACGAGAGGATTTGTACCTGATTGATTTGAAGATTTCGACTGCCGATGAGGTTAGCGTGATCCTTGACGGCGACCAGGGCGTAACGCTTCAGGACTGTTTAGATGCAAGCCGAGCCATTGAATTTAATATGGATCGCGAGGAGCATGACTTTAGTTTGCAGGTCGCTTCTGCGGGACTTAGTGAGCCACTAACAAGACTTAGACAATACCAAAAGAACGTTGGGAGAGACTTAAAACTCATCCTTACCGATTCAACGGAACTGGAAGGGGAGCTTCTTCGCGTCGAGGATGAGCGAATTGTCTTGATGCTTCGTTACCGAAAACCAAAAGAGGTTGGTAAAGGAAAGGTCGATGTGGAGGAAGAGCGCGAGGTTTTAATCGCCGACATAAAAAAGGCTACGGTCGTGCTTAAATTTTAAAAAAGCCTACCCCGGACAGATGGGATGTAGTCTTAGAAGAACAAGCAACATGAAACTTTTAATAAGAACAAAGTAATGGATAATTTAGCTTTAATTGAAGCGTTTGGTGATTTTAAGGATGAGAAAAGCATCAGTAAAATTGATCTGATGGCTATTATCGAAGATTCGCTTAAGACGCTACTAAGAAAGAGATACGACTCAGACGATCACTTTGATGTGATTGTAAACCCAGACAAGGGAGACTTTCAAATCTTCCTAAATAAAAAAATTGTCGAGGATGAAATGTCCGAAGATGATGATCTAGAAATTGAGATCTCTCAAGCAAAAAAAATAGACCCGACGTTTGAGGTCGGTGAAGATTTTACCATGGAAATTCCCGTGGCGCAGTTAGGTAGAAGAAATATCTTAACTTTGAAGCAGATTTTGGCTACCAAACTACAGGAACATAACAATGCGTTACTGTATGAACAATTTCACGATCGTATCGGAGAGATTGTTGTTGGGGAGGTGCACCACATTCGTCACAAACATGTAATTCTTTTAGACGATGAAGGAAATGAGTTTATTCTTCCAAAAGAAAACCAAATTCCTACAGACTTCTTTAAGAAAGGAGAAAACGTAAGAGGTATTGTAGAGAGTGTCGATTTTAAAGGAGCGAAACCTCAAATTATTTTGTCGCGTACGGCGCCAAAATTCTTAGAGAAGCTTCTTGAACTTGAAATTCCTGAAATCCAAGATGGAACGATTATTTTAAAGAAAGTGGTTCGGATTCCTGGTGAGAAGGCGAAAATTGCGGTCGATGCTTACGATGACAGAATTGATCCAGTAGGTGCCTGTGTAGGGGTGAGAGGATCAAGAATTCACGGTGTTGTGCGTGAACTTAGAAATGAAAATATTGACGTGATCCAATGGTCGAAAAACCCTGAAATAATGGTTAAGCGTGCCCTAGGAAATGTCACAGTAAATAAAATAGAAATTAATCCGGAGACCGGACACGCCCTTGTGTTTACTCCAGTTGAGGAAATTTCAAAAGTGATTGGGAAGCACGGACAAAACATCCGCCTCGCTTCTTGGTTAAGCGATTATGAAATCGATGTCTACCGTGAAACGGTTGAAGAAGACGATGTTGAATTAACTGAATTCTCTGACGATATCGAACTCTGGATTTTGAATGAATTTAAAAAAGTGGGTCTCAATACTGCGAAAAGTGTTTTAGACAAAGACACTGACAGTCTTTTAAAGATGACAGATTTAGAAGAGGAGACCATTGAAGATGTGAAGCGAATTCTTAAAGAAGAATTTGAAGATTAGACCGGCCTTAAGCCTTGTTCACTTCGCAGCCCATTAAAAACAAAAGTTAAAAGTATAAATGCCAAAAATTAGATTAAATAAAGCGGTTAAGGAGTTTAATATCTCGATGTCACGGATGGTGGAATTTCTACAATCTAAAGGTTTCGAGGTCGAAAGCAATCCGAACGCTCAATTAGAAGAAGCGGCATATTCTGCATTGGAAGCTGAGTTCGCCAAAGACGGAGAGCAAAGAAAGGCATCCCATGAGGTGGTAATCTCAAAGGTACCAGAAGAGAAATTGGAGCTAGAAGAGACCAAGCCTGAAGTCATAAGAGCCAGATCGAGTCAAAGGCCTGAAACGAAGATTCTTGGAAAAATCGATTTAGACGCTCCAAGCTCGAACCCTGTGACTCCAGAGGTGGAAGCGCCAAAAGTAGCGCCAACGCCACAGACTCAGGCGCAGGAACCAGAGGTGATTAGGGCAGCGAAGACCGAATTTAATGTGCTAGGGAAAATTGATCTTTCAAAAATCGATAGCTCCTCAAAACCAAAGTCAAATCCTGAGGTTAAGCAAGTTAAGGAGCTCGAGGAAGCTAAGCAAGTGCAAGAACAGCCTGTCAAGGAGCCTGTGAAGGCAGAAGAGCCTGTTGCTCCATCAGCTCCGGTAGCAGAGCAAGCGCCAGCAGACACCACGCAAAACACAGCATCTGAGCCTACAGCAGCACAAGACTCTGAGGTGATGAAAACGCAATATAAAAAATTAGACGGTCCGAAAATTCTTAAGCAAACGGTCGATCTTACTCAGTTTCAATCAAAGAGTAAAGACGCCGCGAATAAGAAGAAGAAAAGAAAGAGGATTGAGAAACCTGTTGCCCCTGGAACTCAAGGTTCGACAGGTGCAGCGAATCAAAACCGTCCAGCCCAAGGCAATCGTCCAGCGCAAGGTGGAGGTGGACAAAACCGTCCGAACCAAGGCGGCGCTAAGAAAGGACCAGTGCGTCGCGGGGGAAGCGTTATGCCGGTTGAATTAACCGACGAACAAGTTAAAAACCAAATTCGTGAAACACTTGAAAAGCTTACCAACAAAGGAGGTAAGTCAAAAGGTGCAAAACATAGAAGAGATAAGAGGTCTGTTAGACGAGAGCAAGATGAGTTACAACAGGAGCTTGATGCGCAGGACAGAACCTTAAAGGTAACGGAATACATTACCGTAGGGGAGCTTGCTTCGCTAATGGATGTAAATCCAACGGAAGTGATTTCGACCTGTTTCTCTCTTGGAGTAATGGTAACGATGAACCAACGACTTGAAGCGGACACGCTTCAATTGGTTGCGGATGAATTTGGATA
>DCJS01000002.1:5725-19408 GCA_002319955.1 Flavobacteriales bacterium UBA1694
AAGGCCAATGTGATTGCAGGCGAATCCGGAGGGATTACGCAGCACATCGGGGCATACAATGTTAAATTAGAAAATGGGCAAAGAATTACTTTCTTAGATACTCCTGGTCACGAGGCCTTTACGGCGATGAGAGCGAGAGGAGCCCAGTTAACCGATATCGTAATTGTGGTGATTGCAGCGGATGACGACGTCATGCCGCAAACAAAGGAAGCTATTGCGCACGCGCAGGCTGCAGGCGTCCCAATGATTATTGCAATCAATAAAGTGGATAAGCCAACCTCGAATGCAGACCGTATTCGCGAGCAGCTATCTGCCATGAATATTCTCGTAGAAGATTGGGGTGGTAATGTCCAAGCTCAAGAAATTTCTGCAAAATTAGGAACTAATATTGACGCCCTTCTAGAGAAAGTTCTCTTACAGGCTGAAATGTTGGAGCTTAAAGCGAATCCTGACAAGAGTGCTCAAGGGGTTGTGGTTGAAGCGTCTCTTGATAAAGGGAGAGGGTATATCTCAACAGTTCTAATCCAATCCGGAACTTTAAAGCTAGGCGATTATGTTCTTGCGGGTAAGAACCACGGAAAGGTAAAAGCAATGCTTGACGAAAGAGGAAAAGCAATGGAAGCGGCAGGCCCTTCAATTCCGGTGACGATCTTAGGACTTGACGGCGCGCCAACAGCTGGAGATAAATTCCGGGTGTTCGCTGATGAAAAAGAAGCCAAGACTATTGCAAATAAAAGAGAGCAGCTTCAAAGAGAGCAGTCGATACGAACTAAGAAACACCTTACGCTTGATGAGATTGGAAGACGTATTGCTCTAGGAGACTTTAAAGAACTTAATATTATCCTTAAAGGAGACGTGGATGGTTCAGTTGAAGCTCTTTCTGATCAATTACAAAGACTATCTACCGAAGAGATTCAAATCAACATCCTACACAAAGGGGTCGGTCAAATTACAGAATCCGACGTACTTCTAGCCACCGCATCCGATGCTATTATGATTGGATTTAATGTGAGAGCAGGTGTTAGTGCAAAAGAAATTGCTGACAAAGAAGAGATTGAAATCAGAACATATTCAGTGATTTATGATGCAATTGACGATGTGAAGGAAGCAATGGAAGGCATGCTATCGCCAGAGATTAGAGAACAAGTAATTGGGAATGTCGAGATTCGTGAAGTCTTTAAGATTTCTAAAGTCGGCACAATTGCAGGGTGTATGGTTCTCACCGGTAAGGTGACTAGAAGCTCTAAAATCAGATTGCTTCGTGACGGAATCGTAAAACACGATGGCCATCTTGAAAGCTTAAAACGATTCAAAGACGATGTCAAAGAAGTTACAAAAGGCTACGAATGTGGACTGAATATAAAAGGCTACAACGATATTGAAGTTGGAGACGTTTTAGAAGTCTATGAGCAAGTGGCTATTAAGAAGAAATTGAAGTAAATTTCTTTAAGATATATTTAAGAAACCAGAGGCAAACGTCTCTGGTTTTTTTTGTGATGTTTTCTTCTTGCTATTTCACGTAATATTCTGATAAATAGTGCTTTAAGTTTATTTATAATTATTATAAATAAGAAAAACTTCAATAATTTTTAGATTGTTACATATTGCAATATTCTCTATTAAACTGACATCAAATAGGCTTTTTTTTTATGTAATTTATAATTTGTGTGCAATATTTGGCCGGTAGAAATAATTAATTGATAGCAAAGTTTGCGAGTGTTAATATTTTTTAACATATTTGCCAAAATATAATATTAAATTTTGTTAATATGAATGTGAAATTTCAAACACTAAGTGTTGGTGCGTTGTTTTTTGTTGGAGGTTTTATAGCTTCCGCTCAAAGCACATCTGACACTGCTAAAGTTAGTGACATAGAAGAAGTCATTGTCGTAGCTTATGGGACTCAAACAAAAGAGTCTCTTACCGGTTCTGTTGCCGTAGTGAATGCAGAAGAAATTAAGAGTGTTACGGCCGCAAACGTCGTCCAAGGGATGACAGGTAAGGTCGCTGGTGTTCAGATTACCGCTGGTAATGGACTTCCTGGTACGTCTCCAACTGTGAGGTTTAGAGGTATTGGTTCGATTAATGGATCCTCAGCACCTCTTTATATTGTAGACGGCGTGCCATTTTCAGGTAGTATCTCTGGTATCAATAACCAAGATATTGAATCCATGTCTTTCTTGAAAGATGCAGCAGCCTCTTCATTATACGGTAACCGTGCAGCGAATGGGGTAATTATCATTACCACTAAAAAAGGAAAACGTGGAAGAACACAATATACTTTAGATTCAAAGTCAGGAGTCGCAATGCGAGGAATTCCTGAGTATGCAATCTCTAGCTCACCACAAGAGTACTACGAATACTACCATAAGATTCTTAAGAATGACGAAATGAGATTGGGTGCAACAGCTGACCAAGCTCATGCGGCAGCCACTGCAGGATTAATTTCTGGAGGGCAAGGCTTAGGGTATAACGTAACGAATGTTGCGGACAATCAAATTATTGGTGCCGACGGTCGTTTTAATCCAGGTGCGGATATCCTTTACCAAGAAGATTGGAAAGATTTCTTATTCAGAGAAGGTTTCTATACGAATACGCACTTCAGTGCGTCAGGTGCTACTGATAACACGTCGTTCTTTTACTCTTTAGGGTACGAAAATAACGAAACCTATATGGTGAATTCAACTTGGGAGAAAATCACAGGTCGAATGAAAGCGGATTCTAAACTAGGAGAACGCATCAAGTTTGGTGGAAATATTGGGTACTCATTTATGGGACAAAATGCACCAGATGGGTATGATGGTAGTACTGCTTACTCGAATCCATTCCAATGGACACGTTATGTTGCACCAATCTATCCTGTTCATGCTTACGACAACAGCGGAAGAATCATCTTGGATTCAAAAGGCCAGAACGCGTTTGATGATGGAACTGGAACTATTGCACCGAACGTAAGAAGATACGGAGCACTTCAGAACCCATATGCAACTGCAATTAATGACATCATGTTAAATAAAATCAACCAAGTTTTCGCTGGGGCATATGCCACTGTGGGACTACTTGACGGACTTGATTTTACTTACAGATTAACTGGAGAATTCTATAACTTAAGAGGTGTCTCAATGGATACGCCACTTTACGGTGATGCTGTAGGGGTTGGAGGTAGACTTTACAACTGGTCTAGCACAACGAATTCATTGAATAATCAACAGTTATTAGAATACACGAAAGATTTTGGAAGATTTAACTTGAATATTCTAGCTGGTCACGAAACGTACAAGCGTAACGGTGATTATCTTGAAACTCATGTTATTAATGGAATTCTTCCAGATGCTCTTTATTCTGATATGTACGCTACTCTAGTAAGCGCTGCTGGAAGTGGAAGCCCTTATTCTCTAGAAAGTTATTTTGGTAGAATGAACGTAAACTTTGACGGAAAATACTATTTAAGCGGTAGTATTAGAAGAGATGGTTCATCAAACTTCCACCCGGATAACAGATGGGGTCAGTTCTATTCAGTAGGAGCGTCCTGGATTGTGTCTAAAGAAGACTTCTTCCAGAATAACGTTATGAACTATTTGAAATTAAAAGGATCTTACGGTGAAGTTGGTAATGATAACCTAGGTGTGTCATTCCCTTACCAAGACCGTTATTCAATTGTACAAACGACAACTTCTGTACCTGTTGGTCAGATTCCATACAACCAGATCTTCAAAGGAAACCCTGATATTACTTGGGAGAAAAACAAAAACCTTAATGCTGGTTTAGAATTTGGTTTATTTGACAATAGAATTACAGTTGATGCCGAATACTTCAAAAGAAGAACTGATGATTTATTATTCATGAGACCACTTGCGCTTTCTGAAGGTTTTGCAAGCTGGCCAGAAAACATCGGAGATATGGAGAACCGCGGGTTCGAAGTAACTTTAGGTGCAGATGTAATTAAGACTAATGATTTTACTTTTGCAGTTCATGGAAACTTCACGAAGTTTAAAAATGAAATTTTAAGTCTTCCAGAAGAAGAGATTACTTCAGGTAGTTATATTTTGAAGCCTGGTCACTCTATGTACACATGGAACATGCGCGAATTTGCTGGTGTTAACCAAGCGACAGGTGCTGCCCAATGGACTGTGCTAGATGAAGACACCGGAGAGAGAACAACAACTGAATCATTCTCAGCTGCAAGCGTAATCGACACTGGTATTACAGCCTTGGCTGATATTTATGGTGGTTTTGGAGCAGACCTTAAATTTAAGAATGTTGATTTAGGAGTTAATTTCGCATACCAATTTGGTGGAACTGGTTATGACAGTAACTGGATGGGCCTAATGGGAGGCGGAATGGGAGAGAACTTCCATAGCGACTTCTATAATACATGGTCATACGACAATACGAATTCTAACTTACCAATGGTATCGGTTGATGATCCTGCGCAGCAGTATTCAACTTCAACTCTTGGATTAATCAGCAACGATTATATTAGTTTACAAAATGTAAGCTTAGGTTATACATTTAATCCTGACCTTATTAGATTCGCAGGTATTAGCGCCCTAAGAGCTTATGTATTGGCTGATAATGTTCATGTATGGTCTAAGAGAAAAGGGTATGATCCAAGAATGAGTGTGACAGGCGTTTCTTCAAGTAACTACTCCCCAATTAGAACCATTTCATTCGGGTTAAACGTATCATTTTAAAAATCGAAAAAACAATGAAAAAATATATTTTAGGCCTAGTAGCTGCTGTTACGCTGTTTAGTTGTAATAGAGAAGAAAGCTTTCTTGATACAGAGCCGCAAGGAACAGTAGGTGCCGATCAGATCTCGGACTTAATCGCAAACTATCCAGAGAAAGCTGTACTACTTCTAGGTGGTGCAGAAGCTGGTAACAATAATTATTTAATTCAGTTCAGTACAAATGGAGCTGGGGCGCATGATGACTTTGGGTATATGTCAGTGAAGACTGGTTTAGATCATATGACCAATGATTTAGTGATGTACAGCTCACACTGGTTCAATTCATACTATATGTATGTAGCTAGAAACGTAGAAAATTCACGAGACCGTATGGTTTGGAACTTCTACTATAAGGTTGTATACAACATGAATGAGATTGTTAAACTTATGCCAGCAGAAACAACGGGAGACTCAAGTCACCTTAAAGGAAGAGCAATGGCAATGAGAGGACTTGCCTACCTTGACTTAGTTAGATTGTACGCTGTAGGTGAGCAAGGAATTCCTTATTACTCAAAAGGTGCTGGAGAAGAAATCAATGTACCTGCAAGAATGGCGACAACAGAGGTTTATGCTAATATTGAAAAAGACCTAGTTGAAGCTTATAACCTATTGGCAGGCTACACAAGAGATTCGAAAGAAAGCGTGAATCAGCAAGTTGTCGCAGGATTTCTAGCTAGATTCTATATGACGACGAAAGATTATGCTAAATCGGCTCAATATGCTAAGTTGGCCAGAACTGGGTACTCTCCAATGAATGCAACTCAACTTGCAGATGGATTCCAGTTTATTTCTAATCCAGAATGGATGTGGGGTTCTGATATAACAGGATCAACAACGACCTCCTACGCTTCTTTCTTCTCACACATGAGTAACAGAAATGCTGGCTATGCTGGATTATTGGGTGTTTATCGTTTAGTTGATAACAGACTTTATGCGAAAATTTCGGCTACTGACTTAAGAAAAAACTGGTTTAATGATCCGACGGGTGATTTCCCACCGACATTTAATGTGAAGTTCTATGACAACACATTTATGCAGGGAGACTATATCTATATGAGAGCTGCGGAGTTTTACCTTGTTGAAGCTGAGGCTTTAGCGCGCTCAGGTAATGAGGCAGGAGCTAAGCAAGTATTGTTTGATTTAATTTCTAAAAGAGATCCAGCTTATACACTGTCAATTAAAACTGGTGCAGCACTTCTTGAAGAAATTAGAACTCATAAGAAAATTGAAATGTGGGGTGAAGGACTTGAGTTCTTTGATATGAAACGCAATAACGAAGCCCTTGTAAGAAATTATACTGGAACTAACCATGCCTCTTTTGGTAGATTGGATATCCCAGCTGGTGATGCAAGATTCAACTTCATGATTCCTCAAGCTGAACTTGATGCGAATCCAGAAGTAAAAAATCCATAATTTATTTTTTCTGTAGACGCTTTTGTTAGTTTAAAGCGGATTATATTCTTAAGCACCAAAGCCTTTGCGCTTTGGTGCTTTTTTTGGCTTTAAGTCAGTCCAAAGAGGCGGAATCCTTTTTAGCGCTTTATTAGAGAATATTATGTTATTTTATGTTAATATTTTCACGTGGTTTTTTCGCTGTTTAGAAGTTAACTAGGGTTATTTGACATATTACATCTCTGTTAATAAGGTGTTTAGTGATTATGAATATCGATGAAATAATTGCTGTTTAAGTTTAGGATTGTTAATAAAACTTTAATATATTTGGCAGATTGTATAATAAATTTTTAATATGAATGTAAAATTGAAAGCACTCGGCGCCGGAGTAATTTTTTTCCTAGCGCAGGGTTTAGATGCCCAGGTTGACTCAACCAAAGTCAGTGATATTGACGAGGTTGTGGTAGTCGCCTATGGGACACAAAAGAGATCGACCCTTACCGGTTCGAACGTTCAAGTTTCTGCGAAAGATGTAGAAGCACGACCAGTTAGTAATGTGATGCAAGCGTTAGACGGCGCTGGAGCAGGGATTCAGATTGCAGCAGGAACTGGACAACCAGGTTCTGGAGCATCTATTCGTATCCGTGGAACAGGATCCTACTTAGCTTCGAATGAACCTTTAATTGTTCTCGATGGTGTGGTCTACAATGGTAGCTTAAGTTCCATTAACCCGAATGATATCGAAACTCTGAACATCTTGAAAGATGCATCATCTACTGCTCTTTATGGATCTAGTGCTGCGAATGGTGTAATCATGATTACCACTAAAAGAGGTCGTAAGGGTACGAGTAAAGTTACTTTGAATACTTCTACTGGTATTGTTACTCGTTTCGTTAATGAATACGATCGTGTCACAAATCCTGGCGAATACTACGAGTTGACTTGGGAAGCCATGAGAAATGGTCGTATGACTTCCAACGGATCTACAGAGGCTGCTGCGAACGCATGGGCATCAACCAACCTAGTGGATCAGAACCTTAAGCAAAACGTTTACAACGTTGCCAACAACCAACTAGTGATCGATGGAAAACTTAATCCAAATGCGACTCTTTTATACGATGATTTTGATTGGGCGGATCCTTTAGTAAATACTGGCGTTCGCCAGGACTATACTTTAAGCTATACTGCTGGCACTGATAAAAGCTCCCTTTATTCCTCGATTAACTATACGAAAGAGGACGGGTATATTCTAAAATCAGATTTTGAGCGTGTTGCCCTAAGGTTAAATGCAGATAGCCAAGTGAAGAACTGGTTAAAACTGGGAACGAGCTTAAGTGGAAGTTCACGCTATATGACCAATGCGATTGATGGAGCTAGCAGTAATGCATCCTATATCAATCCTTATAGATGGACACGGACCATGGGGCCAATTTACAGCCCGTATGCAAGAGATCCACAAACTGGGGGGCGCCTTTATGATGCAGAAGGGAATTTAGTATACGATGATGGTCAAAGAGGTACTGACGGGGCTTCTGGACGTAACGTCGTCTGGGAAACGATGCTCAATGATGATGTTTCAAGAATCCATAACGTTCAAGCAAATGCGTATGCGGAGATGAAACTACTTCCTGAGTTGACATTTAGAACGAACGTAGGGTATGCTTATACTGGTAGCTTTAATAAAACATACACAAACCGTTTAATTGGTGATGCAAGAGGCGCAGGTTCTGCTTCAAGAACGAACTACCATTACCAAGACTTAACTTGGAATCAAATTTTGACTTATTCTAAAAGTTTTGGACTTCATGATTTGACCCTACTAGCAGGACACGAGAACTTCCGATATAACTATGACTATTCGTATGGGTATAAACGAGATCAAGTTCTAGACAATTTCTATGAATTTCCAAACTTCGTTACAAACTCAACTATTTCTTCTAGCTATAATATTAGAACCAAAGAAGGCTATTTCGGTAGAGCAAACTATGTTTATGATAATAAATACTCATTAGAAGGATCCGTGAGAAGAGACGGATCATCCAGATTTGCTGGAGATGTACGTTGGGCTAACTTCTGGTCCGCAGGGGCAGGATGGGTTGTGTCGCGTGAAGCTTTCTTAGAGAATAGTAAAACAATTAATTACCTAAAACTACGTGGTTCTTACGGAGAGGTGGGGAACGATGGACTTGATAGTTGGTATGCTTATAAATCTCTATTTAGCTTAGGTTACAACAATGCTACGGAGCCAGGAATGCTCTATAGTAATGCTGCCGATGTGGGTATTACATGGGAAACGAAAGCGCAAAGTGATGCAGCGGTCGAATTTGGTTTGTTTAATAACCGAGTCCGTGGTACAGTAGAATACTTCCATTCTGAAACAAGAGACTTGTTATTTGCCGTTCCAACAGCAGTGAGCGCCGGGATTCCTGGAAACTCAATCACGAGTAATGTTGGGAGTCTTGTAAATAAAGGTTGGGAAGCGTCCTTAGACATCGATGCGGTTAGAACGAATGATTTCTCGTTAAACTTCAAATTATTTGGAACCACGTACAAGAATGAGATCACCAAGATGGCGCAGGACGAGATTATCAATGGAACGAAGAAATTAATGGTGGGCCAAAGCCTTTATGATTTCTGGTTGAGAGATTGGTATGGTGTTGATTCAAACGATGGTGCACCACTTTATTTACTAGATCAGGATTTATATCCAGATGCAGGTGCTGCTACAAGACCAGCCGATGTTCGTGAAGTTAATGGTCAGCTCGTTACGACAAACCAAGTGAAATCTAGCTATAGCTACCATGGGTCTTCAATTCCAGACTTTTTCGGAAATGTATCGACGACAATTCGTTACAAAAACTGGGAGCTATCTGGCGCCTTTAATTATCAATTTGGAGGTAAAATCTATGATACTAACTATGCCGCTTTAATGGGCGCTTACCCTCAAGGAGGAGCGATGCACGTAGACATGAAGGACCGTTGGACAACTCCAGGTCAAATAACCAATGTTCCTGCTTTAAATACAGCCTTCGTAAGTAGTGCAGGTGCAGCTTCTTCTAGATGGCTAGTTGATGCGAGTTACGTTATGTTAAGAAATGCGACGTTGGGCTATACCTTCAATCCAGAAATTGTGAATGCAATGGGTATTGATACCTTAAAACTATTTGTGTCGGGTGAGAATCTATGGCTTGGTAGTAAAGTAAAAGGATTAGAGCCATATTCTTCATTTAATGGTACCGTATCAAACCGATATTCTCCATCTACAATTGTGACTTTCGGCTTAACAACAACCTTCTAATAATTTAAATAATATGAAAAGTATAATAAAAGCAAAATTTCTTTTAATCGCGAGTGTCGGGTTGTTGTCACTTACCTCATGTGAAAGAGAATTTTTAGAAACCGATCCAACGACCAGTGTTAGTACAGACCTTTCTGTAGCCACTGCCGATAATATGTCTTACGTGATTAACGGAATGCATAGAAATATGTATGTCAGACAGAACAGTAGTCAAGGGCAAAATGGTGCCACGGGCGTTAATATCTATATGGATGTTATGGGCGAAGACCTCGTCTTTCCTTCAACTGGAAATGGATGGTTCGTCAGTATGTTAAGATGGCAGGATGCCGTAAACCCAAATAGCTCAAACTTGTACTATGTTTATGACTTCTATTACAGAATGATTAAAAATGCGAATACGCTTATTAATAATGCTGATAAAGCAACTGGCGACCCAGAATTAATAGAACGAGTACTTGGAGAAGCGCATGCCTTTAGAGGGTATTCCTATTATATGCTAGCGCAAGTTTATGGAAAACGTTACGTACCTGGAACTTCCAACACACAACTCGGCGTTCCTCTTAGATTAGACGAAAGCTTCGATCCAATCGCAAGAAATACGGTTGAAGAAGTTTACACGCAAGTCAATGAAGATCTAGCAACTGCTGCAGACTACCTTCAGGGCAAAGCAAGACAATCTAAATCACACTTTAACTATAATGTAGTTCGTGGGATGATGGCTCGTGTCGCTTTAACTCAAGGAAATTATGCGAATGCAGCTGCGTATGCAAAAGAAGCCCGTCAAGGATTTCCGCTAATGAGTAATACGGCGTATAAAGAAGGGTTTAATGATTATTCTAATGGAGAATGGATTTGGGGCTATACAATTCAAGATGATCAATCAGATTATTTTGGAAATTTCATGGCTTATATGTCAAGAAATTACAACTCAACTCAAATTCGTTCAGCTCCGAAGGTGGTAAACAATCAATTGTTTAACGCTTTCCCTGCAACCGACGTTAGAACACAAGTTATTGATGCAACAGGTCTGCATGCGTCATTAAAACTACCAAGTAACTATTCAAAATTCCCATACACTTCG
This sequence comes from Flavobacteriales bacterium UBA1694, assembly GCA_002319955.1. Taxonomy (GTDB): domain Bacteria; phylum Bacteroidota; class Bacteroidia; order Flavobacteriales; family Weeksellaceae; genus Planobacterium_A. The sequence goes on from DCJS01000002.1 coordinate 16,229, forward strand.
CAAAAGTTCTTGTCAATTGACAATAACATAAGTTTAGGAGATGTGGTATTTATGAGAGCAGCGGAAATGTACTTAATCGAAGCTGAAGCTTTAGCCAAAATTCCTGGAAAGGAAGCTGAATCGAAAGCTGTATTCGCACTTCTTGAATTAAATAGAAATCCTGCCTATACTCCAAGTGCTAGCACAGGAGCTGCTTATGTTAAAGAAATTTTAGATAGTAGAAGATTAGAATTATGGGGAGAAGGATTCAGATGGTTAGATTTAAAAAGACTTGGTCTTCCATTAGATCGGACTGGAACTAATTCAGTGGATGCTGTTACTTTGAATAAGAACGTTGTCCCTGCAAGCGATCCAAGCTGGACTTGGTTAATTCCTCAAACTGAAATTAACAATTCCAAAGGTCTTGTGACTCAAAATGAATTGTAAGTGAAATGGCTCATTAAATTTTTTCAATGACCTTTTTATGACCCCGCCAATTGGCGGGGTCTTTTTATACGATTGTATTTCTTAAATTTGCCGTAGATTCACTTAGATGAAATATATATTCTGCTTTATTTTTTTAGCCTCGAGCCTGCAGGCGCAAGTCGTCAATAAAACGGACTTTACAACAAGGGCAAGCGACACACTGGTAATTGATAACGGAGAAAAAGATTCGATGAGGGTCTTTAAACCCACTATTGAAGACTACCGATTTAGAACCCAATTTGGGGAATCGAAAGTGTTCGACACAACGTTTGTCGCAGAGCGAACATTTAAGTTCAGCCAGTACAACAACCAAGATAATTTTGGTAAAATCCAGTTTGCAAATATTGGTTCTGGATTTCAAGATCTTGTTTTAGTGCCACGCAAGGAACAGAACTTAACGCTATTACCTACAAATAAGCTGCATTTTTACTTAAGTGAGGATCAAATCAAGTATTACGATGTTAAAACGCCAACCACCTCCTTTATTTACCATTCCGCCATGCGTAATGGGGCCGCCTTACAAACGACCTATACGCAGAATATTGGCAAGAATTTCAATTTTGCAATTGAGTATATGGGACTACGGTCTCAAGGGTTCTACACCAATAGTTTAGCCGCAAATAACCACACGTTATTCTCAGCCCATTTTAAGTCCAAAAATGAAAAGTATGAAGCCTTCACACATTACATTCATCAGAATGTTAACAATGAAGAGTACGGGGGAATCAAGGACCTCGGCCTGTTTTTAGGTGGAGATTCAAGGTTTAACAACCGGCAAAACCTTGAAGTAAATCTTAATAATTCAGATTCACGATTTTCTGCGAGGCGGTATTACCTAAGTCAAAGTTTCACGCCCTTTAATCCTGAAAAGTATCCCTTCAAACTGAGACATATTCTCATGCACCAAGGGAATAAGCAGTATTTTAACTTAGGAGCAGGTGATATAGCCTATTATGAATTGGTTACTGGGGCTCGAGATTTGGGTAGTAAATCTTACTCTAATACACTTAGTAACACCGTAAGCTTAGTATTTGATAACGAGAAATTTAAGCTAGATGCAGGAGTCAGACATCAAAATTTGACTTTGGGAAGTCTGAATGGAATCACTGATACGGGATTTTTTGCTGGAGAGAAGTGGAAAGAGAGTCGTCTTGGAGCCGTGGGGAATCTTCAGATAGATCTTTGGGACAAGTTTCATTTGAACTCTGGCATTGAATTTTCGAACGGAAAGGTTTTTGGGAATTTTATTCGCTCAGGCAACACACTAACCTTTGAGCCTATTAAAGACTACTTCATCGAGGCCAAAGTGAATTTCCAATCGGCTGCGCCGAGTTTTAATTACTTACTCAAAGCCTCTCCAATAGTAAATTTCAATTATTCGATGTCTGATTTTAAAAACGAATCAGTTTTGGAATTAGGTGGTGAAGTGGGGCTAAAATGGTTTGAAGCAAAAGCAATGGTCAATTTATTAAGAATAGATAATTATGCTTATTTTGACTCTTCGGGTCAACCACAACAGGCCGAAAGCGCCTTGAACGTGACGCAGGTTGGTGGGCAGGCCACATTTTCCTCCGGGAAATTTCATTTAAACGGACGCCTACTTTTTCAAACTGCTTTAGAGAATAAAGACCTTTATCCAGCACCCAACTTTATTGGACGGGCGAATTTGTATTTCAAATCACCTGCCTTTAAAAATGCGGCGCAGATTATGACGGGACTGAAGGTTTCGTACTTTTCTAAATTTGACTCCCGAATGTATTCACCTGCCCTGAGTGAATTTATTTTGCCTGGTGCTAGAGGCTATGCCATTGGTGGGGAACCTATCGTAGATGTCTATTTTAATATGAAGGTCAAAACCATGCAGTTTTTTATCGAAGGTCAGAATTTAACGGCGAGTTTTATGCAGAATAGATCTTACACAGCGCCTTACTATCCAGTTTATGATTTTAGATTAAATATCGGAATCCTCTGGAACTTATTCCATTAATATTTTGAAGACGATTGCCCACATTCCATTTCCGGAAATTGAAAGCATTCCCCAACTTATAAAGGATTATTTATTGGGGGATTTGCAAGAGTATGCTCAGCAAAGGTTCAGCGTTGAGAATTTCGCTCGGCAAATAGAAGAAAAGAAAGCTTCGTATAGCGCCTCCCATCGTGAGGTTCTTTGTGAGGTTATGAAGGACCAGCATAAAGACTTAAATTTAACTAGGGCTCAGCTTGAGTCGATGGATTTGCTAAAAGGACCGAACACGTTTACAGTAGTTACGGGCCACCAGTTAAACTTATTCACAGGTCCCGTTTTTTTTATCTATAAAATTTTGCAGACGATTAAAACGGCTGTTTATCTAAAAAAAACCTTCCCAAAGAACGATTTTGTTCCGGTGTTTTGGCTTGCTAGTGAAGACCATGATTTTGAGGAAATTAATCATTTTAAGACCTTAACCCACTACTATGAATTTAAGGCCAAATCAGGGGGCGCCGTCGGTAAGATTGAAGTTGAGGACCAGTTTTTCATCCACGAATTTGAAGCGGCCTTTGAGCATTCGGTTTACGGCACGGAACTCGTTCGCTGGATCAAGGAGGCTTACCAAAAGGGCCATACCCTTAGCGAGGCTACAAAAATTCTTGTCGAGCGGCTCTTTTCGTCCTACGGGCTTCTGATGCTTGATGGAGATGATCGCCGTTTGAAGCAACTTATGATTCCCACATTTA
>DCJS01000014.1:0-20788 GCA_002319955.1 Flavobacteriales bacterium UBA1694
CCGTCTGGGGAGATAATAACTCCCGAACCCATACCGCTTGGCATATTATCTGGACGTCGTTGCTGTTGTTGAGGGCTTTGAGATCTGAAATCTTTGAAGAACCACTCTAGAATATCCTGCTCCGAACTACGTCCTGGGGTTCGGTTTGAATAATTTTTAATAGTCACCACAGCCGGCACAGTCATTTTAGCTGCTTGTGTGAAGTCTGTTGAAGAATTCATCGCCCCTAGGGACGCAAACTGCGCGGTGTCTCCTTTGGGAGCACCGAAATAGCTGTAGTCTTGTGAATTCGATTGCCCGCTTTCTGCGAGTTTAATTCCACCAAAAACGGTGGCTCCTGAGATCACCCCCACAAGGGCAAAAGGAATCATTTTTCGGAAATTAGTTTTCATTATTATATTTCTCATTATTAAGTTAATTGGTCTTGTATTACAAATTTAACACTAAATAGGTCTGCTTTCAAAATGACCTGTTTCATATTTAACGGAACTTTAACAAGATTTACCACTAATTTAGAGTATTTCAGTGAATTAATTCCGATTCCAGTCGGTTTTGGTCGAGTCTCTAAGAACTCAAACTGCTTTTTTTTCGCTCTCAAGTACAAAATTTAAAACCATATCTTTGCAAAAATTTTCAACTCTATAATGACAAATACAGGAAAAATTGAATTGATGGCTCCCGCAGGAGATTTTACTGCCATGCAAGCAGCGCTTGACAATGGGGCTGATTCCATTTATTTTGGTGTGGAGCAGCTCAATATGCGCGCGCGCGCGTCCATGAACTTCACTATCGATGACTTACCCGAGATATCCAGACGTTGCAAAGAAAAGGGCGTTCGCACGTACCTTACGCTCAATACAATAGTTTACGATCACGATCTTTCTATTATAAAAACACTTTTAGATAAAGCAAAAGCGGCAGACCTTACAGCTGTTATTGCCATGGACCAAGCGGTGATATCCTATGCGAGACAAATTAGTTTGGAAGTGCATATTTCCACGCAAATTAATATCACAAATATTGAAACTGTGAAGTTTTACGCCCTTTTTGCCGATACCATGGTAATGAGCCGGGAGCTGAGCATTACGCAGGTTAAGAAAATCTGTGATCAAGTCCAAAAAGACCAAGTAAAAGGACCCAATGGCGAGCTGGTAGAAATTGAAATCTTTGGACACGGTGCACTGTGTATGGCCGTGTCTGGAAAATGCTACCTGAGTTTGCATTCGCATAATTCTTCGGCCAATAGAGGAGCTTGTAAACAAAACTGCAGAAAAAAATATACTGTAATTGACCAGGAATCTGGGTTTGAGATCGAACTAGACAACGAATACATGATGTCGCCAAAAGATTTATGTACAATTGGATTTTTAGATCAAGTGGTCGACTCCGGCGTTAAAGTATTAAAAGTAGAAGGCCGTGGCCGCTCTCCTGAGTATGTTGCCACAGTCGTGAAATGTTACCGCGAAGCTATTGATGCTGTGGCCGACGGTTCCTTTAATCAAGATAAAGTAAAAGGCTGGATGGATCGCTTAGAAACGGTTTACAATAGAGGATTTTGGAGTGGTTATTACTTAGGCCAAGAGCTTGGGGAGTGGTCTGAGAATCCAGGATCTAGTGCGACACAAAAGAAATTATATATTGGAAAAGGAAGACACTTCTATCCAAAATCCAATATAGCTGAGTTCTTAATTGAGGCTTACGATTTAAGCGTTGGGGATAAAGTCCTTATCCAAGGACCCACAACAGGATCGCAAGAAATGGTTGTTGAGCACATGCTAATTGACGAGAAAGGAGAGGCTCAAAAAGCCAGCAAAGCAGATGTGATTACATTTAAGACTGACTTTAGAGTGCGTCCTTCTGATAAGCTCTATAAAATCATACCGGCTTAAAAAGTATTGAGTCTATGGTGATCATTACGCTTCAAAGAGACAAGTGCATTGGGTGCAATTACTGTGAAGAGTTTGCGCCGGATTATTTTAGGATGTCTAAGAAGGATGGAAAATCAGTTCTTTTGAAATCCACGGATAAAAAGGGCTTTTTCACTTTGAAAACGCAGCTTCCGGAAGCATTCGAGTCTTGTAAGCGCGCTGCAAAAGCCTGTCCGGTAAATATCATCTCGGTAAAAGAAGTGTAAGATGACTAAAACCGAATTAAGAAAAACCTATTTAGAACTTAGAAAAACCTTGTCTAACGACGAGGTTTTGTCTTTTTCAAATTTAATTTTCAAGCATTTTATCGAGGCCTTTGATCCAAAGGAGCTAAAAAAAGTCCATCTGTTTCAGAGTATCTCGAAATTTAATGAGGTAGACACCCAACCATTCATAGCGTTCTTGCAAGCAAATGGAACCCGTCTCTTTGTGCCAAAAATGATTGGCTCGCAGCTCATTTCGGTAGAGCTTACGCCTCGTACACCAATGGCACTTAATTCCTGGGGAATTCTTGAGCCTACCAGCTCAGAGGATAGCGGAGAGAAGAATTTCGATGCTGTACTCACACCATTACTCTACTGCGATGCTCTAGGGAACCGCGTGGGGTATGGGAAGGGATTTTACGATGGCTTTTTTAATTCCATAAGTCCTGAAACGAAAAAAATAGGAGTCGGCTTTTTCGATCCTGCAGAGGGTGTAGACAATGTTTTTGAATCGGATGTACGCCTGGATTATCTTGTTACTCCAAGAGCTGTGCTGTCTTTTATTGGCAATCTGTAGAAATCTAGAAAAAAGAATTTAAATTCTTTTTTAAATTGTTTAGGACTCGAAACTAAGATGTACTGGGCCTCACGCTGCTTCTTTGCCAACGATTTATTCTGTGCTGAGAAGTATTCAACTTCAAATCGTGCAAAATTCAATGTATCGTTTTCGTGAATTTTTTCATAGACGTTTAGGCTATGCACTTTTGCAGCGCGGACTTTAAAGCTATCAAGTTCTTTCAGTAAGGGCTGCAAAGTGGTCGAATCCGCTTCAAAAAAATAGCCCTGGAGCTGAGAATACATGGCTGAATCTATTTCTGTATCTTTTTTTCCTGAACTGTACAATATTGAGAGGTCTATAACTTCTTGGACCTTTTGTTTGGTAATGGCATTAATGGCCTGTGCACTATCCATATTCGCACTTGGATAGGACGTTTTATTATTGTTGTACTTTACGTTTTCTAGTGAAAGCTCATGCTTGTCTTTTTTGCAGCCTATTAGCAGTAGAGTAAGACCAAGCAAGAGAAGGAATTGGTTAAAGTTCTTCATGGTTCGTAATTCTGAATTTGATTAACACGATCTTTCCCTTGTCCATTTGGGTGTCAATGACTTCCATGTTTTTTAGAGAGGTCGTCGGAGTCGTTACTAAGTTAATATAGCGGGTTTTATCAAGGGTTTCTATACCGTATGTGTCATTGTCGTAAACTTGGTAAATTAAGGCATCATTACTAATCAAGAAATTCAAGCTTTCCCGTTTTCGTTTGATGTCTTGGATTGAATTCGAGTAATAATAGAGCATAATCGCGTAGTCATTCGGTTTAAGTTCAATGATTTCGCTTTCAGGTGCTGTCTTAAGATTTCTGCGGATGGTATCCGTACGGTAGTATGGGGATGAAACCACCATTGTTAAGGTGGATCCCTCCGGGTTACGGTAAACAAAAGGCTCATTCGGTTTTGCGTTATATAGGATTGGGGATTCGTCCTGCTTTAATATTTGAACCTGGAGCTCCGCATTGATTTTTGAATTTCTATCTGAGTCTATGAAATTGTAGTAGTATTCTTTTGTGAAGAGCTCATCTTTGAAGGCGAATAGGAGTGCGGCTAGGGTTATGAATCCTAGACCTGTGATTCCATACCATTTTTTTGCGGCGCTTTGTTCTTTGTGTTTAAGCACTTGCGTGTTTGGGCTTGTAAGCGTAATAGACCTCGAAGAGGGTTCTGTTTCAGAGGGTTGGAGGTCTTGCGCGGCGGGAAGTTTTGGTTTTGCAACTGCATCTTTTTCCCTTGGTTCCGTTATAGTTTCCAGTGGGGCGGCAGAGGCTGCCTGTTCAAGTTCACTTGAAGCAGTGTCTTGTTCGTAATCGGCTAGAATCTCGTCGGCAAAGAGGTGCTTCTTTTTAAATTCGTACCACGACGCATATCCAGCATAATCGGCGAGAATATTCAGGATATCAATTCGGGGTAGTTTGGTGACCGGCGAATTTTTGAAGTAGGTATAAAACGATTTTTCACTAATGTTCCCTTTGACCTTTTGGCGCAGGTCTTCTTGGAAGTAAATGATGTCTATTCCTTTCCAATTTGCAATATTTACGTCAGAGGGCGTGTGAGATTCTAGATATTTCGCTTGAATCTCTGTTTTAAGCTGTTCGAAATGCAGTAAATCTAAATCGCTCAAAATGGATATATGATATTTAAGTCGTTGGTTTTCAAGTATGCAAAATTGTAAAACTGTTTTACAAATAGAATACAATCAATTTTCGTAAACAAGTTTGTCAGTCAGTATACCTTTGTATTGTTCAATTGCTGGTACGCTTTAACCCGTTCTCTCGATTGAATAACAAAAATAGCAAATCAAATCAAATCAAACACCTTAATATGAAAAAATCATTCATCTTAGCGGGATTCGCAGCGCTTACTTTAGTTGCCTGTACAAAAACCGAAACGGTAGAAACTGCAAACGCTGCTGATTCAACAGCAAACGCACTAGCTGATTCTGCTGCTGTTTTGACTGAGTCCGCTGCTGAAATTGTAGATTCTGCTGGAACTGCAACAATTGATGCTGCTAAGGATGCTGCTGCTGCCACGACTGCTGCTGGAGCTGAGGTTGCTAAAGAGGCTGCCGAAGGAGCTGCTGATGTAGCGAAAGATGCAACTGCTGCTGCCGCTGAAGCTGCACAAAACGCAAAGAAAGCTGTTAAAGACGCGACTAAATAGATCGTTTTTTAACGCCCAATCCGAAATCGGAAAAAAAATGTGGGAATGTAAAAGAAAATAAATTACATTTGCACGCTTAATTAAGTAAACAATTTTTAAAACAATAAATTATTATGAAAAAGTCATTATTCGTAGCTGGTATCGCTGCTTTAGCTCTTGTAGCTTGTAAAAAAACTGAAACTGTTGATTCTGCTGCTGACGTTGTAGATTCTACTGCTGCTGTTGTAGATTCTGCTGCTGCTGTTGTTGATTCTGCTGCTGTTGTTGCTGATTCTGCTGCTGTTGTTGCTGAAGATGCTGCTGCAACTGCTGTTGAAGCTGCTGAAGAAGCTACTAACTAGTCTACTAGTTTAGAAAAACGAAGCCATCTTACCTTAGGGTAGGATGGCTTTTTTATTTGCTAATGTTCAGGTGAACGTTAGCGTTGTGATTTTTGTCTAAGTATTTCATAGCAGCTAATTGCAACCGCGTTACTTAGGTTTAAAGAATCAATTGTCCCAGCCATCGGAATTAACGTATTTTGCCCTTTTGACTCCCAGAAAGTGGAGAGTCCTGAATGCTCAGTGCCAAATAGGAGGGCGGATTTTTTGGTGAGATCTTTTGAGTGAAGAGCTTTTGAATCCCGGTCCATGAGTGTCGTCAGAATCTCAAATTCATTTTTCACAAGGAATTCATGAAGTTCTTGATTGGTACTGGTATACACGTTAAGGCCAAAGAGGCATCCAACACTTGAGCGAATGACGTTCGGGTTGTAGATATCGACCTTTGGATCGGTAATTACCAAAGCATCAATGCCAAAGGCTTCACAACTTCTTAGTATAGCGCCTAGATTTCCTGGTTTTTCAATGCTTTCAAGTACAATAACGGAAGCATCCTTTTTGGGCACATAACTAGTGAGAAGCTTTTCTTGGGCTTTGTATACGCCTATGATTCCTTCGGAACTACCTCTGTAGGCAATTTTCTCATAGACTGCTTTAGAAACCAAGTGAATGGTTCCTTTGGGCAAAGTGTCTAGGAAATAGTCTTGACAGATATAAAACTCAATTGCGTCGTAATGGAAGGCTATTGCTCTTTGGTTCTCTTGCCTGCCTTCAACCATAAATAGGCCTGCTTTTCTGCGCTCTGCATTTTTTGCCAGCAGTCTAGTCAGCGTTTTTATTTTGTCATTATGGGTGCTTTCAATTTTCATTCGTTGAATTTTCAGTATCTGAACTCAAAAAAGTTTCGGATTGTTCGATTAGCGTTGCTGGCAATTCCTTTTTACTTTTGACCCCAAGTAACTTCATTTTTTGAGTTTGAGCCACTAAATTATCCCGGCCTGAATGAAGTTGTTTGTACGCGTCTGAGTAGCTAGATTGAGCCGCATCAATGTTTTTTCCTACTTTTTCGAGGTTTTCAACAAAGAGAACAAACTTGTCGTAAAGCTTCGCGCCGCGATCGGCAATCTCAATGGCATTTCGGTTTTGGTAGTCTCGTTTCCAAAGGTCTGCAATCAATTTTAAAGATGTGATTAAATTATTTGGACTTAAGAGTAGGATTCTTCGATCGTACGCGTAGTTCCATAGCGTCGAGTCGTGTTGCATTGCCGCGATGTAAGCCGCCTCATTTGGAACAAACATCATCACAAAATCTAGAGATTTGCCATAATCGTCGTAGGCCTTTTGTGAAAGTTGAGCGATGTGCGTTTTCATCGAGGCTAAATGGAGTTTTAAATGTTCTTGGATCCGCTCTGGGTCGGCTTCATCGATAAGCGCTGTATACGCCGTAAGGGAGACTTTGGAATCGATAATGACGCTGCGGTCATCCGGGTATTTCACCACCGCGTCTGGCCGCATTTTTTTCCCCGAAAATTCTGAGAAGAGGGCCTTGTGATCTTGGTCGGTGAGCTGGTACTCCATAAAGTATTCTCGTCCTTTTACAAGTCCTGATTTTTCAAGGATGCTTTCCAGAATCATTTCACCCCAATTTCCTTGGGTTTTGCTTTCTCCTTTTAATGCGCGCGTAAGGTTTTTTGCATCTTGGGAAATCTGCTGGTTGAGCTCTGCAAGTTCCTTTACCTTTTCTCCTAAAGAAAAGCGTTCTTTAGATTCTTTGTCATAGGATTCACTCACTTTGGACTTAAGTTCTTGAATTTTCTCTTGGAAAGGATCGAGTATGAGCTTTAAGTTGGTTTGAGTGGTTTGTGAAAATTTAGTGGATTTTTCTTCAAAAATCTTATTAGCTAAATTTTCAAACTGCTCTTTGGATTGGGTATGAAGCTTTTCAACTTCCTCCACTTGTGTGTCCAGTTGATGGCGAAGTTGTTTGTTTTCTTCGAACAATTGGGTTTTTTGCCCAAACAGAGCTTGTTGCTCGCTTAAAAGTGTTTGCACCTTAGTTGATAAATCTGTACTGCGCTCTTTTTCTTCCGCAAGTCTTTGGCCCTGACTATCGAATTGAGCTTGAATTCCCGCTTGAGACTCTTTTATCTGGTCGAGTTGCTCGTCAAGGATTTTGTTTTTTAATTTTTCGTCAAGAACCTGCTGCTCGACAAGACTGTATTGCTTTTGACTAGTTTGGTACTCGGTACGCGTCTCAATAAAATTTTCATTGAGCTCCTCATACAAGGCGCGCTTTACACTGGTGGATTTCATTACAAAGTAGGCCACTGCACCACCGAGTAAAAGGCCCAGTACGATTCCAAAAATCAGATAAGTAATTTCCATGCTTCAAAAGTACAAAACTAGGACCTTAGAATCAAGGCTAGGAGTTGGATTAATTAAGGGGATTCTTTTGCGATCTTTTTGTGGACGTCCAAAAGCGTTGGAATCGCAGCGGAGCCATAAAATGGGAGAAGCTCAAGCTCGAAAATCTGGGCTTTGATGGTCGGGTCGTTTTGAAGAAGTGATTGAGCCAGTTCTAGCGACGTTGTGTCTAGTAAAAATAGTCCACGGTATCCGAGTGAATTTTTGGTAGAAAAGGGTCCTGCCATAATGAGCTTTCCAGACTTCTCCAACGCTTGCATGTTACTAAAATGCCCTTTGAAAAGCAGTGCTCTTTGATCTTTGTCCGTTATTACGGCGTCTTTCGGACCCGTTTTGAGAATTACCAGGGTATAGCTTTTCATTCCATAGTGATCGGCGCCAAGCTTTTCAGCCAGCTGCGCATCGAAAATAGGCGTCTTCTCTGCGGTCCTGTTTGAGCCTGGATTGGCTGCACAGCCCAGTAAAGTCAGAAGCAATACGATTAAGGATAGCTTTTTTGCGGGAAATTGGTTAGTCTTCAATTTGTAAAAATTCTTTTGCTAGTTTTATCATACTTGGGTCCCCGGTATACTTTCCGTGCTCGTCGGAGAGTTTAATAGTGGGAATCCACTCGCCACTATGCCCCTGAACGCCGATGAGTTTCATTACGATATTCATAGGTTTTAGTCCTACATCGTTGGTTAGATTCGTGCCGATTCCAAAGGAGGTGCCAATTTTTCCTTCGCAATAGTTTTTGATTTCTTCCACTTTCGCGAGGTTCAGTCCGTCGGAGAAAATAATGTATTTAAATAAAGGGTTGATCCCATTGGCTTTATAATGCGCGATGGTAAGGTCTGCAAATTCTAAAGGATCGCCGCTATCGTGGCGAACGCCATCAAATAATTTTGCGAATTTTTTGTCGAACTGTTGAAAAAACACTTTAGTGGTATAGGTGTCACTCAGTGCGACTCCCAGATCACCACGGTAAATATCGACCCAATGTTCTAATGCGAGCTTATTAGCCATCTTAAACCCAAATTCGGCGCCGTGGAACATAAACCATTCATGCGCATGCGTTCCGATTGGTTTAACGCCGTATTTCATAGCGAAGTGGACATTTGAGGTGCCTGTAAAATTGCTGTTCTGATTTTCTATGAGTGAATTCACAACCAAATCATGCACTTTATAGGAGTGGCGGCGGCGCGTCCCAAACTCCGCAAAGGTAACGCCAAGCTCCACTAATTTTTGAGCCTTTCGGTCGGTTGTTTCAATCACTGTTTGATTATCGTCGCGTTCCATGTGATTTAGGACGTAATGAAGCTCAGAAATTAAAGCCAAAAGGGGTACCTCCCAAAGAATGGTTCGGTACCAAAGACCCTCGACCCAAACCTCAAGGGAAGTTCCATCCTGCTGGATGTGAACCTCTGAAGGATCGTAATGGAACCCTTCAAGAAAATCTAGGTATGGTAAGTCAATGTATGGGCAGGTTTCTTGAAGGTAGCGCTTCTCGGCTTTCGTAAGTTTAAGTTGAGCCATGGCATTCACAGCGTCTCTTAGGGCCTGGGCAAATCCCTCAGGAAATAAATGCTTTCCTCGGTTGATAAATTCGTATTTGACGCTTTGGGTAGGAAAAAGTTTCACCACGGCATTTTGCATCGTGAATTTGTAAAAATCATTGTCCAAGATGGAATTGAATCGAACTTCAGCCATAAAAGAATATACTAGGGTCTGACAAATGTAACCAATACAAACAAAAAAATCGCCACAAGAGGCGATTTAATCTGGATATAGGACGGGTGCTATTTTCTTAGGTAAGCGCTGTACATCCAAACGTCTTTTTCTTGTTCGGTAATGTATTCACTCATTTTTGAGTTCGTGCCCTCGTCGCCCGCTTTCTCGCTAAGGTCAAGTAGTTCGCGTTGAAGCTCAATGACCACTTTGAAAGAGGAGAGAATGTTCTCTACAGCCTTCTGTGGGTCACTAACCTCTTTACTTTCTTTAATCGTTGATAGTACTAAGTAATCAGAGTAATTATGCAGCGGTGTGCTGTCAAGCGTTAAGATACGCTCCGCAATCTCATCGATCTTTAGGACTAAAGAGTTATATAACTCTTCAAATTTAGGGTGAAGAGTGAAAAACTGATCTCCAGTAATGTTCCAGTGCGCACCACGTGTGTTTTGGTAGAAAATGGAATAATTTGCTAAGAGGGCATTTAATTTTGAAGCAATGGCCTTGCAATCGTCTTTTGATAGACCTATATTTGTGTACTGTTTCATAAAAAGTTGGTTTTTTATTCTGGTACAAAGATACAGCAAGGCCTATGGATAGCCTAGTTTTTCAGATAGACCCTTTCAATGCCACTGATTTTCGAAAAGAATCCACAAGTTTTGGTTTTACTCTTAAATGGGGTAGGCCAAAAGGGACTAAAGAGCACGATTCGGAACTGAGTTTGCGACTTAATTCGCGAAGTAGGTATGACTTTGCAAGGGAAAGTATCGGTAAAACCCTGAGAGTGAACTTTTGATCTTGTTAAATTTGCGCCTAGGCTATTGTCCAATAAAAAATATTCACTACTTTTGCACCCTAAAATAAAAAGCAATTAAATGCCTACTATTCAACAATTAGTTAGAAAAGGAAGAGCCACGCTAGCCAAGAAGAGCAAATCGGCTGCCCTTGAATCAAGTCCACAAAGACGAGGAGTATGTACGAGAGTATATACAACTACTCCTAAGAAACCGAACTCTGCACTTAGAAAAGTTGCAAGAGTAAGACTTTCTAATGGGAAGGAAGTCAACGCCTACATCCCGGGCGAAGGACACAATCTTCAAGAGCACTCGATAGTATTGGTACGTGGAGGAAGGGTGAAAGACCTACCGGGAGTACGTTATCACATTGTTAGAGGAGCCCTAGACACCGCTGGTGTTAACGGAAGAACTCAAAGAAGATCCAAGTATGGAGCGAAAAGACCAAAACCAGGTCAAGCAGCACCAACTGGTAAGAAGAAGTAATTATTAATTAGTAAGAAACGAAACAATGAGAAAGACAAAAGCGAAAAAGAGAGCGTTGTTACCGGATCCTAAATTTAATGATCAACTGGTAACACGATTTGTAAATAACTTGATGCTAGATGGTAAGAAATCAATCGCATTCAAGATTTTCTACGACGCATTAGATTTAGTAGAAGCGAAAAAAGGAGATTCTGAGAAAGAAGCTCTTGACATCTGGAAAGATGCGCTTACCAATGTAATGCCTCACGTAGAAGTACGTTCAAGAAGAGTAGGGGGTGCAAACTTCCAAATTCCAATGCCGATTCGTGCAGACAGAAAAATTTCAATGGCCATGAAATGGTTAATCAAATATTCTAAAGCAAGAAACGATAAGTCTATGGCTCTTAAGTTAGCAACTGAAGTTATTGCTGCTTCGAGAGAAGAAGGTGCCGCATACAAGAAGAAATCCGATACGCATAAAATGGCTGAAGCCAATAAAGCGTTCTCACATTTTAAATTCTAAGCTAAAATGGCAAGAGACCTTAAATACACTAGAAATATTGGAATCGCTGCTCACATTGATGCAGGTAAAACGACTACGACTGAAAGAATTTTATTCTATACAGGTAAAACTCACAAAATTGGTGAAACTCACGAAGGTGCATCTCAAATGGACTGGATGGAGCAGGAAGCAGAACGAGGGATTACGATCCAATCGGCCGCAACCACTTGTAAATGGATTTTCCCAAGAGTCGATGGCCAACCAGCTGACAATGCACATGAGTATCATTTCAATATTATCGATACCCCAGGACACGTTGACTTTACTGTAGAAGTAAACCGCTCGTTAAGAGTACTTGACGGTCTTGTTTTCTTATTCTCTGCCGTAGATGGTGTAGAACCACAATCGGAAACAAACTGGAGACTCGCTGACAACTACAACGTAGCCCGTATGGGATTCGTTAATAAGATGGACCGTCAAGGTGCAGACTTTTTAATGGTTGTAAAGCAAGTGAAAGAAATGCTTGGTTCGAATGCCGTTCCAATCGTTCTTCCGATTGGTGCTGAAGAAGATTTCGTCGGCGTTGTTGACTTAATTAAAAACAGAGCAATTGTCTGGCATGAGGAAGCTCAAGGAGCTACATTTGATGTAGTGCCAATCCCTGAGGACATGAAAGATGAAGTTCACGAATATAGAGAAAAGTTAGTAGAAGCTGTAGCGGATTACGACGACACTCTAATGGAGAAATTCTTCGAAGATCCAGACTCAATCTCAGAAGTTGAAATTAATGAAGCTCTTAGAAAAGCGACCATTGACATGTCCATCATTCCGATGACTTGTGGTTCGTCTTTCAAAAATAAAGGGGTTCAGTTCATGCTTGATGCGGTTTGTAAATACCTTCCTTCCCCAATGGATAAGGAGGCGATTGACGGAACGGATCCGAGAACCGACCTTCCTATTACTAGAAAACCAGATGTAAAAGAACCTTTTGCAGCCTTAGCTTTTAAAATTGCAACCGATCCATTCGTGGGACGTTTAGCATTCTTCAGAGCCTATTCAGGGAGACTTGATGCAGGATCGTATGTTCTTAACAACAGATCTGGTAACAAAGAAAGAATCTCTAGAATCTACCAAATGCATGCTAACAAACAAAATCCTGTTGAGTATATCGAAGCAGGAGATATTGGTGCAGCAGTTGGATTTAAAGATATTAAGACAGGGGATACCCTTTCTGATGAGAAAAACCCAATTGTTTTAGAATCAATGATTTTCCCAGATCCAGTGATCGGGATTGCAGTTGAACCTAAAACCAAAGCAGACCAGGATAGAATGGGGAATGCTCTTGCTAAATTATCAGAGGAGGATCCAACTTTCCAGGTGAAAACAGACGAAGCTTCTGGTCAAACGATCATCTCCGGAATGGGAGAGCTTCACTTAGATATCATCGTGGACCGTATGAGACGCGAATTCAAAGTGGAAGTGAATCAAGGTCAGCCACAAGTAGAATACAAAGAAGCACTTACCGTAAAAGCAAGCCACAGAGAAGTTTACAAAAAGCAATCTGGAGGTCGTGGGAAGTTCGCGGATATCGTGTTTGAAATTGGACCTGCAGACGATGATAAGATTGGACTTACGTTTGTGAATGAAATTAAAGGGGGTAACATTCCTAAAGAATTCATTCCATCCGTAGAGAAAGGATTCAGAGAATCTATGAAAAACGGTCCTTTAGCCGGTTTCGAAGTAGAGTCGATGAAAATTACCCTAAAAGACGGATCGTTCCACGCGGTTGACTCCGACCAGCTTTCGTTCGAACTTGCAGCGAAAATGGGATTCAGAGAATCGGGTAGAGCTGCTAAGGCAGTGATCATGGAACCGATCATGAAACTAGAAGTGGTAACTCCAGAAGAATACATGGGAGATATCGTTGGGGACCTTAACAGAAGAAGAGGAACCGTAAACGGTATGGACGACAGAAATAACGCAAAAGTTATTAAGGCTTTTGTTCCACTTTCTGAGATGTTTGGTTATGTAACGTCACTTAGAACGCTATCCTCAGGTAGAGCTACCTCGTCGATGGAATTCGAGAAGTACGAAGCAGCGCCACAGACTATTGCAGAAGATGTAATCGCTAAAGCGAAAGGTTAATTTTTAAATTAGATTAAAATGTCACAAAGAATAAGAATAAAACTCAAGTCTTACGATTACAATTTAGTAGACAAGTCTGCTGAGAAAATCGTAAAAACTGTAAAAGCTACAGGAGCTGTCGTGAATGGACCAATTCCATTACCGACCAACAAGAGGATCTTTACTGTATTAAGATCTCCTCACGTAAACAAGAAAGCAAGAGAACAGTTTCAATTATCCGCTCACAAGCGTCTAATGGATATCTACTCTTCTTCTTCAAAAACGGTTGATGCCCTAATGAAGCTAGAACTTCCAAGTGGTGTGGACGTAGAGATCAAAGTCTGATCCTAATCCAAACCAATGATACTTTAAACCGCTCCTTGTGAGCGGTTTTTTTGTGCTTCCATTCTAAATTTGGCACTCTTATTTAGAATGCCTCTAGATTAATTTTAAAATACTGATATTTGTCAGCCCAATACCTTATTTAGACTAATTAAAAATTGTATTTTTGACATCGTAAAAAACTACTACTAAAATTATGAGAAAGTCAGTATTTATCGTCGCTGCATTAGGGTCGATGGGACTCGTTCAAGCACAGAAAGATGGCGCGACATCGACAAAGGAAATACAACAAGTCGAACTCTTTGGTGTGAGTGCGTCTCAATCCGAAGGGTTAGAAATAATTACAAGGATGCCTTTAAAGACCAGAGACCAGATTCAAAGCATCTCCGTTCTGTCTTCAAAAGTAATTGAGGATCTAGGAGGTCTTAGTCTAACGGACGTGGTTAAGAATATTCCGGGTGTTACGCAGTTCGCTTCCTATGGTGGAACAAAAGAAAGCATGACTATTCGGGGATACCGTGGCGTACCTGTTCTAAAGAACGGGGTTCGAATGGATAGTGATTTTAGAACGAGTGCGATGCTTACCGATATGCAAGGCGTCGAGTCCATTCAGGTCATTAAAGGCTCTGCAGCCATAACTCAGGGAGTGGCAAGCGGTCTTGGCGATGCCGGTGGCGTGATAAATATTGTAACCAAAAGACCTCAGTTCGTAAATAAAGGTGCGGTTGGGTTTCGTCTTGGCAGTTGGGACCTTTACAGAGGCTTTCTCGATGTTCAGCGTGTTCTAGATCAGGGGAAGAAAGTGGGCGTGCGATTAAATGCGTCTTATCAGAATAATAACAGTTTTCGAGATAATGTGCAGGGAGAGCGGGTGTACTTTAATCCCTCAGTAGCTTACCGAATTAGTCCAAACACCGAACTTAGTGTGGAGATGGATTATTTCGATTCTAACTTGACACCAGACCGTGGAACGGTGAATCTTGGGCCGGGTAGCGAGAACCACATCTACGAAATGCCAAAAGGGAATTTTTTAGGTTTTAAGTCGGATAACAGCCATACCAATACGATTAATTTGGCTTCGAATTTAACGCACCGCCTGAGTGACAAACTTAAATTAAGAGCGGCGTTTTACAAGTCTTCCTATAGCAATGAAATGGTTTCCTCTTCATTAGGAAAAGGATCAAGTGCGACTGGGTATGCGGTTTTAAGTCGATCCCTAGGGAAAAGTGAGCGAGACGATAACAACCAAACCTTCCAATTTGATTTTATCGGGCAGGATATTTACACCGGAAAAATCAAGCACACATTCCAAACGGGCTTTGATTGGTCCTCCTCCAATGTGAATACGTATTCTTACGATAGTAAATCGAATGTGGATCAAATTAACGTCTTAGAGAAAATTAACAATGCACTTCCCTCTGGCGTAAACTTAGATTTTGGTGCGCGGCCGGATGCGCTAAACACGAAAAGTAGCACCTACGGACTAATGGCCCAAGACGTCATTACGATTAACCCTTATTTGAAAGCGGTGCTTGGTCTTCGTTACAGTCATTTAAACGGGCTCGATAATGAAACGGTCAAGGATGCATGGAATCCATCTTTAGGTGTAATGGTTTCTCCAAGAGAAAATATGAATATCTTTGGGTCTTATACCTCCACGACTTCACTTCGTGGGGCAAACAACCCTCTTGACGGCGGCGGCATTGTCGGCTCAGAGCGTACAGATCAATTCGAGGCTGGATTAAAATCTGATTGGTTCCAAGAGAAACTACGATTCAACGTGACGCTTTTCCATATGAACACCGATAACCTTTCGTATAGTATTTTAAATGAGCAAGGACAGTCCACCGGACTCTACGGTCTTGCTGGGCGTCTTGTACGCTCCGGTGTGGATGTAGAGCTTATTGGACGCGTGATGACAAACTTACAAGTAATGGCTGGGTATTCCTACCTTGATGCCAAGTATAAAGACTCACCAGCCTACATGGACGATTCGGCACCAATGAACACCCCGAAACACACGGCTAACGGCTGGGTGAATTATAAAATCAATGAAGGGAGCCTTCGCGGTCTTGATTTTGGCGTTGGAGCGTACTTTGTTGGGGCTAGAGCGGTGGATAATTATACCAAGAAGACCATCAGTTCTACGCATGTCAACTCAGTCGAGCCCGGTGTTAAGCCGTTTGAGCTGAACCACTATACGACACTTGAGGCGCAGGTGGGTTACCAATTGGGTAATTTAGGACTCCGAGTCTTTTTAAACAATCTAACGGATGTCGTGAACTACAGCTCTTATTACCGCGGGGGATACTTGGATCAGATTCAACCCAGAAATGCCTCGATGCAACTAACGTATAAATTCTAACCTTATAAAAACTGAAAAAAATGAAAGTATTTAAAACAATCGTAACCTTTTCTCTGGTAATGTTGCTAATGGCATGTTCTGAAGGGAATAAGAAAAGAGGAGCTGATTATGCCATCATTCAAAAGGAACTAAATTTACAGGGAGAAGCCTCTGAGGCATTTAAAGCCATCACGGACAAATACGACGAGTCGCGTAAGAGTTTTCGAGCTACTTTAGGGGAGCATCCAGACCGCGTGACTTTATTTTCAAAATATGAAGAATTGCAAGAGCAGCAAGATGCTGAAGTTGCAGCGATTCTTACTCCGGAGCAAATGGCCCAGTACAGCACTTTTGTCGCTAAAAACACACGCAAAAGACCCCGTTACGATCAGGCTTTGCTTGACTCTATTCAGACAGGAGCTAGCTTAGATGAGTCTCAGATGCAAGTCGTGAATGCTGCGAACAATGCATTTGAAAAATCCTTCTCTGATGCGCACGATCTCTACCATGGTAATACAGAGCTGGCGGCAGAATATTGGACTAAATTTGATGCGCAGCGAAGAGCAGCGATTGAGTCTACATTAAGTCCTGAGCAAAAGGCGGCCTATAACAATATTGTAAAAGACCTTTCATTTAAGGGACGCGAATAAGACCTAGGTTATTTTTTCCTTGTTTCCTATTTAATTAATTTAATAAAAGTTGAGTCTTCTTCTAGACTCAGCTTTTTATCGATCTATGCCATGAGTCGTTTTATAAAGAGTTTATTTCGCAAGCGCCGAAAGAATGAGAGTTTAATAAAGTATCTGATGTTCCTCAGCCATTTATGGGTAGGGCTACTCAGTGGGCTTGTGATTATGGTCTTATGTATTTCAGGATGTCTCTACTCTTTTAAGACGCAAATCATTGAGCAGTACAATTCAGAGAGAGTATTCGTCCAATCGGGAAACCAAGAGGCTGTTAGTCCAAAAGCTCTCGAAGCTCACTTAGAAGCATCTGGCAAAAAACTTAATAGTATAGCCATTCCAAGAGAGCCAGAGCGCGCTTGGAGCCTTTCGTATTTTGATGCGAATGGGGCAATGAAAAGTACCTATTTCAATCCCTACACATTGCAAGAACTTGGCACGAGCGATCAAGGCCTGGACGCGTTCTTTAGTGTGGTACTCGATTTTCACCGAACTTTGCTTTTAGGCGACGTTGGGCGCCAGATTTTAGGGGCAGGCGTGCTGATGTTTCTTTTTTTAATGCTCAGCGGTCTAATTCTATGGTTTCCTAAAAAACTAAAATACCTAAAGCAGGCGCTAACGCTCAAGGTTCGAGCCAAATTTCAACGAGTAAATTACGACTTCCATAAGGTTATAGGCTTTTACTCGATGCTACTTCTGGCATTTATTTCTATCACCGGAATATACGTGACTTATCCTTGGGTAAAAAGTGGAATTATCGTTGCATTAGGCGGAGATTCTTTGAGTAATATTAATGCCCAGGATACAGGTGATGGGGACTTCGCAACTCTAATGCAAGACATGTTAAAGCGACAAAGTGAGAAAACAGATCTGTCGCAGCAAAAGCAGGCAAAGCTATTCGAGATCGTCAATCAAGTGGAGAAGGCGTTCCCCTCCAAAGCCAGCTTATTTATCGAGTATCCAAATTCAGAGAACCCACGCTTTATGGTAAAAAGACGTCATAACGAGAATAGCCTACACTTTAGTGTAGAAGATGAACTAAGCTTTGATCGTAGTGGGACCCTTCAAACGAAAGAGGTGTTTTCAGAAAAGCCTCTAAATAAACAGTTTTCAGCATTGGCCAAACCGTTGCATACCGGGGAAATTATAGGACTCTCAAGTATCATTGTCTATTTTATTGTTACTTTAATTGGAGCGCTTCTCCCCTTAACAGGATTTTTGATTTGGTGGAATCGCGCCCGCAAGTTAAAATAGAGCTAAGGCCTTGAAATGCAATTCGCTTCACTGCAATAAACGCGAATTTTCAAAATCAAACCCCTTTCTTCGTCTTTTTCTGAAAATTATTTTAACTCACTGTTTGTCAGTTAAAATAATATCCTTAAATTTGCACACTCATTTTAGGGGAGAAGTGTGCCTAATTGATTCATAGAAATCACTTGCGATCCAAAATGAAAACAGTGTAAACGATAACTATATATTAAATAATGTCAGGTATTATTGGAAAAAAAATCGGGATGACTTCCCTATTTGACGAGAACGGAAAGAATATTCCGTGTACCGTTATTCAGGCAGGTCCATGCTCGGTTTTACAGGTCAGAACCGTAGAGACTGATGGCTATAGCGCCGTGCAGTTAGGTTTCGATGACAAGAGTGAAAAGAACGTTGGAAAAGCGTTAGCCGGCCACTTTAAAAAGGCTGGTTCAACTCCAAAAGCTAAATTAGTAGAATTCGTCAACGGATCTACTGAATTAAGCATCGGAGACGAAGTGAATGTTAAACTTTTTGGACAAGGAGAGTACGTGGATGTAACCGGTACCTCTAAAGGTAAAGGATTCCAAGGGGTAGTAAAAAGACACAACTTTAGAGGTGTTATGCAAGCGACCCACGGTCAGCATAACCGTCTAAGAGCACCAGGGTCTATTGGAGCGGGTTCTGACCCTTCTAGAGTATTCAAGGGCATGAGAATGGCCGGAAGAATGGGAGGTAAGCAAGTAACGGTTCAAAACCTTCAAGTGTTAAGAGTGGATGAAGAACAAAATCTTTTAGTAGTAAAAGGGGCTGTTCCAGGGGCTAAAAATTCATATGTAATTGTAAGAAGATGGAACTAGTAGTATTAAATAATTCAGGGCAAGACACCGGAAGAAAAGTTACGCTGGACGAATCTGTTTTCGGAATCGAGCCTAACAACCATGCGGTTTACTTAGAAGTTAAGCAGTACTTAGCTGCCCAGAGACAAGGAACTCACAAGTCAAAAGAAAGAAGCGAGATTTCTGGTTCTACCAGAAAACTTAAGAAACAAAAAGGATCTGGATCTGCTCGTTACGGGGATATCAAATCTCCGATCTTCAGAGGTGGAGGTCGTATTTTTGGTCCAAAACCAAGAGACTACAGATTCAAATTGAATAAAGCGCTTAAGAGACTTGCTAAAAAATCTGTTCTTTCACAAAAACTGAAAGACAATAGCATTAAAGTCCTAGAAGATCTGAACATAGAAACGCCTAGAACCAAAGATTTCATCAGCCTATTAAATGCTCTTGAATTGACTGGTAAGAAGTCTCTATTCATTCTTCCTGAAGCGAATAAGAATGTGTATTTATCTTCAAGAAACTTACCAAAAACAAGAGTGCTAAACTATACTGAAATTAGTTCTTACGATCTTGTTAATGCAGGTGAGATTGTTTTCTTAGAAGGTGCGATCGAAAAATTCCAGGAAAACTTAAAGAAATAAATCATGTCAGTTATAATCAAACCAGTTATTTCAGAGAAAGCCAACTACCTAACCGAATTAAGAGGGGCTTATTCTTTCCTAGTAGACACTAGGGCGAATAAAATCCAAATTAAAGGGGCTGTAGAACAAGCTTACGGCGTGAAAGTAGCGGACGTTAGAACCATGATTTATGCGCCTAAGGTTTCGTCGAAACACACTAAAAAAGGTCTTCAAGTAGGAAAGACTAACAAATTGAAAAAAGCGGTAATCACTCTTCAAGAAGGGGAAGTACTTGACATTTTTTCAGTATAAATAAGTATTAATAGTATAAATAATAGTAATGTCTGTTAGAAAATTAAAACCTATCACCCCGGGACAGAGATTCAGAGTTGTGAACAACTTTGAGGAAATTACTACCAACAAACCAGAGAAGTCTCTAACTGTTGGTATTAGTAAGTCAGGCGGACGTAACCAAACTGGTAAAATGACCATGCGTTACACCGGAGGTGGACACAAAAAGAAATACAGAATTATCGACTTCAAAAGAAATAAATTTGATATTGAAGCCACGGTACTTTCTGTAGAATACGATCCAAACAGAACTGCTTTTATCGCACTTCTAGAATACGCAGATGGAGAGAAGAGATACATCATCGCTCCAGCAGGTATCAAAGTAGATCAAAAAGTAGTGTCTTCAGAATCAGCTGAACCGAACGTAGGAAATGCAATGAAATTAAAGAATATTCCTTTAGGAACGACTATTTCATGCGTAGAACTTAGACCAGGTCAAGGCGCAAGTCTTGCGAGATCCGCAGGATCTTCAGCTCAATTAACGTCAAGAGACGGAAAATACGCGATCGTAAAGCTTCCTTCAGGAGAATCTAGAATGATCCTTACGGAATGTCTTGCAATGATTGGTTCTGTATCCAACCACGACCACATGCTAACCGTTTCCGGTAAAGCAGGTAGAAGTAGATGGCTTGGTAGAAGACCAAGAACTAGAGCTGTAGCAATGAACCCAGTCGATCACCCAATGGGTGGTGGTGAAGGTCGTTCTTCTGGAGGTCACCCAAGATCTAGAAACGGAATGCCGGCTAAAGGGTACAAAACCAGAAAGAAAAACAAAGTTTCTAACCGTTACATCGTATCTAAAAGAAAATAATTATGGCAAGATCACTTAAAAAAGGACCATTCATTCATCATACTTTAGATAAGAAGGTTCAGGCAGTTAATGAGTCTGGTAAGAAGACAGTAATCAAGACGTGGTCTAGAGCATCAATGATCTCTCCAGACTTCGTAGGACACACCATCGCCGTTCACAATGGAAAATCGTTTATTCCAGTTTACGTGACCGAAAACATGGTTGGTCATAAGTTAGGCGAATTTTCTCCGACAAGATCTTTTAGAGGTCACGGTGGTAACAAAAATAAAGGAAGCAGATAATCATGGGATCAAGAAAACAAGATAGCGCAA
>DCJS01000014.1:20865-47530 GCA_002319955.1 Flavobacteriales bacterium UBA1694
ATTCTTAAATTTTCGAAAAAAGAAGCGTCTAGCAAATTGGAGAAACTTCTTCTTTCTGCGATGGCTAACTGGCAAACGAAAAACGAAGGAGCTGACATTGAGGAAGCAAACCTTATCGTAAAAGAAATCTTCGTGGATAGTGCAAGACAACTTAAGAGACTAAGACCAGCACCACAAGGGAGAGGTCATAGAATCAGAAAGAGATCAAACCACGTTACTTTAATTTTAGGCAACAAAGAAATTTAATCAAGGTATGGGACAGAAGACAAATCCAATTGGTAACAGATTAGGTATCATCAGAGGATGGGATTCGAACTGGTATGGTGGAAAGGATTATGGAGACAGAATCGCTGAAGACTATAAAATCAGAAGATACCTTGATGCAAGATTATCTAAAGGTGGGGTTTCTAAAATCTACATCGATAGAACCTTAAAATTAGTGACTGTAACAATCACTACTGCAAGACCCGGACTTATTATCGGGAAAGGTGGACAAGAGGTTGATAAATTGAAAGAAGAATTGAAAAAACTTACCGGTAAGGAAGTTCAAATCAACATCTTCGAAATCAAAAGACCAGAACTAGATGCTGTATTAGTAGCTGATAGTATTGCAAAGCAAATCGAAAACCGTATCTCGTACAGAAGAGCTGTGAAAATGGCTATCGCAAGTAGTATGAGAATGGGAGCGGAAGGAATCAAAGTAATGGTTTCTGGACGTTTGAACGGCGCTGAAATGGCAAGAAGTGAATCTTTCAAAGACGGAAGAATTCCACTTTCTACTTTCAGAGCAGATATCGATTACCACTGGGCTGAAGCGCACACCACTTACGGGAGACTAGGCATCAAAGTCTGGATCATGAAAGGAGAAGTTTATGGAAAAAGAGACTTAACTCCACTCGTAGGCCAACAGCAGAAGAAATCGGCTCCTAGAACCGACAGACCTGAAAGAGGAGGGAACGATAGAGGCGATAGAAGACCAAGAAGAAATAATAATAATTAAAATTTTAGGTTAGACGTTTTGAATTTTAAATTACCGTTACTTTTTTAAAATGAGAATATCTAAAATCTAAAATCTAAAATCTAAAATTTAGAAATTATGTTACAACCAAGAAGAACCAAATTCCGTCGTGTTCACAAGATGAAGATGAAAGGAAGTGCGCAGAGAGGATCTCAATTAGCGTACGGAACTTTCGGAATCAAGGCAACAACAGAAGGAGCTTGGATTACTGCAAGACAAATTGAGGCTGCACGTATTGCTGCAACCCGATATATGAAAAGAGAAGGGCAACTATGGATCAAAATATTTCCAGACAAGCCAATTACCAAGAAACCAGCGGAAGTACGTATGGGGAAAGGTAAAGGAGCTGTTGAATATTGGGTCGCTGTAGTAAAGCCTGGTAAAATTATGTTTGAAGTTGGAGGCGTTCCTTATGAAGTAGCTAAAGAAGCTCTTCGTTTGGCAGCACAAAAACTTCCAATCGTCACGAAATTCGTGGTGGCTAACGATTTTGTTAAACCTGAATAAATCTTTGAATTATGAAAAATGCTGACATCAAGAATTTAAGCGCAGGGGATCTACAAGCAAAGCTTGCTGAAGTTAAAGCAGAGTACACGAAATTGACTCTTGCTCATAGAATCAGCCCAGTAGAAAACCCAATTCAAATCAGAGATTTGAGAAAGACAATCGCTAGATTACACACAGAGTTAACTAACAAACAATAATTTCATTTTACAATGGAAAGAAATTTAAGAAAAGAAAGAATCGGAGTTGTTTCCAGCAACAAAATGGAAAAAACTATTGTTGTTAGTGAAACAATGAGAATGAAACACCCGATGTACGGTAAATTCGTTGTTAAGACGAAAAAATATACTGCACACGACGAAAACAATGAGTGCAACGAGGGGGACACTGTTTTGATTCAAGAAACAAGACCACTGAGTAAGAGCAAGAATTGGAGATTAGTAAGAATCATTGAAAAAGCGAAATAATGTTACAAACAGAATCAAGATTAAAAGTAGCTGATAATACTGGTGCCAAAGAAGTACTAGTGATCAGAGTTCTTGGAGGAACAAGAAGAAGATATGCTTCAGTTGGTGATAAGATTGTAGTGACTATCAAAGATTCCACTCCACAAGGAACTGCAAAGAAAGGACAAGTATCCAAAGCGGTAGTTATCCGGACTAAGAAAGCGGTGAGAAGAAAAGATGGTTCTTATATCAAATTCGACGATAACGCTTGCGTATTGCTAAGCGCTACAGGAGAAATGAGAGGTACACGTGTTTTCGGACCGGTAGCTCGTGAGTTGAGAGACAAAGAATACATGAAAGTCATTTCATTGGCTCCAGAAGTACTTTAATTTTTAAAATTTAAAAGAATGACAAAAGTTAAAATTAAAAGAGGAGACCAAGTACTGGTTACCACCGGTAAGAACAAAAATTCTAAAGGAGAAGTACTTGAAGTGGTCAAAAAAGAAGGAAAGGATCCTAGAGTGATTGTTGCTGGAGTGAACATCGTGAAAAAGCACGTTAAGCCTTCTGCTTCTAACCCTCAAGGTGGAATTGTAGAGAAGGAAGCTTCTATTCATATTTCTAACGTTGCTTTAATGGACAAAGACGGCAAAGCGACACGTGTTGGAACTAAGGTAGATGGCGATAAGAAAGTAAGAGTTGCTAAAACAACCGGTGAAACTTTATAATGCATAACACAATGGAATTTATAGCAAGACCTAAAACAATATATAACGAGAAGATTGTTCCAGCGATGATGGAAGAATTTGGGTATAAATCTGTAATGCAGGTTCCTAAATTACAAAAGATCGTTATTTCCCAAGGTTTGGGAGCTGCAACTGCGGATAAAAAAATCGTAGATTATGCAGTGGAAGAATTAACGATGATTACTGGCCAGAAAGCAGTAGGAACTCTTTCAAAGAAAGACGAGGCTGCCTTCAAACTTAGAAAAGGAATGCCAGTAGGTGCAAGAGTGACGCTAAGAGCGATTAGAATGTATGAATTCTTAGACCGTCTTACCTCTTCAGCACTTCCGAGAATTAGAGATTTCAACGGTATCAAAGCAGACGGTTTTGATGGTAGAGGAAACTATAACTTAGGAATTACCGAACAAATCATTTTCCCTGAAATCGTTATCGACAAAGTGAAAAAGATCCAAGGGATGGACATTACTTTTGTAACTACTGCCAAAACAGACAAAGAAGCAAAAGCGTTATTAACTCATTTCGGTTTACCTTTCAAAAAGAACTAAGAATGGCTAAAGAATCAATGAAAGCGCGTGAGCGCAAAAGAGAAGCGACGGTAGCGAAATATGCTGAGAAAAGAAAAGCTTTGAAAGAAGCTGGAGATTACGAGGCATTACAAAAATTACCTAAAAATGCTTCTCCTGTGAGACTACACAACAGATGTAAAATTACAGGAAGACCTAGAGGGTATATGAGAACTTTTGGTTTATCTAGAGTAACTTTTAGAGAAATGGCAAACCAAGGACTTATCCCAGGGGTTAAGAAAGCGAGTTGGTAATAATTTTTATTAAATCAAGATAATTAAGTTTAAGTCCACCTTAGAAGGTGCGAAAAGAGGGATTCCTTTTTAAAGAATCTTCTAAAGGATTTAAATACTGATTATTCACAACCAATAACATCAAAAAAGAAAAATGGTAACAGATCCAATTTCAGATTTCCTAACAAGAGTAAGGAACGCACAAAGCGCAGGCCACAAGGTGGTGGAAATTCCTGCATCGAAAATCAAAAAGGAGATTACGAAGATTCTATTTGACCAAGGGTATATTTCAAACTACAAGTTTGAAGATAACTCGGTTCAAGGGAACATCAAAATCGCTTTGAAGTACGACAAACTAACCGGTAAAGCCGCAATTAAATCAATCCAGAGAGCTTCTAGACCTGGACTTAGATATTATGCAGGGTCTACAGAACTTCCAAGAGTTCTAAACGGATTAGGAATCGCTATTATCTCGACTTCGAAAGGAGTTATGACAGGTAAGCAAGCGAAGAACGACAAAGTCGGCGGTGAAGTAATCTGCTATGTTTATTAATTTTTTAAAATAAGGAAAATGTCAAGAATTGGTAAAGCAATTATAAATATTCCTTCCGGAGTTACTGTAACGGAGTCTAACGGCGTTGTTACTGTGAAAGGCCCTAAAGGGGAACTTTCTCAAACTCTAACTGAAGGGATCGCTTTAGAGCAAGAAGAAGGCGTACTTACATTTACGCGTCCTTCTGAGGCTAAGCATCACAAGGCGCTTCACGGTTTGTACAGAGCGCTTATTAACAACATGATCGTTGGAACCACTGAAGGGTTTACAAACAAGCTAGAGCTTGTAGGGGTAGGATACAGAGCATCACATTCAGGTCAGAGACTTGAACTCGCTTTAGGATTCTCTCATGGTATTCTACTTGATCTCCCAAAAGAGATCACGCTTGAAACATTAACTGAAAAGGGTAAAAATCCAATTGTTACTTTGTCTTCACACGATAAGCAGCTATTAGGAATGGTGTCTGCAAAGATCAGATCGTTTAGAAAACCGGAGCCTTATAAAGGTAAAGGGGTGAGATTCGTAGGAGAAATCGTGAGAAGAAAAGCTGGTAAATCTGCTTAATAAATTTTAAGAAAATGGCACTGAATAAAGTACAGAAAAGAAACAGGATCAAAAGAAGAGTAAGAGGGAAAATCTCGGGCTCTGCTGAACTGCCAAGATTATCCGTATACAAAAGTAATAAGGAAATTTACGCGCAGTTGATCGACGACAAAGGAGGTAAAACTCTTGCTCACGCCTCTTCAAGAGCGTTAAAAGCAACAGGAAATAAAGTAGAGGTTTCAATGCAAGTGGGGAAAGCCATTGCTGAAGTTGCGAAAGCAGCGGGTATTGAAGCTATAGTGTTCGATAGAAACGGATTCGTTTACCACGGTAGAGTGAAAGCTTTAGCTGATGGAGCGAGAGAAGGCGGACTTAAATTCTAATCAAATAATTTCGGAAACAATGTTTGGACAAGATAATATCGAAAAAGTAAAACCGGGAGGATTAGAACTTAAAGATCGCCTCGTATCGGTCAATAGAGTTACTAAAGTAACCAAAGGGGGACGTGCATTTGGATTCTCTGCTATTGTAGTAGTAGGAGACGAGGCAGGAATCGTAGGCTTTGGTTCTGGAAAATCGAAAGAAGTTGCTACAGCAATTTCTAAAGCAGTCGAAGACGCTAAGAAGAATTTGGTTAAAATTCCAGTGACTAAAGACGGAACAATCTACCATGAGTCTAAGGCTCGTTTTGGTGGAGCGGATATCTTTATGAAGCCAGCTTCTCACGGTACAGGGGTTATCGCAGGTAACACCGTTCGTATTGTAGTTGAATCTGCAGGAATTAAAGACATTCTAACGAAGTCAAAAGGATCTTCTAATCCACATAACATGGTGAAAGCAACTTTCAAGGCGCTTTTAGACATTAGAACTCCTGAAGAAATCGCAAGAATGCGTGGTATCTCACTTGATAAAGTATTTAAACACTAAAAGTTTTAAAAAATGGCAACAATTAAAGTAAAGCAAGTAAGAAGTGCTATTGGTAGAACGAAAGCTCAAAAGAGAACTCTTGAGGCTTTAGGTTTAAAGAAAATGCACCAAGTAGTAGAACATGACGCAAGTCCAGCCGTATTAGGTATGGTGGCAGCGGTAAGACATTTAGTAGAAGTTCAGGAAAACTAACCAAATTTAATTACAATGAAATTAAATAACATACAACCGGCTAGCGGATCGACTCACAATTCCAAGAGACTTGGAAGAGGTCAGGGAAGCGGTAAAGGCGGTACTTCAACCAAAGGACACAAGGGTCAAAAATCAAGATCTGGGTACTCTCAGAAGATTGGTTTTGAAGGTGGGCAGATGCCACTTCAAAGAAGATTACCTAAGTTCGGGTTTAACAACGTAAACAGAAAAGAGTTTAGAGGAATTAATCTTGATACCATTCAAACCTTAATTGACACAAAAAGTCTTACAGGTGATATCACGAAAGACGTTTTAATTGAAAACGGTTTAGCCTCTAAAAATGACCTTGTGAAAATCATGGGTCGTGGCGAATTCAAAGCTGGGGTTTCAATCTCCGCAGACAAATTCACTAAATCTGCAGAAGAATTAATTTCGAAAGCAGGAGGTAAAGCAATTACTCTTTAATCTCTTTATTACGTAATGAAAGAATTTATACAGACACTTACAAACATTTGGAACCTCAAGGAGCTAAGGGAAAAAATTATTTTTACTTTAGGATTAATTCTTGTGTATAGATTCGCATCTTATATTTCCCTCCCGGCTATTAACATGGCTGAGGTGGGGAATCTTTTGGAACTTTATAAAGACCAAGGTGGTAGTCAACAAGGAGCTGGTCTCCTAGGGCTACTTTCTTCGTTTACTGGAGGGGCGTTTAGCCGGGCTTCAATTATGGCCCTGGGAATCATGCCTTACATTTCTGCTTCAATTATTGTGCAGTTAATGGGAATGGCAATTCCATACCTTCAGAAACTTCAGAAAGACGGACAGAGTGGTAGAAATACCTTAAATCAGATTACGCGTTGGTTAACCATCGCGGTTTGTTTGGTTCAAGCTCCGTCTTACCTTACTTCTATTACCCAGATGTTCCTTCCGTACTCTCAATTTCAAAGCGCATACTACATTGAACCAAACTCTATTATGTTTTGGTTTCCAAGTATCGTGATCCTGGTTGCAGGTTCTGTATTCGCAATGTGGTTAGGAGAAAAAATTACGGATAAAGGAATTGGGAATGGTATTTCTATTCTAATTATGGTAGGGATCCTTGCCGATCTTCCTTCCTCGTTCTTGCAAGAAATTGCAACGCAAACAGGAAAAGGTGGACTTGGAACCATTATGATTTTAATTGAAGTGCTCTTCTGGATGCTGGTCGTACTTTTCGGAGTTATCCTCTCGGTTGCCGTGAGAAAGATTCCAATTCAGTATGTCGCGCGTGCCCAGGCTAGAGGTGGAGTGAACCGTAATTTAATGCAAGGTGCAAGACAATGGATTCCTTTGAAAGTGAATGCTTCAGGGGTTATGCCAATTATCTTTGCTCAGGCTTTAATGTTCGTTCCGGGTTTATTGACCAATATGGATGAGACTAACACGTTTTTGGCTGGTTTCAAAAATGTTTTTAGCTGGCAGTACAATGTGCTGTTCGCAATTTTAATTATTGTATTCACATTCTTCTATACCGCAATTACTATTCCTGTGAATCAGATGGCTGAGGATCTAAAAAGGAATGGGGGACTTATCCCTAAAGTAAGACCGGGGAAGGAATCGGCTGATTATCTGGATGATATCTTGTCCAAAATCACTTTGCCGGGTTCAATATTTTTAGCTATCTTTGCAATCCTTCCGGCACTTGTGTACGGAACTCTGGTTCAGACAGATAGATTCGCCCTATTTTTTGGCGGAACCTCTCTGTTAATTATGGTGGGGGTTATATTAGATACAATTCAACAAATCAATACATACTTGTTGAATCATCATTATGACGGATTAATGCAATCCAAGCTCTCCAGAACCACAAATTTTGAATAGGATACATGGCTAAGCAAAAACATATTGAACAAGATGGCGTGATCGTGGAAGCACTTTCAAACGCCATGTTTCGCGTGGAGCTTGAAAATGGGCATATTTTAATTGCTCATATTTCCGGCAAAATGAGAATGCACTATATTAAACTCTTACCCGGAGACCGGGTAAGACTCGAAATGTCCCCTTACGACTTAACGAAGGGGCGCATCACTTTTAGATATTAAAAATAATTACAATGAAAGTAAGAGCATCGATTAAGAAGAGAAGTGCTGAGTGCAAGATTGTACGTCGTAAAGGAGTACTTTTTGTAATCAACAAAAAAAACCCAAAATTTAAACAAAGACAAGGCTAACATTAAATTATGGCGAGAATTTCCGGTATTGATTTACCAAAAAACAAAAGAGGCGTTATCGGTTTAACTTATATTTATGGTGTCGGAAGAAGCACAGCTTCTGCGATCCTTAAAAATGCCGATATCAGCGAAGACAAAAAAGTCAACGAATGGAATGACGATGAATTGGCGGCTATCAGAAACTACATCACTGAAAACATTAAAGTTGAAGGTGAGTTACGTTCAGAGGTTCAATTGAACATCAAACGTCTGATGGACATAGGATGCCAACGAGGAATACGTCACAGACTCGGATTACCTTTAAGAGGCCAAAGAACGAAGAACAATTCTAGAACCCGTAAAGGAAGAAGAAAAACAGTTGCTAACAAGAAAAAAGCAAGTAAATAATCGTTAGAATTATGGCAAAACAAAGTAAAGTAGTTAAGAAAAGGAAAGTAAAAGTTGAGGCTATTGGAGAAGCACATATTCAAGCGTCTTTCAACAATATTATCATTTCTTTAACCAATAAAAGTGGAGAAGTAATCTCTTGGGCGTCTGCCGGTAAAATGGGATTCAGAGGATCTAAAAAGAACACTCCTTTTGCAGCTCAAATGGCTGCTGAGAATTGCGCTACTGTAGCTCACGATGCTGGTCTACGTAGAGTAAAGGTGTATGTGAAGGGACCTGGACAAGGACGTGAGTCCGCCATCCGTACCATTCACAATTCAGGAATTGAGGTAAGCGAAATCGTTGATGTGACTCCAATGCCACACAATGGATGTAGACCACCTAAAAGAAGAAGAGTTTAATTTTTAGATTTAACCTATGGCTAGATATATTGGACCAAAAACAAAGATTGCTAGAAAGTTTGGAGCTGCAATCTTCGGAGACGACAAAAACTTCGAGAGAAGAAAAAACCAACCCCCAGGACAACACGGACCGAACAAAAGAAGAGGTGCGAAGAAGTCTGAATATGCAAATCAGCTTGCTGAAAAGCAGAAAGCTAAATATACTTATGGTATTTTAGAAAAACAATTTGCTAACCTATTTGAAAAAGCTTCTAGAGCCAGTGGAGTAACTGGTGAGATTCTTCTTCAACTATGTGAATCAAGACTTGATAACGTAGTATATAGAGCAGGTTACGCCAAATCAAGAGCAGGCGCAAGACAATTGGTTTCTCACAGACATATTACTGTGAATGGTGAGTTAGTGAACATCCCGTCTTATTTGCTTAAGGCTGGTGATGTAATTGCTGTAAGAGAGAAATCAAAATCTCTTGAAGTAATTGCAGATTCACTTGCTTCAAAATCCACCTACGAGTGGTTACAATTCAACGATGAAAAGAATGAATGTAACTTCGTCGCTGTTCCAGAAAGAATTCAGATCCCTGAAGACATTAGAGAACAGTTTATCGTGGAACTATACAACAAATAATAATTAAATCAATTTTTGCTCAACCAACAATATGGCAATTTTACAATTCATAAAACCCGATAAGGTAATTCTATTAAACTCGGACAATTTCAAAGGTCAGTTTGAATTCAGACCATTGGAATCAGGTTTCGGTCTTACCATCGGTAATGCTTTGAGAAGAGTATTACTTTCTTCTCTTGAAGGATATGCTATTTCATCTATCAAAATTGAAGGTGTAGAGCACGAGTTTTCAACTATTCCTGGAGTAATCGAGGATGTGACTGAGATTGTTCTTAATTTGAAACAGTTGCGTCTTAAAGCGAAATCTGAAAGTGAAGCCTCCGAAGTGGTTGTCGCTAAAATTTCTGGTCAAACGCAAGTGACGGCTGGTGATTTAGGGAAAACAATGAACGGCTTTGAGGTTCTGAATTCAGATCTTGTGATCTGTAACATGACTAAAGACGTTACTTTTGAAATGACCTTCACAATCGATAAAGGCCGAGGTTATGTTCCTTCAGAACAAAACAAATCGAGTAATGCGCCCCTAGGGACCATTGCAATCGACTCGATCTTTACACCGATTAAGAAAGTACAGTATTCAATTGAGAACTACCGTGTAGAGCAAAAAACAGACTACGAAAAATTAGTACTTGATATTGAAACCGACGGGTCGATTACGCCTCAGAATGCTTTAACTGAAGCATCTAAGATTTTGATCTACCACTTCATGTTGTTCTCTGACGAAAGGATTACCCTTGAGACGGAGGCCGTGAAAGCTTCAATTCAATACGACGAAGAAACGCTTCATACAAGACAACTACTTAAAACGAAATTATCGGATCTTGATTTATCCGTAAGAGCGCTTAACTGCCTTAAAGCAGCTGAAGTAGAAAGTCTAGGCGAACTTGTTTCTTATAGTAAGTCTGATTTAATGAAATTTAGAAATTTCGGTAAGAAATCTTTAACAGAATTAGAAGAATTAGTACATTCAAAAGGTCTTAACTTCGGTTTTGACGTAGCAAAGTATAAACTAGATGCTGATAAATAATTAACAATGAGACACGGTAAAAAATTTAATCACTTAGGAAGAACAGCGCCTCACAGAAAGGCAATGCTTTCTAATATGGCTTGTTCTCTTATTGAGCATAAAAGAATCAACACGACTGTGGCTAAAGCGAAAGCTTTAAGAGTTTATGTTGAACCCCTTTTAACTAAAGCAAAAGAAGATACAACTCACAACAGAAGAACAGTGTTCTCCTACCTACAAAGCAAAGAAGCGATCACGGAACTTTTCAGAACCATCGCTCCTAAAATTGCAACGAGAGACGGAGGGTATACCCGAATCATCAAAACAGGTTTTAGACTTGGAGATGCTGCGGATATGGCAATGATCGAATTGGTTGACTTCAACGAGCTTTACAATCCTAATGAAGAGGAGAAGAAAACAACAAGAAGAAGCCGCAAGCCTTCGACTAAGAAAGTAGAAGCTGTAGCGACTCTTCCAACAAAGGAAGAAGTTAGCGCTTCTGAGGTTGCTGAGCAGGCGCCTGCAGTTGAAGAGCCAAAAGCTGAATCAAACGAAGAAAAATCAGAAAACTAAACGTTTTCGATTTGAAATATAAAAATCCGCTTAAGCACGTCTTAAGCGGATTTTTTGTATGCTTTAGTCTTGGCCTCTTGCCTTTTTGAGTTCAATAATATTCTCACCTTGGTCAATGGTTATACTGTCGCCGAAGGCGCGAATTAGAATGTCATGGTCTTGGAATATGGCCACGTGTTCTTTTGAGTCCACTTGGGGGACACTTAAAGTGAGTTGATTGCTTTTTAACGTGATTGAATTACCTAAGTCTGTAGTCTCAAAGGTCACGTTTGTACTAGAACCGTCGTAAGCGACGTAGCGGTAAGTGCCTTGTTTCATCGTTTGACTTAAGTTCACACTGTCTTTTTGTGTAGCGGCTACTGCGCTAGAAGTAGCGGATGAATCGACATTGTCTAAAGTCGTACTCGCTTCGTTTTTCTTGCAGCTCACAGCAAGTAGGGCAGGTAAGGCAAGAAGTAAAAATGTTTTTTTCATTGGTGTAAATTTTATAATTAGGAAAGTTACGCTATTTTCTTGTATTATATTTTGACTTAAAAGACGGGTGAAAAATTCACTTAGCTGCTTTATTTTCATTATTTTTGTGTAATAAGTTTTTAACTTGATAACATTAAATAATTAAGACCATGAGTTACATTTCGTACATTGAAGCAAGACAAATTTTAGATTCTAGAGGAAACCCAACTGTAGAGGTGGATGTTTTTACGGAAAGCGGCGCAATGGGCCGCGCAGCAGTCCCTTCAGGCGCGTCTACCGGGGAGCATGAGGCTGTTGAACTGAGAGATGGTGGAAGCGATTTTTTAGGAAAGGGCGTGTTAACGGCTGTTGAAAATGTGCGAGAAGAAATTGCACCCGAACTCATTGGAATTCCCGTATACGAGCAGAATTTAATCGATCAAATTATGATCAATTTAGACGGCACTGCAAATAAAGGCCGCTTGGGCGCTAATGCCATCTTAGGCGTTTCTTTAGCCGCTGCTAGAGCCGCTGCGAAAGATTTAAGAATGCCATTGTATAAATATGTGGGCGGAGTAAATGCCAATACACTTCCCGTCCCAATGATGAATGTGATTAATGGAGGGTCGCATTCCGATGCGCCAATTGCCTTTCAAGAATTTATGGTCATGCCTGTCAAGGCAGACTCTTTTTCTCACGCCCTTAGAAAAGGAACTGAGATTTTTCACGCGCTTAAGTCCATTTTGCATTCGCGCGGCCTTTCAACGGCTGTTGGAGACGAAGGCGGGTTTGCACCAAAATTTAAAGGGACTGAAGACGCTCTTGATACGCTTATGCAAGCAATCGAGAAAGCGGGTTACAGACCAGGGGACGATATCATGTTCGCTTTAGATTGCGCCGCTTCTGAATTCTATAAAGACGGTTCTTACGATTACAGAAAATTTGAAGGCGATAAGGGGGCACACCGCTCGAGAGAGGAGCAAGTGGAATACCTCGCTGAGCTTGCTTCGAAATACCCGATTATCTCAATCGAAGACGGCATGCAAGAGGACGATTGGGACGGATGGAAACTCCTTACCGATAAGATTGGCGATAAAGTGCAACTTGTAGGAGACGATTTGTTTGTAACGAATGTCGAGCGCCTATCAAAAGGGATTGACCAAGGGATTGCAAACTCGATTCTTGTCAAAGTAAATCAAATTGGAACGCTTTCTGAAACCATGGCGGCTGTTCAAATGGCGCAGCATAACCGCTACACCTCCGTGATGTCCCACCGCTCTGGCGAAACAGAAGATTCGACAATTGCTGATTTAGCAGTTGCTATGAATTGTGGACAGATTAAAACAGGATCTGCCTCAAGATCTGACCGTATGGCTAAATACAACCAACTGCTTCGTATCGAAGAGGCGCTAGGAGATACGGCTGTTTTCCCAGGGCTCGGTGCATTTAAAATTAACCGTTAAGTGAATAAATTAATATGCAAAACATCGGAAAATCCGATGTTTTTTTATGAGGTTTAATCGCATGAAATCAGTGAGATAAGGGCAGGGCGCATCTGGAAATTTTTCTTTGTCTATTTTTGAATTAAAATGATAGAGAATTTTAATGGAGATCCCCGAACAATCGCTTGATTAGTAAGTGTTTTTTCCGTAATTTTAACAAAAAATATAGAGTAATATGTCAGACAACAAAGTAATATTAAGTTACGATGGAAATTCTTACGAATATCCGATTGTAGATAGTACAATTGGAGATCGTGGAATTGATATATCAAAATTGAGAGCCCAAACAGGGCTGATTACCTTGGATTTAGGGTATAAAAATACCGGTGCTACGGTTAGTGAAATCACTTACCTCGATGGCGATAAAGGAGAACTTTACTACCGCGGATACCCTATTGACCAGATTGCTGAAAAATCAAACTTTACAGAAGTGATGTATTTGCTTTTAAATGGAGAACTTCCAAACAAAGGGCAATTTGATAATTTCGAGCAAGGAATCAAGAATTACAACTATGTGGCCGAGGAGATGAAGAAGATCACCGACGCATTCCCACGCTCTGCCCACCCAATGGGGGTGCTTTCTACCTTAACCTCTGCGTTAACCGCCTTTAATCCAAAAGCAGTGGACGTTCGCAGTAAAGAAGGCCTTGACCATGCGGCAGAAATGCTTATCGCAAAATTCGCACACCTTTGTGCTTGGACCTATAGAAAGACCCAAGGATTCCCTCTAAACCACGCAGACAATAGTCTAAACTATGTAGAGAACTTCTACCGTATGACGTTTAGAATGCCAAACGAGGAATTCCAATTGAATCCTGTGGTAGTAAATGCAATCGACAAACTTCTTATCCTTCATGCAGACCATGAGCAGAACTGTTCTACCTCTACCGTGAGAATGGTGGGTTCTGCGCATACCGGACTTTTTGCTTCAGTTTCTGCTGGTATTTCCGCTCTTTGGGGTCCACTTCATGGAGGGGCTAACCAAGCGGTTATTGAAATGCTTGAATTAATTGAAAAAGATGGCGGCGATGTTGCGAAGTATGTGGCAAAAGCAAAAGATAAGGACGATGACTTTAGACTTATGGGCTTTGGTCACCGTGTCTACAAGAATTTTGATCCAAGAGCAAAGATCATTAAGAAAGCGGCTGACGATATCCTAAACTCTTTAGGAATCCAAGATAAGGCTCTTGATATTGCTTTGCAATTAGAGCGGGTAGCCCTTGAGGACGAGTACTTCATCGAAAGAAAACTTTATCCTAACGTGGATTTCTACTCCGGTATCATTTACAGAGCCTTAGGAATTCCAACGGAAATGTTCACGGTGATGTTTGCCTTAGGTAGACTTCCAGGGTGGATCTCCCAATGGAAAGAAATGAGATTAATGGAAGACCCAATTGGTCGCCCAAGACAGGTTTATAAAGGCTCTGGATTTAGAGACTATGTCGATATAGCAAACCGCTAAGCTGAACCGAAAATACTTTATGCCGTCCCTCTTTTTTTGAAAGGGACGGTTTTTTAATTAGGCACCAACTTGTTTTTTCGCATCCGAATGCTTTGTTTATATTTGTAGCAAGCAGAACTTATGAAATTAAATATCACAAACGAAACCGGGAAACTCAAGTCCGTTGTTCTTGGACAGCCGGCCTCCCTGGGCCCAACCCCGCAACTAGAAGAGAGTTACGATGCCAAATCATACCACTCGATTCAAAACGGCATTTATCCAGTTGAGTCTGATGTCATTCAAGAAATGTCGGCCTTTGAAAAAGTGCTTTTGAAATACGATGTGGAAGTATTGCGACCGGATATTATCCAAGATTATAATCAAGTGTTTGCTAGAGATGTGGCCTTTGTGATCGACGATAAAATGATCATATCAAACGTCATACAAGACCGCGCGGATGAACAAGACGCCTACCGAAAGATTTTCGAGAAGGTAAAATGGCGCGATATTATCAATTTGCCAGAGAGTGCCCATATTGAAGGGGGTGATGTCATCGTATGGGATGATTTTCTTTTTGTTGGAACTTGTTTTTCAGAGGATTATAGGAATTTCAAAACCGCCCGAACCAACGAATACGCCATTAACATTCTAAAAGAATACTTCCCCAAGAAACGAATAATAGATCTGGAATTAAAAAAGAACGATAGCGTCCCTTACGAGGGTATCCTTCACCTAGACTGTACGTTCAATCCAATCGGAAAAGATAAATGCATTATTTACCAGAATGGGTTTGTGGATCAAAGTGACTACCGATTACTAATCGATATTTTTGGAGAAGAAAATTGTTTCCACGTGAGCGACCAAGAGATGTTTGACATGTGTCCAAACGTGTTCTCTATCTCCCCCGATGTGGTGGTATCGGATTCAAATTTCACGCGCATGAATCAATTTCTAACTGATCAGTGGGGACTTAACGTCGAGACAGTTCCTTACCGAGAGATTTCAAAAATGGGTGGGCTACTTCGCTGCTCGACCATGCCGCTAGTGCGTTCTAATTAAAGGAATTTTTTCATTCCTTTAATTTCCTGTTCATTTACATAGGTTTCGTATTTGGGAATGCCTGAGGAGTGAAAAGCGCTCGCTTGGGTTTTTGTTAATAGGAGTTCAATGTTGTCTGCTCTTACGCTACCGCCCACAAGGACTTCAATTTGGCTCCCATACTTAGCTTGCAATCTTGCAAGTTCATCGATTCCTTCAAGGGCGCTAGGAGCGCCACCGGAGGTCAGAACGGTCCTAAATCCAAGAGCAATCAGCTGCTCGAAACCTTGATCTAA
The DNA here is from genome assembly GCA_002319955.1 of Flavobacteriales bacterium UBA1694. Classification (GTDB taxonomy): domain Bacteria; phylum Bacteroidota; class Bacteroidia; order Flavobacteriales; family Weeksellaceae; genus Planobacterium_A. The sequence goes on from DCJS01000014.1 coordinate 36,525, forward strand.
ATCTGGAGTTCGGTCAATTGCTCTATGAAATGTGCAAGGTAATCCTTCGGCTAGTTGGAGAAGCTCCTTGTTCTTCTCTAGGTCCAAATGATTTCCCTCATTCAGAATACCAAAGACAAAGCCATCCGCGCCTGAAGCCTTAAATTGGAGCAGGTCTGCTTTCATTTGTTCAAACTCAAGAGAACTGTAAAGAAACGAGCCCGCCTTAGGTCTTATCATCACGCGAATTGGTTTTTTCGTAGTCGTTTTCAAATAGCGGAACTCATCCAGATTGGGCGTAAGCCCTCCCAGATGCCTTTCTGAACAGAGTTCAATACGATCGGCAACGGAATTTAATGCCGTTTGAGCAGATGTGATTTCAAAGCAGGCAATTTCAAGAGTATAGTTCATAGGGTTAAATTAAATTTGGTGCGGAACTAAGGTGGTTCCCATCCGTGGTGTGCTGGGCATAGGTGAAGCCTTTTTGTAGGCAATAAGCACCTGTTTCGCCCTTTTTGTTAAGAGCTATAAACCCGATCTGAGTGTCCTTTACACTGCGATTTTGGCTTAAAAAATTTTGGTGGATGCGCTCAACGGCCTTTTTACAGGCCTGCTGCGGACTTAGTCCCTGACGCATAAGTTCCACGACTAAAAACGAGCCGACGGTGCGAATAACTTCTTCTCCGTGGCCAGTGGCTGTGGCTGCGCCCACAGAATTATCAACAAAGAGTCCCGCACCGATGATTGGAGAATCGCCCACACGGCCGTGCATTTTATAGGCCATGCCCGAAGTCGTGCAGCCACCCGAGAGATTCCCATTTTGGTCAAGAGCGAGCAGTCCAATAGTGTCGTGGTTTTCAATATTTATTTTGGGCTGATAGGTTGAGGTCTTTAACCACTGTTCCCATTCAATTTTACTCGTTTCTGTGAGTAAATTCATTTTCTTAAATCCTTGTTCTAAGGCAAATTCTAACGCGCCTTGTCCTACGAGCATTACATGAGGTGTCTTTTCCATCACGGCCCGAGCTACAGAAATTGGGTTTTTAATATGTTCTAGTGCAGCCACTGAACCAATTCCGGCATTTTCGTCCATAATGCAGGCATCTAGCGTCACAAAACCATCCCGGTCCGGTCGACCGCCATACCCGACACTGCGTTCGTTTGGATCGTCCTCAACCAGTCGGACCCCGAGCTCTACGGCATCGAGTGCTTTTCCTCCGGTGCTAAGAACTTTCCAAGCTTCTTGATTCGCTTTTAGACCGAAGTCCCAAGTTGAAATCACCACGGGGCGTCTCGCGGGATTCGGTGATTGAGCTCGCGTCATTGCACCCAGTTTGGGTGATAGAAGCCCGCCCAAAGCTCCTAAGGTTGATAGTTTGAGAAAGGTTCGACGATCGTGCATAATTGATGTGGTTTCACCTACTAAAGTACTGAAAATTAATCGGACTGGAAAAGGTTTGTTTGTGTCTGAATAATGGCTATTTTTGTTATCTAAATCGATGAAATGCAAAGTAGTAGTACCCTCTTAATGATTGAACCAATCGCATTTGGTTATAATTCCCAAACCGCGGAGAACAATTATTTTCAAGTAAATTCTCAAGGAGATTCCACTCAGGCGGAGGCCTTGAAAGAGTTTACTAATTTTGTCGAGAAATTAAGAGCTGTGGGAATTGAGGTTATCGTTGTAAAGGATACCCTTGAGCCTCATACCCCGGATTCTATATTTCCCAATAACTGGGTTAGTTTTCATAGCGATGGCACCGCCTATTTATACCCGATGTTTGCCCCGAACCGACGCGATGAGCGGCGCATGGATATCTTGGAACAGGTCCGAAGCGAAGGATTTGAACTTTCTGAGATTGTGGATATTTCCTCAAGTGAATCTCAAGGCCAATTTTTGGAGGGTACCGGCAGTATGATTTTTGATCATGACAGCAAAATAGCGTACGGCTCTATTTCCCTTCGTTTGGACGAGGCCTTATTTATTTCCTTCTGTGAGCGCATTGGGTACCGAGCTGTTACTTTTCACTCCTACCAAAGTTCAGGAAATGAACGCCTGCCAATTTACCACACGAATGTGATGATGTGCGTTGCGGACCAGTTTGTGGTGATCTGCCTAGAGAGTATCGATATGGAATTGGAAAGGGAAAAAGTTCAAGAAACAATTAAAGCCTCAGGGAAAGAAGTTATTGAAATCTCCGAAGAGCAAATGCACCAGTTCGCAGGCAATATGCTTCAGGTGCATAATAAGAAGGGTGAAAAATTTTTAGTAATGAGTTCAGCGGCGCACAGCGCCCTAACTAAGGCGCAAATTGCGCAGCTAGAGTCCTATAATACACTTCTTTATTCCGATCTATCTACAATAGAGAGTAATGGCGGTGGAAGTGCCCGCTGTATGCTGGCGGAGGTTTTCCTTCCAAGAGAGTTGTAAGGAATTTTCTCAGCGATAGCTTGGGTGTTTTTTCATAGTTCCATTTTGCGTCTTCTCTCAATACGAAATCAAATTTTCTTATTAAATACAAGGGTCAAAAAAGAGCCTCTAAAAAATCTAAATTCAATAAGCCAGAGTAGAGCTCTGGCTTACTTTGAAAAGATTGAAACTAATTTGATTGTTTGGACTATTGCGTTCTTGATTTGGCCTCCGTATTGGCATCTTTTATATCTCTAATTTTCTTCAGTTTTTTATTTCCGAAACTATAAGTGACTGAGAGTTCAATCGATTGGTTGTAATTATTATTGGTGACGTAATTGTAATTCCCGTTGCTCTGCAGGTCTTCTACTTTAACAACGTTCGTTTTGAAAATGTCCCGCACTTGTAAATTAAAGGTCCAATCGTTCCATAGTTTTTTGATACTTACATCTAAAGAGGAAAGAGGTTTGAGAGTTCCAATATTTAATATTTGAGAGCCGATATAGAAATAGTTCACCCCCAAGAACCAGTCTTTCTTGCTTGAAAGCCGTAGCGTATTATTTGTTTGAACAAAGAGCGATGAAGTCGTCGTATTTATTGTGAAGGGATCAAACGTGTCGCCTGTGAGCGGATCGGTGTCTAAATAGGCATCAACTTTACTAAGTTGCAAACCAACCGAACCGTTGGTCGTAAGGATGCCTTTGAAAAAGCTTTTTTGCATACCTAAGGAGGCAGTTGTTGCCGCTTTATCGCCATAATTGGTACGAATATACCGCAACTCAGTTCCATTTTGAAGCGGCACTTGAGCGTAATCATCTCTTGTTAAACTGTGGCCTACAATAAGGAAATAGGCGTTTTTGTACATGTACGTAAGCTCATGGTTATAAACCTCAGCGGCTTTAACAAACGGGTTGTTTTGAATGTAGTTGGTCGGGGTGAGGTAAAGTCTTACAGGGTTCAGTTCCCAAAAGCTCGGGCGTCGAACGCGACTCGAATACGAATAGGAGAGATTGTGGTTCTTGCTGATGCCATAACTAAGACTGGCGTAGGGTAGAAGGTTTGTATAGCGGCGCTCGATTGAAAGATCAGTGCCTAGGATCTCTCCATTTGAACGGGTGCCTTCTAGGCGCGTTCCTAGTTTGGCTGAGAGCTTGTCTGAAAACTTTTTTTCAAGAGTCACATATGCACCACTTAGGGTTTCGTCGTAAACAAAATGATTTGATTGGTTAGGGTCCTGGATGAAGTTGCCCGTACTAAGGTCTTTGTTTTCTAAAGACGTGTCGTTATCGGTCTTTGTTTGTCCAATGTTTGCTCCAACTGAGACGGTGAAGTCATTCTTGAATTTTTGAATGTAGTCTGCCGTAGCAGCATAATTTTCGATTTTTTGTGGCGTCTTTTGGCGGAATTCTTGGAGCAAATCAAGCGTCTCTGCTTGGGCGTTGGAGGTGTTCGTTGTGTTATGAGTGAACTGTTTCTTGCGGAAATTAAGGTAGGCTGCGTTTATATTTAGTTTACTGCCTAAGTCATCGGTTTTCAATTCGTAATTTAGATTTAAGGAATTGTTAGAGGAGGATTCGTCGTTCAAATTTCGAGTGACACTGTAAAGCGTTTGATCTGCTCTAACGGTCGTATTGAATATATCTGAGAGTCCATCTTTTCCTTTATTGTGGTACGAATTCAGACTTAATGCTAGGTTTTGTTTCTCTGAAAGTTCGTAATCGAAATTCAAATACCCTCCCACAGACTGGTTTGGAAATGCGACCGATCCCTTGGAGGAATTATCCATCTGAGGAGTTCCGTTTTGGAGGTGTAAATTTTCGGTGTGCGTCTGACTCCTTGAGCTTAGTGAGGTGGCAATACCGAGTTTGTTTTTACGGATATTTAGAGAGACTGCGCCATTTTGCTGGTTGTATTTAGATTGGGTATTAGCTAAACGGAAATTTCCACTGACCCCATCGTCTAATTTTTTCTTAAGAATAATGTTAATAATCCCATCAGAAGATTCCACATTGAACTCACTCCCAGGAACGGTAATCACTTCAATTTTACTTATGTTTTCTGCCGGTGTATTTTTTAAGAGCTCGGTCACAGCCTCAGCACTCATGTTGGATTTTCGGCCGTTAATATATATTAAGGCATTGCTTTTTCCAAGGATTTTTAAAGTGCTTTCGTCTGTGGTCGAAACTAAGGGGGTTTCTTTTAAAAGGCCAAAGGCGGTGTTCCCTTTCGCAACTGGGGAGGAGGCAACATCGTAGACGAAGCGGTCTGATTTCTTTTCAAATACTTTCTTGGTTAAGGTAATTTCTTGAATCTCGGAGGCTTTAACCGAATCTTGCGTTTGTGCATTGAAATAGACTGTGCTTAGAACAAAGATTGGAAGGACTAATTTTTTCATGGCTTTATGGTAATTGATTGGCAAAGACTCGTAAGAGCTCTCACTGGGTTAACTAGTAGTTCTGATTTGTTAGATGTTAACTATGCAAAGATATATAAATAATTCAGTAATATGCTATACAAAGTAGTGAATAAACAGAAAGTTTTAGTTTAGTTCATTGGAAATCAGGTGAATAAATTTTTCACGATTTCCTTGAACCTCTCTAATTAGACAGTTAAAGCTGTAGAAATGTTACATCAAAGGATAAGAAAATTACTCTTCGCGTCCAAATTGGGCTAATTTCTTATCAATCCAAATGGTCGCAAACGGGAAGAACGCCGCTAAGAGTGCGAAGATAAAATCTTCATCATCCCAAGCGTAGATTTTTCGTGCGGGAAGACAAAGTAAAAGATAGAGTGTAAAGAAAAGACCGTGAATGTTCCCTACGACGATGATGAAAATCAGCGCGAAGTCTGCTTCTGGAAAGTAACGTTTTAAGGGCATGGCTACTATATATAAAAAGAAGCAGGTCCAAGCCTCAATAATGCAGGCTTTCCTAAACCATTTGATTACTTTTTGTTCAGAATGTTTCGCTATAAATTTATCAACAATCGCTTGCATGGCGCTAGGGGGTATTAAGATTTGTAAAAAGAACTTCCTTCTAAATAGTCATAGACCTCTACAGGAAGCATTGGACGTACATTTTTGCCGTCTTTTATCATTTGTCTGATTTCGGTGGAGGAGATCTCAATGATCGGTGCCTCAATTAAATGAATGTTCGGGCCTAAATCAGGATAATTCGTTGGTTTGTCATCCTCAGATAGGCGGGGGTAGACCAGGATCTCATAATTTTCGATTAAATAGTGTGAATTTTTCCACTTCGAAAGCCCTTTTAAATTATCCTCTCCCATAATTAAACTAAAACTGTAAGAGGGGTGTTTTTCATTAAGGTACGCAAGGGTGTCGACCGTATAGCTTGGCTTTGGTAAGAAGAATTCGGCATTCGATGCCCGCATCTTTGGGTAAGGCGCAATGGCTTGCTGGACCATATCGAGTCTTTGGTTGTCTTCTAAAAGTGATTTCTTCTCCTTGAAGGGGCTGTGCGGCGTGACCACGAACCAGAGCTCTTCTAGGTCGGAAAACTCTAAGATGTAATTCGCTAAGATTAAATGCCCAATATGGATGGGGTTAAAAGACCCAAAATAGAGGCCTACTTTTTTAGTTTTCATTGAATTTAACGTCCTTAATGCTTAAATAATAGGTGACGTTTCCTTTCCAGTGGTTTTCTTCGGCGGTAAAGGCAATGTCAAAAGATTTGCTGTTGAACTCAGAACTAAAATGCCCTAATTTAAATCCTACGCATTCAATATTTCGGTTATTTAATGGATTGTGAAGGTAAAACTTAATGTGGTTTCCGTCCTTACCCATTTGCTTGGCAAGTCCTTGTATTTTTCGACCGCTTAGCGTTAATACGGGCTTTTGGTTGTGCGGGCCAAAAGGGCCTAATTTTCGGTGGAAATTGAAGAAATCTTTATCGAGATCTTCTACTTCCACTTTTGAATCTATCAGAATTGAGGGCTGCTTCTGGTAAGGTTCAATCGTTTGGGCAACGGCCTGTTCGAATTTGATTTTAAAGGCCTCAAGGTTGGCCTTTTCCATTGACAATCCCGCGGCGGCCGGATGCCCACCAAATTTGGTAAATAAGTCTGAGCACAATTCTAAGGCGTGGTGCACGTCAAAATCAGAAACTGAACGGGCAGAGGCTACAAGCTCGCCGTTGTTGCCATCAGTGAAAACCACTGTGGGTTTATAGTAGCTTTCTGTTAAACGGGAGGCCACAATACCAATCACACCCTTATTCCAATTTGGGCCGTACACAATTGTGGCGGTCTTGTCGTCCTGCGCTGTATCGATAACTTGCTGTAGGGCATCCGTCGTGGAGATTAAATCGAGTTCCCTTCTGGAATCATTTAAGTCCACAATATTTTTAGCGATCGTATTGGCGTTCTTTAAATTGTCGGAAACCATCAGCTCTACAGCTGCTTTTCCATGGGAAATACGTCCAGCTGCATTTATCTTAGGTGCAATTTCAAAGACGATATTCGATATTTCATACGTCGCTAATTTTTCTTCCGGAATTAGAAGTCGAAGTCCGATGTTTCTTGTTTTTCGTAAGGTTTTTAATCCCATTTTCGCTAAGACTCTGTTCTCACCCGTCATTGAAACAATGTCTGCTGCAATGGAAATGGCCAAAAGGTCGGTCAGTTCGTGAAGTTCTGTTTCGGGAATTTTGTAAATGGTGTTGAGTCCTTGGCAAAGTTTAAAGCCAACACCGCAACCAGAGAGTTCTTTAAAAGGGTAACGGCAGTCTGCGCGTTTAGGATCCAGAACAGCGACAGCCTTGGGGATTTCTTCGCCCGGTAAATGGTGGTCACAAATAATGAAGTCTATGCCAAAGGATTTGGCGTATTCCACCTTATCAAGAGCTTTTATTCCACAGTCTAGGGCAATGATTAAAGCGTAGCCTTGATCGCGCGCAAACTCAATGCCTTCCTCTGAAATGCCATAACCCTCGGAGTTTCGGTCTGGAATATAATAATCGAGGAATTTTTTTTCAACAAGTTTGCTTAAATACAAATACATTAAAGCCACGGCGGTGGTTCCGTCCACATCATAATCACCATAAACCATTATTTTTTCACCATTTTCAATAGCGGTCGCAATACGCTCAACGGCTTTTTGCATGTCAGCCATAAGAAATGGATTATGGATGTCGCTGAGGTTTGGTTTGAAAAATTCTCTTGCTTTTTGATAATTGTCTATACCTCGCATGACCAGGATTTTAGATTCCAGGGTCCCAAAACCTAGGGAGGTGCTTAAGGCGTCGACCACATCCTCGTTCGGCTCTGTTCTGTATATCCATTCTTGTTTCATATGTGTACAAAAATACGCAAATATTTTCGTTTTTAAGGTGTGGATCTAGGCCTAAAGAGGGCTGTGTTCTAGGATATAGTGCCAAAAAAAACCGCGCCAGAAAGCGCGGTTTATATCGATTTAAAATTTAGGATTAAGAATACATTTGTTCTCTTAGTTCTTTCATTTTCTTATCGGCTAAGTACTCGTCGTAAGTCATTTCACGGTCGATAACGCCTTTTGGCGTAAGCTCGATTACCCGGTTACAAACCGTTTCTAACATCTCGTGGTCATGAGATGCAAGTAGAATGGTGCCTTTAAAGTTCTCTAGTGAGTTGTTCAGCGTGGTGATGCTTTCAAGGTCCAAGTGGTTGGTCGGTTCATCCATTAACAGCACATTTGCTCTTTGAAGCATCATGCGGCTAAACATACAACGCATTTTTTCACCTCCAGATAAAACTGTGCTCGATTTTAGAGCCTCATCGCCAGAGAATAACATCTTTCCTAAGAAGCCACGCATGTATTCTTCGTGACGCTCTTCGTCGTTTTTTGTGAATTGGCGAAGCCAATCGACAAGTGAATCATCCTTATCTTGGAAGAAAGCATTGTTATCAACAGGAATGTAAGACTGATTTGTGGTTACTCCCCATTGGTATTCGCCTTTATCGGGTTTTTGATTTCCGGAGATTATTTCAAAAAATTCCGTGATGGCTAGTGAGTTTTTCGATAAGATCGCGACTTTGTCCCCCTTTTTCAATTTGAAGTCAATGTTTGAAAATAAGAGTTCTGAATCTTTCGTTTTTGAAAGTCCACTAACCTCTAGGATTTGATCTCCAGCCTCACGTTCTGTTTCAAAGATGATGGCAGGGTATCGTCTGGAAGAAGGCTTAATGTCGTCAATACTTAATTTGCCAAGCATTTTCTTTCTTGCTGTTGCTTGTTTGGCTTTGGCGACGTTGGAGCTAAAACGTGCAATGAAATCTTGAAGTTCTTTCTTCTTGTCTTCTGCTTTCTTATTTGCCTGTTGTCTTTGTCTCGTGGCAAGTTGAGAAGCTTGGTACCAGAAGCTATAGTTTCCAGTATATAAATTCAATTTTGCGTAATCTAAGTCGCCAATGTGGGTACAAACCGCATCTAAAAAGTGACGGTCGTGAGAGACCACAATAACCGTGTTCTCATAATCGGCTAAGAAATCCTCTAGCCACGCGATCGTGTCAATATCAAGGTCATTTGTAGGTTCATCCAGAATAAGCACGTCTGGATTCCCGAAAAGAGCCTGCGCTAATAAAACCTTTACTTTGTCTTTGTTTTCCAGCTCGCTCATCATTTGGTAGTGCATACTGTCTTTTACACCCACGTTTGAAAGCATGGTTTGTGCATCAGATTCGGCATTCCAACCGCCCATTTCTTCGTAAGTCACCCCAAGCTCTCCCGCTTTGATGCCATCTTCGTCTGAGAAATCAGGTTTTGCGTAGAGTGCGTCCATCGCTTCTTTGATTTCATGAAGTTTTTCGTTTCCACGTAAAACGGTTTCCAAGACGGTGAAATTATCGTAAGCAAAGTGATCCTGCTCTAATACGGACATTCTTTTACCCGGCTCAAGCGATACCGTTCCTGTCGTTGGGACTTGTTTTCCAGTTAGGATTTTTAGAAATGTCGATTTGCCTGCTCCATTGGCTCCGATAATACCATAGCAATTTCCTTTGGTAAACATAATGTTTACTTCGTCAAAAAGCACTCTCTTACCGAACTGTAGAGATAAATTAGATACTGTTAACATAGAAGTTTGTAAATTTGGCGCAAAAATACGAAAAGTTATTGGCTTTACCTCGTATGTCATTTTAATAAAGAACTTTACATAAAATAACGCTATAATATTTAAAAAAGGTTAAATTTGCTTGTAGTTCTAAAATACAAACGTAAAATTATATAAATTCGGGAAACTTGCCGCGGCGTACCTTTACCCCATCAGTATGAAGATAGAAAAAACAGTTACCATTGTAAATAAACGGGCACGCTTTGAGTACGAGCTAAGTGAGCAGATCGAAGCAGGCATCGTACTTACGGGGACTGAGATAAAGGCTTTAAGATCTTCCAAGGCTTCCATAACTGAGAGCTTCTGTCAGATGATCAATGGGGAACTTTATGTTATTAATATGTCCATAGATGAGTATAAACTCGGGACTTTTTACAATCATAAAACAAAAAGGGAACGGAAATTGCTCTTGCACAAAAGGGAAATACTGAAATTTGAGAAAAAACTCAAGGACGTTGGAACCACTATTGTGCCTTTAAAACTGTATATCAATGAGAAAGGATTTGCCAAGTTGCTAATTGCACTAGCCAAAGGTAAAAAGCTATTTGATAAGAGAGACACTATAAAAGATAGAGAAAATAAGAGAACAATGGAGAGAATCCTAAAGGATAGGTAAAAAAAATCTCTCTAAATCTTTGTTTATAAAGAAAAATTATATTTATTTTGCATTATCAATTATTTAATCATTTAATTCTATGAAAAATCTAAAATTAGGAATTTCAGCATTGGCACTAACAGTTGCCTCTACTGTATTTGCGCAGACAGCCAACAACCCGTGGTTAATCGGAGTTGGTGCTCACGCGGAGAATCACGTAGCAGCTGGTGGAAATGTTGGTGACGTTTTTAAACAAGCGTTCGGAGGTGACGAACTATATAGTATTAACAACTATACAATCACTCCACCACTTTCTAAATTAACTGTTGCAAGACACCTTTCAGGGCCACTAGTACTAGACTGGCAAACAACTGTTGGGAACGTTGACAACAAAAAAATCGGTATGGATAAAGAATTCATGCTAATGACTGGGCTTGGTCTACAATTAAAAGCAAACTCTCTTTGGAATGAAGAGTCTTGGTTTGACCCGTACTTAAGAGTTGGAGCAAATTACCTAAGACATGATTATTCTTCTTCAGGTGTGGTTGACGGTGATGGAAAAGCTTTAGGAGCTAACCATTTCGCTCTTGCTACAGGTCTTGGATCTAACTTCTGGTTAACTGACAACTTCGGTTTAGGTATCCAAGGAGATTACGTTTCGACTCCAGGTGACAAATCATCTGCAGCGAACTTCTTCCAAGCAGGTGCGTCTCTATTATTTAGATTCGGACAATCAGACAGAGATAAAGACGGAATCCTAGACAAAGACGATCTATGTCCAGACGAAGCAGGTTTACCTGAATTCCAAGGATGTCCAGATACTGACGGTGATGGTGTTCCAGACAAAGATGACCAATGTCCAGATGTTGCTGGTCCAGCTGACAACAACGGATGCCCTTGGCCAGATACTGACGGAGAC
>DCJS01000014.1:47581-82270 GCA_002319955.1 Flavobacteriales bacterium UBA1694
GACGGTGTATTAGACAAAGACGATGCTTGTGTGACTGTTCCAGGTCTTGCACAATACAACGGATGTCCTAAGCCACAACAAGATCTTGCACAAGATGCTACTGTAGCACTTACTGATATCTTATTTGATTTCGACAAGTCTACTGTAAGAGCTGAATCTATGCCTAAATTAGATGCGGCTGCTGAAATCATCAAATCTTCTAACGGCGGAACTTTCCTAGTTGCTGGTCACACAGACAAAAAAGGAGCTGCTTCTTACAACTTAAAGCTTTCTCAAAGAAGAGCTGCAGCAGTTGTAAAAGGTTTAGAAGCTAGAGGTGTTGTAGATTCTCAACTTAAGTCTAAAGGATTAGGAGAAACTGAAGCTACTGTAGCTGAAACTGCTTCTAACGAAGAAAGACTTCAAGATAGAAAAGTTGTCGTAAGCGCGGTTGATGCTGCTGCTTGGGATGCAATCAAAAAGAGAGATTACTAGTCGTAATTAAATCTTATATAAAAAGGAACACTCGCTTTATGCGAGTGTTTTTTTTATGATCATTTTTCAGTATTTTTGTAGGGTTAAAAATGTAATTATGGGACGCGCATTCGAATATAGAAAAGCATCAAAGATGGCCCGTTGGGATAAAATGGCCAAAACATTTTCAAGAATTGGTAAAGACATTGCCTTAGCTGTAAAAGCAGGCGGTCCAGATCCCGATGTAAACCCTGCGCTAAGGCGATGCATTTTGAATGCAAAGGGAGCTAACATGCCTAAAGACAATGTTGAGCGCGCCATTAAAAAGGCGAGCGGAGTAGACGCAGAGAACTACGAAGAGATCACGTATGAAGGATACGGCCAAGGGGGCGTTGCATTTTTTGTTGAATGCACGACAAACAACCCAACGCGCACGGTGGCCAACGTACGCGCTATTTTCAATAAATTTGATGGAAATTTAGGGAAGAATGGTGAGCTAGCCTTTATTTTTGATCGGAAAGGAATTTTCACAATCGACCGAGCACTCATTACCATGGAATGGGATGATTTCGAAATGGAGATGATTGACGGGGGAGCGGAAGAAATTGACCAAGATGAGCAGGAGGTCTTAGTGACAACCGCCTTTGAAGATTTCGGCGCCCTCTCGCACAAACTTGATGAAATGGGGATTGAGGCGAAAAGTGCTGAGCTTCAGCGCTTGTCAAACTCGACCAAAGCGGTAAGTGAAGAGCAGTTTAAAGCGAATATGAAGATGCTTGACCGGTTTGAGGACGACGACGACGTTCAAAATATCTACCATAATATGGAAATGACAGACGAGCTTCTCGCTTCTTTATAAAAGAGGGGAACGGCGCTACTTGAAAAAAGTAGCGCCGTTTCTTTTACGTGTTTGTTTTTAGAAGAATATCTTCAACTTCGGGCATCCTGTTCATCACCGAGCGGGCGTAAGAGCAGTGTGGATAGATGTTCCAGTTATTTTCTCTAGCAAATTCTATGGCATGGTTTACAAGGTATTTGCCTAGGCCTTTGCCTTCATTTTTTGGATGAACAAGAACGTAGGTGATAATTAGCTTGTTATCGTCTGGAAAAAGGGTGTAGGTCAAACGCCCAATTTCTTCGGTGTCTTTTTTTAAAAGAATGACTCCGCCATTGCCGCTTCTTTGATTTTCGTAGGTCATCGGATGGTATTTGATTATAGATTAATTCTCAGTTTTGATCAGTAGACTGATCTTTACGTGAAGATGCAGCGAAATAGGTGCCAATCTTCTTTTCTCACTCTAGGGCGTTTAGAAAATGGTTATATTTGATATCACGATTATTTAAAACTATTTTTTATGCAAATTAATCTAGAGCGAATTGATGACAACTATCTTTTCAAATGCACCAACTCAAATGGAAACTGCATTCTTCTTGACAATACCTCGCGTGAGGGGGCCACGGGCGTTTCTCCCATGGAGACTGTTTTAATGGCCGTAGCGAGTTGCAGCGGAATCGACATCGTTTCCATTTTAGACAAGCAAAAGCAGAGTGTCACTTCCTTCAAAGCCGAGGTTCAAGGCGAAAGAGAACAAGTGGGGCAGGCAAAGCCTTTTAAGCGCATTTTAGTCAAGTTTTTCATTGACGGTGAGTTAGACCCTCAAAAAGCTCTGAAAGCCGCTCAATTATCCTTTGAGAAGTACTGCTCGGTCTCTAAAACATTAGAGCCAAATGTTGAGGTCAACTATGAGGTGCATGTCAACGGCAAAAAAGTCGCATAAGACTGGGGGTTACCCGAGTCTCGGCTGAATTAATTTCGCAATCGTGGCGGTCCATCCCGATTGGTGGGAGGCGCCAAGGCCCTGCCCATTATCGCCGTGAAAGTATTCATAAAACATGATGTAGTCTTTAAAATGCGGATCGTGATTAAATAAATCATTGTTCGCATTAAAAGCGCGTCGTCCCTGCGCATCCTGCGTGAAGATCGATTTTAGACGTTCAATTAAATCGTTGGCAATATAATCTAGGTTTTGAAGTGCGCCACTTCCTTTGGGATACTCTACTAATAGGCTTTCATCGTAGTAGTAGTGGAAACGTTGAAGACTCTCTACAATGAGGAAATTGAGTGGGAACCAAATGGGCCCACGCCAATTGCTATTTCCTCCGAACATACTGCTATCGCTCTCTGCCGGTAGATAGCTAACGCGAAATTCTTCTTTTTCGAAACTGAATTCAAAAGGGGTCTTTTCATACACTTTGGAGAGCGAGCGAATACCGTAGGTACTCAAAAATTCGTCCTCGTCAAGCATTCGGTTTAAGATGCGTGTAAGCCTTGTTTTTCTTAAAACGCTCATTAAGTGCTTACGGCCTTTTCCTTCAACCTCCCAATGGGACACTAAATCGGCTAGTTCCGGTTTGTTCTTGAGCACCCATTCCATGCGCGTTTTAAAATTCGGTAAACGCTCTAGGGTTTCGTGTTCGATAATTTCCACAGCGAACATGGGAATGAGTCCCACAATGCTTCTGAGTTTCAGATTTACGGAGTCCCCATGTTGGTCTTGGAGGACGTCGTAAAAGAAACCATCTTTTTCATTCCAAAGCCCGTCTTTATCCCCAATGGTCTCCATGGCCTGAGCGATGTAGAGGTAATGTTCAAAAAACTTGATGGCCATGTCCTCATACACTGGATTGTATAGAGCGAGCTCCATCGAAATACGCATCATGTTTAGGGCGTACATGGCCATCCAGCTTGTGCCGTCTGCTTGTTCCAGATACTGCCCATTTTGGAACCGCATGTTTCGGTCAAAGGCCCCAATGTTATCAAGTCCAAGGAAACCTCCGCCAAAAATATTATTTCCGTTCGGGTCTTTTCTATTTACCCACCACGTGAAGTTTAATAGGAGCTTTTGAAAGACGGTTTCTAAAAATGGCAAATCTGCTTTTCCATTTAGTTTTTCGTCGATTTTAAAGATTCTAAATGTAGACCAGGCATGCACCGGTGGATTAACATCGCTGAAATCCCATTCGTAGGCCGGCAATTGGCCGTTGGGATGCATGTACCACTCTTTGGTTAGCAGACGCATTTGGCTTTTCGCAAAGTCGCTATCAATTAAAGCAAAAGGCACGCAGTGAAAAGCTAAATCCCAGGTGGCAAACCAGGGGTATTCCCACTTGTCGGGCATGGAAATGATGTCTTTGTTGTGCATGTGGGACCACTCATGGTTTCGTTGGTATTGGCTGGGAATTCTTGGGTTTCCATTGTTTATATCGCCTTTGAGCCATTTATTTACGTTGTAGTGGTAGAACTGCTTATTCCACAAAAGTCCCGCAAGGGCTTGCCGCTGAATGTTCTTTTCATCCGGCTCAGTCACCGGTTCTTGAAGCGCAGCGTAAAATTCATCTGCCTCGGCTATACGCTGATTGAAAACGGCATCAAAGTCAAAGAATGCATCGCTCATCTTATGAGGGGAAAGGCGAAATTCAAACGTTTTACTTTCTCCAGGCTCCAGCGTCGCATTAATAAGAAATGCGGCTTTTGTTCCTTGTTTGTTTGGATTGACGCTATCGAGTCCATGGATTACAAAATCGTTGATGCCATCTTTGTAAAACCCTTGGTCTCTTTGGCCACCGTTAAGTTTCGAGTGGTTCGTTTCGTTTTCGCAAAAGAGCGAATCGCTGGCTACTTCTTTGCTGTAAAAGTATTTGTAGGGAAGCAGGTTGTGCTCAATTTCAATCACCCCTGGTTTTGCCTGTTTTAAATTGGGCTTGTAGTTTCCATAGCCCCAGCCCCAATTATTCCGGTACCAAAGAGTTGGAAGAGCGACTAGAGGGGCAGACTGCGCACTGCGGTTGACCGCCCTGAGACGAATGAGAATGTCATCATGGTTAATTTTCGCGTATTCAATAAATAAATCGAAATAGCGGTTTTCTTCAAATACGCCGGCATCCACCAGTTCGAATTCTGGATCTTGCTTGGTTCTTGCTGCATTTTCTTGCACAAGGCGCTCGTAAGGAAAGGCCTGAATTGGATACTTATAGACCATTTTCATATACGAGTGCGTGGGCGTATTGTCTAAGTAGTAGAAAACTTCCTTAATGTCTTCGCCATGGTTCCCCTGGTGGTTGCTAAGTCCAAAGAACCGTTCCTTCAAAATTTCATCCTGTTTGTTCCAAAAGCTGAAGGCAAAGCAAAGCAGTTGCTTTTCATCGCATAGCCCCCCAATGCCATCTTCGCTCCAACGGTAGGTGCGGCTCATAGCATCATGGTAGCTGGTATAGCCCCAAGCATTTCCACTGCTGCTATAATCTTCCCTAACCGTGCCCCATTGGCGGTTACTTACATAGGGTCCAAAATTCTTCCATAAAGGATTTTCTAATCGCGTCTTTTCAATTGCCATACCAAGGGTTCAAGAGGCAAAAATAATGGTTTTAGTTTAATTCGAAGGCATAGGATTTAAGTCTTTTGGCCCTCAAAGAGTTACGCTGTTTTAGCGCTGAATGCAGCAGAGCCCAGAGTTGATTAGACTAGGGTAATGAGTTAAAATGCGCACGAGGTGAAACGAAACTATTCCACGAATGCTTGGTGGATTGGGAATTATTGTTTTATATTTGCCTGCAATTAGTTCATTTACATATTGAAAATGTTATCAAGAAAGGTGGAGGGAATAGACCCTATGAAACCTTGGCAACCTACCGACAATCGGAAAGGTGCTAAATTCTACTCTTTTATTAGAGGGAGATAACAGTAAATTCTTTTACCTTTTTAGGTCGCATTTTCAATTTTTAATCTTTTTAGAAATTGAAAACGACTCTTTCCTTTATCCCTATTACCGATTTTAAAACGTGCCAAGGACAGTCCCTTGGTCTTACACTGAGCTACGAAGTCTTTGGAAGGCCGCTGCATTCGGCCCCCGTCGTGCTTATTACCCATGCCCTGACAGGAAATTCAAGCCTCGCTGGTGAGACGGGGTGGTGGAAATCCCTCGTGTACGCCCAGGGCCCTATTGATCTTAATCAATTTACTGTAATTTGTTTCAATGTGCCTGGAAACGGCTATGACGGCTTGTTATTCGAGGCTCCGAACTCCTTAACGCTTTGTGATGTCGCAGGTCTCTTTTTACAGGGACTCTCTAGGCTTGGAATCCACAAGTTGCGGGCGTTAATAGGGGGGTCAATCGGGGGTTCCATTGGCTGGGAGATGCTCGCTTTGGCGCCAGACTTAGCCGAACTCTTTATTCCCATTGCCTGCGATTACAAAACCACGGACTGGCTGTTTTCGCAGTGCCTCATTCAAGACTACCTTTTGTCCCATCCAGAAAAACCTTTAGAAAAGGCCAGAGCCCATGCCATGCTGTGCTACCGCACGCCCGAGTCGCTGAATCAGCGCTTTAAAGGCGCTCAATCCGCAACAAGGCCTGTGCGCGCCTCCCAGGAGTGGCTAGAATTCCATGGGAACTCTTTAAACGAAAGATTTAGTTTAAAGGCGTACCGCCTAATGAATCACCTACTAAACACCATGTCAGTCCCTATTGATAGAATTTTGTTAATTGAGGCTAAGATTCATCTAATCGGTATTAACAGCGATCTTTTTTTTCCAGCAAAGGAACTTAGCACTTGCCGTGATTTCTTAGAAGCAAATCAAAAACAAGTGGCCTACAGCGAGATTGATTCCATCCACGGGCACGATGCCTTTTTAATCGAATACGACCAATTAAGTACTATTTTAATTCCCCTTTTATATGAAACCAAATAAAGAAGTAAAACTTTATACAAACCGATCCATTATCCGCTTTGAAGGCACTGATTTTTTAGGGCAAGTTGGTATAGATGGCCGAATTTTTAAGGCCCTAACTCTTGCGCGAATTAGCGTTGGGGTGATTTCTCAGCAAGCCATTGAGAACGGCCTCTCAATTTTAGTTCAAAGCCATGAAGCCCAAAAAGCGATTGAGTGCTTAGAGCTCGAGTTTAAAGAGGAACGAATCACAAGAAAAGTACGTTCCATTTTTAGCATTGATGCCGTATCCGTTTTGGCCTTTGAATGCGACGATTACGGTGGGCTCTCTAAAGAACTGGCCCGCAATGCAATTTTCCCTCTTATTTTAAGCCAAGTCTCCTCAGAGAATCGGGTCAATATCGTGGTGACCAGCTCCCAAGATGAAAAAGCGAAAAGCATTATTGAAAGTGAACTTTTCGGAAAACCAAAGATTGTTCACTTGGCCATTATTGGGCATGGCAATGTGGGGGGGACCCTAATTGAACAAATTCTTGATTCACGAAATGAAATTCGCCGCCGAAAGAATCTGGATCTTCGAATTGTCTGCATTGCTAATTCTGAAAAACAAGTTTTTAATCCTCTTGGTCTTGACTCAAAGTGGAGAGCCGCACTTGAGTCGAGTGCAATCCCCATGGATTTACCCACATTAGTAAAGGAACTGAGCTCTCATCAGCTTGAGAATCTGATTGCGGTTGACAATACGGGAAGTAAGGACTTCGTTCAGCATTACGCCTACCTCGTTGAAAATGGGTTTGACCTCGTGTCCTCAAATAAAATTTTCAATACACTTCCAATCGAAACTTACCGAAGTCTAAGAAAGCTACTTGCAAAAAATACCAAGCGGTATTTATATGAAACCAATGTAGGCGCAGGACTCCCGCTCATAGATACTATCAAACTTCTGCACCTTTCTGGAGAAAATATCACCCGTATTAAGGGGGTGTTTTCCGGCTCATTAAGCTATCTGTTTAATCAATACTCCCAAGGCTCTCAGGCGTTTTCTCAGGTCTTAAGCGAAGCGATTGACAAAGGCTTCACGGAGCCCGATCCTCGGGAGGACCTCTGTGGAATGGATGTGGCTCGAAAACTTTTAATTCTCGCTCGAGAACTTGACTTAGAAAACGAATTAGCGGATATTGATATTGAGAATCTTATTCCCGAATCTCTAAGGTCTGGCTCAAAAGAGTCCTTTTTTGAGCGGCTCTCACAGCTTGATTCCCCTTATGAGGCGCGACGCAAGTCGCTAAAGCAGGGGCATGTGCTTCGTTATGTTGGAGATCTCTACGGGGATTTAAACCAAGAGAAAGGAAAATTAGAAGTCAAACTTGTGGAACTTCCTGTGCACTCCCCACTGGGACAGTTGAAAGGGTCGGATTCCGTGTTTGAGATTTACACCGAGAGTTATGCCCAGCAGCCCATCGTGATTATGGGCGCTGGGGCTGGAGCCAAAGTGACTGCTCGCGGTGTGTTCGGCGATTTACTTCGAATTAGTGATACCAAATAAACCTTCAATTAAATTATATATTATCCTTATGAGTACCCATTTTGAAACGGATGCAATCCGTATACAGACCCCGCGAAGCCACTACGGCGAGCATTCCTCCGCCCTTTATTTAACCTCGAGTTTTGTCTTTGACGATTCTGAGGACATGCGAGCGAGTTTTGCTGATGAAAAAGAAAAGAACCTATACAGCCGCTATAGCAATCCCAATGTGAATGAATTTGTTGATAAAATGGTGGTCCTCGAAGGTGCTGAAAGCGGCTACGCTTTTGCCTCGGGTATGGCTGCGATTTACTCGACTTTCGCCAGCTTATTAGAGTCTGGAGATGAAGTATTGAGCTGCCAATCGGTCTTTGGCGCCACCCACGCGCTATTTACGAAGTACCTTCCCAAGTGGCAAATTTCCACAACCTACTTTTTTTCTCAGGATCAGTATGATGTAGAACGCCTAATTACGCCTGCCACGAAAATACTTTATTTAGAGACTCCTACCAATCCCGGAATAGAAATCCTAGACTTAGAATTTCTAGGGGCAGTTGCCAAAAAGCACGGGATGATTTTTATCGTGGATAATTGTTTTGCGACCCCTTACTTGCAGCGTCCCATTGAGTATGGCGCCAATATCGTGGTGCATTCTGCCACGAAGCTTTTGGACGGTCAAGGCCGCGTCTTAGGCGGTGTCGCTGTAGGTGAAAAAAAGTATATCGACCAGATTTACGCTTTTTCAAGACTTACTGGGCCCTCGCTATCACCCTTTAACGCTTGGGTTTTAAGCAAAAGTCTTGAGACTCTCGCAGTGCGCGTGGAAAAGCATTGTCACAATGCAATGAAGGTTGCACAGTTCTTAGAGGCACACCCTTTGGTTGCATCGGTTAAGTATCCGTTTTTAGACTCGCATCCAAGCGTGGAAATCGCAAAAAAGCAAATGAAGCTTGGCGGTAATTTAGTCGCTTTTGAAGTGAAAGGCGGGATTGAGGGTGGACGCGGATTCTTAGATCGCGTGGAGCTTTGCTCCTTGACCGCTAACCTTGGCGATACAAGAACCATTGTGACGCATCCGGCCTCCACTACCCATTCGAAGCTTTCTCAGAGCGAACGCCTTGAGGTTGGGATAACTCCCGGCCTCGTGCGCTGCTCCGTTGGATTAGAACATGTAGACGATATTATTAACGATTTAAATGCTGCTTTAAATGGAAACTAAAATCCGAGTCCCCTTAAAACGAAATAAGGCGCTCTATAGCGCTTTGGATAAGCGGATCCTACTTTTGGATGGTGCGATGGGCACGATGCTTCAGCGCTATAAGTTTTCGGAAGCGGATTTCCGAGGTGACCGATTCAAAGAGTGGAAATGGGACGTGAAAGGCAATAATGATTTACTCTCTCTTACGCAGCCCCAGTCCATTTCTGCGGTTCATAAGGCTTACCTAGAGGTTGGCGCTGATATTATCGAGACCAACACCTTTTCCTCAACCAGCATTGCTATGGGCGATTACCACATGGAGCAGCTCGCCCCAGAGCTCAATTTTGAATCCGCGCGCATCGCCAGAGAAGTTTGTGATGAGTTCACTACGCTAAATCCGGATAAACCACGCTTTGTAGCGGGGGCCATAGGCCCCACCAATAAAACCGCTTCCTTGTCCCCCGATGTAAGTGATCCCGGTTACCGCGCCGTTACTTTTGAGGGGTTGAAGGTGGCCTATTATGAACAGGCGAAAGCTTTGGTGGAAGGTGGTGTGGATATCTTACTCGTGGAAACGGTATTTGACACGCTCAATGCGAAAGCCGCCCTCTTTGCAATTGACGAGTACTGCGAACACAGCGGTCAGGAAATTCCAATAATGGTGTCTGGAACAATCACCGATCAATCCGGTCGAACCCTAAGTGGACAAACGCCAGAAGCCTTTTTAATTTCCATTTCGCATCTCAATCTCCTTAGTGTGGGATTTAATTGTGCCCTAGGAGCCTCGCAGCTTTTACCACACTTGGAAACCCTGGCTCAAAGATCCGAATACCGTATTTCCGCTTATCCCAATGCAGGCCTCCCGAACGCTTTTGGAGCCTACGATCAGAGCGCCGAGCAAATGGCGAGCGAAGTACGGCACTATGCCGAGAAGAATCTTATTAACATCGTTGGAGGTTGCTGCGGCACCACGCCTGAGCATATTGCCGCCATAGCTGACGCCCTAAAAGGGTATTCACCCCGAACCAGGCCATTAGCCAACTAAAGACCGAAACGAATTACCGTTGACCCTTAAAGTATCGAGAAAAAATGAAGTATCTAAAATTATCTGGTCTTGAACCCCTTGTGGTAACCCCCGAAAGCAATTTTATCAATATTGGGGAGAGAACCAATGTGGCGGGAAGTAAGAAATTTCTTCGCCTTATAAAAGAAGGCAATTTTAATGAGGCCCTAAGTATAGCGCGCGACCAAGTCGAGGGAGGCGCACAAATTCTGGATGTCAATTTTGATGACGGACTCTTAGATGGAAAAGCCTGCATGGTTAAGTTTCTTAATCTGATTGCCTCTGAACCGGATATCGCGCGGATTCCTGTGATGATAGATAGCTCCAAATGGGAGATTTTGGAAGCCGGACTGCAAGTTATTCAGGGAAAAGGTGTCGTGAACTCCATAAGTTTAAAAGAAGGAGAAGAAACTTTTCTAGCGCAGGCCAGAACCATAAAACGCTATGGTGCCGCAGTGGTCGTGATGGCATTTGATGAGCTTGGGCAGGCAGATTCCTATGAAAGGCGAATCGAGATTGCAAGGCGCTCTTACGAGCTTTTGATCGATAAAGTGAATTTTGCTCCACAGGACATTATCTTCGATTTAAATATTTTCCCAGTCGCAACCGGAATGCAAGAGCACCGAAAGAATGCCCTAGACTTTTTTAAGGCGACGGCCTGGGTGAAAGCGAATTTACCCTACATTTCTTTAAGTGGTGGAGTTTCTAACGTGTCCTTTTCGTTTCGGGGAAATGACCGCGTACGCGAAGCCATGCATTCTGCCTTCCTTTACCATGCAATCAAAGCCGGAATGAACTTAGGAATTGTAAATCCCAATTTGCTTGGGATTTACGATGAGGTGGAGCCGCAGTTGCTAAGGTTGGTAGAGGATGTGCTGCTTGACCGTAGTGAGGAGGCCACTGAGCGGCTTGTGGAGTATTCTGAGACCCACGATTCGAGCGTGAAAAAGCAGACGGAAGATTTAGAGTGGCGCACACTTGAATTGCAAGAGCGCATTACCCATGCCCTGGTTAAAGGGATTGAGCGTTTCATCCTAGACGATATTGAAGAGGCCCGAGTGTCGGTAGAGAATCCTTTGCATGTCATTGAAGGGCATCTGATGAATGCGATGGGTGTTGTAGGCGATCTCTTTGGCAGTGGAAAAATGTTTTTACCGCAAGTCGTAAAGTCGGCTCGGGTAATGAAAAAAGCGGTGGCCTACTTGCAGCCCTTTATTGAGGAGCGAAAAGACGGAAGTAGACCCACAAACGGCAAAATCTTATTAGCGACGGTTAAAGGCGATGTTCACGATATTGGAAAAAATATTGTCGGGGTCGTTCTGGGGTGTAACAACTACGAAATCATTGACTTGGGCGTTATGGTGCCTCCCCAAACCATTATTCAAACGGCGATTGATCACAAAATCGATGTCATCGGGCTCAGTGGACTCATTACCCCAAGTTTAGACGAAATGGTTCATTTAGCCAAGGAGTTAGAAGATCAAAACCTGGACTTCCCCTTACTTATTGGCGGTGCCACGACTTCCAAAGCCCATACGGCGGTGAAGATAGATCCCGGGTATAGCCGCGCCGTAATCCATGTAAACGATGCGTCACGCGCCGTGGGCGTGGTCAGCCGCTTAATTGGAGATCAGGGCGAGAGCTACAAGACTGAATTAAAATTAGAGTACAAGGATTTTCGAGAGAAGTTTCTTGAGCGCCAAGTGGAAAAAAAATACGCCTCACTTTCGCGGGCCAGAGCCCAGCGCTTTCAGGTGGATTGGAATGCAAATCCTCCTGTAAAACCAAATCAGCTCGGGGTTCAAGTTATTCATGACCAGTCCTTAGCTGACTTAGTGCCCTACATCGATTGGAGTCCCTTTTTTAGAACTTGGGAGCTCCATGGGCGTTATCCCGATATTCTTCAGGACGAGCTCGTTGGGCAGCAGGCCAGAGAACTCTTTGGCGAGGCGCAGCAGATGCTCTCTAAAATTATTGATCAGAAACTTCTCACAGCTAAGGCGGTCTTCGGTCTTTTTAAAGCGAACTCAACCCCGAGTGATGATATTGAAGTTTGCGGCGAGTCGGGCGAAGTCTTGGCCAAGTTTCATACCCTTCGTCAACAACTTGAGCGCTCTAAAGGCAAGGATTACCTCGCCCTTTCGGATTTCATTGCGCCTAAAGACTCCGGGGTGCAAGATTATGTCGGGTGTTTCGCCGTGTGCACAGGCTTTGGATCAACAGAGCTTGAAGCGGCCTACCATAAGGAACTTGATGATTACAATGCCATTCTTGTCAAGTCCTTAGCGGACCGATTGGCTGAAGCCTTTGCTGAATTTTTGCACGAACGGGTTCGTAAAGACTCTTGGGGTTATGCGCAGAGTGAGTCTCTTGACAATCAAGATTTAATTAAAGAAGCTTACCAGGGTGTGCGCCCCGCACCAGGCTATCCTGCGTGTCCGGACCATCTCGAAAAGGAAACGATTTGGAAACTACTTCAAGTCGATTCAAACATCGGACTCACCCTAACACCGGGTCTGGCCATGTTTCCAACCGCGGCAGTGTCCGGGTATTATTTTGGCAACCCTCAGAGCAAGTATTTCGGGGTTGGAAAAATCACACCAGAACAGCTTGAAGATTATGCCACGCGCAAAGGAGTTGATCTTAGTTACGCAGAAAAATGGCTAAGACCTAATTTATCAACCAATGCCATTTAAGCACAAGACGTGCTATTCTAAAATTAAAGACAATCTAAAGAAATGAAAATAACCGACCATATTAAAGCTGCCCAGGGGCGCACTGTATTTTCCATCGAAGTGGTTCCACCCACAAGAGGAACAGGAATCGAGGATTTATATAAGCACATCGATCCCTTAATGGAATTTCAACCGCCATTCATCGATGTCACCACCTCGCGAGAGGAGTACGTTTATTTAGAGAAAGGAGGTGGGCTCATGGAGCGGCGTACCACGCGAATGCGCCCCGGAACCCTTGGGATTTGCGCTGCTATTCAGCACAAGTATAAAGTCGATACGGTGCCTCATGTCCTGTGCGGCGGTTTTAGTAGAGAAGAGACCGAATACCTTTTGGTGGACTGTTTGTATTTAGGCATTGACAACATCATGGCCCTTCGTGGCGATGCCCGAAAAGGAGAGGTTCATTTCACGCCGAGCGAGGATGGGCACGTCCTTGCTAAAGACCTTGTGGGTCAAATCAATGACATAGGCCGCGGAAAGTATTTAACCGACAGCGATCGCTGCGAGAGAGAAACTAAATTTTGCGTCGGCGTTGCCGGGTATCCTGAAAAGCACATTGAGGCGCCGTCCATTGAAACGGATTTAAGGCGTTTGAAAGAAAAGGTGGATGCCGGGGCGGATTATGTAGTTACCCAAATGTTTTTTGATAACCAAAAATATTTTGACTTTGTACAGCGCGCCCGGGCCATCGGAATTACGGTACCCATTATACCTGGAATTAAGCCCATAGCGATCAAAAATCATCTTTCAATGCTCCCAAAGACCTTTAAGATTGATTTGCCCGAGGCGCTAATAAAAGAAATTCAAAAGGCTGAGACCAATAAAGAGGTTAAGGAAATTGGCGTTGAATGGGCCATTGAGCAGTGTAAAGAATTGAAAAAAGCAGGTGTGCCGGTGCTTCATTTTTATTCCATGGGAAAAAGCGACAATATTCACGAAATTGCCTCGAGCCTTTTTTAAACTAGGGCGCCATTTCTAAAGAGAAACCTGGCGCTCAAAAGGCTTTTCGCGGTCGAAAAGATAACGGTAAGTGGCTAATTTTTTCGTGACGGTGGTATCGAGTGCCTGGGCAATTTTTATCATTTTCGGATTGAAATCGCCAATCCATTGAAGCTCGGTGGTCTGAAAATCAGTATGTTTTCTTAGGTGCTGGGTTCCTTCCCAAATCATATAGCCGTCCACACCTGTTTTTTGCCACTCAGGAATGACGCCAAAGACAATGCCCACCATTTTTGTGTTCTTTTTAAAGCGCCTGTACCAGAGAAATTGAAGTTTCTGCCATAGACCAAAACGCCCGTTTAGGTATTTGAACCATTGATTCACATCCGGAATGTTTAGCCACATGGCGATGGGCTGCTCCTTGTGATAAACAAACCAACTGATGTGTTCGTTTATAAGCGGCTTCATCGATTTAAACATGCGAAGTGTTTTGCGCTGGTCGATTTGTTTGCCCTCTCCATGGGCTTCCCATGCCGCGTTATAAACCTCCGTAAAATCCTTTGCGAATTTCTCAAGTTGATTTCGCTTCAAGGAAACGGCTTTTAAGTTTGGGTTTCTGGAGTGCTTTTGATGCATCAGAGTAAAGAGTCGTGAAACTTCACCGTGAACGGACCTCGAGTAGCAAAGCTGATTAAAATAGACCTCAAAACCATAGGTTTCAAAGAGGGATTGGTAATACGGCGCGTTGTAGTTCATGCCATAGAGAGGTTCTTGGAACCCCTCAATTAACACGCCCCAAAATTTATCGCGCTCGCCAAAATTAATTGAGCCGTCCATGGCCTCCATCCCACGCTCTTGTAAATAAGCCTTCGCAAAATCGAAAATAAAATTGGCGGTGCTTTGGTCGTTAATGCAATCAAAAAACCCTAGGCCTCCCGTGGGCTGAGCCTGTTCGTATTTTGCATTGATGAATACGGCGACTTTGCCAACCACCTTATCGTGGGCGTCGACAAAGAGAAAGCGCTCGCACGAGCCGGATTTGAAAAGCTTGTTTTTCGTTGGATCAAATATGGCTTCAATGTCCTTATCTAAGGGACGAATGTATTGGGAATCGTCCTTGTATAGTCTTGCTGGAAATTCAAGAAACTCCCGTTTGTGAGTTTCATTTTGCACTCGTACTGCCTTCATAATGCAAAGGGTTTAGTAGACGGGACAGTGCTGGACGCCGACCTTTTCTATTTGCTTTTTTGTATCTCCAATGGTAAAATTCACGCTCTGTAGCATGCCGTAAAGGCAATCCGAAGTCATTTCATTGAAACTTCCATTTTCGCCCCGAACAGTAAGTTCTGGGCCACTTAGGATGTAGCTGTTTTCTGCAAATTGCATTTTAGTAAGTTCATAGGTCTTGCCATCGACGTAAGCTTCCCCTTTTTGCCCCTGAAGGTCGTATTTTAAAAGGAGCTTTGAATCGCTAGTGAATTGGAGTTGGCCCAGTACGGCCTCTTCCTGTTTTAGGGTATTCAATGAGTCGGCTTTGAGCTGCTCATTAAAAGCTAAAGAATCGTGTAGCTGGCTGGAGGGTTGTAGGGTGTCTAAATCACTGGTGCTCGGCATCGGCGCCTCCTTTTTACAGGCTACTATAAGAATACAAAATGCTAAAATTAAGAGAACTTGTTTCATCTGATAAAAATAGGAAATTTCTAGCACCTAGACATTCCTTTAAAAATGTTAAATTTGCTTTTCTAAAAACAATCTATGATTTTATCGATGACCGGCTTTGGTAGAGCTGAAGGCGTTTTTGAAGGCAAAAAAGTGACCGTAGAAATTAAGTCACTCAATTCCAAGTCCATGGACTTAAGCATGCGCGTGCCCATGCGCTATAAAGAAAAGGAGTTTGACATCCGAAAGATTCTAAACGATCAAATCATCCGAGGTAAGGTCGACTGTTATATTAATAGTGAAACCCTTGAGGAGCGTGGTGATGTGCGCTTAAGTAAATCGCTACTAGTCGCCTATATGCAGGAGCTTAAAAGTGTAGCCTCTGATGGACCCGATTTTGAATATTTGAAAATGGCCGTTCGCATGCCCGAAGTCATTTCTTCTAAATCCGAGGATCTCACGCCACAAGAATGGCTTTTTTTACAACAAATTCTTTCAGAAGCTCTAGCCGCCTTTCAATCGTTTAGAGCAGAGGAAGGGCGTATTTTGGGTGAGGAACTTAAGAGTAATATTAATTATATTAAGCAGTTTCTAGCCCAGGTCGAGCCATTTGAAAGTGTCAGACTTGAGGCTGTAAAGCAGCGCTATCAAGCGACTTTAAAAGAATTTGAAAATGTGGATCAGACACGATTCTACCAAGAATTGGCCTATTACACCGAGAAATTGGACGTTGCAGAGGAGAAAGTTCGTTTAGCGCAGCACTTAACCTATTATGTTGAGGTCTTGGAAAAGGAGCAGTATAACGGAAAGAAACTCGGGTTTATTGCTCAAGAAATTGGCCGTGAAATCAATACTCTCGGCTCAAAAGCGAATCACGCGGAGATTCAAAAGCTCGTGGTTAAAATGAAGGACCATTTGGAGAAAATAAAAGAGCAAACGCTCAACGTATTATAATTAGAGACTAAGGATAGACTATGGGAAAAGTCATTGTATTTTCAGCCCCATCGGGAAGTGGGAAAACAACGCTTGTTAAGCACGCACTTCGTGTTTTTCAGTCGCTTGAATTTTCGATTTCGTGTACCACTAGAGCCCCCAGGGGTGAGGAGGTAGACGGTCAGGATTATTATTTTTTGTCGCTCAAGGAGTTTAAAGAGGCCATTTCAAAAGAGGCGTTTGTTGAGTATGAAGAGGTCTATGAGGGCACCTTTTATGGCACACTTAAAACAGAGGTGGAGCGCATATGGGCCTTAGGTAAGACGGTGATTTTTGATGTGGATGTGAAAGGTGGCATTGCGCTAAAAACGTTTTTTGGTGACAAAGCCTTAAGTCTGTTTATTACAGTTCCTAGCATCGAGGAATTGGAACGAAGATTGATTAATAGAAACACAGACGATTCAAAAACAATCGCTATGCGCGTGGAGAAAGCCGCGTATGAAATGGCGTTTCAATCGCAATTTGACAAAATTGTGGTCAACCAAAATTTAGAGGAAGCGAAAAACGATGTAGACACTTATATTAAAGCGTTTATAAAATAGGATTAACTTCGTAATTCAAATACAGCAGTAACAATGAGTACAGAGAGTTTTCAAAAAGCCAAGGCCAATCTGCCAGTCAGAGGCTTCTTAGATATTAGCGATTTAGTCATTCCTCAGGGAGAGGCTTTAGTGCAGGCTATTTTAGATCTGAAGAAAGAAAAAAATGCGGTCATTCTAGCCCATTATTACCAACCGCCAGCGATTCAGGATATTGCCGACTTTTTAGGGGATTCTCTTCAGCTGGCCCGTCAGGCTAAAGATACCGATGCGGACATGATTGCATTTTGTGGGGTCCATTTCATGGCGGAAGCGGCAAAAATACTTAACCCCACGAAAAAAGTGGTGCTTCCCGATCTTCAGGCCGGGTGCTCCCTTGCAGACGGCTGTAGTGGCGAGGGGCTGCGCGCAATGCGCGAAAAGCATCCCGGGGCACTCATTGCCACTTACATAAACTGTAATGCGGAAACTAAGGCGGAGAGTGATATTATTGTGACCAGTTCCAATGCGGAAACCATTATTAATTCTCTTCCGAAAGACAAACCTTTAATTTTCGCTCCGGATAAAAATCTTGGGCGGTACTTAATGCAGAAGACCGGTCGCGAGATGATTCTTTGGGACGGTAGTTGTATCGTGCATGAGGCATTTTCAATGGAGCGCATTGCGGCTCAAATGGCAGCGCATCCAAATGCAAAACTCATTGCCCACCCAGAGAGTGAAACCTCAGTGCTCGATTTGGCCCATTTTATTGGATCCACTTCAGCCCTTTTAAATTACGTCGAGACCGACTCGGCTCAGGAGTTTATTGTCGCAACCGAAGAGGGAATTCTACACGAAATGCATAAGCGCGCTCCAGAAAAAACCTTAATTCCAGCACTGGTATTTGACGAGAGTTGCAATTGTTCAGAGTGCTTCTTCATGAAGAGAAATACCCTTGAGAAGCTGTACCTATGTATGAAATATGAGCTGCCAGAAATTACCATGGATGAATCGCTTCGCTTAAAAGCGCTAATCCCAGTGGAGAAAATGCTGGAACTCTCAAAAACGGTAAAATAGAGCCCTCTATGTCAAAAATAATCCTCGAAGATCTAAAAATTTACGCTTACCATGGCGTCTTGCCAGAAGAAACGAGAACAGGAACTTATTATTTACTCACCCTAGAGCTGCAGGTGGATTTGTCAAAGGCGGCGGAGTCTGATGCCCTTGAGGATACGGTAAACTACGCCGAGGTAAACGAGATTATTCATCGTGAAATGGCCATTTCTTCAAAACTTTTAGAGCACGTCTGTGGACGGATCTTAACGCAAGTCCATCTTGAATTCCCACAAGTTGAATTTTTGAAAATTAAGCTGACCAAAACCTCCCCGCCAATGCGTGGAGAAATGCATGGCGTTAGTGTGGAGCTTGAACAGAGTTACTTATAGAGCCTTTTAAATAGCGCCTCACTCGAGTTCGTTGGGTTGTTGTCTTCAGACTTAAAAAAGAAAGCCCCAGTCGATTAAACGGCTGGGGCTCCTTGTTTGTGCTTTAGCTCAGAATCTCGCTTCTGACTTCTTGTAAAATACGGTAGGAATCCTTGCGGGCCTGCGGATCGAAAATCGCCGAATTGATCATGATTTCATCGACGTTAAATCGCGCCTGGAACTCAGTCAACTGAGTTTTTACAGTCTCTTTACTACCGACAAAACTGTATTTAAGTTTTTGAAGCAAATGACTCTTTTCTTGTGCGCTCCAAATAGCATCCATATTCTCGACAGGTTTTGCATAAGGTCTACGTTCATTGCGAATTAGCCCTAGAAATGTGAGGTAGAGGGTAGAGGCTATTTTTTCAGCCTCCTGATCCGATTCAGCGGCCATTCCGTTGACACACGCAATTGTGTAGGGTTTATCTAATTGGGCACTCGGTTCAAAACGTTCGTGGTATATCTTGAATGCCATTTCCATCATTTCAGGGGCAAAGTGTCCGGCAAACGCGTAAGGCAAACCAAGCTCGGCCGCTAAATGGGCACTGTCGGTTGAGGAGCCTAACATGTAAATGGGAATATTACTGCCTTCGCCAGGGATGGCGCGTACTAAGGCACTGCTGTTATCGCTTGAAAAATAGGTTTGAAGTTCGCTTATTTGTTTAGGAAATTGGGTGTTGATGGTCATTGGATTGCGGCCAAGTGCTTTAGCCGTGTAGCCATCGGTTCCAGGCGCTCGGCCTACCCCTAAATCGATGCGCTCTGGATACAACGCTTCTAAGGTTCCAAACTGCTCCGCAATTACTAAAGAGGAGTGGTTTGGCAACATAACGCCACCTGAACCAATACGCATTGTTTTTGTCCCGGAAGCAATATAGCCAATCAGTACTGAGGTTGCGGAGCTGGCAATACCTTCAAAATTATGATGTTCAGCAAGCCAGTAGCGGTGGTAGTCTAATGACTCGACGTATTTTGCAAGATCCAAACTCTCTGCAAGGGCTTCACTTACAGAACTTCCTTCTTTTATTGGTGCTAAATCTAAAGTAGATAACCTAAATTCTTTCATAAATAGTAATTAATTACTCAAGTTACGAAGGTCTAGGCGACAAAAAAAATAGATTCAATTCAAAATGCCTATGAGGTTAAATGGACGTATTAATTACGTGTCCTTAGGTGCAAAAAAGGAACTTAGCAGTCGGATTTCGCCGTATTCAAATTCCGCGGGAAGTACCGATTTCCAGGCGTTTAGGGTATCTTGAGGCTCTAGATCATGCTTTGATTTAAAGATCTCAATTTTCTCTTTTGGTAAGAGCCGTACTAAATCGGCCATTTCAAGTGAACCGTTTTGGGCGAATTTATCAAAATGCCCAATAAGGGTGGCGCGAATTAGCCCTCTGTGTTTTTCTATCTCATAAAGCGTTTTTCCTTCCTTAAAAAGCTGCCAAGTGAGTTGGTGACTTGGGATTTTCGCTACTTTAGTGCTTAAATCAAGATCGTATGCGCCCTCTAAAAGGGGAACTTCAAGGAGCTCTAAGGCTCTAAGCTCCTGCAGATAATTTTGGAAATCTTCAAGTAGGTCTTTAGTCTTTTCATTAAGCCCTTTGAGTCCACTCACGCCCTTGGTCTGAGAATAGAATAATTTAAAAGGTTGAAAGAGATTGTCATGCGCACTTTTAAAGAAAAATTCTGCAGCCCCTTTCGTTTTACCCTCGATGGCACTCCACTCCAGTTCTTTGGCAAAGAATTTCTCTTTCATCTGAGGAAGAATACGCGCAAACTTTTTATAAATTACTTCCAAGTGCTGCAGTTCTTTTTGGCTTCTGAATTCTAAAGATTTCACCTCCTCTTTGTCCACGCTCTTACTCTCCGTGGCTGATTTTAACCAGGCTGTGAGTTCTTTTTTTGCCCAGTGGGTATCGAGTTTTTGCAGGATTTTCGAGAGTGTAAAATCGTATTTTTCGCGCTCTAAAATCTCTTCAATTCGGTCGTTTGCATGGGTTGAGTCCTGAAAACTTGCAATTCGGCGGTCTGAGAATATAACCTCAGGAGTTATTTTTGATTTTAACACGATTCCCTCTAAGGTGCGGCAACGCGAGAGGGCGACGTATACTTGGCCGGAGACAAAAGATTTTCCAGCATCGATGATCACGTTTTCAAACGTAAGCCCTTGGCTTTTGTGAATTGTGACGGCCCAGGCCAGTCGGATGGGATACTGTTGAAAACTACCTAAAACGTCCTCCTGAATGTTTTTGTTCTGATCAAGGGAATACGATTTCTGTTCCCACACCTCCTTTTTGAGGGTGTAGGTGGAGTCGCTGCCCTCAATTTGAACTTTAATTTCATCTTCTGAAACGCCCGTGACCAGGGCCAGTTTCCCGTTGAAATAGCGCTTTTCTGCCGAGGCGTCATTTCGAATAAACATCACTTGGGAGCCTACTTTAAGTTCTAAATTTGTTTCACAAGGGTATTGGTTTTCTTTAAAGTCCCCGACAATACTGGCTGGGTAGAAACTAGAGTTGCCTGGTAGTTCATCAAGTTTCTTACGGTTGATGAGCTCGGCCATTCTATTGTGAGACGTAAGGTAGACGTACGATTTATCTGTTGGTTCAAACTCTGGCTTGTAGCGCTCGTTTAATTTCTCAAAATCAATGGAATCAATGTCAGCATCGCGAATTGCATTTAAAAGTTCAATAAATTCCTGATCTGTTTGCCTGTATACTTTCGTTAGCTCTACGGTAATTAGGGGTAAGGACTCGAGCGCTTTTGCACTAAAGAAAAAGGGAGTCGGGTAGTAGCGGCCTAGAGCCTCTTGCTCTCGAACAACCGGTGGAAGTTGGTAAAGGTCCCCAATAAAAAGCATCTGAACGCCTCCAAAGGGAAGGGTGCTTCGGCGTACAAAACGTAGGGAGTAGTCCATCATGTCCAAAACGTCTGCTCGAAGCATAGAGACCTCATCAATGATTAGAAGCTCTAGCTCACGCAAAAGTTTAAGTTTCTCTTTTCGGTATTTGAAATGCTGAAGTAAATCGGACACATTGTTGCCCAAATGCCCGTCGATTCGCTCAATGGTTGGAAGAAATGGGCGCAGTGGCAGGCCAAACATTGAGTGGATAGTCACCCCTGAAGCGTTTATGGCTGCGATCCCTGTCGGTGCGACAACGATGTGTTTTTTACGCGTTTTCTTTACCAGCTCATTTAAAAAAGTCGTTTTTCCGGTGCCGGCTTTTCCAGTTAAAAAAAGACTGCGGTTTGTGTATTCTGCAAGCTCAAAGAGAGGTGGATTCATGGCCCAAATTTAAAGAAAAAAAAGGGATTCGCTTCGGCCTGAATCTTGCTTGATTTTTCGTAGTTTTATGGCCCAAAGCCCCTAAGTTATGAATCGGATTGCCTTGTTTTTAATGCTCCTCGTACTAGTTTTTGCTTGCAAAAGTAAAGACCTAGCCCAGACAGACGACCACCTTCCAAAAGATGTCGCTCTAATGCCTGAGCGCGATTATTCGAATAAAACCGATTTGGATATTGAAAGGGATCGCGGGTATCTAAACGAACTGAAACAAAAGATCACAGAGCAAATTGCGCTCGTTTCTTGTAGCGACCCCCTCGAATGGAGGCTCTCGCCTTTAGGATCGAAAGCATGCGGAGGACCAGCCAGTTTCATTGCCTATCCGATCGAACTTGAAGAGGTTCTTTTGCCTCAAATTTCAAAATATAACCAAGAGAGTTCCAGCTTCAATCTGAAGTACGGGATTATTTCAGATTGCTCCGTAACGGAAGCTCCTTCAGGAATTCGATGCGAAAACGGGGTGGCTACCCTTACCTATGGGCTGGGGGAAACCTCAGAAATGTAGTTTTTAGTGTTGATCAGGTCCTATAACTATTCAAGGACTCAATTACGAGTCCTTGAAAAAAAAATGTGAAAGTCACGGCCTGCTTTACTTTGCATCGCCGTAGAATAAAACCACCCTATTTAGTTGGAAAAGTTCAAATCTGTTTTAGCTGTAATTTTAATAAAAACGTAGTAAAAACGAAGACCCTTATTTTTCGTCTTGATACCAGCTTGAATAGGTTACATAATTTTCTGCAATTCGGTTGACCTCACCTTCTAGTAGGTCGACAGAGATGTCTTTTAGCTTGCGGGCAGGAATTCCACCCCAAACTTCTCCTGATTTTATAAGTGTGCCCTGAATGACCACCGAGCCAGCACCAACTATGGAGTTGCTCTCCACTACGCAGTTATCCATTACTATAGCGCCCATTCCAATAAGCACGTTATCTTCTAAGGTGCAGCCGTGGACAATTGCATTATGACCTATGGAAACGTTGTTTCCAACCGTAAGAGGGAATTTCTCATAGGTGCAGTGGAGCATCACGTTATCCTGAACGTTCACTTGATTGCCTAATCTAATAGAGTTTACATCCCCTCGAATCACGGCATTGTACCAAATACTGCAGTTTTTCCCCATTTCTACATCTCCAATAATGGTCGCCGTTTCTGCTAAAAATGTTCCTTCTCCAATTTGTGGAGTTTTTCCTAATAGTTCTTTTACAAGTGCCATGGCTAAATTTATTTTTTATAATTACCGCTAATTGACAAAGTCTACTAAGCTCTGTCTTTTATCTGAGCTTAATTGCGTATTTTTGCTATTCAAATTTACGAAAAATGAGACAACTAACCATAGAGACAACGGCGAATCCGAAAGTAATTAAATTCGCAACCGATTATACCCTAATACCTGGCTCTTTAGAGCTAGACCGCACCACGGATAACTCTGAAATCCCACTTGCAGGGGAACTTTTAAAGTTTCCTTTTGTCGAGAAGATATTCATTACAGCCAATTTCATTGCAGTCGCAAAAGCCGATAGTGTGGAATGGTCGATGGTTCAGGAGCAACTGAAAGAAGTAATCGAAGACCAACTTCTTGAAAATCCTAGACTTTATGCTAGAACCAAAAAAAGAGAACTTTTTCCTGTCTATGCAGAGATGACACCCAATCCAGCGGTAATGAAATTTGTTTCTCAGCGCTTTATTGTGGAAGGGTTTTTAGAGGTGAAGTCCAAAGAAGCATCTGTTGATGTTCCTCTTGCATTTGAGCTATACAACGAGTTTGACTTCGTAACCGAAGTATTTATTTCGGATAATTTCGTGGCAGTGACCAAAAACGATTCCGTTGAATGGCACCAAGTGATGGTTGCTGTACGAGGCTTTATCGCGGAATTTTTACAGGCGGGCAATACAGTCTCCCTTATCAAGGCGCAAAGCCACGAAGCACCTGCCATGGAACGCATTCAAAGAGAATACAGCACGGTTGAGCAGCAGATTTCGGATATTTTAGATGAATATGTGGCGCCTGCAGTAGAGAATGACGGGGGCAAGATTACCCTCATTGAATACGACGCCGAAAGCAAAACGGCTAAAATGCTGCTTCAAGGGGCCTGCTCTGGATGCCCAAGTTCAACGGCCACTCTAAAAGGTGGAATAGAGAATATCCTCAAGCAGTTCGTCCCTGATTTAGTAGAATCGGTGGAAGCTGTTAACGGATAGGATGCGCGAAGGTGTCGCTCACAGAGCTTAAATCTTTTTAGTTAAGATCGTTTTATGAAGGGAATTTTATTAGTTAATCTGGGCTCACCCAAATCGACCCAGGTCCAAGATGTCAAGACTTACTTGGATGAGTTTTTAATGGACGAACGCGTCATTGATTACCGCTGGTTTTTTAGAAATTTACTGGTTCGAGGTATTATCTTAAATACACGCCCAAAGAAGTCTGCCCAGGCCTATGAATCCGTTTGGACTAAAGAGGGGTCTCCCCTTATTGTCATTACACAACAGATTAAGGAGAAGTTACAACCACTCGTAGACGTACCTGTCGCCGTGGGAATGCGTTACGCAGAGCCAAGCATTGAGTCGGGCATTAGAGAACTGGTTGAGAAAGGCGTGGATGAAATCGTGCTTTTCCCTCTCTATCCACAGTATGCGATGAGCACAACCGAAACGGTGGTGGAGAAGGCTAAAGAGGTTCAACGTTTGGTCTTTCCAAACGTAAAGATTAACTACGTCGAACCCTTTTATGACCGAGATATTTATATCGATGCCTTAGCGAAAAGTATTGAAAAAGAGCTTCCTCAGTCGTTTGATAAGCTTCACTTTTCTTACCACGGGGTTCCAGAGAGGCATTTACGCAAAACAGATCCAACCAAAACGTGCCGCATAGACAATTGCTGCCAAGAGGACCATTTGCCGGCACATAAATACTGCTACCGACACCAGTGCTATAGAACGACGGAGCTTGTGCGTCAGAAGCTTAATTTATCACACGAGC
This sequence comes from Flavobacteriales bacterium UBA1694, assembly GCA_002319955.1. Taxonomy (GTDB): domain Bacteria; phylum Bacteroidota; class Bacteroidia; order Flavobacteriales; family Weeksellaceae; genus Planobacterium_A. The sequence goes on from DCJS01000014.1 coordinate 72,197, forward strand.
AGATTGAAATTAGTTTCCAGTCTCGACTAGGAAATGACAAGTGGATTGAACCTTACACGGATAAAACCTTGGAGGGCTTCGCTGAAAAGGGCGTGAAAAAGATTGCTGTTTGCTGTCCAGCGTTCGTATCAGACTGCCTAGAAACCTTGGAGGAAATTGCAATCGAAGGTAAAGAGCAATTCACCCATGGCGGTGGAGAAGACTTTAAATATATCCCTTGTTTAAATGACCAAGACGAATGGATTCAAGTGGTGAAGACCTTATGCCAGGAGCAGATGGTTTTCAATTGACCTGCTGGACCTAATTTTTTATGCGAGTAAAATAATGGTGGTTTTTTTGGTTAAAATAGAAATAGAAAATCCGGCGATTGCCGGATTTTTTATTTTGCCTTAGTTGAGTTGGCTTTTGTCTATTTCTTCTTGTAAGATTCTCCAGTCGTAGAGATGGAACACATTTCCGTTGCTCATCGCAACAAAAACACCCTTAGGAAAGGATGATCCAAGATTCACATTTGTGACATCAGCGCCATCGCACTCAATGGTTGAAACAGGAATGTCTGCAATTAGTTGATGGTCGTGAGGATTCAACGAGGTCCCTTCTCTTTTGTACACTAGGAAGGAATTATTCTGCTGATTGGACACTAAAATGTAGCCTGTCGTTTCATCAGTGTTGTAAATTGCAATGCCTTCGTGGTCTCTCTTTGCATCCTTTTGTGCAAAAAAAGCAAGTTCTTGATTTCCTTTCACTGGATCTGCGTAGTATTTCCGAACGCCAGCGCCCTCATCCGAGTAATAGATATACCCTAAAGCGTCATCAACTGCAATGGCTTCAATTTCTTTTTTTCCACTATAGTTGCCAAACTTCCGGATGACTTCCCCAGTCACTGCGCCACTTGGAGTCACTGATAGTTTATATTGCCATAAATAAGTTCCTGAAGGTCCTGATTTTCTGCCCACCACGGCATGAATCTCACTGCTAGATAAACCTTTGTTTTTTGTATAGAGCGCAAGTCCCATTGCGTCGCGATGCTCCTCGCCAAGTTCACCATCAAAAATTGAGATGCCCCCGTTGTCGATCGGTTTTAGATCGGGAAGTGAAAAAACACGGATGCGCTGCGCATTGCGTTCTGTGGTCACTGCAATATCGGTTTTCACGCCGTTAATAACTAATCCGTAGGCAATATCGACATTGTTGGGGCGTTGCATGCCGATGAATTTATTAATGATTTTTCCGTCAAGATCGTAAACATAGAGTCCACCTCCGTCTTCTTTATCGGTTCCTACGATCAAGCTTTTTGAAGCGTCTGTTGGATGAATCCAGATAGCGGGATCATCCGTGTCATTTGGCGTTGGCTGGGTGATAGCTGTTGGACGAATCGCGTTTTCAGCGACTGGTACGAGTTTGCTTGCGCACGAGAGTGTCAGGAGTCCGAATGCCAGAAGAGGCAGAAGTGTTGTTTTCATTCTTCTACTATTATAAATTTAATTTTTTTAATTTTTGAAGTGGCACCGAGGCAGTGCTTATTTGGTGACTTCGTATTTGTTTAGAACCGCTGCCCCTTGTGCGCCTGCTTTAATGGATTGCACCACAAGCTTGTTGTCTAAAATAGAAAAAGTCATGAACCCGGGCTCTGCTGCCACAAAAATGGTTCCTTCTCTAGATCCTGTAGGACGCACCTCACTAGCGGAACCTGATAGAAACTGCGTGGTGTAGCGGCCCTTAGGTTTAATGATCTGTAAATCATGTTCGTGCCCACAAATATAGGCGTCTACTTTATGTTTGTCAAAAAGATTAGCAAATTTCTTTTCAAATAGCAGCGTGTTTTCGTCCATTTTTCTTTTGCCACCACTGTATAAAGGATGGTGTCCTACCACCATTTTCCATTTGATCGATTTGTCTGTTGTGGCCAGGGTTTGTTCCAACCATTTCGTTTGCGCTGCAGTGTCTTGCTTTTTAATGCCGTCGTACTTTTCTGGGTTCTGATGGTAGTCGTCAATGTATGGATTGGTATCCATCACGACGAGTAGGAGCTTCTCGCCATTATCGAGTTCAAAGGTTTTGCTGTAGTAGCGGCTTGGCATCTGCCATCTTCTACTAATATTGGTGTAGTCAATTTGCGCCTGAACATTTCCGCGGTAATCGTGATTTCCTAAAGCGACGTACCAGTCCGTATAAAGACTTGGGTCGGTATAGATCGATTCAAAGGAAGAAATCCAATGGTAGTCCGTGGTGCTTTGTACACCATTGGGGTAAAAGTTGTCTCCAACAGAAACGATGAATTCGGCGTCCATTGCTACGGTGGCGTGTCCTAGTTCACGGGCCACTTCTTTTTGGTAATAGTCTCCCACACGCCCAAAATCTCCAAGAACGACAAAATTGAAACTATCCTCGATATAAGATAAGTTTGGAATTGTTTGTCCTTTGTAGCCGTTTTGTTTCTCAGATTCAAAAGGTGTTTGAGCTTTTGTAAATGAAAATAGGGTACAAAGTAAAAAAAGTAACGTGGTTGAAAATTTTAAATTTAACATAGTTCGTTGGTTTTTTTAGGGACTAAAACCTCACCGCTTTAGGCTGGTGAGGGTTTTATCCTTGAGTTGTATCTTTTAGAAATCTAATTTCACGCCTAAATTAAAGCGAGCTTGATAGTATTCGGCTTGCATTGTGCGAGAGGAAATTCCTTGGTAATAGCGTAGTGGTTGATTCGTTAGGTTATTCGCTTCTGCGAAAATTCGGAATCTGTTGTTAATTTTATAAGACGCATTGGCATCTAAGAATGTTTGCTTGTCGTAGTAGCGGTCTTCAAAAGCTTCACCACCTAGTTCATCAAGATAATCTGCTGCATGGTTTAAAGAAACTCTTGCAGAGAATCTTTTGTTTTCCCAAGAAAGTGACGTATTGAATAAATGTGGAGCTGTCCCTGGAAGACCAAGGCCTTCTCTTTCTTCTCCATCTTCGTTGGTAATTCCATCGGCTTTCGATTTGGTATACGTATAGTTTAGATACACACCAAAACCTTGTAGGAATTTACCGGGTAAGAAATCTAATTGTCTTTGTAGTGCCACTTCAAATCCGTATAAGTTTACGTTGTCGCCATTTCTTTGCTGAATATAGTCCCATTCTTCTCCTGCTGGAATTGGGTTCGATTGACTTGCGTAATCGGTTCCAAAATCGGCTGAAGAATAGTTATTGCTACTGTATGTATAAATGAAGTTTTTTAAATTTTTGTAGAAAAATCCTCCTGAAAGAATCCCAATTGAAGAGAAGTACTTTTCAGCCATTAGGTCAAAATTGTATGCATAGGTCGCTTTAAGATCCGGATTTCCTACTTGGATTTCTTGGTCCTCAGGAATCGCATTTACATAAGGTACGAGTCCGTAGTAGTTTGGTCTTGCTAGGGCTGTCGTTGCAGCAGCTCTAAGGATAAAGTCATCTTGGATATCGTAACGAAGGGTGATGCTAGGAAGGATATTTGTGTAGCTGTTTTTTCTAGTAATTTGGTCCACTAGCTCTTCTTCATCTAACACGAAGTTTCCCGTATAATCAATTGCTGTATGTTCAATTCTTGCTCCGATAATTGCAGAAAATTTATCGCTGAAATCCTGATCCCAACGGATGTAGCCGGCATAAATGTTTTCTTTTGCTTTAAAGTTTTCAGATAAAAATTCGGAAGGATCTGACTCAGCATCAAATAAAGAAGTATCTGTTAGGTTTAAGCCACCTAAGAATCCTGCACTGGCAAAGCGTCCTGGGACATATTGTGATCCTGGATTGAAGCCTTTGCCTGAGAAATAGGTTGTTGGAATATCGGTTAGGCCAAATCCATTGATTGGTTCGTATCCGAAATAATCATTGTTTCTGTCTTTGTCTTTAATCCTAACACGAAGTCCTGTTCTAAGACGTCCTTTTTGATCTTGTACGACGGAGAATGGGAAGCGGAAGTTAATTCTTGCGCCTAATTCTGATTCTTTCGTAAGGCCGTTACTTTGTGAAAGGCCCGCAAGTTCATAATCTCCTAGGTTTTCTCCCGGGGCCGTGATAAGTGGTTTTCTTGGGTTGCTTAGATCGGACATTAAAGTAATGCCTTCGTTTTCGAATTCGAGATAACGCTCATTTGGTTTCTCTTCACTTGCATAGGCGTAGTTTACTGACCAATCCATATCTAAAGAGGAACTCAATAGATGCTCTCCCCCTAGGGAGTAATTCTGTACTTTCTGAATTTCTAAACGTGTATCCTTGTTTTTACTACCGCCGATACCCCCTTTGTTTTGTCTGAACATATTTCCTTCATATCCAATAATTTGGTCGTTTCCATCGTAGATTGGATCCACTTCATAGCCAACACCAAAACGATTTTCTCTATCAGAGCGGTGGTTGTACATCGCACTTAAGACTATTTTATTGTTTGAATTGAATTCATAATCCAGGGCCAATGCGACACTGTTTCTGACGCGTTGAACGCTGTATTGTCTAATTTCGAAGTCAGACATGTACGCTTGATCTGCGTCACCTAGTTTCCACTCGCCTTCAATATTGTCTGAACCAAATGTGTTGTTATTATACGATGCACTAAAAACAGCGCCTAATTTATTGTCCAAAAAACGGTTCCCATAAACGAATCCTGCGGTGTAATTTCCTTTTTCACGAATCGGAGAATAGCCTCCTGCTAAGGTTGCAGAAATACGTTCTTTGTTAGGAGCCGATCGCAAGATTAGATTTACCGATCCTCCAATAGCATCTGCATCCATATCAGAAGTTAGGGTTTTATTAACCTCAATGGTTGAGATCATATCGGATGGAATAAGGTCCATTTGAACGTTTCTGTTGTCTCCTTCGGCTGAAGGAATACGGTCTCCATTTAAAGTTACTGAGTTTAAATGCGGAGCTAGACCTCTAATGATAATGTTTCTAGCTTCGCCCTGGTCGTTCTGCATCGTAATTCCAGGGACACGCTTTAACGCGTCACCGACATTCGCATCTGGAAAACGTCCAATTTGATCTGAAGAAATCATGTTAGTGATATTTGGATTTGTCTTCTGTTGGTTCAAGGCTTTTGCTTGACCACGAAGATAATCGCCGATAATTACCACTTCTTCAAGGTTGGTAGAACCCGTTTGTAACTTGAAGTCAGCAGATGAGGTTTGGTTTTGCTTAACTTCAATTTTCTGGGAAGTCGAGGTGTAGCCAATATAATCGACATATACGCTATACGTTCCTACAGGTAAACTTAGGAATTCATAGCTTCCATTCGAGTTGGAAATGGTGTGCCGATGTGAGTTTTCAATCTTAATTGTGGCACCTGGAAGGGAGAACTCATTGCTAGCATCTAGGATCTTCCCAGAGATAACGCCAGTTTGAGCCAAAGTAATAGAACTTACTAAGGTGGTAAGTAAAACAAGTAGATACTTCATAGTTTTAGTTTTCTAGTTTTAATCAATTGCGAAAATACTCCTTAAATCAACCTTGGATATTAACATGCGATTACTAAACTGTTAATTAATCTTAATACACCTATTAAATTAGGCTGCCCTTGTTTTACGTGCTTGCACTTAATTATTGATTCCGTTGCTAGGGCTTTAGAAGAAAATTAAGTAGTTTTGAATTTAATACCGAATTCAATGGTGCAGATTGAGCAGTTCCCTTTTAACCCTTTTTCAGAAAACACTTATGTGGTTTATTCCGGTACCCTTGCCTGGATCGTAGATCCTGGCAATAGCACGAGCAGTGAAACCGAAAGCTTGTTTGAGTTTATTAGCTCAAAGAATTTAAAGATTGAAGCCATTCTTTTGACCCACGCCCACATTGACCATGTGCTTGGCCTTCAAGCCTGCGTCGATTTTTTCCAAGTTCCTGTTTATTTGCATCCCTTAGAGCGTGAGATTCTTGAAAGAACCCCGCTAGATGCTAAACGATTTGGTTTTGAGTTTGCCGAATTTAAAGGGGAGTTAAGGGATGCTGAGCCAGGGATGCTGCTAAGTTTAAATCAGCAGCCATTTGAAGTGTTGCATGTTCCAGGGCATTCACCTGGCCATGTGGCGTATTTATCCACTGAGCATAAAGTCGTGCTTAGTGGTGATGTCCTATTTCAAGGGAGTATAGGCCGCACAGATTTGTATAAAGGAGATTCCACAAGCCTTCTTTCGAGTATTTCACAAAAGCTTTTTGTGCTCGATCCTGAAACTACTGTGTTTTGTGGGCACGGGGCTTCGACCACCATTGGGTTTGAAAAGCAGTACAACCCCTATTTTTGATAGTGTGTTTCGATTGGACGGAGAGACCCGAATTATTTTTAGAATTGAAGTCTTACTTCCACTTGATGCCGCAGCCTAGGCTAGGCATTTGGAGTTCTTCCTGAGGGGCACCCGCAAGTAGGTTTTCAAAAGCAATAATTAAATCTTCGCCCGTAAGTTCCTTTGTATTGCCAGGTCTGGATGCATCCATTTGGCCGCGGTAAATTAAATCCAACTTTTCGTCGAAGAAAAAGAAATCGGGTGTGCAGGCCGCATTGTAAGCTTTAGCGACCGTTTGGGATTCATCAAGAAGATAAGGGAATTCAAACCGGCGTTCAATCTGAAAGTCAATCATTTTCTCTGGAGAATCTGCTGGGTATTTTTCGTGGTCATTTGCATTGATTGCGATGAATTCAATCCCTTTGGATTGGTAATCTTCATACAGCTCTGTAAGCTTGTCAATGGCATGTAACACAAATGGGCAGTGGTTGCACATGAAAACCACTAAGGTTCCTTTTTCCCCCTTTAAATCTTCTAGGCTTTGTGTCTCTCCAGAAGCGGAAGGATTTGGAAGTTCGAAGTAAGGCGCTTTGGTGCCTAAGGCTAGCATAGTTGAAGACGTGTCTGCCATGATGGAAGGGGTTTTTATTTAAAAGTTAGAATGTCAAAATTACTGATTTTTTTCTGAATTCCACCGTGCAAAAGTGCAAGCCTCGGTAAGCTTAGGACTCTCGGTGCTGGCCATCCAGCGGTCTTAGTGGATGGGTACTGAGATAGTGGATACATTCTTCTAGGGCATGCTCATAACCAACCCAATGAATGTTCTGCTCCTTTCGGTACCAGGTGAGTTGGCGTTTGGCAAAGCGCCTAGAATTTTTCTTAATTTCTTCTATGGCAAACTCTAGTGTAGTGTGCCCCTCAAAATAGGCGAACAATTCGCTGTAGCCCACGGTCTGTAATGCCGGTAACTCTTTAAAGGGAATCAACTTCTCTACTTCATCTAAGAGTCCCTGAGCGAGCATCGCATCCACGCGCTGGTTTATGCGCTCGTAAATCAATTCTCTGGGCGCTGAAATTCCAATTCGAATGGCCTCAAACTCCCTAGGTTCTCTTTGCTCTGTGAGAAGGGTTGAATAAGGAGTAGAGCTCTGCCAAATGACATCAATGGCTCTTAATAAGCGCCTTGGATTCTGTAGATCCACCTTTGAATAATAGAGTGGGTCCAGTTCGAGTAAAAGTTCTTGAAGTGCGCTAAGTCCGGAGAGATTCCAGAGCTTTAGCAGCGTCTCTTGGTTCTCTTCATTGGCCTGCGGGAGTTCGTGAAGCCCTTCAAGTACAGCCTTTTCGTACATCATGCTTCCCCCGACTAAAATTTGAGTCGAGCGGTGTGTGAATCCCTCATGCAATTTTTCAATAGCCTCGTTCTCATACTGTCCAATGGAGTAGGGTTCGTTAACAGAGCGCTGCCCGATGAAATGGTGAGGGGCCTCAAGCAGCTCTCCACGGGTCGGAGCTGCGGTTCCTATCGGCATTTCTTTATAGAATTGCCGCGAATCGCAGGAGAGTATTTCTGTCTTAAGTCGTTGGGCTAAATCGATGGCCAAGCGGGTTTTTCCGATTCCTGTGGTGCCCACAATAGAAATTAAAGTCTTCACGGCGTAAATTTGCGCAAAATTTTGCACAAAAAAAACCGGACTGCAGAGCGCGCCGGTTTTTGAAGTGTTTTTTTTTGAGTTTTTAGTTCTGAGGCTCGACATCGATTGTTGTAATGCCCTCTTCTTGCATCGCCTCCCAAAGGAGGAATTTGTCAATTTCCCGCATTAATTTTGGGATAATTAGAGCAAGAACAGCTAAATCATCTAGGGACCCTAAAATAGGTACCGCGATTTCTGGAATTAAATCGATGGGCGATATAACATACAGAAGTCCTAAGATTGGAATGATTAAATCAATGGATTTTGTCGGGTAGACCCCTTTTCTCCATAATTTTACCATGCGCCAAATCACCGGGACTTTTTGAAGAAAGCCTTTGTGTTTTATTGCTTCTTTAATAAGTGCAATTTTCGAATATTTCATTTTGTGTTGTTAGACCTTTAGAATTGCAAAATGCATTCCATTTTCGATATAGGCTATAGAATTTTTATTCCTCTTAGTTGAGCATTTCGTCTAGAAAGGCATTTGAGTCTGGGCTGTTCCAGTCTTTCGTAGCTGTTTCCTTCTTTAAGATTCGCCCATTTTTATCTAAGATAAACGTCGTTGGATAGACTTTTGGCAGGATTTTTCCACTCACAGGGCTTTTCGCTAAATATACGGGTGCAGTATAGCCATTGTCTTTCATGAATTTCAGAACCGCTTCTTTTTCATCTAGCATGGCGATGAGTACAAAGTCCATATCCTTATGACGGGCTTTGTAAAGGGCTTCAATAGTTGGCCATTCCTCGCGGCATGGGGCGCACCAAGTACCCCAAAAATTGAGGAACAGAAGCTTTTCACCTCGAAACTCCTTTAGATTGGTGTCTGGGGTGTTGAGCCCTTCAAGTTCAAGGTCGTAGTCTTCAAGATCAACTTTAACCGCTTGCTCGATTTCTGCTACGGGCATAAAAATTTCTTTTACCCCGGGCACGAATGCGATAACTCCGAGGGCTGCTAAAATAAGGATGTAAATAAAATTCTTTTTCAAGGAAACAACTTTTAAAGGTTAAATAAGCTCCAAAAGCTCTTCGATGACATCTTTCCCTTTGTTTTTTGCATAATACACTTGCAGGTCATTGTGGAAATCGTCTTTCGAGTAGGTTTCTGGATTTTCTTTGTATTTTTTCAAGAGCTCGAGTCCGAAGGCGGGGCGCGGTCCCCAGTGGGCGAGTTCTTTGTGGTCTTTATCCAAAATTAAAACAATTGGAATGGACTGAGTTCCATTCGTTAGGTACTGGTCAATGAGTGCGTGGTCCTTATCACGAAGGAAAATTCTCACCTCACAGGTGTCTTTGAAAAACTCGTGAACGGCAGGCACCGTCGCGCTTGCGTCTCCACACCAAGGCTCAGAGATGATCAAGATTTTGCCGTCAAAGTTTTTCGATTCTAATTTTTCTACTTGAGCCGGGTCTTTTTTGAAGGTTTTAAGCGTTCGGGACATTCTTTGGGATGCGAGCTCGTAATACTCTTTGTAGGATACTTCAAGTTCGTCTTTAGGCTCTTCGATCCGTTTGGTCGTTAGCTCTAAGTACTGCTCAAGGCTCAGGGCCTGATCCCAGTAAAATTTGATTGTGTTCATGGTTAAAAGGTTCTAGTTTTTTGAATTAAATATAGATCAGCGAGCACGAATGCCGCTAAGTTTTCAACAATGGGTACGGCCCTTGGCAATACACAGGCATCGTGGCGACCTTTGCCTTCTAGCACGATCGGATTTCCCTCTTGGTCTACGCTCGGTTGAGGTTTTAAAAGGGTCGCAACGGGTTTAAAGGCCACGCGGAAATAGATCGGCATTCCGTTGGAGATACCTCCTTGAATTCCCCCGGATAGATTGGTTTGGGTGCTGAAGTCCTCGTTAAATAAGTCGTTGTGTTCACTGCCAACCATTTTTGCGCCACAAAACCCACTGCCGTATTCAAAGCCTTTTGCCGCATTAATTGAAAGCATGGCTCTTGCAAGCTCACTTTGTAGTTTTCCAAAGACCGGTTCCCCTAGGCCAGGTGGGACGTTTTCGATGACGCACGTGATGGTGCCGCCAATGGTATCGCCCATCTTTTTAATTTCTTTGATTCGTTGGGTCATTCTTTGGGCGGAGTCTGGATCCGGGCAGCGCACATCAAAGTCTTCTGTTTTTGAAAAGTCCAAGTCTTGGAATGGC
>DCJS01000025.1:0-9563 GCA_002319955.1 Flavobacteriales bacterium UBA1694
AAACTCTTTTTTAAAGAAGGGTTCATTCCTCAGGATGCAGACCGATTCCTGTTCATCCTTGGTCCTTCCTTAACGATGTTTATCGCCCTTATTACGGGAGCGGTCATCCCTTGGGGCCAAACCCTCAATATTGGAGGCGATTCTTTTGCAATACAAGTGGCCAACATTGATGTTGGTGTGCTCTTCTTAATTGCAATGGTCTCTATTGGTGTTTACGGAATGATGATCGGAGGCTGGGCCTCCAACAACAAATATTCTCTTATTGGCGCTATTAGAGCCTCCTCCCAAATGATTTCCTACGAACTTGCCATGGGCCTCTCACTTTTATCCATCATCATGATGAGTGGAAGTTTAGATCTAATGAAAGTCGTCACGGACCAAGGAAGTGGCAAACTATGGGGACTTTTCTCAGTAGACGGCATGAATTGGAATATATTCTACCAGCCCCTAGCATTCATTATCTTTTTAGTGGCCGCTATGGCAGAAACCAACCGTCATCCTTTTGACTTACCCGAATGTGAATCGGAACTTGTCAATGGGTATATGACTGAATATTCCTCCATGAACTTTGGAATGTATATGTTCGGGGAGTATGTAAACATGTTTATTTCCAACGCCTTAATCGCAACCCTGTTTTTTGGTGGGTTCAACTATCCCGGAATTGAGTGGGTTACCCAGAATTGGGGTGAAAATGTGGCGGGAATCTTAAGCATTGTATCGATATTAACAAAATCAATTATAGGCATTATGATCTTTATGTGGATCCGCTGGACGATTCCAAGATTCCGCTACGACCAATTAATGCACTTAGGATGGAAATCATTAATCCCACTAGCCTTATTAAATCTAGTGGTGACAGGTGCGGTCATCCTTTTAGCAGGCGCCTAACTAGAGTATAAACCATTTTGAAGACCTTAGCTCAAAGCAAAAGGTCCTAACCAAAATAGAATCACATGAAATTAACAAACCGCTCCAAAGTAGTCTCCAATAAGGAGATGACCTTCATGGAAAAACTATACCTCCCTGAAATTATCAAGGGCATGGCCATTACACTTCGCCACGCCATTGAAGGCCCAAAGGGAAAAGTCTTTGCTTACCCTGAGGTTGAGAAACCGCGTGCCCAAGTATGGCGAGGCCTTCACGTTCTCAAAAGAGACGAAGAGGGAAGAGAACGCTGCACCGCTTGTGGACTCTGCGCCGTGGCCTGCCCAGCGGAAGCCATAACCATGACATCTAAAGAACGTACTAAGGAAGAAAAGGATTTATACCGTGAGGAAAAATACGCCTCAATCTATGAGATCAATATGCTGCGCTGCATCTTTTGTGGGATGTGTGAGGAGGCCTGTCCAAAATCTGCAATCTATTTAACTGATCGCCTGGTCGATGTGGATTTAAACCGTGGCTCTTTCATCTACGGAAAAGATAAATTAGTCGAAGACGTAAACAATCGGATTGACATCACGCCACGTCAAAGTGAACTTCAAAAAAAGGCTGTAAAATAATGGAACAATTTTTATTTTTTCTAGTGGCAGGAATTGCCCTAATCAGCGCCTTCTACTTTGTTTTTGCAAGAAACCCAATGTACGCCGTTTTGTCGCTCATCGTCACGATGTTCTCCATTGCGGGCATGTATGTTCTGCTAAACGCCCAATTTCTAGGCATTGTGCAAATTATCGTCTATGCCGGGGCCATTATGGTTCTCTTCCTTTACATCCTGATGATGCTTAATCTAAATGAATTGGATGAAAGCAAAAAACAAAACACGCTGAAATTTATCGGTGTTTTTGCAGGTGGAATCCTTCTGATCGGCATGCTAGGGGCTTTCCGTGGTGTCACAGAGAACATTTACGCCGGGCCAAACATCGACCACAGCGTCGGACTTACGAAGAATCTAGGCCGCTTACTATTTAACGAATATGTACTGCCATTTGAACTCGCCTCAATCTTAATCCTTGCGGGGATTGTCGGGGCCGTACTCATTGGTAAAAGAGAATTATAAGATTATGGGAGACGTTAATACATTTATTCAAACCGTGCCACTGAACTACTTCGTGGTTCTGTGCACCGTGCTTTTTTGCCTTGGAGTGACCGGCGTATTATTAAGAAAAAACGCAATCATAATTTTAGGGTGTGTCGAGCTAATGCTTAACTCCGTAAACCTACTACTCGCTGCTTTTTCAAGTTACAGCGGGGATGGTCACGGTCAAATTTTGGTCTTTTTCATCATGGTGGTCGCTGCCGCGGAGGTTGCCGTTGGTCTTGCGATTATTTCCATGCTTTACAGAAATACCAAGTCAGTCGACATAAGTATATTTAACAAACTAAGAGGATAGAAAACAATGGAAAATTTGATTTATGCAATCGTGCTTTTACCTCTCTTTGGGTTTGTGATTAACGGACTCTTTGGAAAAAAGTTGCCAAAACTGGTGGTGGGTACTTTTGCGACCCTTATGGTTCTTGGGTCCTTTTTACTCGCGGGGTATCTCTTTTTAAACTTTAAAGCGGATTCGACGCCCGTGATTGTTCGGGCTTTTGAATGGTTCACCATAAATGGGGTGCAAATTAATTTCAGTTTTCAAATTGATCAGCTGTCCCTGATGATGGTTCTGATTATTACTGGAATCGGTTCACTTATCCACCTCTACTCTATAGGCTACATGCAGACCGATAAAGGGTTTCACAGGTTTTTCGCCTACCTGAATCTCTTTATTTTCATGATGCTTCTTTTAGTTCTGGGTTCAAACTACGTGATCCTGTTTATTGGTTGGGAAGGCGTTGGACTCTGCTCCTACCTTCTAATTGGGTTCTGGTACGAAAACAGAGAATTTGGAAAAGCGGCACGTAAAGCCTTTATTATGAACCGTATTGGGGACTTAGGTCTTCTAATGGGTATTTTCATGATCGCCCAACACACCAATGCGCTTGACTTCCTTTCGGTGGCTCAAAACGCTTCGGTATTTGAACTAGACTCCGGCGTCATTATCTTCATCTGCGCCTCGTTATTTATTGGAGCCGTTGGGAAATCCGCCCAGGTTCCTCTCTATACTTGGCTCCCTGATGCAATGGCAGGCCCAACGCCAGTATCCGCTTTAATTCACGCGGCGACCATGGTTACTGCAGGGATTTATTTAGTAGTGCGTTCAAATTTCTTATTTGTTTTAGCGCCTACCGTAATGGACGGAATTCTTTTCATAGGTCTTCTTACGGCGCTACTCGCCGCATTTTATGCTCTAAGACAAAACGATATCAAAAAGGTGTTGGCCTATTCAACCGTGTCACAACTTGGATTCATGGTGGTGGCCTTAGGCGTCGGTGCATACTCTGCAGCGATGTTTCACCTCATGACCCATGCCTTCTTTAAAGCCCTTTTATTCTTAGGTTCTGGCTCTGTGATTCATGCCATGAGTGGCGAACAAGACATGCGCTTTATGGGCGGGCTAAAAGACAAAATTAAAATCACACACCTAACCTTTTTAATCGGAACCTTTGCGATTTCAGGGATGCCTTTGTTCTCTGGAATGATTTCAAAAGATGAAATTCTAGTGGCTACCTGGGCTAAGAATCCACTCTATTGGGTTATTCTCTTTGCCATAGCGGCCATGACGGCAGCCTATATGTTCCGACTATACTATTTAACCTTCCATGGCCAATTTAGAGGAACGCAGGAGCAAAAAGCCCACCTTCATGAAAGCCCACTAAATATGACCCTTCCTTTGGTCGTTTTAGCAGCACTCTCTGTTGTTGGAGGACTGATTAACTTGCCTCATCTTATTAAGAATGGTGAATTCGCAAATCTTGAGCGCTGGCTAGACCCTATTTTAACTGCTCCAGCAAAAAATCAGATTCAAGCGAATCTAAACGCGATAAGCCATTCCACCGAATACATTCTACTGGGTCTCACCATTGCCATGTTTTTCATTGTGTGGCTCGTTGTAAGACACCTCTATGTCACAAATAAAAAATTAGCGAAAGAAGAAACCCTCTACAAGGGCTGGGAAAAACTTTCTGCCAAAAAACTCTATATCGACGAACTTTATAATGCGCTAATCGTACGTACCACTGAAGGTCTTGGCCGCGCAGGTAAACAGTTTGATGTATCGATTTTAGATAAAGCGGTCGATTTTATCGGCGAGGGCGCCGAGGAAAGTGGAAAATCCATGAAGCGTCTGCAAAACGGGAATGTAGAAAACTACGTGCTCGTGATGGCACTTGCCATCGGACTTATTTTGATTGTTAACTTTATATTACAGTAGGAATGTCATACCATTTATTAGCTTTATTACTGCTGCCACTGCTCGGGGCACTTTGTCTCTTTTTCTACAAAGGAAAGTGGAGCAAATCTTTTGCCCTAGGTTTATCCCTAGTGCAGCTGGTTGTCACGCTTTGCACCTGGCAAGGACTTGATTCCTCACTAACAGTAAACCAAGTATTACAGCATGAAATCAATTACCCTTGGCTGCAATTTGTAAAAAGCACGCTGCACTTCGGAATTGATGGCATGTCCATGCTGCTTCTCTTACTCACCAATATCTTAGTGCCCCTTATTATCTATTCGTCTTTCAACGAAAAGAAGGGCTACAGCTCGAGTTTTTACGCACTAATCCTACTGATGCAATTTGGTCTTGTAGGGGTTTTCACCTCGCTCGATGGTCTTTTATTCTATATCTTCTGGGAGGTCACATTAATTCCAATCTGGCTCATAGCAGGTCTTTGGGGGCAGGCAGATAAAAAACTGCAGTTCACAACTAAATTCTTTGTCTACACCTTTGTGGGCTCGCTATTCATGCTCGGAGGGTTTATTTACGTTTATCTGTATTCCCCTTCATTTGCCCTGACTGATATGTATAACGCGAATCTGAATCTCAACCAACAAACCGTGGTCTTCTGGTTCATATTCTTCGCCTTTGCCGTAAAATTACCGGTGTTCCCGTTCCACACGTGGCAGCCGGACACCTACACCTATTCACCGACTCAGGGCACCATGCTTCTCTCGGGAATCATGCTAAAAATGGCCATCTACGGTATCTTTAGGTATTTACTTCCTGTAACTCCTGACGCCATAGCCGGAATTTCAGGAACCATTGTGATCGTCCTTGCCGTCATTGGGGTCCTTCACGGCGCCTTAATAGCGCTCATTCAGAATGATATCAAACGCCTATTCACCTACTCTTCGTTTTCACACGTTGGTTTAATGGTGGCTGGGATTTTTGCTACCGCCTTAATGGTTCTAAGAGGCACGATGACCATTGAAGGTGGAGAAGGAGCCTTAGTGCAAGCCTTTGCCCACGGATTCAATATCGTTGGACTGTTCTACTGCGCCGATATTCTTATCAAACGATTTAAAACAAGAGACATTCGCCAAATGGGAGGACTTGCCAAGGTGGCTCCGAGATTTGCAGTACTCTTTATGATTGTGCTGCTCGGATCTGTTGGCCTTCCGCTAACCAATGGCTTTATTGGAGAATTCATTCTCTTAAAGTCCATCTTTGATTACAATGTGCTTGCCGCCATTATTGCTGGGATCACCATTATTTTAGCTGCAGCCTACCTCTTTAGAGCGTACGGCCACACGATGCTAAATTCTGGCGACCCTCTCGTTCTAGCCAGTGCAAAAGACCTATCCACCTCAGAATTCATCGTTATGGGCTCTCTAGCCGGTGCCGTTATTTTCTTTGGTGTTGTTCCCGGACCAATCCTTGATTTGGTCGGAAGTTCGTTGACGTTTATCTACCAATCCATGGTAAACTAATAAGTATAAAATGAGTGTATTAATTATTGTCTTCTTAAGCGCCATAGCGGCCCTATTTTCGGGCGTATTTAACCTCGGGAAGTATGCGCGATATATCGGAATCGCGGGTCTTATAATTGCCCTTTATGTCAGTTATCTCCCAGAAGCCGACTTTTTCCTTAAGTACCAATCCATGTATGAATACGGCCCAAATACGGCCCTATTTACAAAATTGACTCTGGTGGTGACGCTTCTCATTTTCTTCTTGGGAGGCTTCTCATTCTCCAACCACCGCTCTCACCAATCGGAACTCTACGCCCTAATGCTTTTTGCACTCTGCGGCGCCATTGTCCTATTTGGCTATCAGAACCTTGTCACCCTATTTTTAGGAATAGAAATTCTCTCGATTCCTCTCTACGTTCTAGCGGGTTCCAGTAAAACGGATCTACGTTCCAACGAAGCCTCTGTTAAATACTTCTTAATGGGGTGTTTTGCAACCGGGTTTTTGCTATTTGGTATTGCCCTAATTTATGGAACAGCGGGAAGTTTTGATCTTTACCAAATTCATCAGTACGCCATCGAATACCCTAGTAATTTAATGCTCATTATGGGCGTGATTATGATGATTGCAGCCATGGGCTTTAAAGTGGCCCTAGCCCCGTTCCATATGTGGAGTCCGGATGTCTACCAAGGCTCACCCTCTTTAATCACGACCTTTATGATGAGTGTGGTGAAAATCGCCGGCTTCTACGCGTTCTTTAGATTAATGACTATCGGCTTTATCGGTGTCTACGATCAGTGGTTTAACATTCTGGGAGTAATGGTTATTATTACCCTTCTTCTAGCAAATACCATGGGACTTGCCCAAACAAACGCAAAACGCATGCTTGCGTATTCCTCCGTGTCTCACGCCGGCTATGTGGCCCTTATATTCTACGGACTCAATTCGCTTTCGACTTACAATCTAGCCTTCTACCTCTTTGTGTACGCGCTAGCCTCGGTCGGGGTAATGCTCTGTCTAATTTGGGTTGAGAAGCTTAAAAGAGAAACCTCCTATACAGCCTTTAAAGGGCTTGCAAAGACAGAACCAATCTTGGCCGTGGTGGCTACTGTTTCGCTGCTCTCTATGGCCGGCGTTCCTTTAACAGCAGGGTTCATGGGGAAATTCAGTCTCTTTACCCAGGCCATGGATGGCGCCGCCTTCCTTGTGCTCGTTGCAATCCTAGGGTCCGCCGTCTCTATCGCCTACTACCTAAGACTAATTATGGCTATGTTCTTCTTTAAAGAAACGACGTTTAAAACTTCGGAGACCTCAACTTTAACGTACAAAATTGTTTCTGTGTTTATTATTGTGGTGCTTATTGCACTAGGCGTCTATCCTGACCTCTTTGCAATGCAATTTGCCGCGTAGAGAAGCTGCTTATCAAATAAAATTCGAAAGGCCCTTCAGTGTAGACTGAAGGGCTTTTCTAATCAGGGTTTCAACGCTCGCCAACTGACTTAAGTCATACGCCGACTGCAAATAATGGCGTATCTTTACGTTAATTCTAAACACCAAATACTTAGTAACATATGAAAAAATCATTGATCTTATCCCTAAGCGCGCTTATCACTTTAAGCGCTTGTCAAAAAACAGAATCTACCGCGCCACAAACCCAGCAGGATCCCCATGCCACGCATCAGGTCGATAGTTTAGCCACGCACGAGGAACCTAGTTCAAATGCAGCACTCGAATTAAACAATGGGGAGAAATGGGAAACGAACGTAGAAATGCTTCCTTTCATTCAAAAACAAGAACAACTGCTGGCTGAGTTTGATCCGGGGCAAAAGACTTATCTTGAGCTAAGCCAAGATTTGGTTGCGGCCAACGACGAACTTATCAAATCGTGCACCATGACTGGCAAGTCTCACGACGTGCTTCACGTCTGGCTCACCGATCACATGAACGCGATGCAAACTCTTGAAAAAAGCACCGAAGAGTCTGCTCAGCAGCAGGCTGTAGCCACTCTAAAGAGCTCCATGCAAACCTACCATGAGTACTTTCAATAAACTTGAACTAAGGGGCTTACGGCTCCACACCTGTTCAAAATAAAGAAGCGCTGGACCAAATGGTCCAGCGCTTCTTATTTATTATAAACTCGTGAGGCCTAGTTCTCAAAGACGGCGTAGCCGGATACCGGGAGCTCAAACGCCGCGGCTGACTGAAAATCACGCGTTTGTTTTGAGAAGATTTCCGTAAACTTTCCTGAAAGTTTTTCGTCCTGAATCGTGAATTTCACAGGCTCTTTCGAGAAATTAAGAACAGTAAGAACCTGATGGTCTCCCTTAACTCTTAGATAAGCGAGAACTTTATCCTTTGCTGTGGTCTCTAGCCAGTAGGTAGTCACCTGAGGATCCCCCCCACGTAAGGCTGGGTTTGAAGCCTTTAGTTCTAAAAGAGTCTTATAGAACTCATGAAGCTGCGGCGCTAGAGTCCAAGGAATCGGGTCTTTTTCAAAAAACTCTAGCCTTTTCGTCTTTAAAGGAAGTTCCTGCCCATTATAAATAAGAGGAACGCCATTCCATGTCACTGAAAACACGGCAAGAGGTTTAGCAAACACCCCATACTTTTCATATTCCGTTCCATTCCATGTGTTCTCATCGTGGTTCGAGGTAAACCAGGCACGCATCGACTTATCCCCAATGTCAGAATACTTCTGTAAAAGCGCTTGGAGCTCAGAAAGCGGCTCATTATTATCGTTAAATGCTTTGGTTTTATGCATCCAATTCCAAATATAACTGGCATCAAAGACCTTCCCATACTCAGGGCTGTCGAGCTCGTCGAACTCGCCGAGCCAAAACAGCGGGCGAATTTGGTCTAATTCGGTTCTCGCTTCTTGCCAGAAATCCACTTCAACCCAAGAGGCTAAGTCACATCGAAAGCCGTCAATCCCAGTCTCTTCTACCCAAAATCTCATCGAATCAATCATCGCTTTTCGTAAAGCGGGCTTACTATAATCAAGTTCTATAATATCTTCCATGCCTGAGGCAATTTGAAAGGTGCTTGTCTTTGGATCGATAAGGTAGTACTCGGGATGCGTTTTTGTCCATGTGTGGTCCCAACCGGTATGGTTTGCCACCCAGTCAATGATTACTTTAAAGCCCATGGAATGCGCCATGTCAACCAGGTGCTTAAAATCCTCAAGTGTTCCAAATTCTGGATTGATTGAGGTGTAATCGCCTGCGGCATACTGACTTCCTAAACTGCCCTTCTTGTTTTGCTGGGCAATTGGGGTAATGGGCATAAACCACAGGGTTTTGACGCCCATATCTTTTAAGCGCGGGAGATGCGCCTCAAAGGCTTTGAAGGTTCCCTCTGGGGTGTATTGTCTTACGTTAACTTCATAAATGGTTGTGGTGTGTTTCCATTCGTCTGGCGTCTGGTTCATAGTTTTTGAATTTTTTTCTGCCGTGCAGCTTAACAAGGCTAGCCCTAAGACGGCATAAAGCATAAATTTTCTCATAGAATAATTAAGTTTAACAACTCAAAGTTTAAAGTCATAAGCTTGAGCATGCGTGCATGACAAATTTACGGATTTCATCTGGAAGCCGCTCATTAAAAAAGCCGTTCATTAAAGAAAGAACAGCTTTTGTCGTCTTAAATTTATTTGAAATTAATCTAAATCGTCCTCGTACGGGTCCTGAGAAAAGTCATCTTGCTCCTCATCTTCAAATTCCAGGTCATCGGAATCGTACTCAGAATCCGAAAACTCATCTCCGAAATCAAATTCATCCTCACCCATGGGAGGTCTTGGGGTTTTTGACTTTGCTGCACTCTGCTTGCCAGGCGCCTTGA
>DCJS01000025.1:9605-15859 GCA_002319955.1 Flavobacteriales bacterium UBA1694
TCAGGCACAATTTCGATGAGTTCAGCGAAGAACTCCCAAAGATCGAGAAGTCCGTATTGAAACTGCACTTTATCCCCACTCGCTTCGAAAACCTCGGTGATGTACACGTCTGACATAATTTCACCATCACCCAAATCGCTCATGTCCTCTAAGGCGACGCTTTTATAAACCGTCCCGTCCGATTCCAGAAGGTTAAAGTTTGATAGCTCCTCCCCTTGCAAAGAAAATGCACTCTTTATTCCCAAATGCAAATTCCATAGCGTTTGTTTCCCCTTAATTTCAATATCGCGGAAAATGTCTTCCCTTGTATCTAAAATAATTCGGATTTTGTAAACCATAGTCTATTCAGCCCTTTTTGTTGTTGATTCGTTTGCTCTTAGTAGCGTTGCAAATATATAACAATTGCAAAATCCGCCGAATGAATTTTGCAAAAAAAAATTCAAAAAAAAGCATTAAATTCCACCCAAATTAGGGCGCACGCTCGAGGAAGAATCCGAACTTAGTGCCCTCCAGATAGATGCTCTCGACATGAATGGTCTCATTATGAGCCTCTAGGATATGCTTTACAATAGCAAGTCCTAAACCACTCCCCCCTTTGCGTCGGTTTCGACTGGATTCCACGCGGTAAAACCGCTCGAAAATCCGGGGCAGCGCCTCGGGCTTCATTCCCATACCGTTGTCCTGTACTTCGATTAAAACTTTTGTTTTAAGCACCGTCGTTCGAACGGTGATGTGAGGCTCCTTGCGGTTGGCATAATGTATTGCGTTGGCAATGAGATTAATAAGAACTTGCTCGATTTTCTGTTTATCCGCCAGTACAAAGACTTGCGGTAGTTCACTACTTACCGACAATTGGGCATTTCGGGCCTGGGCTTCCAAATCAAGCATATCAAAAACCTCACGCGCAAGGGCATTCACCTCAAACTTAGACACGTTTAATTTAATTTCCCCGGCCTCGAAGCGGTTAATCATATCTAAGTCGTTTACAATGGTAATTAGCCGTTCAACTGACTTTCCAACTCTTGAGAGGTATTTGTCCCGGATCTTTAAATTCTCAACAGCTCCATCGAGTAAAGTCTCAATATAGCCTTGTATGGAGAAAAGAGGCGTTTTAAGTTCATGCGACACATTCCCGATGTACTCCTTACGGTAGGTCTCCATCTCGTTTATCATGTCCAGTTCGCTCGCACTTCGATTGAGCTTCTCCGAGAGTTCCTTAAAACCAACGTTCGTTGGATCAACAAAGAAATCTTTTGGCAGCTCTGTGGCCATTTTTTGGATTTGTTTTTTGGAATAGAACCGAACTAAGTAATCGATTCCTAAATAAGTAATGGCAAAAATTAATAGGGCACTAATTACTAATAATAAATGGTTGCCGTTTTGACCTAGAGCGGTTTCCTGATAGAAATCATAAAGAAGGACAATAACCGTTATGGCTATAGTCATTAGAAAGGCCGCTATGGTTATGAGTCGATTCACGTAGCTTAAACTTAAGATTAGACCACCAGCTTGTACCCAATCCCTTTGAGGGTCTGAATACGGCCGTCTCCTAATTTTTCACGAAGTCTACGAATGTGCACATCAATGGTTCGCTCCCCCACGATCACATCATTGCCCCAAACTTTCTCTAGAATTTCTTCTCTTTTAAAGACCTTCTGCGTGTTGGAGGCTAATAAGTAGAGTAAATCAAATTCTTTTTTGGGAAGTAGAAATACCTTTCCGTCTTGCGTGACGCGGAAATTGTCCTTATCAATAATTAAATCGCCGATCTCAATCACCTTATTTACATCCTCGCTTTTCGTGGTCAGTTGTAATAAGGCGTTAATCTTTGAGACAAGTATTTTTGGTTTGATGACCTTCACCACGTAATCATTAGCTCCGGCCTGGTATCCCGCAAGTTGAGAGAATTCCTCTCCACGCGCGGACAAAAAGACAATTAAGGTGCTTTCGAGCCCTTTGATCTTGCGAAGATCTTGGCAGGTTTCAATTCCATCTTTATCCGGCATCATGACATCTAAAAGAATAAGATCCGGTTTTATCTCCGTCGCTTTTTCGATTCCCTCGGCGCCATTGTCTGCTGTGAAAACGGCAAACCCTTCCTTTTCTAAATTATAGGATAAGATCTCCAAAATATCATGTTCATCGTCTATTAAAAGTATCTTTTTCTGGCTCATTCGGATGCTTCAAGGGTTTAAAAGAGTAAAGTTAACGAATTTCAATCAGTTTGAATCTTAAGCCAGCCCTGTTCATATAAAATTAATATTAACGCCCGTATGGTAACCTATTGTTAAAGATTAATTAAACATTCTTAAACCAACCTTGAAACTAAAGTTGGGCACCTTTGCCACGAATTATAACAGTAAGAAAAGTCATGAGAGTAAGTAAAATTAGTATTGCGGCGCTGTTCCTTACAGCCTCCTTTACATTTGTGCACGGGCAAACCACCGACACACTAAAATCTGAAAAGAAAATCGAAGGAGTCGTGATCCGTGGGACGACTAATAAAGGTGCCGAAAGCAACCTTATTAATACCCAGAGACGCTCTTTAGAAGTCATCGAACGCGTTGGATCCGTCCAACTCGAAAAGCAAGGCATCGGCGATGTTTCCCTTGCCGTGACAAAAGCCACTGGCGCCCAAAAACAAGAAGGCTCAGGCCAAGTGTTCATTCGCGGTCTAGGCGACCGAAGCAATACCACTACAATGAATGGGCTCTCGATTCCATCGAACGATCCAGCCTTCAAAAACATTGACTTAAGTATTATCAAAACCGACATGATCGATTACGTCGGTCTGGATAAGGTGTACCACCCAAAACTTTGGGGAGATGTCTCTGGTGCCACGGTGGACATTGTTTCAAAAATTCACACCGGCAAGCCTTACTTTAAAGTAAACCTTTCAAGTTCAGCAAACCTTAGCGCCCTAGAACAAGACCATTTTTACAAAGCGCAAGGTCTAAACTACTTTGGTTTAAACGGCGTTAAGCAGCCCTCGGATGCAGCCATTCTTGGCCAAGGGTTCGTGTTTCCGACAGGAACGCAAAACAAAGAGGTTTTCACCCCAATCAATTCGGCCATGGCCGTTGATTTTGGACGCTCATTCACTATGGGGTCAGAGGGACGCCTTTCTGTCTTTGGATTCGGATCCTTTGAGAACGACAACCAATATTCTAAAGGGGTCTTTGGTGGGTCTTACGACAGTGGAGTTTCCTCAAACAAACTCTATTCGAGATCAGAAGAGTATAAATACGCAACAAACAGCACAGGGCTTGTGAATGTGAATTATAGACTTAATTCAAACCACACCCTTAACCTGACCGCAAATTACATTCATACATCCGATCAAAAGCTAGGATTCTACGAAGGACATAATAGAGATTTCCTTGACGATCCTTCTCAGAGCACTGGCTACACGCAAATGCGCCGCGCGGTAACTAAAGTAAACGACTTACTTATCACCCAACTTCGTGGGGAACACAAGTTGACCACTGATTTAAAACTAAACTGGAATCTAGGCTATAACCGTTTGGATAGCAAAAGACCAGACCGCCAACAGAATGTGTCAGTCTTTGACCGCGCATCAGGACAAAGCTACTTTGCAAGTAGTAACCCTGGGGTAAATCACCGTTACTTTGATGCCCTTATTGAAACCGATTATCTCGCTAACATTTCCGCAGATTACACCCTTAGTGAGCGCGCAAAACTTAGTATTGGCTACAACGGAAAATACCAGGATAGCAACTTCGAGGCAACCCAATACAACTTCAGAGTGAAACTTGCTCCTTTCAACTACTATGTTGATCCGACAAATTATGATTCATTCTTTAGCCTAGGAAATTACCAAACTGGGGCTTATTTTGACATTGTAACCTTTAGAGGGGATATTCGTCACAATCCACTAAATGCTTTAGTGCCGCAGTTCTACCAATCCGAAGTCTTAAATAACGCGGGTTACGCCAACTTAGATTATGAAATTTCCGACCGACTAACGGGACAACTCGGGGTTCGTTTTGACAACCTTGATCAAAAGATGGTTTACAACACGGCGATCTTTTCTAACGGTGGAGAAATTCAAAAAAATTACTCAAAAATACTTCCGGCTTTAAACTTAAAGTATACACTTAACGATAAGCAGAACTTGAGATTCTCAGCTTCCAAAACTTACACGACTCCGCTCTTACTTGAGATTGCGCCGTTTGAGTACGAAGACATCGACGATTCAAGCTATGGAAATATCGACATCTACCCTTCGGATAACTACAATGCCGATTTGAAATGGGAGTTTTTTCCAAAAAGAAGGGAGCTTATCTCAGTTACCGCATTTGCGAAATACATTCAAAATCCAATTGCTAGAGTGACCGTGGCCTCTTCTGCAAACCTTGCCTCCTTCGTCAATGTGGGCGATACAGGACGTATTTTCGGTGCAGAAATCGAAATTAGAAAAGACCTCTTCCAATCACAAGGCACCCGATTATACACCTTCGTTAATGCGACTTACCTAAATACAAGTCAAGAATTGGATCCGACTAAAATCAGCCAAGAAAACACGACTGTAGCCGTCAATTTCATTAAAACTAAAGATAAGATGACGGGCGCTTCTGACTTCCTAGCGAATGTCAACTTAGGTCTAGAACAGAAATGGGACCAAGGCCAAGCTCTTGATCTAGTCGTTTCCTACTCGCATATCTCAGAAAATGTTTATGCATTAGGCTACGAGGGGATTGGAAATCAAATCGACAAGGCAATCAACACCTTAGACGCTGTGGCGAAACTTAAATTCCAAAATGGAATCGGAATCTCCCTTAGCGGTAAAAACTTAATGAATCCTAGTTTCACTAGAATTCAAAGAAACACGCAGATGGATCACACCATTAGAGAATTTAAAAAAGGAATTACTCTTGGCGCTGGCGTATCCTACGAATTTTAGATAACCACTTAAATCAAAAAATAAATAATTCTAAGTTAAAACATTATGAAAAAGAATCAATTAAAAGTATGGGCTTTAGCTCTAGTTGTATCTTCAGGATTCGCATTACAATCATGTGATGACAGCGATGATCCAGTAGTTGTTCCTCCAACAGGAATTGCACAAAACCCAAGCGATTTCAAAGGAGAAGTTAAAGCAGGAGAAACTGTAACTCTTGACGCAACTAAAACCTATACGATCACAGGAGCTGTTCACGTAAAAGAAGGAGGGAAATTAATAATTCCTGCAGGAACTATCTTAAATGCAACAGGAGGGACTTCATCTTACTTAACCGTAGAACAAGGTGGACAAATTTTCGCTAACGGAACGGCCACTCAACCAATCGTGTTTACTTCATCTGCAAAAGCACCAGGAAGCTGGGGAGGAATCGTTTTAAGCGGTAGAGCTCCAATCAACAAAGGAACGACTGCAACAGCAGAAGTTGGTAACACGCAGTACGGTGGAACGAACGCAGCAGACAACTCTGGATCTCTAACTTTCGTAAGAATCGAATATGCTGGAGCTCTATTTAGTGCAGATAAAGAATTCAACGGACTTTCTCTATTCGGAGTTGGAAACGGAACTAAAATTGACAATGTTTCTCTAATCAACGGGTCTGACGACGGAATCGAGTTCTTCGGTGGAACTGTAAATGTTTCAAACATTGTATCTGTATACAACGAAGACGATGCCTTTGACTGGACAGAAGGATGGAACGGAACTGCTACTGGAATTTACACAAAAAGAAGAGCAGATAAAGTTGGTAACCGTGGTATTGAAGCGGATAACAACTCTAATAATAACGATGCAGATCCAAGATCTAACCCAACGATCAAAAATGCAACATTTGTTGGTTTCGCTGGAGTAGGAGAATCTGACGGGATTAAACTAAGAGTTGGAACCCACGGAACTTTTGACAACATCGTTCTTGATGGATGGAGCACAGGGTTCAATTTTGAGCACGATTCCACATTAAGCCACTTCCTTACAACTGGAGGTAAAATCACTAACGTGAAATATGTGAACATTGGAAAAGTAAGCTCTGCTAAAACCTCCGCAGGAGTTACTGTAGAAGTTCCAGCAGCTGCTATTTCAGTTAATGCAAACGCAACTGGCGCAGGAGCCGGATCTGCAACACCAACATGGGCAACTGGTTGGTCAGGACTTTAATCAAACTGTTATAATTCAAATGGTTTAGCCACTGGAGAAATCTGGTGGCTTTTTTGTGTTTAAACTTTAGGAAACAACCTTTCCCAAGTCGTTTTATTAGTCATACTTAACGAAACAACAA
>DCJS01000025.1:15997-40980 GCA_002319955.1 Flavobacteriales bacterium UBA1694
AATAGCGTCGCAGATGAGGCGGCTTGACAAGGCAGCAACTAAAGCATTACTCCTGTTCTGGGGTCTCTAGTTCCCCTTCATAGTCTTCGTCCTGATCTTCATACTGCTCTAAAAAATAAGAGAACGTAAAGGACTCTACATCCTGTTCGAGATCTTCCAGAGTTCCAATTAGAAGCTCGAATGTTTCAAGCTGATCGACACTTAAATTTACAAACTCCAAATGAAGGGGTAGTTCCGCGGCCCCAGAGATAGAGTCGTAAAGCGCATCTAGATTAGAGCCAAAATACTCAGGTAGAGTCAATTTGCGTTTGAGCTGGGCATAAAATTCTTCATAGTCCCCGATACTACTGAAGTCGATAAAGACTTGGTTTGTGTCCATAAATTGTAATAGGTATTAAGCTAGTATTTTTTAAATGTTTTGTAGTGGTCGGTACTGAGCCACACCTCCCCTTTTTTTGTAAAGACAATACGGTCTTTTCCACGCGTTCCACAATCGTAGTTCACGTCGGCTTCTAGATAAGTGTTTTCAATTGGTAGGCGCTCTTCACGATTTCCAAATATATCCCCACCAATGGCCTGACCAGGCAGTACGTCACAGAGGTTTCCTTTACTAGCGATCCACCCTTTCTTCCTCGCTTGAGACTTTGTGATATAATACGAAGGCAATTCACCGTTCTCTTTAACATAGGCAATGACTGTGCTCGCATTAGTCAGCTCATCAATAGCGGCACTGGACTTAACCACAACATCTTCATTTTCCTTCGCACTTTGCACGGGATCAATTTGATGAGCATTAGAACCGGGGGCGATTATCGTACCACTACTTTGTCCGGTAAGATCTCGAAAATCTCCCGAGTTAATAAAGAAGAGCGCCACAAACATGGCCATAGCTCCAATAAAGAAAAAAAGAATCTTTTTATTTCGTTCCGATTTCATTGCTTTTTGTATTTAGTCTCGCCAGTTTTCTGGAATATCGCAGACAGGAATTGGATTAATTTTATGTTGCGCCGCGCTGTTCATGCGCTTAAAGATTTGGTAAACTTCGAGCATTCGGCCCGAGTAGTCTGTTTCGCTTTTTAGACCCCATTCTTTTTGTATGGCTTCGAGTTCCCTGTAAGTGGCCCCAATTTGCTGTTCATCGGTGCGTTCCACATCCCACAGGCCATCGGTTGGAATAGCATTTTGGATTGACGCGACGAGATCTAGCGCTTTTGCCAGTTCGTAAACCTCGGTTTTATACAAATCGCCTATGGGTGAGATATCAACGCCCCCATCCCCGTACTTGGTATAGAATCCAATGCCGAAATCTTCCACTTTGTTTCCGGTTCCACAAACTAAAAGCCCCTGGGTCTGTCCATAATAATAAAGCGATAGCATACGCAGTCGGGCTCTTGTATTGGCCAGAGCAAGCTCTGCATTAGGCTCCGATGATCTTGGATCGAAGAGGTTTTCTAAAACATCAAAAGGACCTGTTAAATCAACGCTCTGTGCTCGGACGTTAGGGTACTTCGATTGTAAATCTTGGATATGCTGCCAGGCGCGGTCCACTTGGTCCTTCTTTTGTCGAATTGGCATTTCTAGAAGTAGCAGCTCCAGTCCAGTCCTTGCGCAAAGCGCTGAGACCACAGCGGAGTCAACCCCACCGGAAATTCCAACCACATACCCTCTAACTCCAGCATTTAAAGCGTATGAAGTCAACCATTGAACGATATGATCTATTATTTTTTGGCTTTGCATCATTATTCTTAATTCTTCGCCCCCTCTCAGGGCACAAGTCCTTTTATTTTACTTAATTTTGTAGAATATCTATGATGTAAAGATAGGAAATGGCGAACAGAGAACTGCGCCCTTAAAGTTATTTTTTTAAGAGAACGCCCTTTCGCTCCAGTAAGAAGCCGAAATAGAATGATTTAAGAAGGCTCCTTCGAGATTCCTATCAAGCTTTCAATAAAGCATAGTTAGTACTAATCCCTAGGTAAAAAAGGCCTATAAGAGAATTAAACGAATGAAACAAACGCAAATCACCATTGACGTGGAACTTGACGAAAACAACGTTCCAGAATCCATTTTATGGAATGCCCAAGACGGCGGAGTTGAAAAACAATCTACTAAAGCGACCATGATTTCCGTGTGGGATGACAAAACGATGGAGGCTCTAAGAATCGACCTTTGGACAAAAGACATGCCTTTAGACCAAATGAAAATGTTCATCCACCAAGTTCTAATCTCCCTTTCGAGTACCTATTCCAGAGCTTCGGGCGAGGATGATGTGGCTGCATGGATGGAAGAGATGGCTGAAGAATTCGCCACTAAGTCTGCAATCAAAATGTAAAACAAACGCAATGAAATTTAATACAAAAGTAATTCATGGTGGTCAGCACCATGAACCCCATACAGGATCGGTCAATGTGCCCGTATTTTTAACCTCAACCTTTGCCCAGGAAACTCCAGGGAAATTGAAAGCAGGCTACGAATACTCTCGTGGCGCAAACCCAACCAGACAAGCCTTAGAGGATTCACTCGCAAGTATTGAAAATGGGCACACGGGTCTAGCCTTTGGGTCCGGCCTTGCGGCCATTGATGCCGTTTTAAAATTACTTAACCCCGGAGACCACGTCCTAGCCGTTGATGACCTCTACGGAGGAACGTACCGTCTTTTCACAAGACTCTTTTCAAAATACCAACTTGAGTTCACCTTCGTTAGTTTTGATAAGGTGGATTCCCTTGGTGGTGAGCTAAAAGAAAACACGAAAATGGTTTGGATTGAAACGCCAACCAACCCGCTTATGAAACTTGTAGACATTAAAAAAGTTTCAGAACTCGTGAAAGGCAAAAACATTCTGGTGGCCGTGGACAACACCTTTGCCACGCCCTACCTCCAGCGTCCACTTGATTTAGGAGCTGATATTGTCATGCACTCCGCAACAAAGTATTTAGGCGGACATTCTGATGTCATTGCGGGGGCCTTAATCGCGAAAACCAAGGAATTAGGCGAAGCGCTTCATTTCATCCAATTTGCAAGTGGAGGGATTTTAGGTCCACACGATTCTTACTTAGTCTTGAGAGGAATTAAAACGCTTTCGTTAAGAATGGAGCGCCACTGTGAAAACGGGCAAAAGGTCGCTGAATTTTTAGAAAAACATCCGAAAATAGATAAAATATTCTATCCAGGACTCCCCTCTAACCCCCAGTACGAATTAGCCAAATCCCAAATGTCAGGCTTTGGAGGAATGGTTTCGTTCACCTTTAAATCGGGCGAGCAAAAAGACGCTGTTAAATTCCTTGAATCTATTAAGGTCTTTACTCTGGCGGAAAGTCTTGGCGGAGTCGAGTCTTTAGCCAACCATCCAACAACCATGACCCACGCGTCGATACCTGCTGAAAAGCGTCAGGAACTAGGAATCACAGACGATTTAGTGAGACTAAGTGTCGGGGTTGAGGACATTGAAGACCTTCTAAGTGACTTAGAAAGCGCCTTAAGCTTTTAAACTTAAAAGAGCGGCCATGGCCGCTCTTTTTAAATCGATACCAATGGACAATTTCAAGCAGTACTTAGCCCACTATGCCAGTTTAATCCCTTCGAAGGATTGGAAAGCGCAGCTCCTTATTGCAGCCGAGCAGACTCAAAAGCTCCTTGGCCCTTTAAATGAAGATCAGGCACTATTTCGATATCAAAAAGAAAAATGGAGCATAAAAGAGGTTCTTCAGCATCTGCTTGACGCAGAACGGATCTTCGTGTACCGCGCCCTTCGTTTTTCTAGGCGCGACTCCCAGGCCCTAGCTGGTTGGGATGAAGAGCTTTATGCTCAAAACGCTGAGGCAAACCCGCGGCCAATAGCGGAGTTATTAAGCGAGTTCCAATCGCTTCGCGACTCAACCTATTTGTTCTTCAATTCACTTAGCTCGGAGTCCATGACTCGCAAAGGCGAGGCGAATGGGCATTTGGTAAGTGTTGAAGAGTTAGGGAAACTCCTTTTAGGTCACC
Source organism: Flavobacteriales bacterium UBA1694 (assembly GCA_002319955.1). GTDB lineage: Bacteria > Bacteroidota > Bacteroidia > Flavobacteriales > Weeksellaceae > Planobacterium_A. The sequence goes on from DCJS01000025.1 coordinate 19,983, forward strand.
ATTTACACCACCAGAACATCCTTCAAACTTTGTATTTCAACCAGGCACCATGGACAAACTAATAGAGGTCTTAAAACACGATGGGGTTATTCTCTACCCGACCGATACAATTTGGGGACTTGGCTGTGAGGCCACCAGTGTAAAAGCCATTGAGCGGATCTACGAAATAAAAAAAAGAGACGCTACTAAATCGATGATCATTCTTGTAGAAAATGAGAAAAGACTCATGGATCTTGTCGACGTTCCAGAAATCGCCTGGGAACTTATGGACCTTGCTCAAAAGCCTCTTACGTTGGTGTATGATAGTCCCAAAGGACTTCCTTCAGAACTCTTGGCCCCGGATGGGAGCATAGGCATTCGGTTAACAAAAGAGCCGTATTTAAAGGCGCTTATTTCAAAGCTAAACAGCCCATTAGTTTCAACCTCAGCCAATTTAAGCGGCGATAAGAGCCCTCTTCGCTACTCAGATATTTCGAAGGAAATTACCGCTCAGGTCGATTTTGTAGTGGAGCAGGATCTTGAACGGGTATCTGCCTACGCGGGCTCTTCAATTATTCGAATTTGGAAAGACAGCCGCATCAAAGTCCTAAGGGACTAAGTTTCTAATAGATTCGTATCTTTGCCCCCAGGCCATAAAATGGCTGACAAACGAAAACTTTTACAGTCCCATTTCAAGGATTTTTGCCGGTATGAAACTCAATTTAGTACAAAATAAAAATTTTAAACTTTTTAAAACAATCTCCAAGGTAGCTCAGCAGCAGGGTCTCTCCGCCTATATTGTGGGAGGCTACGTGCGCGATATATTACTAAAACGGGAAAGCCCAACGGACATTGATTTCGTTACGGAAGGTTCCGGTCTTGAGCTTGCAACCCAAGTGGCCAAAGCCCTAGATCCTCAAATCAAAGTCTCGTTATTTAAAACCTACGGAACGGCTATGTTTAAGTACAATGGGCTGGAGCTTGAATTCGTAGGGGCCAGAAAAGAAAGCTATTCTGAGCAGAGCCGTAAACCTTTCGTGGAAACTGGAAGTCTGAGGGACGATCAAATGCGCCGTGACTTCACCATCAACGCCATGGCAATTTCTCTTAATTCAGAGGATTTTGAGGAACTAATCGATCCGTTTAACGGTGTGCAGGACCTTGAAAACAAACTTCTACGCACGCCCTTAACACCTGAGCAGACCTACAGCGACGATCCTTTGCGAATGATGCGGGCACTACGCTTTGCATCCACTTTAAATTTCACCATTGAGCCCGAGTCTCTTGAAGCGATTTCGCAGCAAGCCGAGCGCCTTAAGATCGTCTCTATGGAACGAATTCTGGTGGAATTCAATAAAATCATGCTCAGTGAAAAGCCCTCTGTTGGCCTTAGGTTAATGGAACAAACAGGTCTTTTAAAATTGGTTATCCCCGAACTCATCGCTTTAAAAGGCGTCGAAGAAGTCGAGGGACAAACCCACAAAGACAATTTCTACCACACACTAGAAGTGCTTGACAATATTTCCAAGTTTACAAACAATCTCTACTTACGCTACGCTGCACTCTTTCATGATGTGGGAAAAGCGCCAACCAAAAAGTTTGTCGAAGGAATTGGGTGGACCTTCCACGGCCACGAATACCTAGGCTCTAAAATGGTGCGCACACTTTTTCAAAGACTCAAATTGCCTTTGGGTTCGGATATGAAGTACGTTCAAAAATTAGTCAAATTATCCTCTCGACCTATTGCTCTGGTCACCGACGATGCCTCGGACAGCGCGCTGCGCCGTTTACTATTTGACGCGGGCGAAGATATGGATGATTTGTTTACGCTGTGCAAAGCAGACATAACCACAAAAAACTCTAAAAAGCAGCGTGATTTCAAAAAGAACTTTGATTACGTCGCTGTAAAAATTAAAGAAGTGGAAGAAAAAGACCAAGTCCGCAACTTCCAGCCACCCGTATCTGGTGAAGAAATCATGGCGCTTTTCAACCTTTCACCTGGAAGAGAAATCGGAATCTTGAAAGAGAAAGTTAAAGAAGCCATCCTAGAAGGCGAAATTGAAAATGACAAGACTCAGGCCCTTAACTTTGTAATTAAAGAGGCCGAGAAATTAAATTTAAAACAAATTTAATAGACCAACCAAAAAAACAAAGCCGCCTAAATCTTGTTGATTTAGGCGGCTTTTTAATTTATGCTTAAAGCTCTTAGAACTGGTACTCAGCTCCGATCATAAAATGGCGAGGCAGTGTATTATAGCCTACGACATCGACATAAGAGACATTAAAAAGATTTCCAACTAATAGATTTGCACTTAGGGCCTGGGTAATTTTTTGGTTCGCCGTGAAGTTAAACAAATGGTAGCCCTTCAGAGTCACATCTTTTACAGTGCCACTTGGCGTATCCCAGTAGGAATCACTACGCGAGGATACAAATTGGTGCGACAGCGCAAGGTGAGTCCGATCTAAGGGAGCGTACTGAATAAAGGAATTCACGCGCTGCTTGGGCTGACGAAGTCGCGTCAAAGCATTGTCCTTCTCAACAAAACTAAAATTAGCCCCAAGCCTCACTTTTTCCTCGAACTGCGATTCAAAGCCTAGTTCAAACCCTCGCACTGTATTCTCATTTACGTTTACAAATTGTCCCGTAAAATCTGGATTATTGACATAGGCGAAGACGTCTTTTTCATTTCTTAAGAAAAGGGAGCCATTTAAAACGAGTGATTGGTCTTTTCTCCCGACACTAAAATTAACTTCGTGCGTCCCATTGGTTTCTGGAACAAGCTCTTTATTAGCGATTGTGTATGGCAAGCTTCCATAACTCTGGTACAAAGTCGGCGCAATAAAGGCCGTGGCATAGGAATACCCTAGTTTATAATAATTTTCATCAAATTCTTTGAGTATAAAAGGGTTTATACTGTAGACCAAATGGTTTTCGAATTCGGAATGGTTGGTGTTACGCGCTCCCAAATCGAGGTGAAAAAGTCCAAAATTCAAATTGGCAGTCGCAAACACGTCGAAATTGGTGACTTTCGTATCACTCTTAAGAAGAACCTCCTCCATTTGTTCCCCCCCCCAAGGTAAAGCTTTTGAACTCATAGTTTGGGATTCATAAGAAATACCCGCGCTTACAGAAAGATATTTATTTACTTGGTAATGGTTTAAAAGTTCTGTAAAACTATTTTCACCTTTATACTCATAGGCATCCAAATACCCATTAGGGCCTAAATTCTGAATCGTTCGACTCGAACCTGAGAGGCGCGAGTTTAAAACAAGTTCACCGGATTTGTATTTGAAGTACCCTCCAACACCCACAAATTCTTGCGAGTCATCGCCCCGGTTTTTACTGTCCGTAAAGGCGCCCCCGTCATCCTCATGAAAATGGTGCGCAGCATTGCCTTGCGCGTAAAATCCAAAATTCTCTTTATCAAATCCCACTCGGGCATTTAAACTTTGTCTTTCATTTCCATCTTTATCAAAGTCCTTTCCTTGGGCAGAGGAAAGTCCATCAGCCTTCTCATTCGTTGCGCCAAGACTATAACTCCAATGGCCGCCTTTTCCTCGTAATGCGAGCTGCTGACCAAAGTGCCCAAAGGAGCCCCCCTTAAGTCCCGCAAGGCCTTGAATAGACTTGTATCCGGATTGAACCGTTCGAATATTGATCACGGACACCGTTGCATTGGAGCCATATAGAACCGACGAAGAGCCGTTCAAAACCTCAATGCTTTCAATAGATTCTAAAGGAATTAGTCGAAGGTCCGTGGCTGTATAATCATTTCCAGTCACGTCTTTTAAAGGCACGCCATCAAGTAAAATGAGCACGTTAGCTAGCTTTCCGCCTCGCACTTTTGGAAATTTAGGCTCCTGTGAATTATTGGAAGACCCTGTCAATTGGATTCCACTAACACTCTGAAGCACATCGCTTAGGTCTTGCCCTTTGAATCGTTGAAGTTCCTTCGCGGTGAGTAGCACCACATTTTTACCTGTAGCGAACAGTTGTTGTTTTTTCTTACCCGCGATGCTCACTTCTTGGATCTCGCTAGTTAAAGGGTCTTGTTGGGCGTGCACTACCGATTGTACGACAAGCAGCGCTCCAACAAAAATTAATCTTTTTCTCATAATTGAAAAATTTTGGTTAAAGTTTACTTACCGGAAAAAATAAAGTCTAATCCTCAATGCAGGACTGCATTGGGTATTAAGGCTTTTCCTCCGAAAGCGTTTAAATTCTTGGTGTTCTTAGATAGGTTTCCTGACTTTCACTTCTTTAGGCCTTCTCTCTACAGGAGTGTAAAAATGGCTAATCTAAAAAAAGGTTCAATGTGATTTACAGTTGCGGGGACAGTTGGTGAATTACACACCATTCCCTGTTCTAATAACGAGGCGAAGATACGAATAAAGCAGGAGCTTGAGCGAGAAAAGACGGGAACTAAACATGAAAACTTCCATAGCCTAAATACTAAGGCCATGGCACAAATCCTTAAAAGGGCTCATCCTGTCCTTTGAAGGCTAAATTTGGCTGTTTTATCTCCCGAATTAAGGCTTCAATGAAATTAAAGGAAGCTTCGGTCAAACGAAAATGGAAGCAGTTCGCGAATGGAGCTGGTTTTACACACTTCGCCACTGTTTGAGGCAAAATAAATTTCAATGGCAGACTCTTGCTTACTTTCGTACTCTAAGATACTTTGGCGACACGCGCCACAAGGTGGCGCTAAGGCGGCCGTTTTACTTGGATTTTTAGGACTGCCTATCACGAACAATTTGAGAATTTTCTCATTTGGGAAATTCGCAGAGGTCCAATAGATCGCCGTTCTCTCGGCGCAAAGTCCCGAAGGATAGGCCGCATTTTCCTGGTTGTTTCCTACGATAATTTCGCCATTTTCTAGGAGCAGTGCACAGCCCACTAGAAATTCAGAATACGGGGCGTACGCATTTTCGCGCGCACTCACGGCGGCGTGATAGAGTCTCTGTTCAAGCTCTGTTAATTCTTCAATAGAAGAATAATGCGTGTAAGTGATGGTCAATTCTTTCGTCATGCAAAAAATTCAATTTCGTCAAGGTAAATGTAATACTTTTTCTTTGAGTGAAAAGCCCATCTCTTAGGTTTATGCTCTGAAAAACCCTAAATTTACTCACTTGTCACTTTAAAACACGTCCAAATGAAACTCTTTACACCTTTCAAGCTCCGAAACCTCCAACTGGAAAACCGCTGGGTCATGTCCCCCATGTGTATGTATAGCGCCCAAGAAGGGGTTGCAAACGATTTTCATTTCATTCACTACAGCTCAAGAGCTATGGGAGGCACAGGCCTTATTATAATGGAAGCCACTGGGGTTGTTCCCGAGGGTCGAATCACGCACAAATGCCTTGGTTTATGGAACAGGGAGCAAACACAAAGCTTAAAAAGAATTGTGTCGTATATTCATCACAACACAAGTACGAAGGTGGGCATCCAACTCGCGCATGCCGGACGCAAAGCCTCCACATGGGAGGGTGTTCAACTTCCAGCCTCGCAGGGCTGGAGCACAGTGGCTCCTTCCAGTATCCCCTATAAAGACTCAGAAGCCACCCCACACGCCTTAAGTATAAATGAAATCAAAGAGCTTATTCAAGCTTTTAAAGACGCCGCAGTGCGGGCCTTAGAGGCGGGGTTCGACCTTATTGAACTTCATGGGGCACATGGCTATTTGATTCACCAGTTCTTATCCCCATTATCAAACCAAAGAACCGACCAGTATGGTGGCAGTTTTGAAAACAGAATTCGGTTTCTACTTGAGATTATTGAGTCGCTAACGCCACTGCTTGATGAAAACCATCCGCTCCTTGTACGACTCTCAGCAGATGAGTATGCACCTAACGGCTGGGATCTGGAGCAAAGCATTCAATTATCTGCGATTCTAAAAACAAAAGGGGTTGATTTAATAGACGTCTCGAGCGGCGGAAACATTCAAGGGGCGCGAATGGCGGTATTTGATTCCTACCAGGTTCCTTTTTCAGAGGCAATACGCAGCCAATCCCAGATTAAAACTGGAGCGGTAGGTCTCATTCACAATGCCCTTGAGGCCGAAACCATTCTATCCAACGAAAAGGCGGATCTTATTTTTGTGGGTCGTGCCATTTTAAGAAACCCCTATTTGGCAAGCCAAACGGCCATGGAGCACCAAGAGCCCTATAGCTTTCCACCTCAATACGAACGCGCGAAGCTCTAATGGAACTGCAAGACTTCTTATGGACCTGTCCTTACCGAGCCTATCTAGGGATCGAGTGTTTTGGTTGTGGCGCGCAAACAGCTCTGCTACTTCTATTTAATGGGGAGTTTACAAAATCGTTTGAAACCTATCCTGCCCTACCGACGCTCCTTATACTCTTGGGCGTTGTCCTTGCATCTGTTCTAACGAAAAAGAGGCGGATCAAAAAACTGATCCTGCCTCTTATCGTACTTAATATCGTGATTATTATCCTGTCGTATTATTTGTTTTAGGATTTGAATCGGCTCACAGCCTCAAGGGTGCGATCTAGTTCCCTTTGCTGAATCGCTGCAGAAATAAACCACGTTTCATAGCCACTCGGAGGTAAATAGATACCCTCACTTAGCATGTGGTGGAAGAATTCATTAAATACGGCATGGTTCGCCTTTGCTGCCTGATCAAAATCCTTCACCTCCTCAGAGTCAAAAAACACAGACATCATCGAACCCTGACGGTTTATCACATGGGAAATTCCCTTTTCATTAAAGACGCTTGATATCTCACGCGCTAAAGTTTCAGTTGTGCTACTAAGTCGCGAATAAAACTCGGTATCGTTAAGGATCACCCCTAATGTGACAAGGCCTGCGCGCATTGCAAGAGGATTTCCACTTAAAGTTCCGGCCTGGTACACAGCTCCGTTAGGTGCTAAGTGGTCCATAATGGCCTTGGATCCGGCAAAAGCGCCCACTGGCATACCGCCTCCGATTACTTTTCCAAAAGTCACCAAATCAGCCTTTACCCCTAGGAGCTCTTGAGCCCCGCCGAAAGCGAGGCGAAAGCCTGTCATTACTTCGTCAAAAATTAGCAGCGCACCGAACTGATCGCACAGCGCGCGAAGGCCTTGTAAAAAGCCTGGCTCGGGTAAAACGCAGCCCATATTTCCAGCGATAGGCTCAATTATCACAGCCGCAATGGCCTGGGTATTTGCTTCAAAGAGGGACTTAACGTGTTCCAAATCGTTATACCGTGCCACTAATGTATCCTTTGCCGTGCCAGGTGTCACACCTGGAGAGTTTGGATTTCCAAAGGTTGCAGCCCCACTACCCGCCTTAATTAAGAAAGAATCGGAGTGGCCATGGTAACAGCCTTCAAATTTGATTAATTTATCTCTATTCGTTACCCCTCGAGCAAGTCTAATAGCACTCATGCACGCCTCGGTTCCTGAGGAGACCATACGAACCTGGTCTATATTAGGGACATTGTCCACGATCAATTTTGCAATCTGGGTTTCAAGATGGGTCGGGGTTCCAAAAGAAAACCCTTTCTGCGCTTGATCTTGAATGGCGGCCAATACCTCGGGATGCGTGTGCCCTAGAATGGCAGGCCCCCATGAGTTAATATAATCGATGTACGTGCGCTGGTCTTCGTCCGTTAAATAAGCACCTTTAGCAGAATTCATAAATACGGGGACTCCGCCCACCGATTTAAAAGCGCGAACGGGAGAGTTCACCCCGCCCGGAATGTATTTTTTAGCCTCATCGAAGAGAGCTGAGCTTCTTTGGTATAACATATTAGTTGATTTTTAAGCGAAAAAGACTGTCTTAATGCTCGGCTGCAAATTTACGAAATCCCTAAGGAGTTTAGCGTCTTGGCTTACGCTTTTGAAGGTAAATTTCTTGGCCAACTGTGGGCTGCGCATCGTCATTCATTCGGTTTTTCGAATAAAGCACGGAGAGCTTAATGCCAAATTTTTGAGCAATGTCGTGCATGCTCTCACCGGCTTGAGCCTTATAGGTTGCCACCAGGGCACTAGAAGATTTGGGTTCTAAGAATAGGACTGCATTTGCCTGAAGTTCATGGCTTGGAAGTTCGTTCCATTTAAGAATTTTGCTCTCGCTTATATTAAACTTATCGCTTATAAAAGCCACGCTCGTTGGCGCCGGGATGATAATAAATTTCTTTTGTGAATTAGGATGGGTCTTAATGAGAATATCTTGAAGAAGTTCAGCCTGTGAGCGCATCTTTTGTACAGTTTCCACGGTTTTCGCATAGGACGTTTGCTCGTAGGGAACCGTTAAGGTTACCGGGCTCGTACTTTTATCCGAGGGATCTAACTGCGCCATAAAGAATTTATCATGCCTTAAGTCAGGGTATAACTTTAAAATAGTAAAGGCGGCCTCTTTAGAACTTGTTCGGTCAAATTCATAAAGTTTAAGTTTTTCAATTTTATCAATTAAGATATAAGCGTAACGAGGATTTGTTGCGTAACCGGCCTTTTTGAGTCCATGGGCCCACGCTTTATAGTCCATCATATCCAAGGTGAAAAGATTCTGATAGTACTTTCTAAATCGTAGGAACTTCGAATGGTCTTCATAGGATTCTCTCGCATCATCATACACTCGGAAGCATTCGTTTGGCGCATCGTCGGTATGGGACATGGTTTTCCCAGTCCATTCCTCCTTGCATTTAATGCCGAAATGGTTATTTCCCATCTGAGCCAATCGGCTTTGTCCACCACCTGTTTCCAAAAGCCCTTGGGCAAGGGTTATGGAGGCAGGAATTTGGTACTTCTCCATTTCCTCAACTGCGTAAGTGGCAAACTTCTGAATGTACTGATCTTCCGTTTTCCAGTTCTGTCCGCTTGCTAGCGCTACGATACAAAGGCTAAAGCCTACCAAGCTCTTTTTAATACTCATCTAACTTAATTTAATACGCTCAATTTTATTCTAGGATCTGCGCCCTTGGGAGCAGATCAATTAGGGGTCTTGCTTTTGATTCTAACCAGTCGTTTGCTCCTTGAATCCCTTGAAGACCTCCAGTATGAATTACTAATATGCGACTACCTTCTGGAAAATAGTCCAACTCAATGAGTTCGAACAATTTGCGCATCAGTTTCCCAGTATAAATCGGATCCAGAGGCACCGAATACTGCTTTGAAAACCTGTTAATAAACTCAATAAGTTCAGGCGCCATTTTTCCATACCCACCCTCAGAGGCTTCAATTAGATCAAAGTTAGATCGTCCTGAAAGCAACTCTATTTTCTTTTCAAGACTTGCATCGCGAACCACTTTAAACCCTAAGACTCTTTGTTTTGGGCCGGCATATTTCGATAGGCCAGCAAGGGTTCCCCCCGTACCTACCGGTGCACAAAGATAATCAAATATTTGAGTGTCAGGACTTAGCATATGCTGAAGTCCCTGCACGGCTAAGGGGCTCGTTCCGCCTTCTGGAATGAGGACTGCCGAAGAAGCAAAGGCTTTTACGAGCCGCTCAATTTGGGCTTTCTCTCGGTAGACTTCGCGGGAAACAAAACTAAATTCCATGCCATTCTCAGCCGCCAGGCGAAGGGTTGGATTCTGATGCCAGCTCTGTGCGAGTTCCTCGCCTCGGATAATACCATGGGTCGAAAAGCCATACCGTTTCCCCAAGGCTGAAAAGGCCGCAACATGATTTGAATAAGCACCTCCAAAGGTGTAGAATAAAGGTTTTGGGCCTTCGCGATCGAGTACCGTCTTGATGGGGTAGAAAAGTTTCCAAAATTTATTACCGGTGATTTCAGCGTCCAACTGATCCTCCCTTTTCAGAAAAAGCTTTACTTTTTTCATCACAGGGAGTTCAATAATTGGCGCAAAGGAGCAAGGCAATTCCATTATGGCATCAAAAATAAAACTTTTTTTCAACAATCTTCATTTTGGACCCCTAATTAAAATCACACCCAAGGTACTCAGATGCTCTAAGCAGGTGTGAAAATCAGATCAAATCCCAAGTTCGCGCACCATTTTTTGCAAAGATTTTAATATCTTCGCCATCAAATATCCTAGAGGTGAGCGAAAAAGAGGAAATCTTTTCAAAATTAATTAAAGATAATCAAGGATTGATTATCAAAGTTTCGCGCCTCTACACAAATTCCTTAGAAGACGAAGAAGATCTTTTTCAGGAGATTGTGTTACAATTATGGCGAAGCTACGACACATTTAAAGGGCAAAGTAAAATTTCAACTTGGATGTATCGCGTGGCACTCAACACCGCAATTACCCTTTTTCGAAAAAAAACCAAATCCCCAAAGACGGACGAACTCATGGACTTCCATCAGGCAGAATACCTGGAGCAAGATGATGAGAAACAGTCCCAAATAGCCTTACTCTATAAAGTCATTAAACTCCTTCCACGGGTAGAGCGCGCTATAGTGGTAATGTATTTAGACGATCAGCCTTACCGCGAAATCGCCGAAACTTTAGGAATTTCAGAAGTGAACGCACGGGTTAAAATGAACCGTCTAAAAAAGACACTTAAAGAACTGATGGAAAAGCATGCCTGAATTTGATCTCGATAACCTAAAAAAACAGTGGCAAGACCAACCACTAGAGCAAAAATATGGGGCTCCAGAAATCCTCCAGATGCTCAATAAAAAGTCACGCAATTATGTGAAATATATATTTTACATAAGCGTTATTGAATTCGCTTTCTTTATTGCCGTGACACTTTATTATTATATAAAAGGCGACGACCTAGCAGAACTCATGGCCATTATTGAGCGCTTAGGTGTGAAAGACTCTCAACGCTACCAAGAAAACTTCAATTTAATTTATACCCTTGTGAAAGGCGTTAGTTTGGCGGTAAGTTGTTTTTTTGTGATCCGATTTTACCGAGTCTACACCAAAATCAAAGTGGAGGAAAATTTAAAAAGTTTCATTTTGCAAATTGTTAAATTCCGTAAAACAGTCAGCCTATTCATCCTGCTTAACATTGTGCTCGTGGTGCTTTTCATTAGCCTGATCCTTGCCTTTGTATTCGCAGTGCTCTACCAGCAGGACGTTCATATTGAAAGCGCAACGCTTTATGGGTTTGCCACAGGGCTTTTAGTTTCAACACTTTTTACCGCCCTTCTTATATGGATCTATTACCGTCTCGTTTATGGAATCCTGATGGGAAGACTTGGACGCACCTTAAAGCAATTAAAAGAAATTGAAAATTCCGCTGTAAATTAAAAGAGAGAAACCCTCTTGGGCTTCCCTCTATAAATCTTTAATTAAGCTGTAAATCTTTACAATTCCTTTCTTAACCGAGCCACTGGAATACTAAGCTGCTCACGGTATTTGGCAATTGTTCGTCGGGCAATATTATACCCCTTTTCTTTTAAGAGTCCCACTAGGGCATCGTCTGTGTGCGGCTTTCTTTTATTCTCTTTTTCAATGACTTCCTGAAGATGCATTTTGATCTCTTTGGTTGAGACTTCCTCTCCGTCATCGTTTGTTAACGAATCTGAGAACAAGGACTTCAAATAAATAATCCCATTGGGCGTGTCCGCATACTTACTTTTAACGACTCTTGAAATCGTAGAAATATCAAATCCGGTAATATCCGCAACGTCCTTTAAAATCATCGGGCGAAGAGACTTATCGTCTCCAGTTAGGAAGTATTCCTTTTGAAGCTTCACAATGGCAGTTATGGTTTGAAGTAGCGTGTTTTGTCTTTGATTAATGGCATCAATATACCACTTAGCCGCATCAAGTTTCTGTTTGATAAAAAGCGCGGCCTGCTTATGCTCACTTGAGGTTTTATCATGTGAATAAGTGGAAAGAATTTCTTTATATTCATCTGATACTCTCAATGTCGGAGCGTTCTTGCTATTGAGTTGTGGGATTACTTCGAATTTCCCTTTCGCTAGCTCTTTAATCTGAATAACAAAATCGGGAATTATTTCTTGGTTAATCGTGATGGTCTGGGTATCGAAATTCCCTCCAACTTTAGGAGAAAGTTTTGAGATCTCTTCCAAAGCATCTTTCAGATCCTCCTCATCCACATCATACTTTTGCATGATTTTACTGTAATGCTTATTGGTTAAAGCATCGAATTGGTTTCTCAGAATATTCGCGGCTAAAGTCACCGACTTATCGCGCGTAATTTTCTTTTCTATCTGAAGTAAAAGACATTCTTGTAAACTTCTTGCACCAACACCTGGAGGGTCAAATTTTTGCAAATAATTTTCCAGAACATTTTCAACCTCTGGAATGGAGGTGTAGATTCCTTGGGAAAAGGCAAGATCATCGACAATGGACTTAATCTCCCGTCTTAAATACCCGTCTGTATCTAAATTCCCTATTAAGTACTCGCCAATTAGCAGATCGTTTTCTCCAATATTTATAAGGCGAATTTGTTCGATCAAATAATCGTGGAGTGTTTGGCCTTCGGTGAGTAGACTTTCGTTATCAAATTCTTCATCGTCGACCGAGTAGTTGCTTGAAGCCGTTTTGTAGGAAGGCTCATCGTCAAAAAGATAGTCATTTACATCAAAATCGGTGTCAATGGTTTCAGTTCCTTCGTCCTCAAATTCAGCAGTTTCCTCGAAGTTTTCACCCTCCTTTTCCTCTTCACTCGTGCGTTCTAGCGCTGGATTTTCTTCCAGCTCTCTTTCCAATTCCTCCTCAAATTCCAACGTATGGAGCTGAATCAGTTTCATCAATTGAATCTGCTGAGGCGCCAGTTTTTGGCCGAGTTTAAGTTGTAAATTTTGTTTTAACATAAATTGGTTCAAGCATACAAAAATAGATGGAATTCCTTGGGGTGTTCTATAGGGTATTCGAAATATTTTATATAATTATTAAAATTCTGCACTTTTTGGTGCTCTTGGAAATGGAATCACGTCGCGAATGTTGGTCATCCCAGTTACAAAGAGAATCAAGCGCTCTAAACCAAGACCGAAACCGGCATGCGGCACAGAGCCAAATTTCCGAGTATCTAAATACCAATAAAGTTCTTTCTGATCCACCTCCATCAGTTCCATTTTCTCTTTCAAGACCGCGAGGCGCTCCTCTCTTTGCGAGCCACCAATGATTTCACCAATTCCTGGGAATAGAACATCCATGGCCGCAACGGTTTTGCCCTCATCATTCAAACGCATGTAGAACGCTTTAATCTCTTTAGGATAATCAAACAAAACGACTGGGCACCCGAAGTGCTTTTCAACTAGGAAACGCTCGTGCTCACTCTTTAAATCTGCACCCCAGCCCTCGAGCGGGTATTTAAACTTCCCTTTCTTATTCTCTTTTGAATTCATCAGGATGTCTATAGCCTCAGAATAAGAAACGCGCTTAAAGCGTTTTGCAATGACATTTTCTAATTTTTCTATTAATCCTTCTTTCGCTCTGTCTTTCTCAGGTTTTTGCTTCTGCTCCTGGGCAAAGCGGGCATCTAAAAAGGCCAAATCATCTTTACAATTATCTAAAGCGTACTGAATTACATACTTTAAAAAATCTTCTGCAAGGTCAATATTATCTTCAAGATTATTGAAAGCCACCTCGGGCTCAACCATCCAGAATTCGGCTAAGTGACGCGTGGTATTAGAGTTTTCGGCTCTAAAGGTCGGTCCAAAGGTATAAACGCGCCCAAGTCCCATCATAGCGGTTTCAGCCTCTAACTGACCAGATACGGTAAGACTTGTCTTACGCGCAAAGAAATCTTGTTCAAAATCAACTTCTCCAGCTTCATTTCGAGGCACCTCATTCAAATCAAATGCGGTCACGCCAAACATTTCCCCTGCTCCCTCGGCGTCCGCTCCGGTAATAATTGGGGTATGAATATAATTAAATTGGTTCTTACGGAAGTACTCATGAATCGCAAAACTCACTGCGCTTCGTACTCTAAAAATAGCCCCAAATAGATTCGTTCTAAACCGAAGGTGCGCTTCTTCACGCAATTTTTCAAGTGAGTGCTTCTTGGGTTGTAAAATAGTCTTCTGGAGTTCATCGTACAGATTATCCCCTAAGATTTCAATTTTATTAGCAATAATCTCAACGGTTTGTCCTGCACCTTGACTCTCTACGACTTCTCCAGTTATTTTTAGAGAAGATCCAATATTGATCATTTTAAGCAAATCCTCACTAAATCCCTGCTCAGGATTTACTACAATTTGTATTGTATTAAGGGTTGACCCGTCATTTAGCGCAATAAATCGGTTTGAACGGAATGCTTTCACCCACCCATAAAGGGTAAGGTCATGGTGAAGTACTTTTTTGTACTCTGTTAAAATGTCGTTTATGGTACTCTTTTTCATTATATATACAACTGTTGAGGACAAAGGTAATAAAAATGGCTTAATTTTTGATAGGCAAGCTCGAATCATCTCAAAAATAAATCTCTTTTTTTTAGGCGGCAAAGGGTATGAAAAAGGGCTATAAGACGCAGGAAATTAGTAATTCTCAAAAAAATTAAGGCCTTCGATACTTGAGAAAGCTCCAAAAAGGTCTTGTTCTCAAATACTGCAATTCTGATTCATTTGCGAAGGCCTCGCGCTCAAAGGAAATCCGTCTATAGGCTTGAGCGGCATTTCGTAATTTAAAATACCAAATATAATACTCAACGACGTACCAAATATAAAAGAATACAACAAGAAGCTCTAGTTGCTGGCGAAGGTGAATTTTTTCATGGTTAATTAAGACCGGATCTTGTTTGTCCTGTGCCGATCTCAATATAACAAGTGGAAATAGCGCAATGCCATTTATTTTTGTATTTTTGAGAAGTCTTGACCACACCACAACCATAGACCAAAAGTACTCAAAATTTTCGTAGATTTAAATTTAACTTATGGCCCACATTCCAATCAAAGAACATGAAGACTACTACTATAATGAGCAGGGGTACCGGGTTTTTACAGAAAATTACCATTTAAAACGAGGCTTTTGCTGTAAAAATGGGTGTAAGCATTGCCCTTACGGCTACGATAAGAAAACGGATACCTTTATTAAGAACCACACTAAAAACAAGTCCAAATGAAAAAATATGCCATTCTTCTTTTCTCTGCGGCGATTCTCACAATCGTTTCGTGCAGCCCATTTCAAGTGCGCTCCGATTTTGCAGAAAATACAAATTTCAATCAGTACCGAACCTATCAGCTTCGAATTGACGATTTGAAATTAAACGATATTGACAAGGACCGCGTCCTTAACGAGGTTTCAAGACAACTTCAGTCCAAAGGACTCTCTGTTTCACAAACGCCTGAACTTATCGTAAATGTGAAAGCAAAACATAAGAACATTAACGACATCCAATCCACTAGACCTTACGGAATGTATGGCTGGGGTAACCCATGGGGCTGGGGCTTTGGAATGCAAAGAACCTGGAGCACAAACTACAACCGGGGTGGACTGGTAATCGATCTGATCGATGCTAAGACACAAAGACTCATCTGGCAAGGCATCGGAGATGGAATTTCTGTAGACTCGCCAAAATCTAAGCAAAAGCAAATTCCTCAAATCATCGAGGAAATCATGGCTAACTATCCACCAAACTAGTCCAGCAATTTATCAATCAAAAAAGCCAACAGAACCTTGGGGTTTTGTTGGCTTTTTCATTTTCATGCTATGATTTAGTCGATTAGCTCTGAAATTGGATTTCCAATTGCGCCGCTCGGATTCTCAATTTTCAATAATTGAGCAAGTGTTGGTGCAATATCGGTCATGTGGTAGGGTTTTGAACTAGCCCCTTTTTTTATACCCGTTCCCATGAATACCAAAGGAATGTGCGAATCGTAAGAATTCCAGACGCTGTGCGTGGTGCCTGTTTTAGAATACGAAGGCAAAAGACCGTCTTGAGTTACGATTTGAATATCGCCGCTTCGCTGCCAATGGTACCCGTTGATGATTCTTGATTTGATCGGCTGAGGAATTGGCGATTCACCGACTTCCTTAAGTTGAACTGCGTATAAAACACGCTTATCTTGATTCAGCCAGTCCACGATAAACTCACTCACATCATCAGAGTCCAGATCATTTGCTTTAATGGCGCCCTTATTTAAATAGATTTGATAATTTTCAAGGCCTAAAAGAAGGTCTGTCTGTCCAAACTTCTGTTGCAACGCGCCTTTTAAACTCGACACTAAGTCTACATCATAAAATCCCCCTTTAAGCTTATTCTCTTTCATATACCCCTCAGCATGAGCTGCTCCGTGATCTGCGGTTAAAAAGACTAAGTAATTATCCTTTCCGACTTTGCGGTCAAGGGTTTTAAAAAATTCAGCAAGGTCTTGATCCAGTCTTATATAGGTGTCTTGAACCTCCATTGAATTGGGTCCAAATTTATGTCCTACATAGTCTGTTGAGGCTAGATTCACGACTAAAAAGTCCGCGTCTGCGTCCGCTCCCAAAGCGTAGCCATCCACTGCCGCACTGGCAGCCATTAATGTCAGGGTGTTTCCAAATGGAGTGCTGCGAATCACATTTTTATCTTTATCGAAATCAGCTAAAAGCCCTTTGTAGGGAAAAGTTGGGGTGCTCGCACTCCCTAGAAGGCCTTCCCATGGGGCATTGTCTCGCGTACTTTCACGGTACTTGCTTGGATCCTTAAGAAGATTCCAGCCTTTCGAGACAAGCTCACGCGCATGGTTTTTTGCATTAAACTCTTGAAGCCACTTTGGGAGCTCAGTCATGTAGTAAGAACTGGTCACGAAATTTCCATTCCCTTCATCAAACCAAAACGCCCCGGTGGGATTGTGCCCTGCAGGAAGTATCGATGCCCGGTCTTTCAAAGAAACACCGACGACTTTTGATCTAAAGTTGGTTGCTATTCCCAATTGGTCTGTGATGGTTGTGCTCATCAGGTTGTGAGGGGAATGCCCCCCAATCTTTTCCGAACTTGTACCCACCCCTTTGACACTGGTGTCGGTGGTACAGTAAATCGTTTTACCGCTACTGCGTTCGATCCAGTCGTTGCCCGCAATGCCGTGGATCGAAGGTACGGACCCTGTATAGACCGACGTATGACCTAAGGCCGTTACTGTTGGAAGATAATCAATCATGACGTTACTAAAACTAAAGCCCTGAGAAAGCATGCGGTTAAAGCCCTCAGTGCCGTAGTGATCTTGATAGCGGGTTAAGTAATCCCATCGCATTTGATCAACCACAAGGCCTACAACCAACTTTGCTGCAGGCACTTTCGTGGTATTAGCCACTTGAGCATGGAGACTTAGGCTCATGAAAAAGCCAAGAAAAAAAAGTTTAAATGAACTACGCATAGTGAAATTTTTAAGCAAATTTAATGTAAAAAGCTCGATTTTCAGGGCAAAAACGTAAAATTCACATGCTGTTAAACTTACATTGTTTAAATTTGAAAAAGTAAAAAAACAATGAAAAGACGCGATTTTTTAAGGGGTGGTTCACTCGCACTTGGCGGTTTACTCTTAACCCCAACCGGCCTGAAGGCGGGCAAGTTGAGGGAGGCTTTTGGAAAACAAAAAGCAAAGAACATTATCTTTCTTGTAAGTGATGGGATGAGTAGCGGCACGCTCGCCATGGCCGATTTATATAACCGCAGAAAGAATGGTCGGGCCTCAAATTGGATTGCCCTTTACGAGTCCGGACTTGTGAACCGAGGTCTAATGGATATGGCCTCAGCGAACGCCATTATAACCGATTCGGCGGCCGCGAGTTCCTCATGGGGTGGTGGACACCGGGTTAATAACGGCAGTCTTAATATTGGACCAAACGGAGAAGCCCACCTGCCAATACTTCAAAAATTCAAAAAATCTGGCAAAAAGGTAGGATGTGTAACAACCGTTCCAATTACCCACGCCACACCTGCAGGATTCAGTGTTGCGATAAAAAGTCGTAACGCACAAGAAGACATCGCAGAACTGTATGTCGACTTAAACTTCGATGTCATGATGGGAGGAGGAAATCGCTATTTTGATAAAGAGAAGCGCGATGACAAAAAGGACGTTTATAAAAAGTTCGAAGAGAAAGGCTACAGTGTTGCACGCTCTAGGGACCAAATGTTAAAAGCACCAAAGAACAAACCACTATTAGCGACTTTCGCTGACGATGGCCTACCCTATAGCGCCGACCAGAAAAGTGACAAAACTTTTCAAGCAGAAGTGCCTACACTTGCCGAAATGACACAAAAAGGGATTGATCAAATGAAAGACCACCCAGCGGGTTTTGTCATGCAAGTAGAAGCAGGTAAAGTCGATTGGGCCGCGCACGCAAATGATATTACAGGACTTCTCTACGATCAATTAGCCTTTGATGAGGCTGTAAAGGTCGCGCTCGATTTCGCATCGAAAGACAAAAACACTTTGGTGGTCATTACCTCAGACCATGGCAATGCAAACCCTGGTTTAGTTTACGGCAGTAAGGCAAATGAAAATTTTGATCGCATCCAAGGATTTGCGCATACAAATGAATGGATTCTCCAAGGCATTCAGAAGAATGATTCCATTGAAACTATTCAAGCCCGAATTTCACAGGCGAATGCCGGCTATAAGATCAGCACGCAAAAGGCAAAAGAGCTTCATAGCTATTACCAAAACGCAGAATACGAAGACGGCGTCTATAATCCACGAAAACTTCCCTTTAGGCTTCTTGCTGAACTTCAACAAGAGTTCACCTCAACGAGTTGGATCAGTATGGACCACTCTTCTGACTATGTAGAATTAGCCATGTACGGACCTGGTAGTGATCTTATGAAACCCTTTATGCGTAACACCGACATCCATCCAATGCTGCTTAAAGCAGCCGAAGTAGAAAATAAATTCTAAACACCGACACCTTTAGAATGCTAAAAAGCCACTCAAAATGAGTGGCTTTTTAGTTCTGTAAGATCTTTAAGCTTAGAACTTAAGGTCGCTATTTACCGCTCTTACAGCGTCTGCAGCTTCGCTAAATTTTTCTTGTTCTGCCGCGCTTAATGGAATGTCAACAATTTGTTCAACCCCATTTTTTCCAATTATGGCAGGCACGCCTAAACAAATATCGTTTTGACCATACTCTCCTTCTAGTAAAAGTGAACATGGAATCATTTTTTTCTGATCGCAAGCAATTGCCTGAACCATCACTGAGACCGCCGCACCCGGTGCATACCAAGCAGAAGTCCCCAACAATTTGGTTAAGGTCGCTCCACCCACTTTGGTTTCTTCAACAACGAAATCAACCTGATCTTGACTTAAGAACTCGCTCACAGGGACACCGTTTCTAGTCGCTTTACTCACTAGAGGAAGCATTCCTGTATCGCTATGCGCTGCAATGACCATTCCATCAACATCTGAAATAGGAGCGTCTAAAGCCTGAGCTAGTCTATATTTGAAGCGTGCGCTATCTAGGGCTCCACCCATACCAATAACGCGGTTCTTTGGAAGACCTGAGGTTTTATGAACCAAATAAGCCATCGTATCCATCGGATTGGACACAATAATAAGAATAACGTTTGGAGAATGGGCGATTAGATTCTTGGTGACCTCTCCCACGATTCCAGCGTTTATTCCAATTAACTCTTCACGAGTCATTCCTGGTTTTCTTGGAATCCCAGAGGTTATGACCGCGATGTCTGAATTAGCAGTTTGACTGTAATCTCCTGTGGTACCGACGATCTTAGTGTCAAACCCATTTAGGGATGCGGTTTGCATTAAATCCATGGCCTTGCCCTCGGCAAATCCTTCTTTAATATCCACAAGCACTACTTCAGAACAAAAATTCTTCATCGCAATGTACTCCGCACAGCTAGCACCTACAGCGCCAGCACCTACAACCGTTACTTTCATAATATTATATAATTTAATTGATTTTACTTTCGAGCCTTATCTCAAATCGTATGAGAATGCATTAAGGAACCCAAATTTACTAATAACTTAGATTTTACGCAATTCTACGACGTGAAATTAAAAAGCAATAGGCCAAGGCGCCAAATGCTTTTACTTTTCCTCTTCAAAATACAAACGGTAGTACTTGCCTTTCTCATCCTGACCCGTCTCAATGAGCTTTCGGTCGCCATGAACGTAGATATGAAAATTTTTATCAAGCTTTATCACACTTTTGAAATACCGGGCATTCTTCTTTACAGCCGACTCATTTATCACGAAATCCTCCGCAATAGAGACCTGAAGATCCTGCTCATAATCGGTCTTGAAATTCACGAAACTTTCAATCACATTCTGATCCTCTAGGACCGTGGCGGTGAAATCTTCAAATACGAATTCCTCCCGGTCCTTGAAAAAAGAAATCGATTTGTTCAAAAAGTCGGCTTGATCAGCCTTCGAAATCTCAAATTCTTGTGGCAATTGTTTGGTGACGAAATCTTTGTAAACAGAAAGGGTCTCTTGCGTATGAAAATACGCATCGCTGCGCTGCTTTACCTTGAGAAAATCTTCAAACCAATAGTACTCGTCGCCGTTCTTATTTTGATCAAGCACGGAAACCGCATACCCCAACTCCGAATCCACATTATAAATCACACAACCTTTATCTAACTTGGTCAGCCCAATACCGTAATCCTTTTCCAGTTCAAATGGTTCCTCTAAGGAGTGAATTTTCAAAAATGGCAGCTTGTTTTCAGTTTTAAAAATACCAATTTTCGCCACTGAAGTTTCATCTTCTTGATCACGCTCAAAATAGCAAACGAACAAATCGCCGCCTTGGATCCTTGGATTCTGAGCAGCCTCAAATAAATGCGTTGCGATCAGTTCACTAGACTCCACAAAGGACGATGGATCTTTGAAAATCTGGTTAGCTGCAGAATAGACCGCATTATGTTCCAAGTACGAATCACTATAAAATTGAAACTGCTCGTCACTCTTAAATCCTTTCATGAAAAAATCCATAAGTGTTTCGTCCATACCTTCATCAAGTTCAAGTGGTGATGTGGCAAGATTTAAAGCCTCTCCATTAATTTTATTTCCGATTCGGTGTACGATTAGTTTTGAAAACATGGGTTCTATTTTTTGTGAATTGCAAAAGTATCTATTTCCAAATGAATCCATCGACTTAATTGCCATCGACTTTTGGAAATCCTCTCAAAGAATCTGTATCCTACTTACTGTAACTCGTCCCCACTTACGATGGGATTAAAATGG
>DCJS01000025.1:41058-97207 GCA_002319955.1 Flavobacteriales bacterium UBA1694
ATTAAAGCACGAAACCAAAGATATGACACGAAAAATAGAAACTAAGAAAGCACTGGGTGAAAGCACCACGTCTTTTATAAGCGCCATATTGAAAGGTCTAGGGCAAATAATGCTTCAAGAGAACCGTGTGACAGGGTTTCTATTTTTAATTGGCATTTTCTATGGTTCATTTACAATGGGTGCTGCGGCACTTCTTGCCACGGTCTGTGGGACGCTCACGGCTTTAGTGTTGAATTATGACAAGACGGACATTGACAAAGGCCTTTACGGCTTTAGCGCTGCATTAGTAGGGGTGGGTGTCATGCTTTTTTTTAAGTCCGAATTTTTGAGTTGGGTATTTATCCTCATCGGCTCGGTACTGGCCTCAGTCCTACAACACTTTTTTATTAATCGTAAAGTACCGGCCTTCACACTTCCCTTTGTGCTCATCACTTGGGTACTGCTCTATTGTGCGCACCAGTATTTTCCTGAGTTAATGAAAGGCCCATCTCCCGTGAGCACCTCAGAATTAGGTGATTTTACTTTTGCGTTCAAAGGGTACGGACAAGTGATTTTTCAGGACAAATTTGTATCCGGATTACTCTTCTTCATCGCTGTATTTGTTAGCTCCCCAAGGTCTGCTCTGTATGGACTTGCCGGGGGTATTGTATCTGCAGGCATTGCCACCAAACTCGGTGTGTCGATTAGCGAAATAGGCATTGGACTGTTCAGCTACAATGCCGTATTATGTGCCCTTGTATTTGCTGGAAAGAAAATCAGAGATGGCATTTGGGTGTTGACTTCTGTCTTGCTATCCCTTATCATAAGCGTCCTAATGGCAAAGTTTAATCTCATACAACTCACGTTTCCGTTTGTTCTGGCAGCCTGTATCACCGTTTATGCAAAAAGTGCCTATGAAAAGAAAAAATCTAATTTATAGACCATTCTGCGATAGCAAAAATTGACACTATCCCAAAAACTGTGTAAGTTGAAAAGCTATTCAGAAAATTCTAGGTGCCAAAACAAAAAAAACGCTGTGAACTTTAAGTTTACAGCGTTTTATCAATTATTGTTAATCGATGCTAGTCGATTATGGTTGCATTTATTTTACTTCTTCAAAAACAATCATATTTGATTATCAGATATTTATATTTTTATTGTACAAATAAGATACAAAATTAGGATTATAACTTGACAATAAAAACATAACGTTATCGGCAAATATATGATAGGTTTTAAGTTTTAAAGAATCCTTTTTGCCGATGAGAATAAAAGAAATATGGAGTTTCTAACTTAAATAAATCTGAAAGCAGCCTGCATTAACTCTTGTTCTGATCGTGAAATACCAATTTTATGAGCAACTTCTTTCCATTGTTTTACCGAAGTGAAAACTTCTCCCAATATGTTGTTCATTTCAGATTGATTTAATCTGAAAAAATCTCCTACGCTTTTAGCTAATTCAAAATCTAACTCATTATTATCCATATCAATATTTAAAGCCAAACCATCTTTATCAATGGAAGGGTTTAAATCATAAGCTGGAGATAACACCCAACCTTCATTGTTCAAAATGAATCCATGATTGCGAAGATGGTCGTCCGTATTAGAAACGGCGATATTAAAAACAATTCTTCTCCACAATTGATGCAGATTTTCATTAACCTTACAACCATAATTCTGAATAAATTCTACTATATCCAAATAACTTGCTGGTTGACTTTTAATAGTGTCTTCATTGTTTTCAGTCATCGTCATTGCCGATGAAAAATGAATTCTTTCCTGATTGACCCGATCAAAGCGTTTGGTAAAAAAGGTGTGATAAGTTCCACTTACTTTTTCAATTTTACATACCGCCATTTCGATTCCTGCTTTTATTGCTAATTGGTAGGTTAAATATTCCCAAGCAGCTTTATCAATTGTATCATTTTTGGAAGGGAATTTCGCAATCCAAAGTTGATTCTTATCATCTAAAATGTTGGCTTTGGGTCTTGCACCGCCCAAGGAAGATCCTGGTGCAATAAGTACTTTCAACGATTTATTTATTGCTTCATTATCCGTATCATTTTCGTAATGAACAACTGCTTGCTGCAAATCCCTAACCGTTGACCAAGGAGGTGTAGATTTTTCGGAATCATTATCCAAAAATCTCCATCAGGATTCAATTTAAACCGAAATGCGCCCATTCTTGTTTCGTCAAAAACACCCAATAAATAGTCAATATCATACAGTGTTTTAGGATTTTTGCCTTTCGATTTGGCTAACTGAATTTCACGACGCTTCATTAATGTTCGTCCCCAAGTATCGGGCATACTGTCTAAGAAAATTCCGAAATTCTCTTTATTATTTGGAAATTGTTGTCCGGAATAAAATTGAATATCTGGATCAATCAATCTTTGAGCATTGGATTTTAACCAATTTTTGTCATATTCAAAACTAAAAGCCTTTCGTCCTTTAGCTTGATGTGCAGACAAAATACCTAATAACACCGGTTCAGCTAATCCAAGCCAGTGTGCATAAACATAGATGTCGGTTTTATTTGTTGCCATTTTATAATAGATCTAAATCTTGTAGTTTCCTGCCCAATTCATCATCAGCTGCCAATTTCAAAAGATCGTTTTGCAATCCCAATACACGTAATACATTAAAATATGC
This sequence comes from Flavobacteriales bacterium UBA1694, assembly GCA_002319955.1. Classification (GTDB taxonomy): domain Bacteria; phylum Bacteroidota; class Bacteroidia; order Flavobacteriales; family Weeksellaceae; genus Planobacterium_A. The sequence goes on from DCJS01000025.1 coordinate 43,690, forward strand.
ACCCATTGCCACGCTACTATCACCTTTTTCTACTAAATATAACGTAGAACGAGCAATACCTGCACGCTCGGCAACCTGTATTGCCGTTAGCTTTCTACGCTTTCGGGCTAATTTTATGTTCTCGCCCATTTGCTCTAAAAGAGCAGTGTGTTTGGGTAAAAGAATTTGCTTTTTCACTTTAAATGATTGTTATCTCATACAAAAATAATTAAAATGATTGAAATAACGAACGTTTTTATTGGTTACGTTTTTTTTAATTATTACATTCTGTCACAAAAAAACTAAATATTTGTGACAAAAATAATCTTTGTAAACAGAATACAAACCATTCCATAAATCATATTACGAGAAGTTCGACGAAGGAACCGTAAAATGTATTGACGAGGAGATACCCTTTGACATACCGGGGACTTGGGAGTGGGTGCGATGGCGAACCGTTTTTCAAATCAATCCCAAAAATAACATAGAAGATAGCCTTGAGGTTTCTTTTATTCCTATGGCATATATCAAAGATGGATATTCTAATGAAGTAAAATTTGACATTAAGCAGTGGAAAGATATTAAATCCGAATTTACTCATTTTAAAAACAACAATTTGGGAATAGCAAAAATCACTTCCTGCTTTGAAAGCAGAAAATCTATTATATTTAATTTATTAACATATTAAGAAGGTTTTACTATTAGTTATATATCCTCAAATATCTTTTAAGTTCTTTCTTTTAATATAACTTCAACTTCATTCAATGTAACTCCTTTAGCTTTCAAAAGAATCAAAAAGTGATACAATAAATCCGCAGCTTCATTTTTGAATAAATCTGTATTATTATCTTTCGCTTCGATGACCAGTTCGACAGCTTCTTCGCCTACTTTTTGAGCTACTTTGTTGATGCCTCTTTGGTATAATTTGTTGGTATAAGAAGTTTCGATATTTTCATTGATTCGTTCATGAATGGTTTGTTCTAACTGATACAAAAAACCTTTTGAAGTTTTGGTGTTAAAACAAGAAACCGATCCTGTATGACAAGTTGGTCCATCTGGTTTCACCTGAATGAGTAAGGTATCATCATCACAATCAAGTTGAATGTTTTTTACTTGCAAAAAATTTCCTGAAGATTCTCCTTTTGTCCATAGTCGGTTTTTGGTTCGGCTAAAAAAAGTCACTTTTTGTTCCGAAACCGTTTTGTTGTAGGCTTTTTCATTCATATACCCAAGCATTAAAACCTGAAGAGTTATTTTATCTTGAATAATTACGGGAATAAGCCCGTTTCCTTTATTAAAATCTATATTCATAATCGTACAGAAATATTTTGTTCGTTTAAAAATTGTTTAAATGTTGGAATGGGAATTTGTCCGTAGTGAAAAACACTTGCAGCTAAAGCGCCGGTAGCTTTCGTTTCGTTAAAAACATCTGAAAAGTGTTGCATTGTTCCGGCTCCTCCTGAAGCAATAACCGGAACAGAAACATTTTCTGAAATTTGTTTTGTGATGTCTAATGCAAAACCCGCTTTGGTTCCGTCATTATTCATAGAAGTCAGCAAAATTTCACCTGCTCCAAGCAAAACTCCTTTTTTAGCCCAATCAATTGCATTGAGTCCTGTGGCGATTTTCCCTCCACTTCGGAAAACCATCCATTTATCATCAACAAATTTGGTATCGATAGCCAAAACTACACATTGATTTCCGAATTCATTGGCAATTTCAGTGATAAGTTCAGGATTTAGAATAGCAGATGAATTGATACTTATCTTGTCTGCACCGGCATTGATAATGTTTTTCGCATCTTCCAAACTGTTAATTCCTCCTCCAACTGTAAACGGAATATTGATTTCCGAAGCGATATGTGTAACCAATTCCGAAAGTGTTTTTCGTTTTTCAATTGTCGCTGTGATATCCAGAAAAACCAATTCATCTGCTCCTTCCTGAACATAACGTTGAGCGAGTTCTATCGGATCTCCTGCATCTTGAATATCTTCAAAATTTACTCCCTTTACAGTCCGTCCGTGTTTGATATCCAAACACGGAATAATTCTTTTCTTCAGCATAATTCTGAAAGTTCTTTTAGTTTAATAGTTCCTTCATAAATTGCTTTTCCGATAATTGCTCCTTCGCAACCCATTTCTTTTAGTTTTATAACATCTTCGATAGTTGTAATGCCTCCACTTGCAATTAAGCTGATCTTTGATTGAGAAAGAACCTCTTCATACAATTCAAACGATGGTCCAGCCAACATTCCGTCTTTGTCGATGTCGGTTACAATACTGTATTTGGCTCCATTTTTTTCATATTCTTGAATGAATGACAAAACATCTAATTCACTACTTTCGAGCCAACCATTAGTAGCGATTTTTCGATTTTTACAGTCTGCACCCAAAATAATTTTCTCTGCTGCATATTGGTTTAGCCATTCCAACATCAGTTCCGGTTTTTGGACAGCAATACTTCCAACAGTTATTTGTTTTGCTCCTGCACTGAAAGCGGTTTCTACATCTTGTAAATATTTAATTCCTCCTCCAAAATCGATATTCAAATTGGTCTTTGTTGCTAATGTTTCCAATGCTTTGTAATTGATAATTTGTTTTGCTTTTGCGCCATCCAAATCCACTACATGTAAATACTTGATTCCAAAATCTTCAAACATTTTGGCTACTTCCAACGGATTTTCGTTGTAGGTTTTTTGTTGGTTGTAATCACCTTTTGTCAAACGGACACATTTTCCGTCAATAATGTCTATAGCTGGGATTATTCTCATAATTCAAGAAAATTTTTTAAAATTGTTAAACCAAAATTGGCAGATTTTTCAGGGTGAAATTGTGTTGCATAAAAATTATCTTTTTTTAAAGCAGCACTAAATGGCAAAATATAATCAGTTGTAGCAATTGTTTCTGAACATAATTCTGCATAATAACTATGTACAAAATAGCAATCGTTTTCAATTGAGATATGCTGAAACAAATCTCCTCTTACAGAAGTGAAATTATTCCAACCCATATGTGGTACAATATTTTCTGCCGGGAACTTTCGAACTTTCGTTTTGAAAATCCCCAAGCCTTCTGTATTACCTTCTTCAGAAGATTCACATAACAATTGCATACCCAAACAAATTCCCAAAACAGGTTGTGTCAAGGATTTCAATACTTTTTCTAAATTTCTTTCTCGTAAATAATTCATGGCTGAACTCGCTTCGCCAACTCCTGGAAAGATTACTTTTTCAGCTGATTTCAAAAGCGAAACATCATCTGTTACCAATGTTGAATATCCTAACCTTTTTATTGCGTTTTCTACCGAGGTGGTATTTCCCGCATTGTATTTTAAAATAGCTATCATAATGTACCTTTCGTGCTTGGAATATTAAAATTTTCTGTATTGCTCACAGCCATTTTTATAGCTTTTGCAAAAGCTTTGAAAATAGATTCGATTTTGTGGTGTTCGTTATCCCCTTCAGCTTTAATGTTCAGATTGCATCTAGCCTGATCGCTAAATGATTTAAAAAAATGATAGAACATTTCTGTTGGCATATCTCCAATTTTTTCACGTTTAAACTCTGCTTCCCAAACCAACCAGGGACGACCTCCAAAATCAATTGCTACCTGAGCCAAACAATCATCCATCGGTAATAAAAAACCATAACGCTCAATAGCTTTTTTACTTCCTAAAGCCTGTAAAAATGCATCTCCAAAAGCAATGGCTGTATCTTCAATCGTATGATGTTCATCTATTTCCAAATCACCTTTGACCTGAATGTTCAAATCTAAATTTCCATGTTTGGAAATCTGCTCCAACATATGGTCAAAAAAAGGCAAACCTGTATGAATACCAGATTTTCCACTTCCATCTAAATTCACTTCAACAAAAATATCGGTTTCCAATGTTTTACGTTGGGTCATTCCAATCCTCGGTTGTGCTTTCAAATATTGGTAAATTTTGTTCCAATCGGTTGTAGTGAGTGTTGCATTGATAGAATTATCATCACTTATAAAAATTGATTTTGCACCTAAATTTTCAGCCAATCGCACATCGGTTTTTCGGTCTCCAAGCACATAGGAATTCTCCAAATCATAATTCCCATAAATGTATTTGCTCAACATCCCTGTTCCCGGTTTACGGGTAGGTTTGTTTTCGTGTTCAAAAGACGAATCGATATAAATATCTTTGAAAATCACTCCTTCATCTTTTAGGATCTGAATAATGAGATTCTGTACTGGATAAAAGGTGTCCTCAGGGAAAGAATCTGTCCCTAGTCCGTCCTGATTACTCACCATTACCAAATCAAAATCCAATTCACGAGCGATTTTTGACAAGCAACTAATGACATATGGCAAAAATTCCAATTTCTCAAAACTATCAATCTGAAAGTCCTCTGGTTCTTTGATAATCGTGCCGTCTCTGTCTATAAATAATACTTTTTTAGTCATTGCTTAGTTGTTTTAATTCGTCTATTAATCTTTGATTTTCTTCTTGTGTTCCAACTGTAATTCGTACACAATTTGAAATAACTGAATTTCTGTTTCGGATGATTATTTGTTTTTCTATCAGCCAGTCATACAATTCGTTAGCACTATCGACTTCAATGAGTAAAAAATTTGCATCTGACGGATAGATTTTTCGAACAATTTTTAGATTCTGTAATTCGCTGATGAGTTTGATCTTTTCTGAAAGAATTTCGTTTCGTTTTTGCTCATATTTACCGATATTGTTGAGTGTTTCCAAAGCAGTTTTCTGATTTATGGAACTTACATTGTATGGAGCTTTTACTTTGTTGTAATACGATAAAATGTTTTCGTTCATATAAGCAATTCCCAAACGAATTCCCGCTAATCCCCAAGCTTTACTCAATGTTTGGCTAACAATCAGATTCGGATACTTTCTTATTTTTTTAAGAAACGATGGTTGATCACAAAAATCAATATAAGCCTCATCTACAATCACAATTCCCTTGAAATTTTGTAAGATAAATTCGATGTCTTCTGATTTCAAAAGATTGCCTGACGGATTGTTGGGAGAACAGATAAAAATCAATTTCAAATTTGTGTCTGAAAAATAGGGTTCGACGGCTTTTCTGTCTATTTGAAAATCTGCATCTAAAGACAGTTCTATGAGTTCAACCGCATTGATATTGGCTGAAACTTCATACATTCCATAAGAGGGAGAAAAAGTAAAAGCCTTGTCTTTATTAGGTTCGCAAAATATTCGAAAAGCAATATCAATCACTTCATCACTTCCGTTTCCGATAAAAATTTGATTAGGCGAAATATTCTTGATTTCTGATAATCGTTGTTTCAAAGCGGACTGATAAGGGTCAGGATAACGATTGTATGTTCCGAATGGATTTTCGTTTGCATCCAAAAACACACCTTCTTTTCCTGTATATTCCTCTCTCGCACTCGAATAAGGAGCAAGATTGAGAATGTTTTTTCTGATAAGTTGAGTGATATTAGTCATTGTTTAATTTTTTAAGACGAATAGAAACCGCATTTTTGTGAGCGATTAGTTGTTCTGCTTCAGCCATTATTTCGATGGTTTTTCCGATGTTTTGTAAACCTTTTGGAGTAATGTTTTGGAAGGTAATTTTCTTTACAAAAGAATCGTACGAAACGCCACTATAGCTTTTTGCATAACCATTGGTTGGTAAAGTATGGTTGGTTCCACTTGCATAATCTCCAGCACTTTCACACGAATAATTTCCAAGAAAAACAGAACCTGCATTCTGTATTTCATCACAATAATCTGTGGCATTATCTACAGCCAAAATCAAGTGTTCAGGAGCATAAATATTACTGAATTTGATACATTCATCTAAAGAGTTTAGCACCACGGAAAAACTGTTTTCCAATGTTTTTTTAGCTAATTCAGCTTTAGGTAAAACGATTAATTGTTCTTTCAAAGCGAGATTGACTTTTTCAATCAAAGGCTGATTATTTGTTACTAAAACTACTTGGCTATCGGTTCCGTGTTCTGCCTGTGAAAGCAAATCTGCCACAATAAAATCAGCATCTGCATTTTGGTCGGCAATAATTAAAACTTCACTTGGCCCCGCAGGTAAATCAATGGCAATACCGTTTTTCTGAACGAGTTCCTTTGCTTTGGTCACATACTGATTTCCGGGTCCGAAAATTTTATCCACCTTTGGAATACTTTGCGTTCCGTAAGCCAAAGCAGCAATGGCTTGAGCTCCTCCAATTTTGTAGATTTCATCAATTCCCAAAAAGGATGCGGTATATAAAACTGCTGGGTTGATTATACCATTTTTATCACAAGGAGTACACAATACGATGCGTTTGCAGCCTGCAATTAAAGCAGGAATTCCCAACATCAAAATCGTAGAAAATAATGGTGCAGAACCTCCCGGAATGTATAAACCAACATTTTCAATGGCTACATTTTTTCTCCAACAAGTTATTCCTTCCATTGTTTCAACAGGTGTTTCCAACACCTTTTGTGAAGTATGAAATTTGAGAATATTGTCGGACGCAGTTGAAATTGCTAGTTTCAGTTCATCAGAAATCTGTGACTTTGCCAATTCAATTTCACTGAAGCTTATTTTTATATTTTCTAAACTGACCTTGTCAAATTGCAAAGCAAATTCTTTAATAGCTTGATCACCATCGTTTTTTACCCGATTGATGATGTATTGTACCTTTTCATCTAAATCTTCAGAACGTAAAACAGGTCGTTGACATAAAGATCTCCATTCGTATAGATCTGGATAATTATATTGCCTCATTTTATGGATTTTAGCTGTAATTAAATAATCATTTTTTCGATTGGGACAACTAAAATACCTTCGGCTCCGGCTACTTTTAATTCATCTATAACATCCCAAAATTTATCTTCACTAATCACTGAGTGTAAGCTGCTCCAGCCTTCTTTTGCAAGCGGAAGAATCGTAGGGCTGTTCATTCCTGGAAGAATGGCTTTTATTTTATCCAATTTTGGATTTGGAACATTCAGCAAAATGTATTTGTTTTCTTTGGCTTTTCGAACCGATTGAATCCTGAAAAGAAGTTTTTGAAGGATTTGTTGCTTTTCAAGATCTAAATCTTCACTTGCGACTAGAACGGCCTGACTATCGAGTACTTTTTCAACTTCTTTAAGACCGTTTGACAATAAGGTACTTCCGCTGCTTACAATATCACAAATACCATCTGATAATCCAATGCCTGGAGCTATCTCCACACTTCCGGAAATAACTTCGATACTGACAGCGATTTTTTGATCTTGGAAATATTCAGATAAAATATTGGGATACGAGGTTGCGATTCGCTTATTTTTGAAGAACTCCAACCCTTGGTATTCTGCTTCTTTAGGTACAGCTAAACTTAATCGGCAAGAAGAAAATCCTAATTTTTCGACAATATTAATTTTCTTTGTGCTTTCAATCAGTACATTCTCGCCTACAATACCAATATCGGCTACTTTTTGTTCTACATATTGTGGGATATCATCATCTCGTAAAAAAAGAATCTGAACTGGAAAATTGGTAGCTTCGGTAATAAGTTTACCGCCACCATTCGGAAATTTAATTCCACATTCTTCCAATAATTGAAGTGATTTCTCACTAAGTCTGCCGCTTTTTTGGACGGCAATTTTAAGTTTACTCATTTTTTAATTATTAATGTTTGAGCAAACCTTACCGATAGAAAAATCTAAAAAAAAGAAAAATCCCGTATGATTTACTCAAACGGGATTAGATATTTTGACTTTACAGCATATCATTCTCAGCTCGCTTGAGTGCAAGTATGAAAATGATGACGATGTAATTGACTAAACATAGTTTTTCTATTTGAATTGGCTAATATACATTTCTTTTTTTAATTTTACAATCAAAAATTTGAATTAGTTTGAAAGCCTTTATTGTATATAGCATTGAAAGATTGCTTTTTTAGTGAATTTATAAAAAAACATCAAACCTTTTACCTCATTAACCCTCTTCTTTTTTCAGGTTCTTTCTGTTCTTCGATTTGATTACTCTCTTTCGTTGATGTAATTCTCTTTTGCTCACTACCAAAACACAAGAGTGTGAAAAGTTGAGCAACATCATCCGGACTTTTAAAGATTTCGTCGAATGCAGAGAAAGGAATATTGTTGTCTTTTGATACTTTTTTACTTATTTTGCTCAACCTATCTATCAATTGCTTTCTGTTACCTATCCTTAAATAAGGTTGTATTAGTCTTTCAAATTTGATTGCTTTCTCCAAAGTACTCTTTACCGAATCCAGATATTTTTTCTTTTCAACAACAAAAACGCTTTCATTGGTCAGCAGAGTGGTATTTTTGCTTTTCTAAAACTGTACCTCTTTTTTTAAACTTTCATTTTTTGTAGAGAATTCGGCAATCTGTTTCGTTTTGGCTTCTAAATCTGTTTTGTTTTTTAAAAGTTGAACTTTCTGAGCTTTAAATATTTTCTCCATATTCATCAGTGTTTTTTCGGTTTTCATTCTTTGAAATCCTAAAAAATCCGGTTCTTTAATAATCAGTTCCTCAAATTTCTCGTGGCTTGTTTCCGTTTGTATTTTGCTCTTGCGTTCTTCGAGAATTTTCAGATATTCTTCCTTTTTCTTGATTTTGAATTGTATGGCTTCTAATCTTGCTTTTGAACCCGAAATTCCTCTTTCCATTCCCAAACATTCTGCTGTTATATCCTGGTACAAATGTATGATAAAGAACGATTAAAATAGCGTAAAAACAAAAAAGAAAAAAAATTAAAAAACGCTGTAAATGTTATATTTACAGCGTTTTATTGCTTATTAAAAATTGATATTAATAACCAATTATTTCACTTCTTCAAAATCTGCGTCCTGAACATCATCTTCTGAAGACGGTCCTTGATTCTGTTGTGCATCACCAGCCTCCCCTTGGGCGCCAGCTTGAGCACTATAAAGCTCTTCTGATGCCGCAGTCCATGCCGCGTCTAAAGCTTCCGTTTTCGATTTCATTGCGTCAAGATCCTTGGTTTCATAAGCTGCTTTCAATTCCGCTAATGCCGTTTCGATTCCCGCTTTTTTATCTGCAGATAATTTGTCACCAAACTCTTTCAATTGCTTCTCCGTTTGGAAAATTAGTGCATCTGCCTTATTAACAGCTTCAGCTTCTTCTTTGCGTTTTGAATCGGCAGCAGAGTTCTCTTGGGCTTCTTTTTTCATTCTTTCGATTTCCTCTTCAGAAAGTCCTGAACTCGCTTGAATTTTAATTGTCTGTTCTTTACCAGTGCCTTTGTCTTTTGCAGAAACACTTAAGATTCCATTGGCATCGATATCGAAAGTTACCTCAATTTGTGGAACGCCTCTAGGTGCAGGTGGAATATCAGCAAGATCAAATCGACCAATTTCTTTATTGTCGTTAAACATTGGACGCTCACCTTGTCCTACTCTAATACTAACGGCAGGTTGATTGTCAGACGCTGTAGAAAAGACCTCTGATTTTTTTGTTGGAATGGTTGTATTGGATTCAATAAGTTTTGTGAACACAGAACCCATCGTTTCAATTCCTAATGAAAGTGGCGTTACGTCTAAAAGAAGTACGTCTTTCACATCGCCTGTTAGAACACCACCTTGAATTGCGGCTCCGATTGCTACAACCTCATCAGGGTTTACACCTTTTGATGGTTTCTTACCGAAGAATTTTTCAACTTCTTCTTGAATCTTAGGAATTCTTGTAGATCCTCCAACTAAGATTACTTCATCAATATCACTTGCAGAAAGTCCTGCATCAGAAAGCGCTTTTTTACATGGCTCCATTGAGCGTCTTACCAATTCTTCAGAAAGTTGCTCAAATTTAGCTCTAGTCAAGGTTTTCACTAAGTGCTTAGGGCCGCTAGCAGTTGCCGTAATATAAGGAAGGTTGATTTCAGTTTGAGTCGTTGCAGAAACTTCGACTTTGGCTTTCTCAGAAGCTTCTTTCAATCTCTGAAGAGCAATTGGGTCTGCTTTAAGATCAACACCTTCTTCAGCCTTGAACTCATCGGCAAGCCAATTAATAATTACATTATCAAAGTCATCTCCACCAAGGTGCGTGTCCCCATTTGTGGATAACACTTCAAATACACCATCTCCTAAATCTAGGATTGAGATATCGAACGTCCCTCCACCTAGGTCGTAAACAGCAATTTTTTGATCCTTATGGCTTTTATCAAGTCCATAAGCTAGGGCTGCGGCTGTAGGTTCGTTAATGATACGTTCAACAGTTAAACCAGCGATTTCTCCAGCTTCTTTAGTCGCCTGTCTTTGTGCATCGTTAAAGTACGCTGGCACTGTAATTACGGCTCTGGTTACTTCTTGTCCAAGATAATCCTCTGCTGTTTTCTTCATTTTTTGAAGCGTCATAGCAGAAATTTCTTGCGGTGTATATTCTCTATCGTCAATTTTAACTTTTACAGAATCGTTCGCTCCTTTCACTAGATCGTAAGGCACGTGAGTGTCTTCTCCGACCAATTTTGAAAAGTGCGTTCCCATGTAACGCTTAATTGAACTAATTGTCTTTGTTGGGTTGGTTACTGCTTGTCTTTTTGCAGGATCCCCTACTTTTCTTTCTCCATCTTCAGTGAAAGCCACAATAGATGGCGTTGTTCTTTTCCCTTCTGCGTTAGGAATTACTACGGGGTCTTTTCCCTCCATTACGGCAACGCAAGAGTTCGTTGTTCCAAGGTCAATACCAATTATTTTACTCATTATCTGTATATTTTTTTGTTAGAATATTTTTCAAGGTCTCAATCTCTAAAAATATACCAACTTAATAAATAGGACAAATTGACAGAAAACCACCCAAAATCTAAGAGTCCACTTGACACAATCGAAGCTCCGCCACTGCCTGACGTGTCTTAATTAAAAACAAAAAGGCCTTGGTTTCCCAAGGCCTTTCAATAGGTATTTCTACTTATTTTATTTCAATGTCAAAATGTATTCTACCATCTTAATCGCATTCTCTTGGCTAAGACCCGCGTGCGGGGTCATTGGGATTTGCCCCCAAACTCCAACGCTGCCCTCAATAATATGTTTTGCTAAAAGGTCCTTGTCTGCATCCGTATATTTTGCAGCAACTTCTTTATAGGAAGGTCCAATAAGTGCAGCATCCTCCTTATGGCACGTTAGACAATCCATTCCTTGAATTAATGTAAGTCCTTCCGGTTGGGCAGGTCCAGCTTCTGCAGCTGCAACAGGCTCCTCAAGCATGACATTCGTTTCAACTCCAGCATCCTCTGTCTTTTTGGAACAGGCAATCACAAGTGCGCCCATTAATACTGCCATTGCAATTTTCTTCATAGTCGTTTAATTTATTAGTTAGTTGTTTTTAGTAACGGTTATGAATGCAAATATAGAAATTTATTAGTTGCCACAAAGATAACAAAAGTCACGTTACACATATGACCCTAGTCATAAAGACCATAGATGAAAGTTGACTAAATTTGGTACAAACAAATAAAATCATCTATGAAAAATTTAAAATTCTTTGCGGTAATGTTATTAACCTTCAGCCTAGTGGCTTGTGGTGGCGACAAAAAGGAAAGTTCTATTCCAACAGCCGATAATACGTCAACTCAAGTAGAAGAACCAGCCGCTCCAAGTGCTTCGGATTACGATCCGACTCGAGGAATTGGAAAGTATGACCAGTCAAATGTCGACATAAGCACGTTCGATCCGCAATTGGCTGCGAAAGGAAAAGGCATCGCTGAGGTTAAATGCATGTCATGCCATAAAACGACCGACGAAAAACTCGTGGGACCAGGTTGGAAAGGTGTTACAGAAAGACAAACCGCCCACTGGATTATGAACTTCATTTCAAACCCTGACCCAATGATTGATGTCGATCCAGAATTACAAAAACAATTGGAACTTTGCCTTGTAAGAATGCCTAATCAAGCCCTTGCCGACAATGAAGCCAGAGAAGTTCTTGAATACATGAGAGAAATTGATGGAGCCAAATAAAAAGAGAACTCATTTGGTCACACCCTTTTGAGTTTCAAAAGAAAACTAAAACTAATTAATTACTATGAGAACATTCAAAACAATCGGACTGCTGGCCTTAGCAGCCCTATCGTTTGCAGCTTGCAAGCCGAAAGGTACCAAACATGCAGTTTCAGGCGACGCGGCACAAAAAGTGTACGTGGCACCAGGAGAACACGATGAAATCTACAACTTTGTAAGTGGTGGATTCAACGGCCAGATCAGTGTCGTAGGGCTTCCTAGCGGAAGAACCCTAAAAGTCATTCCCGTCTTTTCCGTAAACCCGGAGAATGGCTACGGCTACAGCGAAGAAAGCAAGCCTATGCTTGAGACCTCGCACGGGTTTGTCCCTTGGGATGACCTTCACCATTTGGCTCTTTCACAAACCAAGGGTGAGATTGACGGCCGTTGGCTCTTTGCTAATGGGAATAATACCCCACGTGTGGCCAGACTGGACCTTAAAACGTTTAAAACCACCGAAATCATTGAAATTCCGAATTCTGCAGGAAATCACTCTTCTCCCTTTTTAACTGAAAACTCTGAATATGTGGTGGCAGGGACCCGTTTTGCGGTTCCAGCAGATGGACAAGGAGATGTCCCTATTGAGTCCTTCAAACAGAATTTTAAAGGTTACCTAACCTTCATCGGAATTGACCAACAAACAGGCGAAATGGACATTAGCTTCCAAATTGAAGCCCCTGGATTCAACTTCGATTTATCGCATGCCGGTAAAGGAAAGTCTCACGGCTGGTTCTTCTTCTCATGCTATAATACAGAGCAGGCCAATACGCTGCTTGAGGTCAATGCCTCTCAAAATGATAAAGACTTCATTATGGCTGTAAACTGGAAAAAAGCCGAAGAATACCTTAAAGCAGGAAAAGGCAAAAAGATGCCTGTTGAGTACGCTCATAACAAATGGGATGAACAAACCCATACAGCCACTTCCACCATTAAAAAAGAAGTGACCGTTTTAACTGCTGACCAATTAAAGGATGTGGTCTATTTGATTCCTTGCCCTAAATCTCCTCACGGTTGCGACGTCGATCCAACAGGGGAGTATATTGTGGGATCTGGGAAACTTGCAGCCCTAATTCCAGTATTTAGTTTCGATAAAATCCAAAAAGCGATTGCGGAGAAAAACTTCGCCGGAGATTTCGAAGGAATCCCGATTATTAAATACGAAGCAGCCCTTCACGGAGAAGTTCAAAAGCCTGGCCTTGGCCCTCTGCACACTGAATTTGACGGCAAAGGCAACGCCTATACTTCACACTTTGTTTCTTCGGAAATTGTAAAGTGGAATATTGAAACGCTAGAAGTTCTAGACCGTCAACCTACTTTCTATTCTGTAGGACACGTTATGGTTGTTGGTGGAGACAGCAGCAAACCTTTTGGAAAATATTTAGTGGCTTATAACAAAATCACAAAAGACCGATTCCTTCCAACAGGACCTGAACTGGCGCACTCAGCACAGCTCTTCGATATTAGCGGCGATAAAATGCAGCTGCTCCTGGATTTCCCAACCCATGGAGAGCCACATTACGCGCAGGCGGGACCCGCAGAGCTCTTCCTCAAAGACCAAGTGAAATTCTACAAAATTGAAGATAACAAGCACCCGTATGCCACAAAAGGCGAGGGGGAAAGTAAGGTCGTGCGCGATGGAAATACAGTCCATGTGTACATGACTTCAATCCGATCGCATTTTGCCCCAGATAACATCGAGGGTATTAAAGTGGGCGATGAAGTCCTGTTCCACGTCACGAATCTTGAACAAGACTGGGATGTGCCCCATGGCTTTGCGGTCAAAGGCGCCAAAACAGCAGAACTCTTAATTATGCCGGGCGAGACTGCCACGCTCAAATGGAATCCAGAAAAACCAGGCATGTACCCAATGTACTGTACCGACTTCTGTTCGGCACTTCACCAGGAAATGCAAGGCTATGTCCGGGTTTCTCCTAAAGGGAGCTCAACACCGCTGACCTACGCTCTTAATAACAAGAAGGATAACGCCCAAAGCCCCACTAAAAAAGGGGAGTTGAAATAACCTTCACAACTAAAGGGCGGTTAAAACCGCCCTTTTTTAATAGCTGAATTTTAAGTGCCTAACGGCTCTTAAATTCCAGAACTAATACAATTCGTAAATGAAAACAAAAACACTACACCGTCTCACGCACGTGCTGTTAATTCTAAGTGGGCTTGCCCTTTTGATTTCAATCTTTACTCCGATTTGGTCTATCTACCTCAATGCCCCCCAATACCCTGAAGGTCTTGCGATGTTCATTCACTCCAATAAAGTGAGCGGGGAATACGAAATCATAAACGGCCTGAACCACTACATTGGAATGAAAGAAATCCATGCCGATGAATTTTGGGAATTCAAAGTACTTCCCTACGCATTGGGTATTTTTGCCTTACTATGCTTTTTATCCTCTAAACTTGCAAGTAGAACCCTTCTTAATATAACCACGGTTATTTACCTGGTTTTCGGAGTAGGTTTCGTATTTGACTTTTGGCGCTGGCTTCATGACTACGGTCATAATCTGGATCCCCACGCGGCTATCATCGTGCCGGGCATGACCTACCAACCGCCGCTCTTGGGTTATAAACAATTACTAAACTTTGAGGTCTGGTCCTATCCAAACGTCGGCGGTATTTTAATGATGGGAGTTGGCGCTATTTTGATTATCTTGCTTATAGTTGAAATGCGACGAAATAAAACACAGAAACTTTAATAAAAATCAGTTGACCTATGAAATTTATATCTAATTTAAGTTTATTAATTGCCCTATTTTTCCTCTTTTCTTGCGCGCCTGAAGGGCCAGCGGAGTTTCAACTTGGTAAGGACCAATGCGACTATTGCAAAATGACCATTACCGAGGCGAAATACGCGACACAGATCCAAACTGAAAAGGGCCGTTTATACAAATTCGACGACATTAAGTGCCTACGTGGCTACCGCTCTTCAAATGAAGAGCAAACGAAAAACGCGAGCGAATACTACGTTGATTTTCCAACCGGCGCTATAATTCCAGCCTCCCAGGCCACGCTAATTACTGGCGGACTCATAAAAAGCCCTATGGGTGGGAATACCCAAGCCTATGAAAACCTTGAGCAGGCACAAAAAGCGGCCGCTGAACTCGAGGCTGAACTTGTTGAATAATACCACATGAAACCATTTCTGTATGTTTTGCTCATACTCCCCTTTTTTGCATTCTCTAGAACGCTCGAAGTTGGCCAAGGCAAACCTTACGCCACTATAAAAACCGCCTTAGAAGCGGCGCAAGATTTCGACCGAATCCTCGTGCATCCTGGCTATTACACCGAAGGCCTCTTGGAAATCCGTAAACCCATACAGCTCATTGGTGTTGGGCGCCCTGTCCTCGATGGCGAATTTAAAAGCGAGCTCGTTGCTGTCTACGCATCAAACGTGCATATCGAAGGATT
This sequence comes from Flavobacteriales bacterium UBA1694, assembly GCA_002319955.1. GTDB lineage: Bacteria > Bacteroidota > Bacteroidia > Flavobacteriales > Weeksellaceae > Planobacterium_A. Next base: position 59,067 of record DCJS01000025.1, read on the forward strand.
TAAATTCATCAATTCAGGCAAAGACGAGATTCGTAGTGTGGCCGCCGTGCATTTATATCAGAGTCACGACTCTGTAATTCGGCAAAACATATTCGAAAACAATTATTTCGGAATCTATGTCCAAGCCTCAAACCGATGCCTTATCGAGCACAACAAACTCACCACGAACCGAAGCACCTCCCAAGAAATGGTGGGAGATGGTATTCACCTTCTGGGCTCTCGCGAAATCTGGGTTAAAAACAACTACATCAGTGGACACAAAGATGGAATCTATCTCGAAAAAAGCAGGCAGTGCTTCCTATTTAAAAACCTCTCAAGAAAAAACTTGAGGTACGGACTGCATTTCATGTTTTCAAACGAAAGTGTCTATACGGGCAATGTGTTTGATAACAACGGAGCCGGCGTTGCGGTCATGTATGCGATGAATGTTCAAATGTACAATAACCACTTTATAAACAACTGGGGGGACAGCTCCTACGGCATTCTACTAAAAGAAATATCCTATTCAAAAATTAAAGGAAATCATTTCGAAAACAACACCACCGGCGTTTATGCCGATGGGGCAACTAAGATTGATTTTTATGAAAACACCTTTGCCAATAACGGATGGGGACTAAAAATAAATGCAAACTGCATGGAAAACAAAGTGATTCAAAACGATTTCATTGGCAATACCTTCGATGTAAGCACCAATGGCAGTGTGGTTTTGAATAAATTCAACCAAAACTATTGGGACAAATACGAAGGCTACGACTTAGATAAAAATAAGGTTGGCGATATTCCCTACCACCCCTTAAGTCTCTATGCGCTCCTGGTCGACCAAAACCCTTCAATCATGCTACTCTACCGAACCTTTTTTGTGGATCTTTTAAACCGGACTGAGAAAATAATTCCAAGTCTGACCCCAGAAAACTTCGTGGACGACGAGCCTCTACTCAAGCCCGTTCGCAGTTAATTAGTCTAGTTTCAACATATTTACGTTTCACTCAACCATGATCGAAATTCAGAATTTAACGAAATCCTTTAAAAAATTCACCGCCCTTGAACAGGTTAATCTTCACTTAAAAAAGGGAGAAACCATCGCCCTAATTGGGCCAAACGGCTGTGGGAAAACGACCCTGATTAAATGCCTTTTAGGCCTAAATGTCGTGGAGCAAGGCGAAATCAAAATCTTAGGCTCAAGCATAAAAGACCAATACGATTACCGAAAAAACATAGGCTATATGCCCCAGATTGGGCGCTACCCTGAGAACATGACCATTGAGCAAACCATTCAGCTCATAAAAGAGAGTCGAAATGTAAAAGATCAAGAACTTGATTTTGAGCTTCTCGAGGCCTTTGAACTTCAAAAAATTTACGATAAAAAAATGCGGACCCTCTCCGGGGGCACACGCCAAAAAGTTAGTGCCGTTTTAGCGTTTCTCTTTAATCCGCCCATTATCATCCTCGATGAGCCCACAGCAGGGCTTGATCCACTGGCCTCAGAAATCTTAAAAATGAAAATTTTAAAAGAAAAAGAAAAGGGAAAACTAATCCTGATTACCTCACATCTTTTAAACGATTTGGACCACGTCATAAGTGAAATTGTCTTTATGAACGAGGGGAAAGTTCTGACGCATCAATCGGTCGCAGAATTAAGCGCGCAAACAGGAACAGCAAAAGTTTCTGACAGCATTCTAACCCTTCTAAAAAACTTAAAAAACCATGAATAAAACGGCTCGATTCCTCTTAGTTGATTTACTAAAGAGTAAAACGATACTGGTCTATACAGTCTTATTATTCTTACTCTCATGGGCTATTTTAGGTCTGGAGGACAATTATATGAAAGCCACCCTTAGCCTACTAAATGTGGTACTGCTTGTCGTCCCCTTAGTGAGTGTGGTATTCGCCACAATCTATGTCTACAACAGTAGTGAATTTATTGAACTTTTACTAAGCCAACCCGTGAGTCGGCCTCGGGTGTGGTTGAACCTATTTTTAGCCCTTAGCCTAGCCTTGTGTAGCGCGTTTCTAATTGGATGCGCCCTACCCATACTCATTTACTCCTCGCTAGCCACTGGTTTTTCGCTTATTATTATCGGGCTTTTTCTAAGTTTGATTTTCACGGCCTTAGCGATGCTCTGCGCCGTGGTAAGTCGGGACAAAGCCCTTGGAATTGGTCTGGCTATTTTCATATGGCTTTTCTTTGCAGTACTCTACGACGGGCTTCTGATGGTATTTATGTTTCAATGGGCCGACTACCCCATTGAAGGACTCATCTCGAGTCTAGCGGCCCTCAACCCTATAGGGCTCTCACGCATCTATGTGCTTCTTAATCTCGATGTGGCAGCCATGCTTGGAAAAGTGGGCGCCATATTCAAGCAAGTTTTTGGAAGTGGCAAAGGTCTGGGAATCTCCATAGGAATCCTTTGTCTGTGGAGTTTTTTCCCTTTTGTTTACTCCTTAATGAAATTCAATAAAAAGGACCTCTAGAGCGTCGTGTAAAGGGGCGCTCGAGCCAGCCAAGGCCGAAGGTGATAAAACTCAGCTACTCAGACCCTACCATATGATTACGGTCATAAAGTAGAGACGTTTTTCTGCGTAATTTTATAGTGGAATTAAAGCTCTAAATCCACTAAACTAAACAAGACTATGAAACGAACTCTTATCCTGTGCACAGCTCTGATACTGGGGCTATCAAGCTGCAAAGAAAACGAATCGCACGCCTCGCACAATGCCCATTCAAGCGAAACGGCAGTGCTCGCTGGACAAGAAGCTGTCCAGGATGACGACAGCAACCCCGACATTGTAAAACTTGCTGTTGCCACGCCAGATCTTTCCACTTTAGTAACGGCGGTCCAAGCCTCAGGCTTAGCGACATCACTCAGTAATGCAGGCCCCTTTACGGTCTTTGCACCAACCAATGAGGCCTTTGGAAAACTGCCAAAAGAAGCGCTAGAGCGTTTACTAAAAGAAGAGAATAAAAGTGAACTCGGAGACATTCTTGGACACCATACCTATGTTGGGGTCTTAAAATTAGACCAACTTTCAGACGGCCAGAAATTAGGAATGGTTGACGGAAAATCCGTGCTAGTAACCTTTCAAGACGGAGTTCCTACAATCGATGGGGCAAAGATCCTTGGATCCGTAAGCGCTTCAAATGGAATTGTTCATCTTGTCGACACAGTCCTACTACCAAAATAAAAAAAAACTCTAATAACCGTAAAGATTCGACGAAAATAGCTCCCTTTTTAGGGGGCTATTTTCAATTGGGGCCTGGCCTTTAAACTAAGAATTAGCGCAAGCATACTAAGGGCGATACCGAGCGACAGGATTACCAGAATAGGCGCTGTATAGGGAAGCCCAATATACTTCACTGAAAAAAGACCCATTGCACCTAAAACGGCTTGGTTTAAAAAGACAAAGGTGAGGACTGCATAAAGTGCACGTGTCACCTTTTTCGTAACCCAGAAGCGGTTCGAGGCCAAAATTTGGTTTAAAAGAAACATCGAGAGACACATGAGAAGCACTAAGTGTAGATAGGCAATGACTACATTTCTAAAGCCAAAGGCAAACTGACTAAGTTCTGGAATTACGGAGACCAATTGAAGACTAATCTTTGCACAAAACGCAAAACCAACATACCAAAGTACCACCCGATGCGTAGGGGAAAAATTCAGTACCAGTTTTGGCCAATTTATTTTCACAAGCCGAATTAATCGGTAGGCGCCATAGGTCTGAATTAGGGTGGCCGCTACGACTAGGAGGTAAATGCCCGGGGGCAAGTCCATCCATAAAATGGAGAGCCCAAATCCGAATAGGGCTCCAAACAGTGTAGAATAAAAAATCAAATTGTTCTCTCGGCTTGAAATTTCGACTCCAATGCGCTTTAGCCCCTCGAGAAGAAGTCCAATGGCAATGAAAATAAAACAGCCATTGTATTGAAAATGCAAATAAAAATAACTTCCTGCCAGGTAAAGATCCTGGTTTGCAAGCCCCGTGGCCTTAATATAGCTAAGGGTAAAAATCCCAATCGACGAAAGGGCCGCTAGGCCTAGTCCGAATTTAAACCAACGCACCGTATAATCGGGGTTTTTCCAAAAATCCTTTATTAGGAAGCCTAAGAACGCAAATCCCGCGAAAAGGCATATTGAGCTAGCCAGAATCGAGAGCCAATAATACCCCGCATACAAAAAGCTCGGAATCATCAGCAGCGCTCCAAAGGCATTCACCCAGAGAAGAACTCGGTATTTTTTTAAGCGATTACTTGGGAGGCGCTTCTCTATATACAGAAGCATAAGCACGTAAAGCACCTGGGTCATCCAGCCATAGAACGCAAAATGCGAATGGGCTTCTTGAATAAATTTTTGATCCAAATAGGGAAACGAAAACGCAATCTTATAACGCATTAACGTTCCTAAAACAGCCACTAAAAAAAGATTCACAAGGGAGAATCTTAACCAAAACACGTCATTTTTCATAACTCGATCCTGTTAGTATTTGGTAGGCAGAAGCCTTTTTCCGCCTTTTGTGCCTAGCGCAAAAGGATATTATACAATTATTTTTCCTTTAACTATTTCCAAACGACCGCTTTTTTCCATGCGCTTGACCGTTCGAATTACGGTCTCAATGCGTAGCCCAGTCATTAGTGAGAGGTCTTTTCTGGTGAGTTCCACAGTCATTTTTTTGTTTTCTCCACAATGGTGCTCGGTTTTATAATCTTGCAAGTGGTTATAGATTTGATCCTCTGGATTTAAGAACACGAGATTTTTTAGGGAATGGCTTTTTCTAAGGGATTTCTCCGCAACGGACATGGCAAACGCGAGCATCTGATCTGGTTTATCTCTTAAGTACTCCAGAAATGGGAGTCGCTTTAACTTAAGAACTTTCGCCGTCTTTGAATACACTTCAACATGGCCAGGAAAGGGTTTTTGAAGGAGCACCGCCGGTTCTGCGAAAAAATTTCCTTCTTGAACCCGGTGCTGAATAAATTCTTTTCCTTCGGGGGTAAAATTAAAAACTGAAAGTTGCCCCTCCACCAAATAATGAAAGGTCTGAGAACATTCTCCTTCACTAAAAACAAGGTCGCCTTTGTGGTAGATTCTCTCTTCACAATCGGTCGCAGACTTAATTCCGTCATCCATTATAAAGCCCATAGTATCCTTAATTGGTTTATTTCAAAGATAAGCAGATTTTATTTCACTCGCCATTTAATTTACCCTTGAAAATGTCATCTTTTGAAATAAAAATTTCACTATTTTTGAAAAAAAGAACCCTTATGTCGACTCCTTTCAATGCCCGGGATATCACGTGGCTCGCCTTTAATGAACGCGTGATGCAAGAAGCGAAAGATCCAAGCGTTCCTTTGCCTCTGAGAATCCGTTTTCTTGGAATATTCTCTAATAATTTGGATGAATTTTTCCGCGTTCGCGTTGCCGGGCTGAAACGCGCTATGGACTTCAAGGAAAAATTCATTACCGATTCTTTTTTTCAACCCCCTTCGAAAATCCTCTCGAAGATCAATGAAATTGTCATTGAACAGCAACAAGCTTTTGATCAAACGTGGATTGAAGTTCAAAAGGAAATGGCACAGGAAGGCGTTTTTATAAAATCGCCTCACCAACTAAACAAGACCCAAAAGGAATTCGTAGCGACCTACTTTGATCGGGAGGTCGAAAGCAATGTCATTCCTATCCTACTTAACGAGAATACAACCATGCCTTACCTTCGGGATAAGAGTTTGTACATTGGTATTGCTATGCGTAAGAAAACGTGGCAGTACCAAAGTAATTACGCTATTATTGAGGTGCCTTCCCGAATGCTTGGGCGTTTCACCTTACTCCCTTCGAAAAGCGGCCAACAGGACGTTATGCTTTTAGAGGATGTTATCATTGCCAACCTTCCCCACATTTTCTCCTATTTCGGATTTGATGAATTTCAGGCCCATTGTTTTAAAGTAACCAAGGATGCCGAATTCGATTTAGATAACGACATCAAAACCACCCTGGCCGAGAAAATTGATAAAGCTGTAAAAAGCAGGCGTAAAGGTAAGCCTACACGGTTTGTTTTTGACCTCGATATGGATAAAGCATTGCTTGAATTTTTAATACGAAAGCTGCATCTCACCTCAAAGGATAGCATCATCCCGGGAATGAAAATCCACAACTTCAAACATTTCATGGATTTTCCAGATGTTTTTAAATCGGTGAAAAAGGTGGTTGAACGCACGAGTTTTATTCACCCTGAATTTGCCAATGGCCAGAGAGTTACCGAAGTCATTTTAAAAAAAGATGTGCTCTTCACCTTTCCCTACCATTCTTTTACACCAGTGATTGATTTACTAAGAGAATCGGCAATGGATCCCCACGTAAAAACGATTCAAATTACGGGCTACCGATTGGCCCCTAATTCCAAAATTATAAATGCCTTAATTAATGCAGCCCGTAACGGGAAGCATGTGACCATTATGCTCGAGCTTCGGGCACGTTTTGATGAAGAAAACAATCTCAAATGGAAAGAAAGGTTAGAGCTCGAAGGCATTAAAGTCTTACTAGGGATTCCAAACAAGAAAGTGCATGCAAAACTCTGTGTGATAAAAAAACGCATCAATAATAGAACCTCTCAGTACGGATTTATCAGTACAGGGAATCTGCATGAAAAAACAGCGAGAATCTATTCCGATAACCTTCTAATGACCTCAGATCGAATCATCATGGCAGACATTAACAAAGTTTTTGCCGTTCTAAAAAAGCCTAAAGCCGATCTTGAACTTGCCTTAAAAAACTGCACAAAGCTCCTGGTGTGTCCGCGCTATATGCGTGAGAAGATTGAGTGGCATATTGAGCGTGAAATCGTCGAGGCAAAAGCAGGCCGTAAGGCTCTAATGATCATCAAAGTGAATTCCTTAAGTGACCGCTCGCTCATTGAAAAGCTCTACGAGGCCGCTAGAGCGGGCGTTAAAATTAAGCTTATTGTGCGCGGAATCTACTGCGCAGTAAACCAAGCCGATTTCCTTAGCCCAATGGAGGCCATCAGTATCGTGGACGAGTACTTAGAGCATTCTAGACTGATGTATTTTTACAATAAGGGCTCAGAGGACGTTTACCTCTCTTCTGCCGATTGGATGACACGTAACTTGGATTACCGAATCGAAGCCGCCGTTCCCATTAAAGACAAGGCGCTAAAAAAGGAATTGAAAGACATTCTGGAATTGCAACTTAAAGATAATGTCAAGAGCCGAATTCTTGACACGAAATTAAAAAACAAGTACAAAAAAACCACGCATGAGCCCTTTCGCTCGCAAATTGAAATTTACCGCTATTTAAAAGCGAAAGTCCCTCAGGAATTAAGCAACTAAGCAACTCGAAAGTGGCTTAAATGCCAATTAACTCTAATTCTCTATTTTTGTACAAACTCAAATTATGAAAATCGCTGCTATTGACATTGGAAGCAACGCTGCCAGACTCTTAATAAATGAAGTCCTTCACAGTGACAAGGGCAAAGACCAGTATGTAAAATTAAATCTTTTGCGTATCCCACTTAGACTCGGAATGGATGTTTTCTCCTATGGTGAAATAAGAGAAGAGCGTGAGGCCATGGTTCTAAACTGCATGACTATTTTCTCCGAACTTATGAAAATGTACGGCGTCGAGCATTTCCGCGCCTGTGCCACAAGCGCCATGCGTGATGCGCGTAATGGCCAGCAAATCATTGAGAAGGTAAAGGCCACCTGTGGAATTGAAATTGAAATCATTTCAGGGGATGAGGAGGCGAGTTTAATTTACGAAAATCACATTGCAGAAACATTAGATGAAGATTTTGGTTACCTCTATATAGACGTAGGCGGAGGCTCCACAGAACTTATGTACTTTGAAAATGGCGAGCTCCAATACAAACGCTCTTTCAATATCGGGACCATTCGACTCTTAAACGGTCTTGTGACACCCGAGCAGTGGGAGGAAATGAAATCCGAGATTAAAACCTCTATTGTACGTGAAAAACCACGCCTTGCCATTGGCTCAGGCGGCAACATCAATAAACTCTTTTCCCTTAGTAAAACCAAGGACTCAAAACCGCTTTCATCCGTCACTCTAAAGAATTACTATAAGGAGCTTTCTGAACAAAGCGTCGAGGAGCGCATGCGTAAATTCAACCTTAGAGAAGACCGGGCCGATGTGCTGGTTCCAGCCTTAGAAATCTTCAACAAGGTGATGAACTGGAGCAAAATAAACAAAATCTATGTTCCAAAGATTTCGGTTGCCGATGGTCTGATTCACAGCATTTACGACTCGCTTGAGCCCCATCAAAAAGGAGTCCCTGCAGCAGCAGTGCTTTAAACAACGTTACTTACTACCCCCTAATTAAACTTTATTATGAAAAAGACCCCGTTATCAGCTATCGTAGTTCCCGCAATTATTGGCCTAATTCTTCTGCTCGGCCTATTTTGGGCCTATCCTATGTACCGTGTGTGGTCTCAAGAAATGGCCGGAAAAGCGGAATTTGCAAAAGCAGAGCAAAATCGACGCATCCGAATTGAAGAAGCAAAAGCCAATCTAGAGGCGGAAAAACTAAATGCACAAGCCGAAGTAGAACGGGCGAAAGGCGCCTCTAAAGCCATTCAAATAGAAAATGGTGCCCTTTCAGAGAAGTACATTCAGTACTTATGGGTGCGCCAACAAAATAACTTGAATGACAAAACGGTCATCTACATTCCGACCGAGGCAAACCTTCCAATCCTGGAGGCCGGCAGAAATACAAAATCTAGCCCTAAAACAACTAGAGCTACAAACGAATAACGTTTGTAGCTCCAGCTGCGTAGATTCTTAAATTTTAGTCGCTTACATTAACGACTTCTTTGATTTCGGGTGCGAATTGCTTGATCGTATTTTCAACACCTAATTTCATGGTTGAAAAGCTCATCGGGCAACCATTACAGTTCCCGTGCAATTTAACGATCACTTTATCGCCTTCGACATCGATTAATTCAATATCGCCGCCATCCCCGTTTAAAAACGGACGGATACTTTCAAGTGCTTCAAGCACCTTAGTCACCGTTTGTTCATGAACGCCATTGTTTTTCATTCTATTTTACTTTATTTCTTTGGTGAACATCCGGCCATTGTGGTGATTTTTACCGCTTCGGTCGGAGGTAGATTCGTGTTACGCTCTACTAAACTCTCAATCATTGACTGAGCAGTCTTAATGTAGATTGCTTCAATTTTCGAGCCTTCTTGCAGGGCTGCAGGACGGCCAACGTCGCCTGCTTCTCGTATGCTTTGAATGAGCGGGATTTCCCCTAAAATCGGAATATTCAAATCTTGCGCAAGAAACTGCGCCCCTTGGTTTCCAAAAATATAATACTTGTTGTCTGGCAATTCTTCTGGAGAAAAATAAGCCATGTTTTCAATTAATCCTAATACAGGAATATTTATACTGTCCATGGTAAACATGGCAATTCCTTTTCTTACGTCGGCAAGTGCCACATGCTGCGGGGTACTGACAATTACAGCACCAGTTACTGGAACTTCTTGAATAATGGATAAGTGGATATCACCTGTTCCTGGAGGAAGATCAACTAATAGAAAATCCAACTCTCCCCAATGTGCATCGCGAATCATCTGGTTTAACGCCTTGGAGGCCATTGGGCCTCTCCAAACCACGGCTTGGTTCGCTCCAGAGAAATAGCCAATTGAAAGCATTTTTACCCCATAGTTCTCTATGGGCTTCATTAGATTCTTTCCATTGATTTCTACAGAAATGGGCTTCTGCCCTTCGGTATCTAACATGGTTGGCACAGACGGGCCATAAATATCGGCATCTAAAAGACCCACTTTGAATCCCATTTTCGCTAAAGTCACGGCAAGGTTCGCCGCCACAGTAGACTTTCCAACACCTCCTTTTCCAGAGGCAATTGCAATAATATTCTGAATTCCAGGAATCGTCTTACCTTTAATTTGATTTTGTTGAACCTCGGTCGGTTCCGGTGAAGCGATCTTCAAGTTTAACGCGAGCGATTCACCAAACTTTGAAGAAAACGCCTGTTTCATGGCCACTTCAAGTTTTTTCTTTTCATGCATGGCAGGAGAATGTGCCGTCATATCGATGTAAACATCGTCCCCCATGACCTGTAAGTTGGTTACTAAATCATCGACTTCTATTTCTTTAAGGAAATCTTGAACTTCTATTTTCGTAGGCATAATTACACTTTCTTATACCACAAAATTACGGAATTTATTCCATAATTTAGAATCGATAAAATTAAGCAGGGGTGATATCAATCATGTCCCTCACTGGGCTTAACCTTTTGATTTTTACCAACAAACAAAAGCGTTAACAGAAAGGCTCCAAACGAAGGAAGCACCCATTCTAAACTGTGCTCATAGAGTGGAAGCGCAGCGCGAAAGGTTCCAATTGGACCTTCTAAAATGCCAAAGTTCTGAAGCACTGCAAGTAAGGCGCAAGCTGTTGAGACCCCTAGGGATACTAAATACGGTGTTTTTGAGAAAATAAATTTCCCAAAAACTAAAAGGGTTAAAATTAATGTGAAGGTGATTGGGTAAACAAAGCCTAGGATTGTCACCGCATAGTTAATAATCTCATCGACACTTTGAACGGAGAGAAAAGCACTGACCAAACACGTTACGATGACCGCAGAGCGGTAGGATATTCTCGAGTGACTAAGTTCCTCCACAAAGCTCCCCATCGCAGAACAAAGCGCAATGGCTGTGGTGAGGCAGGCAAAGGACACCGCTACGGAAATTATCAGCGTCCCGTTAGGGCCTAACACATCATGTGATATACGTAATAACAGCTCCGTTCGAGAGAGATCCTCACTCGTTGAAATTCCTGCGTGCGCGCCTAGATAGATAAGCCCCCCGTAAATAAACAGTAAAGCAGCCATGGAAATTAATCCCGCACCCAGCGTCACTCTAAATTTTTGCAGGGGTGTTGTAAACCCTTTCTGAGTCGCTGCAGAAATTATAATACCAGCAAAGACCACAGAGGCAAGTACATCGAGCGTTTGGTAACCCTCATGAAAGGCTGCAACAAAAGCTTTCGTTTGCCCGAGATTCGTTGCGATACTTGGTGCTGTGGGAGCAAAAATCCCAACCACCACCAGAAGGCCTAAACTAAGAATAAGAAGTGGCGTAAGTACATTTCCGATTAAATCAACAATTTTAGATTTTGAGGCAGAAAGCAAATAGACGATCAAAAAGAAAATTAGTGCAAAAACAACTTTATTAAATGACGGAATTAGTGGAAGTATTCCCACTTCGTATGTTGTGGCTCCAGTTCTTGGAATCGCAACAAGGGGGCCAATACAAAGCATAATTAAGAGGCCTAGAACCTTGACAACGCCGGGATGAATCCGACGTCCCAAATCCGTAAAATTATTGCCGTAAAGCACAATTGTTAATACGCCTAAGAAAGGCGCAATAATTCCGGTTGTGAAAAATCCCGCGATGGCTAGAGGCCATGATTCCCCCGATTGGAGGCCTATGAAAGGCGGGAGAATTAAATTTCCCGCCCCAAAAAACATTGCAAAAAGCGCAAACCCTAAAGTGAGAGCCACACTAAAATACTTCTTCATTTAACTTTTCATTTCTTAATATACAAGTGCATACACAGGCTGACCTATAAGTCTCCGCCATGGTTCTCTAGCTGGCCTTCCCACTTAGAAACCGCCGAGGTTGATAAGGCATTGCCAAGCACATTGGTCATGCTTCGTCCCATATCGCAAAAATGGTCGATCGGTAAAATTAGGGCGATGCCCTCAGGTGGAATACCAAACATCGAACAGGTGGCAACAATGATTACGAGACTGGCTCTAGGAACCCCAGCAATTCCTTTGGAAGTAAGCATCAGCACCAGAAGCATAATAATCTGCTCTCCTAAGGACATGTCTATGCCGTAAATCTGAGCAATAAAAACAGAGGCAAAGGTCATATACATCATACTGCCATCCAAATTAAAGGAATACCCCAGAGGCAGGGTGAAGGAGACAATTCGATTGTTACAACCAAAACGCTCTAGCTCTTCAACTAATTTGGGGAATACCGCCTCTGAACTCGTTGTAGAGAACGCGATAAGTAGAGGCTCTTTAATACGTCTTAAGAGTTCAAAAAGTCTATTTCCTAAAATAAAATACCCTACAAGACACAGCACGATCCAGAGCACTACGAGTGCAAGGAAGAAATCCCTAAGGTAAAGGGCATAAACAGTAAAGATATCAAACCCTTTGGTGGCCACAATCGCTGCAATTGCACCAAAGACACCTAAGGGAGCAACCCACATGATATACCCAACCATTTTAAGAATGGCATTCGCAATCACATTAAGTCCATTCACGATAGGTCTTGTATAGGTTTCGCCCATATTGGCAAGAGCGACCCCAAACATCACAGAAAAGACCACAATTTGAAGCACCTCATTGGTTGCAAACGCTTCAAATAAACTTTTAGGAACCACGTGATTCACGAAATCCGCCATGCTAAAGCTTTTTGTCGTGCTAATAAGTTCTCCAGCGGAAGAGGTGTCCGTCAAATCCAATTGGATGGCCTTTCCAGGCTCTAACCAATTCACAAATATAAGCCCAATGGTAAGGGAAACTAATGAAGCCGTTAAAAACCAAAGCATCGCTTTAGTTCCAACCCGTCCAATCATTTTCATATCGCTCATCTTAGCAATCCCAACCACGAGGGTAGTGAAAACTAGGGGGGCAATAATCATTTGCACTAAGCGAATGAAGATCGTGCCCAAAAGCTTAATATTATCCGAGAAGCTAACCGCATTTTCTGGATATCTAAAATGCACGAGCGCCCCAATCACGATGCCCATAATAAGGGCGATAATGATGGCGAAAAAAAGTTTATTCTGTCCTTTCATAGGTTTATTTTTCAAAGATTTACAAATATAGTTTTTTTTGTCAACTTATCCGTATCTGCTTTACTGGAGCGCTTTAGCGAAAAGACCAGGATCAAAAACCTGACTGCCACCCGTTTAACCTAAAGCCAAAAAAAGATCCTTTTTCGAAAAAAAGGATCTTTGTTAGAAATTTCTATGTACTTAAGCTTTCAAATAGCGTGCATAAGCATAGCCCTCAACGCCTGAGGACGTTCTAATTTTCCACCAATCATCTGAACTTTGTTCCACTAAAGTCACAAGCTCCCCTTTGGCTGCTTTGCCAATAATGGCTGCATCTGTTGCTGGCTTTTGTCTCACATTAAGATTCGATTCTTCCGTATTCACTGTCAAGTTTACTCCAGCGCTTAGTCCAGAGACTTGAACATCGATATTAATATCAGAGGCCGTATAAGAGGGATCAATGACGCCTAAGGCATTCCATACTTCATCTTTAGTGGCCGTCGTACTTGCGTTCCCGCTCACGTACAGGATTCCATCTTGTTCTTGAACTTGCAAATTCGTTACTCCTGCAGACTTTGCGGCCGAAACCACGGTCGCGTATTTTTCTTGTAATGTGCTCATATTCTACTTTATTTAACCATTAAGCTGTTGTTATACGCTCCAATATTAAGCGCATCGACAGATTCTTTTATTTTTCTAGCCTGCGCTGAGGAAACGTCTCCTGAAAGAGTCAGCTCGCCATTCACCACCTCAACCCTAACGGATGGGAAATCTTTTGTCGCATCTTGTACTTTTTGTAAAACCGCTGGGTCTACTGAATTCACGACCACGGGTGGCGCAACGCTAGCCATATCCATAACTTCTTTAACGCCAGGAATGGCTTTTAAGGAGGCAATCATTGCATCTTTGGATGCTTGATCTGCGAAAGTACCGCTCAAATGAGCCACGCCATCTTTTACTTCGACGCTGGCATTCGGGCTCGTTGTAACGATGGTCGTTGCCTGAGTTTGAAGATCTTGGTCAGATACTTTCTTTTTACAAGAAATAGAAGCCATTGAGACGCACAACGCGAGTGCTGCCATTGCAAATGTTTTTTTCATAGTGATTTTGATTTAATGTTAACTCAAAAGTAATGAATAAATACTGTGCCGAATTGCTTCGGTCTATTAAACTTTTCTTAAATATTTTAAAGATATTCATAAAAAATGCGGCGATTCCCTTAGAATTCGAGCTGATAAAGGCCCCTTTTCAACCAAAAAAAATCCCCTAAATGCACGCATTTAAGGGATTCTAATGGGATCTCGAGCTTATCTTCTATTTACGTGGTAATAGGCCAACATTTTGTAATACAGTTTTGCCGCAAGAAAAGCGGTCGGCTTGGCGTATGGACTTGCCATGAGCTCAACAATATCGAAGGCCACGACATTACACTTTTCAAACACACGACGTAAAAGCTCTAGTGTAGGGTACCACTGGAGTCCTCCTGGCTCTGGAGTCCCCGTAGAGGGAGCGATGGAGGGATCAAACGCATCCAAATCGATTGTGATGTAAACATTTCCTGAGACTTTCTCTAAAACCTTGTCAATCCATTGGGCATCATTATGAATATGATGAGCAAAAAAGCACTGGTCTTTTGGCAGATGCTCCATTTCTTCTAGGTCCATCGAGCGAATTCCGACTTGCACTAAATTATGGTCTTTGCTTGCCTGGTATACCGCGCACGCGTGGTTTGAGCTTGAGCCATGAAATTCGGGTCTTAAATCAGTATGGGCATCCAATTGAAGTACCGTGAGGTTCTCATATTTTTCTCCCACAGCCTTTATTGACCCTATGGAAACAGAATGCTCCCCTCCGAAAAGGGTGAAGAGTTTATCCTCAAAATTTAGAAGTTCTTTTGTTTTCTCGTAAACCGCCTGAGTCATTCGCTCAGGGGTGCTTTTTTCACTGATTTCACCAGCCATCCAAACCCCATGAAGGTAAGGCTCGCTCGCAGTTTCAATGTCATAAAGCTCCATGTTTTCTGAGGCATCAAGGAAAAGCTCAGGGCCTTTATCGGCGCCTTTCCCCCAAGTTGAAGTCCCGTCGTAGGGTACCGTTAGGAGCATTACTTTTGAGTTTTCATGGGTGGCATTTTCCTCTGGAATTCCGGCGTATGTTGTCATGTCGTGGTTATTAAATTATGAATTGGGCAAAGATAAGAATTTTCAAAATCGTAAATTTGAATCAAATAAAAAATAATGCCTTTAAACGCTGTACTTTTTGATATGGATGGGGTGATTGTAGACACGGAGCCACTGCATCACAAAGCCTATTATTCGGTCTTTTCAGATCTTAATATCACTGTTTCGCCAACCCTGTACGCCAGCTTCACGGGCTGCTCAACGCAAAAGGTCTGTGAATCAATCATTGCGCAGTTCAATCTCCCCCACAGCTGGAGTGAAATTGCCCAGGCAAAGCGCCGGTATTTCAAGACTCTTTTTGACCACGATCCCAATTTTGATTTAATCCCAGGGGTGAAGGCACTCATTGAGCATTATTATGCCCATGGAATTACACTCATATTAGCATCCTCGGCCCATATGAACACCATTAATTGGGTCTTTGAACGCTTTGAACTTGAGCCCTACTTTAAAGGGAAAATCAGTGGGGCGGCTCTAAGCGCCTCAAAACCTCATCCCGAAATATTTGAAAAAGCAGCAGCAATGGCCAAAACGCCACGAAAAGAGTGCCTGGTGATCGAAGACTCTACCAATGGAATTCTTGCGGCGCACCGCGCCGGTATTCTCTGTGCGGCCTACCAAAGCCCACACACCCAAGGGCAAGACTACACCCATGCCAGCCTTATCGTGTCGGATTTCCAGGATCTTAAACTCGAGAAATTAGAAGCTTACTTCAATTAAAAAATGCCCCCAAAGGAGATTAATCTTTTGGGGGCATTGCTTAAGAATGTTTTTATAGTGTTAGTAGCCTAGTAACTTTAACACGTCTTGTGGCTCTTGTTTTTCACTGAAAATCTCATACTGAAACTCGCCGCTTTCATCTTTCTGAATGAGCACGTGCCGCGGTTGAGGCATCAAACAGTGGTGCACTCCCCCGTACCCGCCAATGGTTTCTTGGTAGGCACCGGTATGGAAAAACCCAATATACAATGGATTGACATCACTGAACACAGGCAAATAAATGGCGTTGGTATGCTGCTCAGAGTTATAGTAATCGTCTGAATCGCAGGTAAGGCCCCCTAAAAAGACCCGTTCATACGAATCGTCCCACCGGTTTAAGGGAAGCATTATGAAATGCCTTGAGATTGCCCAGGTATCTGGTAGGGTGGTCATGAACGAAGAATCAATCATGTTCCAACGCTCACGGTCATTTTGACGTTTTTGCGAAATAATCTTATACAAGTTTGCGCCACTCTCTCCAACGGTAAAGCTCCCAAATTCGGTATAAATATTCGGTTCGTCAACGCCTTCCTCTTCACAAAATTTCTTTATCTGAAAGACAATTTCTTCAACCATATACTGGTAGTCGTAGTCAAAATTCAAAGAGGTTTTAATAGGAAAGCCTCCGCCAATATTTAACGAATCCACCTCGGGTGCTATTTTCTTTAGTCTCGCGTAGACGCGTAGACATTTATACAGCTCATTCCAATAGTAGGAAGTATCCTTAATTCCCGTGTTAATAAAGAAATGGAGCATTTTTAAACGGGCATTTGGATGTTCCGCAATTTTTTGCGAGTAGTAGGGAATAATGTCTTTATACCCTATCCCTAGCCTTGAGGTGTAGAACTCAAACTTCGGCTCTTCCTCAGCCGCAATACGGATTCCAATATTAAAGGTGGTATCAATACTTTGGGTTAATTTGTCTAGTTCTCTATAATTGTCTAGGATTGGGGTAATGTTTTGAAACCCGCTGTTAATCATCTCCGAAATCTTCTGAAGGTAATCGTCGGTTTTGAAGCCATTGCAAATGACTTCAATGGATTTATCAGTCTTGCCCTTATCGTGAAGCGCCTTTACAATGTCCATATCATAGGCCGAGGACGTTTCAATGGAAATATCATTCAGTAGGGCTTCTTCAAGTACGAATTTAAAATGGCTACTCTTTGTGCAGTAACAGTAGCGGTACTCTTTCTTGTAGTCGTGTTTTTCAAAGGCTTCTTTGAACCAGCCTTTTGCCCGCTGAATATTAGAGGATATCTTTGGTAAATAACTAATCTTTAATGGGGTTCCAAACTGTTCAATCACGTCCATTAAAGGAATATCGTGAAAAAGAAGATTATTCTCGGCCACATTAAACTCCTCCGTTGGGAAGAAAAGTGTCTGATCAATTAGTTCCGAATACTTTATTTTCATTTTATTATAAGAGGCTTCTACGAGTTAAATTCTAGTGCAAAATTGCGAAAAAAAAGCGATATAAAGGCCGAAAATTCTAGTGTTCGCGAAAATTTAAACTTCCGTTGTCTTTCCACAGGGGCCACCGATGAAAAGCAGAAGATCTCCCGAGCTATACTCTATGGTAATTTTAGATCCTGTCGCGAAATTTCGAGTCCCAATTTGGCTTTGAATCGAGAGGGACTGCCCGTGAAGTTCCCAATTGAGCCCCGAGGTTTTCACCCCATGAGCCTGTGGAAAAGGATAGAGTGAGACCAGCTGACCTTTGCTGAGTTCGAGCTCGTAGTGTGGTGGGATAAAATAAAAGCTTGCATACTGATCAAAAAAACGAATATCAAGACGCTCCTTAAATTGGTAAGCTACCGAAAGGTTGCCCAAAAAATGGTCCATCTCCCCTCCACTTCCACCATAAACCTCAACATGGGTCACGCCTTTGGTCTCCAAAATTTCCAGGGCCTTAAAAAAATCCGTCTGTTCCTGGTCTGGAGTGTAAATATGTTTTTCATAGAAAGCCGAATTTCGATCTACCGCATAGGAATCAAAATCACCAGAGATGAAATCCAACTGCGACTCCGAAATCCCTAGGGAAGGTAAATAGAAATAGGCGCCGTCTGTACAGGCAACGATCGCATAGTTTTCTAAAGACGCAAGGGCTTTGGGCGGTTCGCCATTAATTAATAAAAGGGCTTTTTTCTGCACTACTAGCGGTTATTTGGATTCCAATACTGCTCCTGTTCCCCAGACTCCTTGGCAGCATAGCGCGCGGCAATAAAAAGGTAGTCTGAGAGGCGGTTCAAATATTTAATGAGCACGTCACGAACATCCTGGGTCTGACTGAGCTCCACTAAGTTGCGCTCGGCGCGGCGGCAGATCGTGCGCGCGACATGAAGCGAACTTGAGGCGCGTCCTCCCGAGGGTAAAATAAAATACTCTAGGGGCTTTAGGGCCTGATCCCATCGGTCCATCCACTGTTCTAATTCCTCAACCTCAGTGTCGGAAATAGTCACCGGAAGGCGGGATTTCCCATTGGCCAAAACTAGTTTTTCCACGGGCGTTGCGGACTCGGAACCGACTGTAAAGAGATCAAACTGGATTTTTGACAGCTCCTTAAGCAAGTCTTTGTTGGTTAACTCCGCTTTTGCTAACCCTACGAACGCGTTAAGCTCATCGATTGTGCCGTAACTTTCAACGCGTAAGTCCGATTTTAGAACTCTTGTGCCTCCGTATAGTGCCGTTTGGCCTTTATCGCCCGTTTTTGTATAAATTTTCATGTCTTATCTTTTGAATTAGACTCCTAAGAACTGAGTCCGATTGTTTCTTTTCTTGCTGCTTTTTTCAAAAGTACCAAAAACTAAATTAGTCTCTGTACGATTCAACCAATTTATCCAGATTTAAACTTTTCGCAGCGGCATCAAAAATCGTTTTATACATGCCCTGGTTTTCCATTAGCTCCTGATGGGTGCCCCCCTCGAGCACAGACCCCCGCTCCATCACATAAATATGATCAGAGTCCAAAATTTGAGATAAGGAATGCGAAATAATCACCACCGTACGGCCTTTTTTAATGGCGTCAAGTGAGTTTTTAATCTGCTGCGTGGCAATCGCATCTAAACTCGCCGTAGGTTCATCTAACAAGATAATTGGCGGATCCTTTAAAAACAAACGTGCAATGGCAATTCGCTGCTGCTGCCCACCTGAGAGTTGGGTTGCATCATGCGCATAGCCTTGGGGAAGCTCGAGAATTTGCTCGTGCAAATAGGCTTTTCTAGCAGCCTCTTGCACCTGCTCAAAGCTCACTTCCATGGAGCCGTAACGGATATTATCCTCAATGGAGCCTTGGAAAATATGGTTTCTTTGAAGTACCAGGCCAATTTCACTTCTTAAATGCTCATTATCGTAAGCCTCCAAATTAATCGAGTCTAGTAGAATCTCCCCTTGGTTTGGAACGTAAAACTTACAGAGTAAATTAATCACCGTTGATTTCCCGGCTCCACTTAACCCGACAAGGGCCGTGGTCTTGCCACTTTGAATTTTCATGGAAACATTGCTAAGCGCCTTGGCGCCGCTAGGGTAGGTAAAATCTACATTTCTAAGTTCGAAGGCTCCCTTAATTTCCGGTCTTTCATTTCCACTTCGCTCCGTTTCTTGGTCCGCATTCAGTATTTCAAAATAGCCTTCCGCATAAATAACGGCATCGTTCATGTCATCATATATTCGATGAAGTTGGCGAATCGGGGCCGAGACATTATTGAATAACATTATGTGAAGCATTATGGCTCCCAAGGTCATTTGCTGATTAAGGACCAAATACACGGTAAGGAGTATAACCATCACCAGTCCAAATTGTTCGATGAAGGTCTTTAGTCCGTCGTAAATAAAGTTCGTTCTTCGGGTATAAAGCTGACTTTCCATCAGCTGCATTTGCAAATCATACTGCTTCTTTCCTTCGAACCGCTCCTGCACGAAACTTTTGATCACCATGATCGAATTGATCAAATTAAGGAGTCCGGAGTTCTTCTTTTCCCTTTGGTTTCGCAGCTGCCGACGCACGCCACTAAGGCGCTTGGCTTGTTTGGCACTCACCCAAAAATAGATGGGCACGACGATGCTGGAAACCAGGCCAACGTACACATTTTGCATATACATCACCACTAAAGCAATAGCTGCATTGGCGAACAGAGGTAAAATGTCAATAAAGAAGTTTTGAACTAAGCGCGTTAAGCTTTCAATTCCTCGGTCAATTCTGGTTTGAAGTTTTCCAGATTGGTGATTCTCATCCGTAAAAAATGACACTTTATAGGTAAGAATCTTGTCAATTGCCCTTTGCGCGAGCACGGAACTGGTATTAATTCGAATCTTTTCCCCGTAGAATTTCTGTCCAAAATTGATAAAAATATTAGCGAGCTCTTTCCCAAGCAGAATTGCAGAAATTACAACAAGCACATGGATGCCTTCAACCATTGGACTGGGGAGCTTTAAAAGCGCCTCCACTTCATCCACTGTATACTTTAAGACTAAGGCGTTGACCTGAGCCATTAAGGCACCAATTAGTGTAAGCACCAAGGTGCCCACAATCATAAGTCGGTAAGGCCGTATAAAAGGACGTATTTGGTTGTAGATCCCAAGGACGGTTAGGGTTTTTCGAAAAGGTTTAACCATAACGTTTCAACAGCAAAAAGAGTGCTAGTTCGCTCTTAGTCTTAAATTTCTGAGCTGTAGGTCGTGAGGTAATGCAGCTCTGGGCTCGATAGGAGCTTTGCGCTTTGCACCTCTGATTCCAGGGAACCGGCAGAGGAAAGGGTGACTTTTTGAAACAAGAAAGAATTGTTTGCCTCACGGTCCACCAAATTTTTAAATATATGCTCGAAGTCCTTATTGGCCAGTGAGGCAAAGGAAATATCCTCAAACCCCTGAACGAGCCTTAAATTCTGCTGGTTTTCAAAATGCGAATCAACAAAATTTTGAAACTGGATTCGGTCTTCAAAATTGCCTGCCCATATGTGGTAGCCCGTGGCTTTCTTTTTAGGTTTGTCTTCAATACTCTGGTACACGAAATTCTCTCCAAGATAGGCTTCTCGAACCTGAGGGTCGTGCGCAAGATCGGAAGGTAGCCCCTCTTTTAAGATTCGACCTTCAAACATAATGTATGTTTTATTGGTAATGGCCAAGGTTTGCTGCACATTGTGATCCGTGATAAGAATGCCAATATTTTTTGCCGTTAAACTTCTGACAATTTTCTGGATATCTTCCACAGCAATAGGGTCAACCCCAGCAAAGGGCTCATCTAGAAGGATGAAATTAGGGCTTGTGGCAAGGCATCGGGCAATTTCCGTACGTCGACGCTCACCGCCTGAGAGTAAATCGCCTCGGTTGGTTCTTACATGCTCTAAAGAAAACTCTTCAATAAGTTCATCGCACTTATAGTGCTGTTCTTTTTTCGAGAGTTTTGTTAATTGAAGCACCCCAAGAATGTTCTGCTCCACGGAAAGTTTACGAAATATCGAGGCTTCCTGCGCGAGGTATCCGATTCCCTTCTGAGCGCGTTTATACATTGCATCAGAGGTGATGTTCGTATCGTCAAGATAAATGGTTCCAGAGGTTGGTTTCACAAGTCCAACAGTCATGTAAAACGTGGTGGTTTTACCGGCGCCGTTTGGGCCTAAGAGCCCAACAATCTCACCTTGTGACACCTCAACAGAGACTCCTTTAACCACTTTTTTAGGTCCGTACTGCTTAACTAAATTTTCCCCTCTTAAAATCATAGGGACAAAGATAATTATTTTTGTGATTAGTGCGCACAATAGTCTTCGGGCCTTACGCCCAGCGACAAGCACCGCAATTGTAACAATAAACAAGGAACGAACGACTGATTCCTAACTATTTAAAATTAATAAAATGGAAACATACGGCTACAACGACTCTGGTAACCCCCGCCAGCAGACCCCTCATCCCGATTACTACCGAAGTGAGAAAAAAATACCGGCGGCGCTTTTGGGAATCCTACTTGGATGTTTCGGAGCAAATAAATTTTACCTTGGGTACATCTCGGAGGGAATCATTCAAGTTGTCTTAAATATAGTGACCTGTGGAATCGCAACGGTTATTCCATTAATTGAAGGTATTATTTATTTAACTCTTAGCGACCGCGATTTTGACCATACCTATGTTGAGCACAAAAAAGGGTGGCTCTAAACGCATGGCGAGCTCTCAAAGGAGAGCTCGCCACGATTTATAGTAAAGCTTTTATTGCTTATGAATTTAAGAGTGCAGCCACTTCTTTCGCCGCATAGGTGAAGATCATGTCTGCCCCCGCCCGTTTAATGCATGTTAAACTTTCAATTAGGGCTTTATCATTATCTATCCAACCATTTTGAGCGGCTGCCTTTAACATGGCATACTCGCCACTGACGTGGTAAACTGCAATAGGAAGATCAATCATCGCTCGTACTTGAGAAACGATATCTAAGTAAGGAAGGCCAGGTTTAATCATTATTATGTCTGCTCCTTCCGAAACATCTTTTAGAACCTCATCAAGAGCTTCTCTTGAGTTGGCGAAATCCATCTGGTAGGTTTTTTTATCCTTCGGCACATCCCCAGATTCCTTAGGAGCACTATCAAGAGCACTACGAAACGGTCCATAAAATGCACTTGCATATTTGGCCGCATAACTTAATATTCCAACGTCGGTATAGGCGTTCTCTTCGAGCGCCGTGCGGATCATGGCCACGCGCGCATCCATCATATCACTCGGTGCAAGCACATCCGCTCCTGCTTTAGCAAGCGATAGAGACATTTTCACCAGCGCCTCGTTGGTGGCGTCATTATCAATTTTTCCTTGGGTTACAATCCCGTCGTGGCCATAAATCGAGTAAGGATCAAGCGCCACATCAGGCATAATGACAAGTTCTGGAACAGCCTCTTTGATTGCTTTGATTGCCGTTTGCATAAGCCCATCATCATTCCAGGACTCTTTTCCCGTATTGTCTTTGAGATGGTCTGAGACTTTCATATAAAGGTTGATTGCCTTTATGCCCATGCGAGACAGCTCCTTACATTCCTTAACGGTGAGGTCAAGACTTCGTCTAAAGACCCCGGGCATGGAACTAATTGGCTCTTGCCTATCTTTCCCTTCCATTACGAACATTGGCATCACCAAGTCGTTTACATTTAGAACGGTTTGCTGAACAAGCTGTCTTAAGGACTCCGAGGATCGAAGCCGTCTATTTCTTGAATATACTATCATGGTATCAAATTAAATCCTGGAGAAAACCGCTCCATTCGGATGCAAATTTAAGAATAAGTTACTAGAGGGGCATCGAATTTAAACCCCACTTTTTAGAGACTTCACAATCTCTTAATACCCGCTGCTGCTTTGAGTTTTCCCTAAAAGGGCTAAAGCCGACGAAGTTCCTATGCGCGTTACACCGAGCTCAATCATCGCCCTTGCCTCTTCTGGGCTTCGCACACCACCGGCTGCTTTAAGGGGTAAATCGCCCGCATTTTGTTTCATGAGCGTAATGCCTTCAACTGTGGCGCCATTTGGCTCGCCATTTGGCGTTTTAAAAAAACCAGTCGAGGATTTCACAAAGATTTTCTTACGCTGCTGCTCAGAAAAGTTGGCCTGAGCTAAAGTGGAAAGTAGAGCTGTTAGTCCTGCGATCTGCTCATTCGAAAGCGCTGCAATTTCAATAATCCATTTCACTACTTTGCCATTTTCTAAGCCTAGTTTTGTGCCTTTCAAAAATTCATCGCTCACCAAATCAAAATTCCCGCGTTTGTATTGCGAGTAATTAATCACATAATCTAGCTCGTCCACGCCGTGGTCAATGGCCGTTTGTGCTTCAAGGAGTTTTTCCTCTAGTGGCGCATCGCCCTGGTGAAAACCGATCACCGTTCCGATCTTAACCTTCGCCAAGCGCTCATCAAGGTAGGACTTAACTAGTTCTACATAAGAGGGACGAATCATCACGGCATAAATACCATGGTCAATCGCTTCTTGCGTAAGGCTCAAAACGAGCTCCTTGGTTTGCGACTCACTAAGACCTGATTGAGATGGAAGTTTTAGATATGTAGAATCTAAATACGAGGCTATATTCATTTGATTAGGGTTTAATTTGACGGTTAATACGCTGCTCCAAAGATAGGAAAGTTTCAGTTCTTGTGACGCCTTTGAATTTTTGAAGCTGATTCAAAAGAGCCATTAAATGGTCGTTATCCTTGCAGTACACTTTCAGAAAAAGCGTGTAGTTCCCTGTGGTATAATGGGCCTCGACAACTTCATCAATTTCCTTTAGAGCCTCGACGCAGTCGCTGTAGTCACTCGGTTTATCCAAATAAACACCAATGTAACACACGACCTTATACCCTAGGGTTTTAGGATTTAGTAGCGTCACGCAGGGCTGGATTACTCCCGCCTGCTCTAATTTTTTCACACGTTGATGGACCGCGGTAGTGGAAATACCAATCTGTTTTGAAATTGCGGCAAGGGACGATTTCGAGGCATCGGTTAACTGCTCAAGAATTTGCTTGTCAAGGGCATCTAGATCGGGCTCGTTAGTTGGCGTGGTCTTCATCTTGGGGTCTATTTAGTAAGATCTTAAATTCAATTAGGACAGGAAAGTGGTCGCTGAAACCTCCTAAATACCTGCGCCCAGCATAAGTACGGTAGGGTCTCCCAGAGCTTTTGCGGTCCCAGGTCGCAAGTTTTGCATGGTTAAAGACCTTTGCATTAGAAAACTGCAGCAGGGCGCTCTGCTCAAAAAATTGGGGTGAGAGAAGTATTTGATCAAAAAGGAGGCCTTGCCTTTTGTGATAAGCAGAAAACACATGGCTTTGATAGAGCTGTAAAAAAGGGTTACGTAAGAGTTCCTTCTGCCCCTGAGATTTTAAAACATCTTGAATCATCCCACTTGTAGGATCCTCATTAAAGTCTCCCATAAGGAGTACGGGCTCCTGAGTCGTGCTGTGGCGCTCAAATTCTTTCTTAAGGTCAGAAAGGATAAACGCGCGCTTGGGGGCATTGATATTATCTGCTCGTTTTGAGGGCAAATGAAGCACATAGAGGTGAAACACAACCGATTGGAATCTAATTTTACAATAAAGGACATCGCGCGTCGTATCGTAATTCTCAGGATCGCTATCTGGGATATTGAAAAAATAGACCAGCGGTCGGGATTCTAAAACCTCAACACGGGTGCGGTCGTACAAAAGGGCCACATCCACTCCGCGTTCATCGAGACTCTCGTAAAGAACAAACTCAAAGCGATTCTCAAAAGTAGGCTGCTCCAAAAGAGCCTTAAGGGGCACTTTTCCTTGGACCTCACTTAAGCCAACTAGCAGAGGAAGTTGCGAGTACTGCATTTTGACTAGGTCAAAAACCTTAGCAATTTTCTGCAATTTGTTTTCGTAGCGCTCCTTGTTCCAATTCGTTAACCCCGAGAATTTCGGATTAAAATTTTTTCTTGCCACCGGGTCTGGGGGAAAGAGGTTTTCTACGTTATAGAACATGACGGTGGCTTTCGTGGCGTTCTCTTGTTGATTCATGGCTCGTATCTTAAAGCCCTAAAAAGGACCGCTTCAGGCGGTCCAATACACGGCTTTTATTTGTTAATCTAAAAGATCGGGGCGCTTGTCCGAGGTAATCTGAACGGCCTGTTCATGACGCCAATCTTCAATCTTGGCTGTATGTCCACTTAATAAAATGGCGGGCACCTTCAAACCTTTGTATTCTTCTGGTCTTGTATAGATTGGTGGGGCAAGTAGGTTGTCTTGAAAACTATCACTAAGTGCGCTCTGTTCGTCGTTTAAAACACCTGGCACTAAACGAATGATACTATCGGCTAGAACGCAGGCAGCGAGCTCACCCCCAGTTAAAACATAATCTCCAATAGAAATTTCTTTCGTGATATGAAGCTCTCGAACTCGTTGATCAATACCTTTGTAATGGCCACAAAGAAAGATTAGGTTTTGTTGAATGGAAAGATGGTTGGCAATGGACTGCTTTAAGGTCTGTCCATCGGGCGTCAGGTAAATAACCTCGTCATAATCTCTTTGCGACTTAAGTTGCGTGATGCACTTATCAAGGGGTTCAACCATCATGACCATCCCCGCCCCACCGCCATAAGGCATGTCGTCAATTTGCCTATGCTTTCCCTGGCTCCAATCCCGCAGTTGGTGAAAATGCACCTCGACGATGCCTTTATCAACGGCACGTTTCAAAATCGAAGTCTGAAACGGACTTTCCATAAGTTCTGGAAGTACACTTATAATATCAATTCTCATTGTTCCGTTTGATTTTTCTTATTCGGTATAATAATTAGGCGAAGCGAACTGTCTTTGTTTATATAACTCCACATCCAATTGAAGAATACAGCGATTTTGTTTCTTACCGATAGAATAAGCATCAAATGTAAAAACATCCACAAATACCAAGCAAAAAAGCCTGAAAACTTAAACTTAGGTAAATCAACCACAGCGCGGTGTTTTCCAATGGTTGCCATACTCCCTCGATCGATATACTCGTAGGGCACCCAAGAAGCATCTACTTTTTTTAATATATTTTTTCCAAGGCGCTTGCCTTGGTTAATCGCTACGTTGGCTACTTGAGGATGTCCTTGTGGGTACAGAGGCGTTTCCATATAGGCAATATCACCGATGGCAAAAATATTCTCATAGCCTTTTACCCGATTAAAACGGTCGGTAATATAGCGCTGACGAACCATTGAATCTGGCGCTAATCCATCGAGCACATTGCCCACGACGCCGGCCGCCCAAATAACATTGTTACTGGCAATTTGAAGTCCACTTTCCATTGACACGCGGTCTCCATCATAATCAATTACTTTTTCGCCACTCAAAAGCTGAACGCCTAGCGCCTTTAAGTAGGCCTCAGAGCGGTCTTGCGAATGCGTGCTCATCACACTTAGGGGTTTATCGGTTGCACTAATAAGGATTACCTGTAGCGCATCGAAATTCATATTTGGATAATCCCGCGGGAGAATTTCTTTTTTCATCTCAACAAAAGCGCCGGCCAGCTCTACGCCCGTTGCACCACTACCCACAATGACGATATTCCAGTTCCCGTCATCCGTGCGGCTACGCTCCATGATGAGTTTCTCAAAGGTCAAAAGCACATGATTTCGAATGGCAATGGCCTCTTGGGTATTTTTCATACCAAAGGTTAGGTCTTCCATTTTCTCGTTGCCAAAGAAATTGGTTTTACATCCGGTGGCAATGACTAATTTATCGTAATGAAAATCAGCCTCCTCTGTTATGACTCTATTTTCCTCTGGGATAATTTGCTGAACGCTCGTCATGCGAAATTGCGTGTTGCGTGAACGTTGAAAAATCTTTCTAAAAGGAAACGAAATATTGGAAGGCTCAATTCGACCACAAGCCACTTGGTAGAAAAGAGGCTGAAACATGTGGTGATTCACTTTATCGATGAGAATAACTTTCTTATTTTTATTATTGAGGGTCTTTGCGAGTTGCAGTCCTGCAAATCCACCCCCAATGATTACAATTTTCTCTCTTGTTTCCATAGGACAAATTTACTGAAATATAATCTAATGGCCTTAAATCTCAATTGGAAAGCAAGCGATTCTCCTTAAATAAAAAAGAAAAAACAGCTCAGTTTCCTTTGGAAAAAGAACTAATTTTGCACGTCTCATGAAAAAAAAAAGCAAAGTAAATCCGCCAACAAGAGCCCGACATAGGCACCGAAAGAATCTCAGGAAAAAAAGACTTAAGGTTCTTTTACTGGTTCTTTTGGCTCTAGCTTTGGGCACGGGCTTTCTTTTAAAAGAAAAAATAACACTCTATATTGCCACCTATGTTCAGCCTTTTGAACATAAGCATTTGAAGAATTCACCGACTGAACAAGAGCGCATTGAGCGCATAATTTCCCACCACGCTGACCAAACCTTTGGCATTGACCTTTCCCATTACCAAAACCCAGAAGATTTGATGTGGGATAGCCTCAATATAGGCCACGGCACCATTCCCATCGAATTCGTCATCCTTAGAGCCACGATGGGCAGTAATGGAAAAGACAAGAATTTTTCAGAGTTCTGGGCCCTAGCCGCACAAAAGGACAAACTGCGTGGGGCCTACCATTTCTATCGCCCAGACGAGGACCCCATCAAACAGGCCGCGCAATTTCTTGAAACCGTTCAACTAGCTCCAGGGGATTTAGCTCCGGTGCTCGATATTGAGCGGCATCCCCATCGAATTTCAAAAAAACAATTGAGAAAAAATCTGCAGATCTTCCTAGACATTCTCGAGCAGCGCTACCATGTCAAACCGATTCTCTACACCTATTACCATTACTATAATGACTATCTCGAAAAGGATTTTGCTCAATACCCAGTCTGGCTTGCCAATTATAACGATGTCTTAGTTCCTCATGAAAAGATCTCATGGGCGATTTGGCAATTTACGGAGAACGGAATTGTGCACGGGATCAACACAAAAGTGGATCTAAATGTCTTTAACGGTTCGCTTCGCGCCATGGAGGAACTTACCGTGCAGTAAGGCCTTTAGAGAATTTTTTTTAGCCTTTTTTTATATAGTGGGAAGCCCCCCCCTAGAGTCACACAGAAATTACGTACTTTTGCTCGCTCTAGACCCCAGTTAAGCTTAAAACACCATGAATTACGTGACGGTGGAGAATCTCTCCAAATCCTACGGTATCAAACTTTTATTCAAAGACTTGACCTTTCACATCAATGAAGGCGATAAAATTGCAATCGTAGCTAAAAATGGCAGTGGTAAATCCACCCTGCTTAAAATCCTGATGGGACTTGAAATCCCGGATTCCGGGGACGTGAAAATTTCAAAAGACATTCAAATCGTTCTTTTTGACCAAGAAATTGCTTTTGATCCAAAACTCACGGTTGAAGAATTCATGATGAGCCTGGACAGCAAACCCATTGCGGCTCTAAGAAACTATCAAAAGGCACTAGTCTCCACAGACCCAGATGCCATGGAAAAAGCGCTGGCCGAAATGGAACTTCATAAAGCCTGGGATCTCGAGTCCGAGATGGCGCAAATTTTAACTCAACTTAAAATCACAAATCTTGAGGCTACCATGGGCACGCTCTCTGGAGGTCAAGTCAAGCGGGTTGCCCTGGCGAAACTCTTAACCGAAACGCGCGCAGAGCACCGCCACGTTCTTCTCATCATGGATGAACCGACCAACCACCTGGACGTGGAAATGGTTGAATGGCTAGAAAACTATTTATCTAAAGCAAAAATAACCCTGGTCCTTGTGACCCACGACCGGTACTTCCTCGATACGGTCTGTGAGACGATTTGGGAGATGGAAGACCATAACCTCTACGTGCATCAAGGCAGTTATGCAACTTATTTGGAAAACAAAATGATCCGCGAAGACAATCTGAGTTCCACGATTGATAAAGCGAACAACCTGTACAGAAGAGAACTGGAGTGGATGAGACGCCAACCCAAGGCCCGTACCACCAAATCCAAATCCCGTATTGACGCGTTTTACGACACACAAAAGGTGGCGAAATCAGGCGTTACAAAACAAACCATGGAGCTTCAATTTGAGATGAAGCGCCTGGGCCAAAAGATATTAGAGCTTAAAAATATTGATAAATCCTATGGAGATAAAGTCTTACTTAAAGATTTTAGCTACCAATTTCAACGCGGTGAAAAAGTGGGAATCGTTGGGAAAAACGGGGCAGGAAAGTCGACTCTACTCAATATCATCCAAGGCTTAGAACCCATGGACCGCGGCCAAATTGAAACAGGAGAAACCTTACGCTTTGGCTATTTTTCTCAAAAAGGACTTACCTACAATGAGGAGCAGCGGGTGATTGACTTTATTAAGGACATTTCAGAAAACTTCCCAATTGCAGGGGGGAAAACCATTAGTGCCTCGCAATTTCTAAGACTGTTCCTTTTTGATGACCAAACCCAATACGCTCCAATTTCCAAACTTTCTGGCGGTGAAAAAAGGCGACTGCATTTAATGCAGGTTCTTTTTCAAAACCCGAATTTTTTGATTTTTGACGAACCAACCAACGACCTTGACCTTCCAACTTTAAGCGTTCTTGAGAATTTCCTTCAGAATTTTCAAGGCACCCTGGTGATTGTCTCTCACGACCGGTACTTCATGGACCGAATCGTAGACCATGTTCTGGCCTTCGAAGGTGATGGGCTGATAAAAGATTTCAGCGGAACCTTTTCGGAATACCGCGCGGCAGCAAGCGAAAAAACGCAACCCACCAAGCAGGATGCCCCAAGCTTACCCGTGAGTGCGGCGCCAAAGGCGACAACCCCGCAGGCTACAAGTTCCAAGAGGAAACTTACATTTAAAGAATCGCAAGAACTTAAGTCGATTGAAAAGCGCATGCCTCAGATTGAAATCCAAAAAGAGGCGCATATCGTGGATCTTAATTCACAGACCGATTACCAAACGATTTCCTCACTCAGTAAAACCATTGAGCAACTCACTTTGGAGCTTGAACAGCTTGAATACAGATGGCTTGAACTCCAAGAATTTATTTAGTGCCATTAATTCTCAAACTCTAAAGACTCCAGAATAAACAATGGGAACCCAAAAGCAACTGGTCGCAAAATACGGACTATTCACCGCCATTTCCATGGTGGTGGGGCAAGTCATCGGTTCTGGGATTTTCTTTAAGGTCGATGATGTGCTTTTAGCAACGCAAGGCAACGCTCTTGCGGGTCTTATTGGCTTTCTAGTCGTTGGAATCAGTGTCATTTTCGCCTCAATAACCATGGCAAATTACGCTCAATTAATTCCGAAAGATGGGGGAATACTGAGTTACGTAGACTTCCGCTTTGGCCCAAAGGCTTCTGCGCTTGTCGGATGGATTTATTTATCCCTGTTTTACCCCCTACTTACAGCCGTTCTATTCACCGTATCAGGAATATACATCGCCCATTTCTTCACGGAGTTTATGGCGTTTAAACCAACATTCCTCCATTACAGTGCAATCGGTCTGGTCAATGCCCTACTTTTTTTCTTTTTTAATATCTACCGCCCTAGAGCGAGTGGCGTATTTCAACAGCTGACCACCATATTAAAACTTATTCCACTGCTCCTAATTGCAGCCTTTGGAGTCATAAGCCTTATTTCTGGGGCTCCAACGAATGACTTAAGTCCCCCACAAATTGAGTCCGAGACCTTAAGCACAAGCACGTTTTGGACTTTAATAGCGGCGAGTTTTATTCCAATTGCCTTTGCATTTGACGGTTGGTACATCGCTACGCAAATCACAGGGGAAGTTAAAAATGCAAAAAAGAACATGCCAAAAGCGCTCATAATCGGGACCTCAATTATCCTGATTGTTTATGTGCTTTACTACCTGGGCATTGTACTTCGTATGAGTCCTGAATTAATTATTCAATACAAGGACACATACATTACTGAATACTCCAAGAAGTTTGGATCGAGCAGCGCCTCACTGGTGATGCAGCTTTTTATTATTGTCTCGGTTTTAGGGACTTCTAATGGTCTTATGCTTGCTTCGATTCGCGTCCCTTACCAATTCTATAATTTGAAAGGTTCTAAAAAATTCTTAAATCTAGGAAGTCTGAACCGTAAAACGGGAATGCCAATTAGAAGCGCTTACTTAGCATTCATTGCTATTGTACTCTACATTTTAGCCTACTATTTCACCAATACTAACGCGTACTTCACCCGCGCGAATTACGACATCTCAGCCATTCCGGTCGCCTTTATTTATGTCGTGAATGGGGCTCTTTTCGTTGGGCTGTTTAAGTTGCTTCGAAAGGGATTAATTTCTGGTAGACGCCCGTTAAAATCGGTTATGGCTGTAATTGCCCTGCTAGGAATCGCCGTGGTTCTAATCGGTACGGCGGCCGCCCCCAACGGTTTAAGTTACCTTTTTGTCAGCGCAGTCTATATTGCCGTTGGGCTACTTTTCATCCGAAATCCATTTCAAAGCTCCAGATCTGAAAGCAGCGACACCGAATAAAAAATCCATTCTTTCGTCTTGGAAATGTCTGCGACGGCCTCGTATTTGCAGAAAATCATGTAGATTTGAACCTAATTAATCGATTTATTTTAATTTTTACCCCCTATGGAAGAAAGCAAGGCTTACATTGAGCTCGTCTATAATGTTCTAGAAAATTGGCGCGTGCGATTTGCAGAATTCACCCCGAACCTTGTTGTAGGGATCGTGGTCTTTTCCTTCTTTGTGATTGGAAGTAAATACCTAGCCAAAGGCATCGTCAAACTTGTCCATAAACTCTTTCCTCAGACGCGCAATCAAGAAACGATTTTGAGTCTGGTGGGGATAGCGCGTTTTTTAATTCTTTTAATCGCCACTTTTATCGCCCTAGAAATCATGGGTCTAAACGGCTTTTTCATGAAACTTCTTGGAAGTTTAGGGGTGGCAGGGATTATCGCTGGGGTAGCTCTGAAAGACATCGTTTCATCTATGTTTTCAGGAATGCTAGTCAACGTCGATAAAGCGTTTAAAATTGGGGACTACGTCACCCTTAGTAACGTATCAGGAACCGTTGTTGACATCGGCTTTCTTACAACCAAGCTCATTGCAGACGACGGAAGAAAAGTCTACATTCCAAACCAACTTATTTTTAGTGCGCCTTTTGTCAATTATTCAGCCTCGGAGTACCGCGTCATCGCAATCGAACTTGAAATCCCTAACACGCAGGACTTACAGAAAGCAAAAAAGGTCCTTTTGGATGAAACCCATACATTCACTTTTGTGGATAATGAAAAAGCAGTCAACGTCCTTGTACTTGATCAGCGCTTAGGCCTCTATACTCTTTCCGTACGTTTCACAATTAAAAAAGGAGAGAATATTCTTAACGCAAAAAGTGATTCGATACTAAAACTCAAAAAGAGACTTGATTCTGAGGGAATCGAAACCTCAACCCCTGTATTCCCCACACTAACGCCTTAGATGGCCTCATCGTTTAAAAATAGAAAGCGGCCTCAATTAAGATTGAGGCCGCTTTTATAGGGAGTCGATAGCTTCTTAGTTTGCTAGGACTTCTTTTACTTTATTTGCCGCTTCTTCAAGCGTAATTGCCGAGTGAATTGGCAAGCCGGCTTGGTCAATAAGGGCTTTAGCTTCGGTTGCATTGGTTCCTTGAAGTCGCACAATTAGTGGTACTGGAAATTCTCCAATCTCTTTATAAGCATCAACAACTCCTTGAGCGACACGGTCGCATCTTACGATACCTCCGAAGATATTAATCAGGATTGCTTTTACATTCGGATCTTTAAGGATGATATCAAATGCAATCTTTACTCTTGCAGCATCCGCCGTTCCTCCAACGTCCAAGAAGTTCGCTGGGCTCCCGCCTGATAATTTGATAATGTCCATGGTAGCCATTGCTAAACCAGCTCCATTTACCATACAAGCCACATCACCGTCTAATTTCACAAAATTAAGACCGGCTTCACCTGCTTCAACATCCATAGGATCTTCTTCTCTCTTGTCTCTTAGTTCCGCTAGGTCCTTGTGACGGTAAAGTGCATTGTCGTCAAGAGTTACCTTGGCGTCAACGGCAATGATTTTATTGTCTGAGGTTTTCAAAACCGGATTGATTTCGAAAAGTGAGGCATCAATACCAACATAGGCATTGTAAAGGCTCGAAATGAATTTAACAAACTCTTTGAAAGCGTTGCCTTCAAGTCCTAAGTTAAACGCAATTTTACGCGCTTGGAATCCTTGAAGTCCTAAAGCGGGATCAATAAGTTCTTTATGAATCAAATGGGGAGTTTCTTCAGCCACCTGCTCAATGTCCATTCCACCTTCCGTAGAATACACGACGGTGTTTGTTCCTTGCGCTCGGTCCAAAAGAATAGAAACGTAAAATTCTTTGGTTTCGGTTTCACCAGGATAGTAGACATCTTCTGCTACAAGTACAGAATTTACTAATTTTCCTTCAGCAGAAGTCTGAGGCGTAACAAGTTGCATTCCCAAAATGTTCTGGGCGTTTTCCTTAAGTTTTTCCAGGGTAGGAGAAAACTTAACACCACCTCCTTTTCCACGACCGCCTGCGTGAACCTGAGCTTTAACCACCCAACCTTCGTTGCCGTTCATTTCTTTTAGTTTGTTTGCCGCATCCTGCGCCTGTTCGACAGTGTCTGCCACAAAACCGCGCTGAATAGCGACGCCATACTTCGCTAAAATCTCTTTAGACTGATACTCGTGAAGATTCATAATATATTAATTAGATTTTAAATTCTTAAGTTGCACAAATTTACAAAAAACTTAAGAGGTGGCCGTTGGGAAAAATAGATTTTTTCATCCCATTTCTGGCAACCTCATGACTGCGTAATAATACGGCTATTTATCCAAAGCGCTACCAAGGCTGAGAGCATTGTTAGAGTTTTACTTTTAAGAAGTGGTAAATGAGTAGCCCCCAGCTCAGGATCATTAGAAGCCCTCCCAGAGGCGTAATAGGACCTAGAAACTTTAAATTCACACCCCAGTAGTCCTGAAAACTAAGCGCATAGATGCTAAAGGAGAACAAAATCGTTCCCAAAATCATTAGCCACGAGATCCACTTGTCGCTCCCATTGTCAAATTTGAGTATGAAACCGACGATCAGAAGAAAAAATGCTGCATACATTTGGTAACGAACGCCCGTTTCAAAACTGGTTAATCGCTCTACTGATAGAATTTTTCTAAACGCGTGCGCACCAAAGGCGCCAAGAATAACGGAAAGAAGACCATACAAGGCTCCAATTACTAAAGTTGCTGTTTTCATATCTACTTATTGACTTTTTCGAATTACAAATTTGATTACCCTTGCTCTCTCAATTGATTTAGTTGAGTAATCACTTCGTGGTGGGTCACGGTTTTCGTCTTAAAATAATTGACGAAAAACGCTTTTTCGTCTGGCGTGGCATTTAACTGATTTAAGATATTAAACAAGTGCATTTTCATATGCCCTTTCTGTATCCCTGTCGTGATTAAGGAGCGAAGGGCCCCGAAATTTTGTGCCAACCCAGAAACCGCTAAGATACTCATTAACTCCTGTGCAGAAGGTTTTCCTAGAAGTGCAAAGGAAAATTTAACTAATGGATGTAAATTGGTAAGCCCGCCAATGACACCAACCGATACGGGTAAATCAATCCAAAACCTAAAGATCCCATTCTCAAGCGTACAGTGAGACAAGGATCGGTATTGGCCGTCTCTAGCGGCGTAGGCATGCGCGCAAGCTTCGGTTGCCCGAAAATCATTCCCTGTGGCAATAACGACAGCGTCAACGCCATTCATAATCCCTTTATTATGCGTGGTTGCTCGAAAAGGTTCTAGTTCTGCAATGGTTACGGCCTGCTTAAATTTCCAGGCAAATTCCTCATTAGAAATTCCACTATCGTCATTAAGCTCTTCAATCGGGCAGCTTACCTCGGCTCTTACCAGGCAATCGGGCGTGTAATTCGACAGGATATTCATTACCACTTGCAAAGACTCTTTTTCTTCAGAAGTAAAACTCTCTTCATTCTGAACTTCTTCGCGAAGGGTATTTCCAAACTGCTCCAGGCACGAATTAATAAAATTCGCTCCCATAGAATCAACTGTGTCAAAACTCGCTTTAAGTTGGTAGTAGTTTTCAAGATCTTGAGTCTTATCCACCAGTCGAATGTTGAGGATTCCGCCGCCGCGTCCGCGCATATTCATTGTAATGGCCTCGGTTGCTTCAAAAAGCCTTTTCTTTAACCTAAAATTAAAAAAGTGTTTTATTTTGTGGGCCTCCGCCTTAAAGATAAAATGGGTGTGGCCTAATTTCTTCGTATTGACGATCGTGGTTTTGAATCCGCCCTTTTCAAGCCAAAATTTTGCAGCTTTCGAGGCGGCTGCCACCACGGAGCTCTCTTCCACGGCCATGGGAAGCGCAAGAAGTTTCCCGTCAATTAAAAAATTAGGGGCAATGCCATAAGGCATATAGAAATTGGTAATCGTATTTTCCGAAAACTCCTCGTGTCGCTTTTGCAACTCGGGGTCTGCATTCCAATATTGTGTTAGAACGTCCTGGTAACTTTTATCGCCTCCGAGGTACTCCTGGACAATCCAGTCTATTTTCTGGTCTTTGCTAAGTCTCGAAAATCCTTCAATGGGCTTGTGAGTCATATTCTTTGATTTAGATAATTAGTAGCAGCCTTCAAAAATCCCTAAAGGGCACAAAGAAGTGCGCAGACAAATATAGTGAATTAAGCGGGCGTATACAGCACCTAAGCCTCACACTATTTCAAAGAATCAGAACTATAGGTGGGGCAAATACCGGTTCTCAGAGCCTCGTTTCTTGGTATCAAGAAGTTTAACAAAGATTATAAATGTCTTAACAAAAATTTTAATTTGCTTTTCACTAGCTTTACATAGCCTATTTTCTTACCCTATATCAATGGAACTTGGGCCTTATACCGCCTACATTTGCAGTATCAAATAATAACAAATACCAAAATACAATTATGGCAACAAAATGGAACTTAGACCCAGCACACAGTGAAATCACTTTTAAAGTAAGACACTTAATGATTTCTAATGTAAAGGGAGAATTCACAGATTTCAACGTTGATTTAGAAAGTAATGACGACCAGTTCACTAATGTGACTGCAAGTGCAAAAATTAATACCGAGTCAATCAACACGAAAAGTGCTGACCGTGACGCTCATTTAAAAGGTCCAGATTTTTTCGATGCAGAAAAATTCCCAACCATCACTTTTAATACATCGAAACTTAACGACGATGTCACAGGAGAACTTACCATCAACGGGATTACAAAACCGGTTAATTTGAATGTTGAATTCGGAGGCACCAGTGTAGATCCATGGGGAAATACAAAAGCAGGCTTCTCTTTCGACGGAAAAATCAAAAGAAGTGAGTTTGGCCTAAACTGGAATGCAGCACTGGAAGCAGGAGGCGTAATGGTTAGCGATGACGTTAAAATCGCTGGCGAATTGCAGTTCGTAAAAGCATAATTTTTTTCATAATAGTTTTTTAAAGTTCATCTAAGTAAATCTACTTGGATGAACTTTTTTCAATTTAATTCCCATTCTCATGAATCTAAACGACTTAGAACGTCTCGCTTCGGAGTTCACACCGACCGAGAAAATGCCGGTCCTTTTCTTAGGACATGGCTCCCCAATGAATGCCATTGAGGAGAACCAATTTGTCAAAGGATTTCGAAAAGTGGCGGGAGAAATCCCAACCCCTAAAGCCATTGTTTGTATTTCAGCTCACTGGTTCACAAAAGGGACCTTTGTTACAGCAATGAAGCTCCCCAAGACCATTCATGATTTTGGCGGATTTCCTCAGGCCCTGTTTGAGGTGCAATACCCGGCACCTGGAGATCCAGAATTGGCTCAAAAAACCAGTGAACTTTTACTTCCGGCGAGCGTTGAACTTGATGAGTCCTGGGGTCTTGACCATGGCGCATGGAGCGTGCTTCGCCATATGTACCCCGAGGCGGATATTCCCGTGATTCAACTAAGTATTGATTATACCAAGGGGGCAGCCTACCATTTTGATCTTGCAAACAGGTTAGCCAAACTAAGAAATAGCGGCATCTTAATAATCGGTAGTGGCAATATTGTTCACAATCTAAGACTTATTGACTGGAAAAATATTAACACCGTAGGCGCAGGTTGGGACTGGGCTATTGAAGCGCACGAAAAAACAAACCAGTGGCTTTTAGAGGGTGACTTCAAGCGACTAATCAATTACCAAGACCAAGGAACCGCCCTTCAGTATGCGGTGCCAAGTCCAGACCATTACCTCCCCCTTATTTATTCGATAGGCCTTAAGGATCCGAGCGAGCAAATCACTCTATTCAATAAAGAGCTCATCGGGGGAAGCTTAAGTATGACCAGCGTGAAAATACACGCACAGTCCTAAAAAACCGTCTGAAACTTTAGTTGACTGTAAATTTTTGCTCTCTAATGAGCGTCGCAATGGCCAAAATATCTTGTCCAATGAGTCGGTCATTTTCTAATTTTTGAACTTTTGTTCGAATTAGGTCATAGTTTTTCTCGACAATTTTCGAGCATGTAGCCGGACGACGGAACTCTAATCCCTGTGCAGCAAACATAAGCTCAACAGCTAAAATTGAAACGAGGTTCTCTAAAACTTGATTGAATTTCCGCCCTGAAATACTGCCCATTGACACGTGGTCTTCCTGGCCTAAACTGGTTGGAATACTGTCCGCAGAGGCTGGAAAACAAAGGGACTTATTTTCACTTACTAAAGCGGCGCTCGTGTACTGTGGAATCATGAATCCTGAATTAAGACCTGAACTCTCAATGAGGAGTCTTGGAAGTCCAAATTTACCTTCTAAAAGCAAATAGGAACGTCGGTCTGAGATGTTTCCAAGTTCAGCTGCAGCAAGAGTTGCGTAGTCAAGAGGAAGGGC
>DCJS01000025.1:97314-100276 GCA_002319955.1 Flavobacteriales bacterium UBA1694
GGATCTTGGACGCGGTCACAAAACTCATGCGATTTTAGATTATCTGAATCCTTCAGAAATTTCACCATCCTTTGGGCCACTTTTTTACTTCCCGTAAAGGGTCGAATATCATGGAGTTCCTTTTTGAATGGACTTGCTGATCCTCTATAAGCTTCAAGCGACATGGCTGCCGCTAGATCTGCAAGGTCAAGGAGATACGCCATCGTTTCAAGACCTACAAGAGCATGGGCCAGAATAAACTGAGTCCCATTAATAAGACCAAGTCCTTCTTTAGGGCCAAGCACTAAGGGCTCTAAATTATGTTTTTTCAATACTTTTTCACTCGCTACTGGTTTGCCATCTTGCCAAATTTCGCCAAGACCTAAAAGCGGCAGCACCATATGGGAGAGGGGCGCTAAATCGCCCGATGCGCCCACGGAGCCTTGCTCTGGAACCACAGGGATAAGATCCTTTTCGACCATGAGTATAAGACGCTCAATTAGCGTTAGTGACACACCTGAATACCCTTTCGACAAAGCATGGATTTTGGCAATCATCATGAGCTTGGACAGCTTTTTACTAATTGGTTTTCCGACACCAACCGCATGCGAAATAATCAAATTGTATTGAAGCAGCGCCGTTTCCTGGTCCGAGATCTTTACATCACACAAAGGTCCAAAGCCGGTATTGATTCCGTAGACCGTCTGGTCTGATTCTACAATCTTTTGAACATTCTTCTCTGAGGCTAAGATTCGCCCTTTTGCTGCTTTATTTAATTTAGCCAATTTAGGCTTCTGTGCAATGGCTAGCACATCCTCTAAGGACAGCTGATCAGATCCGTATATCATAGGGTAATTTTTGACTAATTTACAACTTTTCTTAAAACTTCGCACCGTGCTGACTTTGAGAACGGCTTACACCAAGTAAGCTCGTGATAGCCGCTTCCAATCGCTTTTCAAAAATCAGATTTAAAGCTCATAATTAAGGACGAAAAAAAATTATCTAAGCCCATAGAATAAGTTCACGCGCGATTCTTTCACGGACTTCAAACAGCTTTGAGTCGCAGAAATCCACTTGAATTTAGTACTTTTGTTTTGTGGACACCGCATTAGAATTACAACTTAAGACCCTGCCGAGCGACCCTGGCGTATACCGTTATTACGACGTAAACGACCAGCTTTTGTACGTCGGTAAAGCAAAAAACCTTAAAAAGCGAGTCCTCTCCTATTTCAACAAGACCCTTTCTGGGTACAGGACTAAATTAATGGTCGGGAAAATCCACCGCCTAGAGACCACCATTGTGCCCACCGAATACGATGCCTTATTATTAGAGAACAATCTAATTAAGGAGCACAGGCCTCATTATAACGTCCTAATGAAGGACGATAAGACTTACCCTTGGATTTGCATTAAAAATGAAGCGTTTCCTCGCGTTTTCTTAACCCGAAACCGCATCAAAGATGGTTCAGAATACTATGGGCCTTACGCTAAGGTTCGTCCTGCCAAGATTTTGCTTGATACCATTAAGAATTTGTACAAAATTCGTTCATGCAGCTTAAATTTAGCCCCTGAGAAGATTAACGAGGGGAAATACAGAGTGTGCCTGGAATACCACATCAAGAACTGTAAGGGTCCCTGTGAAGGACTGGAAAGTAGCGAAAGCTACGAGGAAAAAATCGAGGCGATTCGAGGAATTATTAAAGGAGACTTTAGAAAAGCGAAGGACTACCTCAATGAGGAAATGCACGCCTATGCCCAAAACCTTGAATTCGAGAATGCACAACATGTTAAAGAGCGCCTTCATCAGCTTGAAGATTACCAGGCAAAACACACCGTTGTAAATCCTCATATTGACGATGTCGACGTCTTTGCTTTAATAAGTGATGAAAGCGAAGCCTTTGTCAACTATTTCAAAATAAAGAATGGCAATATCATTCAAAGCTACACGACCGAAATCAAAAAATTCTTAGAAGAAACTGATGAGGACCTCTTAGAGGAGGCTATTATTGAAATTAGAAAGCGCTTCAATTCAGATTCCAAGGAAATCTACCTGCCCTTTTTTATCAATGTTGAAATTCCAGGAATTAAACTAATCGTTCCCAAAGTAGGTGATAAAAAACGTCTAGTAGAACTCTCTGAAAAGAACGCCAAGGAATACCGCCTTGAAAAATTCAAACAAGTTCAGATTGTGGATCCCCAACGGCATACCGACCGCATCATGGCGGAGATGCAAAAGTTATTGAAAATGCCTCAAGAGCCTCGCCACATCGAGGGATTTGACAACTCAAATATCCAAGGAACGAATCCCGTTTCGGCCTGCGTGGTATTTAAGGATGGAAAGCCTAGTAAAGCGGACTACAGAATATTTCATCCAAAAACGGTGGAAGGTCCAGATGATTATGCCACCATGGAAGAAGTCGTCTACCGACGCTACAAGCGCCTGCTCGATCAGGGCGATAGCCTTCCCCAGCTCATTCTAATTGATGGGGGAAAAGGACAACTCTCATCAGCCATGAAAAGTCTTAAACTTCTTGGTATTAGCCATAAAATCACGGTCATCGGGATTGCAAAAAGGCTTGAAGAGATTTACTTTCCACACGATCCAATCCCACTCTATTTGGACAAGAAATCAGAAACCCTGAAAGTTCTTCAAAGAGTCCGGGACGAATCACACCGCTTTGGCGTGAAACACCATCGAACCCGACGCAAAAACGCCACTATTGTTACGGAACTCGATCAAATAAAAGGAATTGGGGAGAAGACAGTTGAGCAACTTCTTAACTCTTTAAAATCGGTGAAGCGTGTGAAAGAGGCCTCTAGAGAAACCCTTGAGTCTTTAGTAGGAAAGCAAAAAAGCACCCTTTTGTGGGAGTATTTCCACTCTCAGCAACAGAAAGGGTCTTAGCCCTAGTTTCCTACAAACACGGCTTTGGTAAAATCGCCATCCTTATCGCGCAGCTCGACGACGTAATTCGTCCCTTCA
>DCJS01000040.1:0-3550 GCA_002319955.1 Flavobacteriales bacterium UBA1694
GACGCAAAATCCAAATGATTTCACATTCCCTAGCTACGGATCGTTCATTTATTGGGTAACCAAAGGGTACGCCGTTTTAGATGATGCCGCTTTCCCTATTATAGGCGAGGGGACAACAGAACCAAACGACACGTTTGTTACGCAACTTGTTGCTAATGGTAAGGCCGCAATTGATGCCGTAGATAAACTCGGTTATATTGACCGCTCTAAAGTAGCCGTTGGTGGCCACTCCTATGGGGCCTTTATGACAGGAAACCTTTTAACTTATTCAAAAGATTATGCTTGTGGAATTGCGAGAAGTGGTGCGTACAATAGAACCCTAACGCCATTCGGTTTCCAAAGAGAGCAGAGGAATTATTGGGACGTCCCAGAGCTTTACAATACCATGTCTCCATTTATGCAAGCGGATAAAATGAAGACGCCTATGTTATTGATCCACGGGGATGCGGATAATAATCCTGGAACATTTACGCTTCAAACTGAGCGTTATTTCCAGGCTTTAAAGAACCTAGG
The DNA here is from genome assembly GCA_002319955.1 of Flavobacteriales bacterium UBA1694. Lineage (GTDB taxonomy): Bacteria > Bacteroidota > Bacteroidia > Flavobacteriales > Weeksellaceae > Planobacterium_A. The sequence goes on from DCJS01000040.1 coordinate 514, forward strand.
TGCGCCGGTAAGAATGGTACTTTTACCTCTTGAAGCGCATGGCTATGCAGCGAAAGAATCCGTTTTACATACCCTTTGGGAGCAAGAACAATTCTTAGACAAGTGTCTCAAATAGTTTACTTATTTAATTCTATCAAGGCTGTCTCGAATTTGAGGCAGCCTTTTTTCTATCCTGAAGCGACCAACGATAATAATTAAGGCAGAAGATGTCTTATTTAAGTAGATTTTTGTTGATTCGCCGTGCAGAGTTATCCATCCATTTCTATGAAACTCCAAGATAGTTTCTATTTTTTTGTAACAAATCTAGGATTCCAATACTTACCATGTGAATTCTAAAAAATCTAAAATGAAACATTTAAAATTAGTTACAGCCGTATTAGTATTTACATTTGCCTTCAATTTTTCAAAGGCGCAAGAAACAGTAAAATTGGAAAATTCTATTTTATGGAAAGTAGAGCACAGAGACTTTGAAAAACCATCCTATATCGTGGGAACCTTACATTTTATGTGTGAGGATGACTTCAAAATTCCTGAAAAAGTAACTAAGGCTCTTAATGATGTAGACGCATTGGTATTGGAGGTTAACTTATCTGATCCTAAAGAAATTCAGTCAATGCAAGAGTCAATGAAAAACCCAATTAAAATCTCTGAAGAATTATCAAAAGAACAATTTAATGACTTAGATATACTTGTTACTGAAATAACAGGGGTGCCATTAAGCACATTTGATTCGTACGGGCTTTCTATGTTAAACACGATCCTGATAACTAAAATGTTGCCTTGTTCTAAATTCAAATCGCCAGAAAATGAACTTACGCTTTTGGCGACTAAATTTCAAAAGCCTATTTTTAGTTTAGAAAAAGCTGCGCAGCAATTAGAAATAATAAGAAATGCATACCCGACAGAATTTGCTTATAAACAAATTATGCTGTTTGAATCTTACAAAAAAGATTTTAACAAGGCTATTACAGCTTATAACAATGAGGATATTACTAGTGCCGTAGCTTTAGTAACAAAAGAGGACTATATGGATAAAAATGCAACCGAATTGTTGCAAATAAATAGAAACAAAGATTGGGTCGAAAAAATGCCAGTGATGATGAAAGAAAGAAGCAACTTATTTGCAGTTGGTGCTGCCCATTTAACAAACGATTATGGCATAATACATCTTCTAAGAGAAAAAGGATATACCGTAACGGCCGTAACTAATTAGTAAATCTATTTATGAAAGTATCGGAACAGGACTTTTTAACCCTTATTAATCAGCACAAAGGGATACTTTATAAAGTATCAAGAATGTACTTCGATAAACTTGAAGACCAACAAGACCTGTTTCAAGAAATCATTCTTCAATTATGGCTATCATTAGATTCCTTTAAAGGAACTAGTCAGTTTTCTTCATGGATGTACAGACTGGCTTTAAATACAGCCATCGTATACTTTAAAAAAGAGAGAAGAAAATCAGATAAATTCAGTTCACTAAAAATAGAACCAATAGCCCAGGATAACTATAATACAGAAAAAGACCTGCAATTGGTGCATTTTTACAAAGCGGTACAGGAACTAAATAAAATTGAAAAAGCTTTAATATTACAATTTATAGAAGGCCTCTCAGGAAAGGAAATTGCCGAAAACTTAGGGCTTTCTGAAGTAAATGTAAGAGTGAAAACCAATAGGACAAAAACAAAATTACAGGAAATTATAAAAAGACAAGGATATGAATTTTGATAATATAAAAAATAAAATGGACTCCGAACGTATGGACGACATGCAGGTTCCTTCAAAAATAGAAGGCATCGAATCTAGTAACATGCCTATTCGAAATGTGAAGAAAACGATGAAAAGTGAAATTGTCACTCAATTGATCTGCATAGTAGTTTTTTTTGCAGTTCCTAGTTTTGTGAACATGCACCAGTTACCTAAATCTATTTATTATATCTTAATGTTTATCACTAGTCTCATTACTGTGGGATATTTAATAAAAATGAGTTGGTTTATAAATAAGACCGGTAACCTAAACGCAGACAGTAAGGAAACAGTTCTTACATTTATTCATGATCTACAATTGACTTTGGAGGTTTATAAAACTGCCATAATTGCAGGTAGTCTTTTACTTCCTTTCGCTTTTATAACCTTCATACTTGGATCTGAGCTCGTGGACGAAAAGGTATTCACAAACCTAATCCTTTTGAATATATCTCCTATAATGTTGACCCTAAGTGCCATGGTGTATATAATTTTAGCAGGTGTTATATATTTCATTACCGTATATTGGTCTAATAAATTATACGGTGAGCATATTAAGAAACTTGAAACTATTCTAAAAGAATTTGACAACTAACAATAAATTTAGGTCTATTTAGAATAGACGGGTAGGAAGAGGCAAGTTTGATAACATGCCGCTTAGATTCTTTGGTGTAGTATAGAATTTGCCAGGGAAGTAAGCTGCAAGGGGCTGAATTATATAAATACTGGGTAATTATTACAGCATTACAAAATATTTAAAAGTCAATTTATGAGAAACTATAAATATGTATTTTTTATTTTTATCTATTTCGTTACGAACAGTTGCATTAGTTTTCATACAGATGCGAAGTATAACACCATATCGAGCCCAGGAAAATATATCAGTATAAATAATCCAAAGATAAATTTCGGACTACTTTCGTATGGAGATTTTATTTACGCTAGTGATAGAAAGAAATTTAAAAAAATCTACAATAATTTTGGTCAGTTGCATCCTGTGCCTAAAAAGTTAATTCTGTATGCAGCAACAAAAGATCCTCAATACTATTATTATGTATATAGTAATAGTACTCAATTAATGCCTAAACCGGCAGGTAATATAAAAACTATTAATTGTGATAGTATAGCCGTCACAATGGTAGTGCAAGAATCAGCTCCTAAGCCTGACCTTGCGTTTTTATTAGCTAATTTTAAATGTAAGGAATAATCGTGATTTTCGCATGAGATGGGGATGTCGAAAAATATGCTATTTAACATAATATAAATTATAGGACAATAGATCTTATTGTTT
>DCJS01000040.1:3626-19241 GCA_002319955.1 Flavobacteriales bacterium UBA1694
TCTTTGAAACAGGTTAGAAATTAATTTCAAATGGCTTTGAGTTTGTTCTTTTACCAAACAAATAATTAGTAAATTTAGAACTCATTTAAAATCTAGAGACATGAAAAACTTACTTTTCCTAGGCGCCATAACGTTGGTTGTGGCTTCTTGCAATAAAAAAACTGAAACTTCCATAGTCATGCCCATTGACTCCAGCGGAATCTTTGTTGATGAAGTTAACGTGACCGATTCCACATTGGCTGCGAAAACCGCCTGTTATATGGAAGCTATTGGTAAGGATTCTCTTTTCGCTCAGGTTGATAATAATCTAGGCACTATTTCGGGGAAGCTTCACTATAAGAATTTTGAGAAAGACAGCTCTTCTGGAACGATCGCCGGAATTCAAGATGGAGATACTTTAAAGGTCGATTATGTCTTTCAAGCAGAAGGCACGACATCTACTCGTGAAATCTGGTTTTTAAAGAAGGACGGCAAACTCTACGAAGGCATTGGCGCTTACGACCTAAGCGGTGTTAACTATGCAGATCCAAAACAAATTAAATTTGAGAAAGGCCATGTGCTTTCAAGTGTAGATTGTGAAACAATCGCAGCTAATATAAAATAGAATTAGCGGAAATTAACTGATTTATAGTCGCAAACTTCCTCTACTTCTGTAGAAAAGCAATTGAGAGATCAGGACAAACTTCTCTTAATGGATATTTAAAAAAAGAATAATTCAATAGAAATTTATAAATAGAATACGACTTCTTAAAATCAAAAAGCTCAACCAATTCGGTTGAGCTTTTTGATAAGTGAGTAATTTTTGGATTACCTAGTGATTTATTTTTTTGAGGAGCTAGTCTGGTTGTTATTGGTACACTCGAACGTAATCGATGTAGAATTTTTGAGGGTAAATACTCTCATCCACGCCCATTTTACCACCCCAGTCGCCACCAACAGCCTGATTTAGGATCAAATAAAATGGTTGATCTAATGGCCAAGCCTCGTAAGAGTTTTCGGCTTTTTTATAGGTGTAAAATTTGCGGCCATCCACAGAGACCTCGATCTTTTCTTTGCTCCAATTTAAGGTGTACACATGAAACTTCTCAGACGCCGATGGCACATAAAGCGTATCCGTTTTTTGCGTATTGATTTTATGGTTGTACTTTTTTGTGTGGACCGAGGCATGAATAGCGCCTTGATTATAACCCACATGTTCCATGATATCAATTTCACCATCGTCTGGCCATTTTTTCATGTCTTTACTCATCATCCAGATGGCGGGCCAAGTTCCTCGACCTTTTGGAAGTTTTGCGCGGATTTCAAAGCGGCCGTAAGTCCAGGTTTGTGTGCCTTTGGTTTGGAGTTTTGCAGACGTATAAGCATTTTCACCCCAAGGTTCTTTGTGGGCTTCGATTACAAGATTTCCCTTTTCTAACCGGGCATTCTTGGAGCGGTTGTCTGTATAGTACTGAAGCTCGTGGTTTCCAAATCCCTCCCCTCCTACTTCAAACTGCCACTTGGAGAGATCAATAGGGCCAGAGCCATTAAACTCATCACTCCATACAAGTTTTTTTCCATCCTGCACTTTTGGAACCTGCGCTGCGCAGGAGATTAGAATCAAAATGCTAAAAAGACTAAGAAGGAGCTTAGGTAGTTTCATTAGAGTTACAAATTACGAGTTAGAAAACGTATGTGCCTACTGCTTTTGCATCAAGTGCGAGTGTGGCCCATTTTCCGTTAATTCGGATGTTAAATATTTCTGGAGAGCTTGCTCCATTCTGAACTATTAGAGCAATCTTTCCTGAAGGCGTTTGAAAGGCTACCGTGTGGAGACTTCCAGGCTGTGAGGACTGAACTCGTACTGAATTTAAAGGCACAAATTTCGAGGCGTGCGCAATAATGTAATACGCAACATTACGCGTGAAAGTGGAAGCATTATTAATGGTAATAGCCCCCTTACATGTGGTACACCCGCCTGGCGTGTAGGGTTGAAATTGACCATCATTCGCTAAGTTCCATTCAAGGGCTGTTTTACTCCAGTTTCTGGTGGAGCCAATGACAACATTTTCGACATGCCAATTTAAATCACCCCCGAAATCGCCATTTGAGGCAGTATACTGCTCGGTGAAGTAGAGGTTTTTGGTCGGGAATGTATCGTGAATTCCTTGAAGAACCCCAATGTTACCCCCATAAAGATGGAAAGCGCTTCCGTCAATATATTGCGAGGCTGCCGGATCCGATAAAATGGCAATAGGATAATCAGGACGGTCGCAATTGTGGTCATAGATCACAATCTTAGTCTTAATGCCAGCCTTTTGAAATGCTGGACCTAAATTGTTTTTAATGAAATTGGCCTGCTCCGTTGCACTCATTGACATACTCGGGTTGTTTCCAGGGTGAAGCGGCTCATTTTGCGGGGTAATGGCATCAATGACGATGCCTTGGGCTGCCATTTCTTTGATGTATTTCACAAAGTACTGTGCATAGACCTCATAATACTCGCTACGTAGTGAGCCCCCAATGCTGCTATTATTAGTTTTCATCCACGTGGGCGGTGACCAAGGCGTGGCCATTAGTTTAATGGTTGGATTAATTGCGAGGATCCTTTTTAGCATTGCAATGACAGCGGCATCTTTTGCAAGGGAAAATTCTTTAAGCTCTGGGTCGGTTTGACCCGAGGCTAAATCGTTGTATGAAAAGACTTCCGAGTTTAGATCCGAGGCGCCGATGCTTAATCTTAAGTAACTAACTCCGATGGAATTCTCTCCCTTACCAAATAATTCTTCTAGTAGTTCTGTTTTCTTAGCTTCACTAAGACGGTTCATTACCTCGACACTTCCCCCAGTAAGGGTGTAGCCAAATCCATCAATCGATTGAAACTTTTGGTTTGTGTTGATATCCACAAAAGGGTAGGAATTGCTTTGTGAAGCAAAGCTTACAACACTAGTCTGTTTTTGAAGTAAACTAGAGCGGTCCGCTTTGGTTATATAGACGTCCATTTGGTTTTGTACAGTGGGCGGGGGCACTGGATCAATCGGAGCTGGATTGCCCCCGCTCGGACTTCTTGAACAGCAAGAAAGCGAGGTAACCAAAATGGATAAGGCAAGACCTTTAAAAATAGATCGGTGTATCATAGGAATTTTAATTATTGGTAGACGCGAACGTAATCAATTTCGAAGGTAGCGCCTAATACAAGAGGATCAATTGCACCGCCAAAATTACCACCCATGGCCATATTCATAATGATGAAATACTTATGGTTGAAGGGTTTACTCGAGTCATTAGGGAATGTGAAATACAGTTCGTCGTCTATGAAAAATTTAAGGCTGCTCGGGGTCCATTCTGCTGCGTAAGTGTGGAATTCTGTCGAGGCAGTAGGAACCATTTTATTGCCGCCAATGGCGTTTCCTCCAAAGTTTCCAGGAAAATGCAGCGTTGAAAAAACACGGTTTTGTTGGTTGCCCACATGCTCCATGACATCAATCTCGCCGCTGGCAGGCCATGGCACTGTATCAATATTGGCTCCAAGCATCCAAAGCGCTGGCCAGGTTCCTTTTCCTGTAGGAAGTTTCGCGCGAAATTCAATCTTCCCGTATTGGAAGTCAAATTTTCCTTTGGTCACTAAACGGGCTGACGTAAAACTGCTTCCTTGGAAGGCTTCTTTTATTAACTTAATTTTTAAAGTTCCGCCACTAACACTTGCATTTTCAAGGCGGTTCGTGTAGTATTGGAGTTCATTATTTCCCCAACCATTATCGCCCGTGCCGAGCTCATGCGTCCATTTGCTTGCATTTGGTGCTCCGTCGGTGTCGAACTCATCAGACCAAACTAATTTTGAAGCGACTTTTACTTTCACAGCTAAAGTTTTCGAGATGAATTTCTCACCGTTGTATGCCGAGACATGGACGGTATAGTCATTCGAGCCCGGGGCTTTAAATGTGTAAGCAAAAACTCCTGTAGAAGAGCTGAGGGTTTCGTTGTTAACGAGCATTTTATAGCTGGTCGCATTATCTGCTTTTGCTGTAAAATTGACTAGGCCACTACCGTCCCCTTCGGGGTTTTGGGCATTGGATCCCACAATTTGCGTGCTAATTGTTAGGTTAGTCGGTGTGGGTTTTGGATCCGTGCTCGGACCATCCCCTCCACCTGAAGAACAGGCTGAAACAAAAAGACTCACAATAATACCGAAGTAGATTTTCAGTGGGTGTATAGGGTTTTTCATAATGTAAAAGTATAAAAAAAGGAAGCGGCTATTTTCAAACCGCTTCCAGAGAGAAACTATAGTTACTGTATAGCAACTAATTTTAAGTACCACGCATTGCCCGTTTCAGTTCCCTGAACTCTTAAATGCATTGTGGTTTCAGTTATGGAAAGAATTTCATATTCTTTCTTGGTTGCCCCATAACCGATGAATGTCGTATTTCCTGAAAGTAAGATACTGGTGGTTGTTGACGCACTTGCATCTACTCCACTACTTGCTTCAATAAAAGCAAAACCTGAACTTGCTCCGGCGTACGGATAACAGCCTTCATCGCCTGCTCCAGGAATTCCTGGGATACCGGCTAAGGCTCCTGTTTTCGTAAAGGCGCCTTGTGGCGTCACGGCCTGCATTGAGAAGGTGGTTGGTCCAACTTGTTTGAATATAAAGCTTGAACTGTAGAAACAGTCAACGATGCCTTCTTTCTCGAAAGGTGCGGCCGCGTACCATTCTGGAACAAATGAACCAGGCGTGTAAGGTCCAACGCCTAAATGCGCCGGCTGAGCCTTATCAATAACCCAAGTTTTGGATGATCCTCCAGTTAAATTTGAAACAACTATTGGGTCTGGATCGTAAACACTCTTAACTTTAACGTCTGTCGTCGCCACTGTAGAGGTCCCTCCAGCGCCATAAGCCATTACTGTAATTCGGTAACTTACATCGCCGAGTTTACTGAATTTTTTTGTCATTTTTCCTGCAGGCAAAACCTCAAATATGGGTTCGCTACTTAAGTCCTCCACTTCCGTGAAAGCAACTCGGTAGGCTAAAACATCGTCTGCTGTAGCAGTGATTTCCACCACACCTGAGCCATCCCCCGTTGGGTTGGCTGCATTTTGCCCGGCCACTTGGGTGACAATGTTTAGATTGGAGGGTGCATTAAGAGCCCCCATTGTGTACTCGTCCTCTTTACACCCGAGCAGAAAGGCTAAGGTGAAAGCAAATAGACCTGAGAATTTTAATATCCTTGTCGTAGTCATAATCTTTTAATTAGTTTGTGTGATTTCATCGATATAAACAACTTCACCTTCGCCAGCTCCACTTAAGTTAATTTGCATAACAAACTGTGTGAACTTGTAGCCTGCAGGAATGTCCTGGCCGCTAAAATCAAAGGTTAAGAGCTGCCAATTATTCGAGGCCGGAATCGGCACTGCGACAGCGGGTTTGAAATCGCTACCGTCTTCTAATTGAAAATGAAGCGTTTTACCAGCCGCTGTGGACTTCACTAGCATGGTGAAAACGGAACCGTTATCAATAGTAATTGGGATTCCACCAGGTTCTCCCAGTGGGGTCCAAGATCCAGCCCATGATTCGGCGCCTACTGGTTTCTCTAGTTTTAACACTTTGTTCGAAACATTGAGATCTTGCGTGAAAGGGTTATCGATAACGCCCATACCCATGCCCCCAAAGGTTCCTCCAACGTTGTAATTTGTGTAAGGCGTTTCAAAATCGATTGGAAGTCCAAGTGGGTTATTAATGGTAACATCTAGCGTCGCGCTAGTCACCGCAGCCCCGCCACTTAAAGCAATGACGGTAACGGTATAGTCACCCGCCTCAGCGTACGTATGGGTTGCCGTGCCACCTTCTGGAACGGTTATAGCCACTTCATTAGCGACGTCTCCAAAAAACACCTGAAACCCACCTTTAGCAAGTAAAGCTTCTGGCGCGATCGTGAGGGTAAGCCCACCGCCTGAGGTTCCAATCTTAAGGTCAGTTGGAGCTTTTAACTTCACACTTAAGGGATAAGTCGTCGCTGTCTCTTTGCCCGCTAAATCGATGGCCGTAATAGTCACGGTGTACTCTCCTTCCGCGTACGTATGGGTAACGCTTTGGCCGGCGTTCACGACGGCTGAATTCGAGGCGCCTGAGCCGTCACCAAATTCAACGATGGATCTGGCAAGTCCGTTGCCCGTAGGGGTGATTCGGACCTGACCTGAATTGTCAGTACTCACGTCAAACAATTTGTCGTAAGTTCCCGACTGTTGATCGGTTAAATCCGGAACTTGTTCATTAATTCCTTCGACTTCACATGCCGTAGCAACTAAGGCAAGGGCCAAAAGGCCGGTTGTAATTTTTAATGTTCTCATCGGTTTGAAATTAATATTGTGGATTTTGCTCAATTTTAGTGCCTTGCTCTTCTTGGTAAGGAATAGGCATCACTTCATTCTTTCCAGCCACAAATCCTTTTGAAGCAAGTACAGTCGCGGCATCGCCCCAACGCACTAAGTCAAAAAAACGGTGCCCTTCGCCGGCCAGTTCAATACGACGCTCTTTTTTGATTGCCGCTAAACTCACGGGAACCGGTAGAACGCCAGCTCTTAGTCGAACGGCATCCAATAGAGCTTGTGCTCTAGCGCCCGTACCACCTAAGGCTTCTGCTTCTAAAAGGTAAGTGTCTGCAAGTCGAATAATATAAGAATCCTGTCTGTAGTTTAGTACCGCATCCCCTGCCCCGTCCGTTACATCGGCATTGGTTGGAATGAACTTGTTAAGAAAGTAGCCTGTGTCTTTATAGCCAGGTGTATAATCAGCCTCACCAGCATCTTTAAGGGCGTTCATATCTAAAACGGTTGCCTTATAACGCGGATCCCCTTGGATGGCATTAATGAAGTTTTCAGTCCAGTTATTAAAACTCCATCCCGTTGGAAGGTCTGGGGCATTTGCACCAATCTTGGTGTACCCTCTTGGGCCAACCATAAGCGAAGTCGTGTTTCCTTCATCGGTACCACTTCCCCAGTTGCCCCATCCTGTGTTACTTAAATTCGTATGAGAACATTCTAAAATAGATTCTGTATTGAATTTATTGTCGGTCTTCCAAAGCGCAGCAAAATCATCTAGTAGTTTGTAACCGTATTGACTCGTGCCTCCTGGCGTTCCATTCACTAATGCGAGTTGGCTTGCCGCTTCTGCTTTTTTTCCATTGTATAGGTAAATTTTACCTAAAATGGCGCGCGCTGCTCCTTGGGTAAGTCGACCTGGATATTCTGCCGTGGCCGTCATAGGTAGGAATTCAATGGATTCTTCAATGTCTTTTTCCATTTGAGCGTACACCTCTTCTTTCGGAACTTGCAAAATCTCATACATGCTCGCGGTATCGACCGGTTCTAAGATGAGTGGAATGTGTCCAAACATGCGAACTAAATTAAAGTAATACACCGCTCTTAAGGTTTTGGCCTCTGCGGTAAAGAGATTTTTCTTCTGCTCGCTCATGGGCACATCTGGAAGCTTTTGCAAAAGGATGTTTGCTCTGAAAATACCTTGGTAGTGATCGCTCCAATAGCTTCGGTGAATGGTGAATTTGCTAAGCGAATAATTCGAGAAGCTTTGGATTCCAGCCCCGTCTGTTTCACTACCGCCTCCGGCAAAATGGTCGTCTGATCCCGCGTTCATAAACGTGACGATGTTATCAAAACTTCCGGTGTTTTTGCGAAGTACGTCGTAAACTGAAACCAGTCCCGAAAAGGCCTCGCTCTCGTTCTTATAATAGTTGCCCTCTGTTTGTTGTCCGTCGTTAGGAACGTTTAGAAATTCTTCTGAACAAGACCCTAAGGATAAACTTAAGGCACCTATTAATGCGATATGTATAAACTGTTTGTTTTTCATTGTTTTAAAATTGTAAGTTGATACCAAAGATTAAAGTTTTCGGTTGAGGGTAAAATCCTTTATCCACACCCATCACGTCGCCCCCAATTTCAGGGTCGTATCCGTCGTAGTTGGTAAGAGTCCAAAGGTTATTCCCCGTGACATAAACTCGGATTTTTTCAGCCCTTACGGACTCGGTTAAACTCTTAGGTAGTGCGTACCCAAAAGAAAGAACTTTAAGTCTTACGTAGTCTCCGTCTTGTAAATAGAAATCCGACATGTTGGTGAAGTTTCCGTTGGTGTCATCCTGAGTAAGTCTTGGATAATCGTTTGAACTTCCTTCCCCGGTCCAGCGCTGAAGCGCAGAGCTTTGGTAATTTGCTCTACTGACATCAAGACGTCTTAGACCCTGGAAAATTTTGTTTCCACTTACGCCCTGTACCATGGCGTTCAAATCAAAGCCTTTGTATTCTAAATTAAGACTAAGACCAAAGGTGTTTTTTGGAAGTGAACTTCCAAGGTTCATTCGGTCTTCGGAATCAATTTTTCCATCGGCGTTCGCATCAACCCATTTAAAGTCTCCTGGCTTAGCGTTAGGCTGAATTACCCCACCGCTTGAACTTGTGTAGGCATTAACCTCATCCCAGTTCTGAAAAATTCCGTTGGTTTTCCATCCGTAAAAACTGCCGTAAGGAAGACCTTCCATAAGTCGGGCGATTTCGCCGTTTAACGATTGGAAGCTCGCCATGCCAATGAAATCTAAGCCATTGAGCTTGGTTACTTTATTATTAAGTGTGGCAAAGTTTGCTGAAGCGTTTAATCTCAAATCACCAAAGCGTTTGTTGTAGGAAAGTTCCATTTCAAACCCTTCGTTTTTCATATCCCCAATATTCCCCCAAGGGTTGTCGGTTACCCCAACATAGCCTGGAATCTGGTATTGAAGTAAAATACCTTCCGTTACTTTTTCATAGTACTCCATCGTTAAATTGAAGTTTCTAAATAAGCGCGCATCGATACCGATGTTCTTCTGAGTCGTTGTTTCCCAGTGAAGGTCGTTGTTGGATAAGGTGGTCGGCGCACTTCCGATAATGACCGATGGGCCTGTACCGAAGTAATAGTTATAGCCGTTACCTACTAGAGATTCGTATTGGTTAGGCGCTAAGGAGCCGTCATTCCCGTTAACCCCGTAGCCCGCACGAATTTTTAATTCCGTTACGAATGAATTTTCTGGCCAGAAGTTTTCCTTGGAGGCTACCCATCCCGCAGAAACAGAAGGGAATGTACCGTATTTTTTGTTAGGTCCAAAAAGAGAGGATCCGTCTCGACGAACAATAGCCGTTAAGAGGTACTTTTCTTGGAAGTTATAGTTTAATCTGGCAAATAATGACGTTCTTCTAACGAGGTTAAAGTTATAACTGTATCCAAGTTTGTCGGTTGGTGCCACGGCCATATTGAACGAGGCCTCTCTCCAATCGTTTGTCGGTAAATTGTAGTGGGTTACGCCACTAAAGTTTCCAATGCCTGTGACGTAAACCCCTTGACCTAAAAGGACTGAGAAGTCATGATCGGTTAATTTTTTGTCGTAGGTTAACGTGTTTTCCACATTCCAGTCAAGCCCTTGTCCGTTACCCCGGTTTAAGTTGTTTTGAACGACGTTTAAGTTCTGGGAGCTCATGTAGAACTGAGGATTGAAACTGTAGTCTCCCCAGAAGGCCTTCTTAGCCCCAACCGTTGTACGGAGTTTTAAACCTTCAAGAAGTTCTGCCTGTAAGTATGCATTACCTACCAGCACGTCGCTCCAGCTGTAGTTCCCCATACGAGTTTGAATATAAGCCAGTGGGTTTACAATCTCTGTTTGGAACATATTTGAAATCCCGTAAGGATTTCCGTTGGCATCTCTTACGATCCAAGGCGAAGCCGTGTAAGGGGCCGAGTTGGCTCTCACAGGATCGGTTTCAATAATTGGTGTCAGTGGATCAAGCATTAAAGCATCCGCTAAAACGCCTCCAAATTCTCTGTTTTGGTCTCCAATACCGACATTCTTTTGATGGGTGTAAAAGAGATTTTGTCCAAAAGTTAGAATGTTATTCAAAAACTTGTGGGTTGAATTAACCCGCGCTGTTTGCTTTCTATAGTTTGAAATTGGTGTGGCCACGATTCCCTCTTGCTCTTGGATGCCAAAGGAGGCATAGAATTGAGACGCGTCTGAGCGTCCGCTAAAACTAAGTTCGTGGTTCTGGCCAAAGGCATTGGTATTAAAGACTTGCTTTTGCCAGTCGGTTCCAACCCCTAAAGTTGAAAGATCGTTAAATAGGACATTACCTCCCCCATTAATGGAGCGCTCATTCATTAAGGCCCCGTATTCTGTAGCGTTAAGTAGTTTAAGGACTCTTGAGGGTGAAGAGTAGCTGGTATAGCCATTATAGGACACGCTCATTCGACCGCGTTTGGCACTTTTTGTAGTGACTAAAATAACCCCTTTTGCAGCTCGTACACCATAAATGGCTGCGGAGGCCGCATCTTTTAAAATTTCAATGGATTCAATATCGCCTTGGTTTAGTGTGGCGATGTCCGCATTCTCTAGTGGAACGCCGTCAACAACCCAAAGTGGGTCGTTCGCTCCTGAAAAGGTTGTTATACCTCGCACTCTTACCGTAGATCCTGAGCCCGGAGCTCCAGAGTTCATGGCAATGGTTACCCCCGCGGTTCGGCCTTGCATCATTTGACCAATGCCGCCATTGGGTGAGTTTTCAAAATCTTCAGCAGTAACTTTAGAGATTGCCCCTGTTACCACGCTTTTCTTTTGCACGCCGTATCCGACATTCACTAGAACTACTTCTTCAATAGCTTGCTCGCGAACTGTATCCCTCTCCACTTGCTGGGCCATCAGACCCGTGGCAGAAAGAAGCATGGATAAGCTCAAAACACTAAGAATTTGTCTTTTCATATTATTTCGATTTTTTTATCTCATTATGAGACAATAAATCTATAACAAATTATTAACATTCAGTTTTATTTTTATATTTTTTTTAAAATTCGTTTATTTGCAGCGCATTAGAACAATAATTAGCTTTAGATATCCCCTATTTTCTTGGATTTCGTAGCTTAAAATTTCACAAATAATGTTACTAGAACGTTAAATTTATGTTGCCTACCAAAAAAGTTTCTCACTACCCCTTTGTTCTTGTGTTTCTTATATTCTCTATGCTACTAAACTGTATGGGAATCATGATCCTTCAGTTTTCAGAGCAAAAAATTTCCTTTCAAGGCCTTGGGTATTTGGAAGCATTTAAGGATCTTCCTATAGCCATCGCTTCGATCTTTGCCGTTCAGTATATCAACCGTTATGGCTCTAAGTTCGCCCTTCTATTGACAACGGGTTTTGTGGCCCTGTGTTGTTTAATTGTGCCTTTTATTGGCGCATTTTGGGTTATGAAGATTTGGTTTATAGTAATAGGACTTGGGTTTGCGGTAGGAAAGATTAGTACGTTTTCATTAATTCGAAGCAATTTTAATAAACAGCGCCTAGTGCAGGTCATGAATGAAGTGGAGGCCTCCTTTATGCTTGGGATCTTTTTAGTGAATATGGGATTTGGTTGGCTTTTAGGCAGCCGCTTTAAAGAGCAGTGGATGTTTGGGTTTTGGCTTATTGCCTTAGTGGCCATTATAACCTTTATCCTGCTTTTAAAAACACCCTATGAAGAAATTGAGTCTAGTGGCAAAGAGGCACGCCCGAGCCTATGGGCAACGATCTCAAAGCTTAGTAATAGGAAGACCGCTGTGTTTCTTCTTATTATGCTTCTGATCGTTTTTGTAGAGCAGTGCCTTAACTCGTGGCTCCCGGCCTTTTATAAAGGCCATTTTAAGGTGACCTCCCAATTCGCTCTACAAAGCTCCGCATTTTTAGCTTTGTTCTCCTTTCTTGGCCGCTATTTAACGAGTCGCCTCATTAGGCGTTTTTCTTGGTACCGTTACACACTGTTTTGCGTGGCCCTCCTAATGGCAACGCTTTTAACGATGTATCTCTTTATTACTTTTCTCCCACAGCAAAGTTTCTTTTTGGTCTACTTGATCCCAGCCATTGGTCTGTTTCTGGCCCCACTCTATCCCGTGATAAATTCACGAATGCTCCTAACTTATGAGGCTCAAAATGTGAACCGTCTGATTTCTGCCCTTGTCGTGTTTTCATCCCTGGGGAGCGCCCTAGGATCGATTTACATTTCGTGGGCCTTTCATTTCGATCTCATGGCCCTTTATCCGGTCTTTATTTTAGTACCAATTTTAGTTCTGAGTCTTTTAATCGTATTTTTTCGCAAGATTAATTACTCAAAAAGATAAATTAATCCTAACTTTGAACAAAACCATATAGCGCATGAGTGTCATTGACGATTCTAAAAACCGGCAATCGTTGCAGGGACTTATTGATACCGATGGATATATTCCACAACTTTCGGTTGACTGTACCATCTTTGGATTTCACAAAGAGAAGCTGCGCGTGCTTTTATTAAAATACCATGATTTAGATTTATGGTCCATCCCTGGGGGATTTGTGTTTCATGATGAAGACCTTCGTGAGGCTGCTGCGCGCGTGCTTTACGAGAGAACACATCTTAATGATTTATTTTTAGACCAGTTCCACACCTTTGGTCGAAAGGAACGAACGCAGAACAATGTCCACCAGATTCTACTAAAGAACCGAGGAATTGAAGTCCCTAAAGACCACTGGATTTTTCAGAGGTTTATTAGTGTGGCGTATTGCAGTTTGATTGATTATACCATTTCAGAAACGTTTCCTGACGCTCTAAACGAATCCATTGCCTGGTTCGATGTAAACGAACTTCCAAGTATGGCTTTTGACCATGAGCGCATGATTCGACATGGACTTACCCACCTGCGACGCAATCTTGACACCCAGCTTGTGGCCTACAACCTACTTCCAGAGAAATTCACCATGATGGAGCTTCAAAAGCTTTATGAAATAGTTCTTGGCGAACCCTTTAGACGTAATAATTTTCAGCGTAAAATGCTTAGCTTTAACCGCCTGGAACGGCTCGAGAAATTCTATGATGGCTCGGCCAATAAAGCCCCCTACTTGTACCGCTTTAAAGACGGTTTGGAGGCCTTTCCAGATTGAGTACAAATTCTTAAATTAGAAAAAAATAAAATGCCGTATTATCCTTCGACTTCAATTCCGGATTATTATCTCATTGATGACTTGTTAACCAAAGAACACCTGTTAATTCGCGACTCTGTTCGCTCGTGGGTGGATTCGTTTGTTTTGCCACAAATTGATCAGGCTGCGCAGGATCACAAGGACATTCCCGGTCTAATGAAGGAACTTGGTGCCATTGGCGCCTTAGGTCCCTATATTCCTCAAAAATACGGAGGAATGGGTCTTGATCAAATTTCTTATGGACTCATCATGCAAGAACTTGAACGCGGCGATTCGGCTGTACGTTCAGCTGCATCCGTCCAAAGCTCCCTCGTAATGTTCCCTATTTATAAATTTGGCTCTGAGGACCAAAAACTAAAATACTTGCCTAAACTTGCCTCTGGCGAGTGGATTGGCTCCTTTGGACTTACAGAACCTAACCACGGCTCTGATCCTAGCTCCATGGAAACACATTTTACGGAGCATGAGGACCACTATTTACTTAACGGAAGTAAAATGTGGATTACCAACGCGCCGCTTTGCGATCTAGCAGTGGTCTGGGCAAAGGACCCTGAAGGAAAAGTACGCGGACTTATTGTTGAACGTGCAATGGAAGGCTTTAGTACGCCTGAAACCCTTAATAAATGGTCTTTAAGAGCTTCCAAAACGGGTGAGCTTGTATTTGATAATGTCAAGGTTCCAAAAGAAAATCTTCTTCCTGAAGTTAGCGGACTCAAAGGCCCTTTATCGTGTCTTAACTCGGCGCGCTATGGAATTTCTTGGGGTGTAATAGGTGCTGCAATCGATTGCTATTGTACGGCCGTTCAATACAGTTTAGAGCGTAAGCAGTTTGGAAAACCGATTGCCGGGTTCCAACTTCAGCAAAAGAAATTAGCCGAATTTTTAACCGAAATAACCAAAGCGCAGCTCCTTTGTTGGAGACTAGGGACGTTGAAAAATGATGACAAAGCGTCTCCAGCGCAAATCTCGTTAGCCAAGCGTAACAACGTAAAAATGGCTATTGATATCGCGCGCGAAAGCAGACAGATGCTGGGTGGAATGGGTATTATGGGCGAATTTCCAATGATGCGCCATGCGGCCAATTTAGAGTCTGTCATTACGTACGAAGGAACCCACGATATTCATTTACTTATTACCGGGCATGATATTACAGGCATTAATGCCTTTTCCTAAAAAAGCATTAACGTTTCAAAACGAAGAAACCGTCTCAATTTGTCAGGGCATAACGTAGGTTATCCGATTTTCCAACAACGACAATTTGAAAGAGAATGGAAAAAAGCAACTAATCCGTGGCCAGTAGGTCCGAAATACTAAGAGTTATGAAAAAAACATTTGTGATATTAGTATTGGGCTTTGTCTTTCTCTTAATAATAAATAGTTGTAAATCTGATGGTGTGAGGTCTTTTTACTGCCTTTCCGATGAAAAATGTGTTACTGTATGGAAAAGGACAGACAGAGAAGTGTATATAATACCTGGCAGATATGAAAATAATAATAAGCCTACTGTAAGCCACATACGAACTATTAATAAGCAATCTTTAACATTATATTTTTCAAATGAGAAAGAGCTTTCTTATAAAATAATAGTCAGAGATGAAGGGAACTTAGTAAGTAATCAAAAAAGGTACACAATAGAAAATGATGTACAAGGGGAATGGGAGCTTTTGGAATATTCAGATAGTTATAAGTCTATTCTTTATGAGCCAAACGCCATTAAATTTAAAGATGTTAAGGCAAGTACTGATTATTTGAGTATCAATATACAAGAGAACTATGCTACCGATAAAAGTGGCAAGAAGTTAAAATAAAAGAACGTTATAGTAAAGGAACGCCAGGCTTGACAGCTTGGCGTTTTTTCATTATAGCGCAGCAATATTTTTAAGTTTAACAGATTTAATGAAGCCGTCCAGTACGTGCAGGATATAGAAATGAAAAAAAGAATATTTATAATTATAGTACTTTTTTTAAGCACTTTGCTTTTGTATAATCTTTTTTATTCAAAGGAAAAGTATATAAAGAACAAGTAGCTAACTGCGAAGATTGTATTGTCAAAGATGAAGAAACAGCCATCAAAATAGCTGAAGATAGTTTATTTATCATTTATGGAAAATCTAAAATTAAAGACGAAAGACCATATAACATTGAATTAATGAAAAATAAAATGTGGGTAATTACAGGAAGCTTAAATCAAGGCATATTAGACAAATTTCTATAAGGATATGCCTATGTTTGGAGGAACGTTTGAAATTAAGGTTAATGCAAAAGATGGAAAAATTATAAACGTAACTCATTATAAATAGTTTCCGCTCAGATATTATACAAAACAAAACCCCTCGCAAAGCGAGGGGTTTTGTTTTGTTATAGAGCAGCTACATTTTTATTAAAGTCTGTGAATTTTTTGGGGCACTATCCCAAAAAGTGTGTAAGTTGAAAAGTTGAGAGCTTAAGTTTTATATCCGAAGCCTATCTTCAAATATAAGCATAAATTGATTTAGTACGATTCCCCAGTTCCTGATAGGCATTGTCCATTTTTTTGTTGATTCCCTTAAGGCTGTGCGCTCCCCATTTTCAGTACTTTTCAAAAATAGAATTTTTTCACATTTTGACCTCCCCCCGATATATG
>DCJS01000051.1:0-14014 GCA_002319955.1 Flavobacteriales bacterium UBA1694
GATGCTCTGAACCAACTGAGCTAAGAACCCTTATTTTTGGTTCGGCAAATATACGACCTTTTTTTATTTCTCCAAATTTATTTCTAAAAATTCGCCCACTACAAAGTTGCTCCCGCCAATAAAGAGGATTTCTCCTTTTTTAACATTTTGTGTTGCAGCGAGATATCCCTCTTGGACAGACTGAAAGAGGCTGTAATTTATTTTGGCCATTTTTAGTAAATCTTCGTATTCCTGAGGATTTCGGCCTCGTTCAATAGAGGGTTTCACAAAATAGTACCGCGCCTCGGTGGGGAGAATTTCAAGCACTTGTTCAATTTTTTTATCCTTTACAAAGCCAAGCACAATGTGCTTAAAGCGTGGTAAAGACTCTAGTTGGGCAAATACTTCCTGTAAGCCAGCGTGGTTATGCCCTGTGTCACAAAGTATAAGGGGATCATTTGAGAACTCATACCACCGGCCAATGAACTGGGTGTTGCGCTGCGTATTTTGTAGGCCTTTTTCTATAGCTTCTGGCGGTATGTTAACATCGAGTGCCAGGAGCTGCTCTACGAGTGCCAGAACCACTTTTATATTCTTTTTTTGGTAGTTTCCTTTTAAATCGGACTCTAAGGTGGTTTCAATTTCGAAGGCCCGAATAAAGGGCGCTTTGAGTTCTTTTGCTTTTTGTTCTAGAATGGCATTTGTTTGGGGATTGTCATCGCCAGAAACAATTGGGACACCTAATTTTATAATGCCAGCTTTTTCTAAAGCAATTTGCTCGACAGTATCGCCTAAAAGATCCGTGTGATCAAGAGCCACATTGGTGATGGCGCACACAAGGGGCTTAAGGGTATTGGTTGAATCAAGTCTGCCCCCGAGTCCCACTTCAATAATGGCATAATCCACTTTCACAAAGGCGAAGTAGGCGTAGGCCATAACCGTTGTGCATTCAAAAAAAGAAGGCTGAAAATCAAGCTCTAGACTGCGCAACTTTTGAAGGAATTGCAAGACAAAGCCTTTTTCCGCGGGTGTTCCATTAAGTTTGATTCGCTCCGTGAAATCAATTAGATGGGGGGAGGTGTATAGTCCGACCTTGTATCCTGCTTCTTGCAGAATGGAGGCGAGCATGCTGCTCGTTGAGCCCTTCCCATTTGTACCCCCTATATGGATGCATTTAAGGTGGTGCTCAGGATTGCCAAATAGCGCACAAAGCTTTTTGATGGCCTCTAAGCCTGGTTTATACGCACTTTTTCCTTGCTTTTGGTAATTTGGGATCTGGCTGAAGAGCCATTCGAGTGCCACTTCATACTCGGATTCGCTGAACGAAGCTTGAGCTGTAGGTGAAAATGGCGTATTCATCAGAAGGTGATTCGGTAGGTTCCAGTCGAAGAACTTGTGCTTTTTTCAGCTTTTACATACTGTTTAACCCAAGCCGCGGAAGTCGAACTTACGCAGGGATCAGAAACGCCGCTTGAGCGTCGCGCAGAGGTGACGTTGCCGGATTTGTCGACCGTATAGGCAATGGTAATGGTACCGGATGCACTGCATTGGTGCGAGGGCTGAGAGCCACCGCGTCCCATGGTTCCAGGAATATAGGCTATAAGGTTACGGTTTACACCAATTTTACTATCGCCATTTGAACTGCCACCAAGGGGGTCTCCTTGGTTTGCTGCTCCGGACTCTGTTCCTTGAGATCCGGTTGAGGTTCCACGACCTCGAATTAGATTACCCAGTGCGGCCGTGCCTTTTGAGTCGCCTTTTGCTTGGGCTGCTGTTTTTTGCGGCGTGGTAGCATTCGTTTTCTTAGGGGTTGTTTTGGCAGGTGTTTTGGGCTTTGTTGCCGTCGTTTTATCCACTTTAACGACAGAGGCTTTTTTGTTTGTGCCCGCAATGATCTTCTGCTCTACTGGGACCGAGGGCTGCAGCGCCGGCTGAGGATCTAAAACTGGTATCGGGTCGGTTATCGCCATAGATCCGTCCTGATTAGCAGGTTCCTGAGTCCCATCCCCTGAGGTTTTATCGCCAAAGTTCATGAGCATGGTCGTAAGGACTTGCTCCGTGACGATAAGTTTCGAGAATTTATAGAAATAAAGGGCGATGAGCGTGCCCACGGACAAAACAATGGTAAGGACTAAACTTTTTAGTTTGTCGCGCTTTTCATTAGTTCTATGGTCAAGAGTGCTGTTCATTACTCAGTTTGAAGCGTGGCAATAGCCAAATTAAATTTATGTTTTTCAGCGATTTCCATGGCAAAAACCACATCGCCGTGTTTTGTGTTTTGGTCTGCTCTAATGGTAAAGGTTGGATTTGCCTGACCATTTAAAGAATTTACTAAAAGGAGTTCTAATTCTTCCTTTTTGATCACTTGATCGTTCACGTAATAGGCTCCAGATTCCGTAATCGTTACAGTGGTAGGGTCTTGAGCGCTTGTGTTTTGCGTTGAGGCCTCAGGGAGTTGAACCTCGATGGAACTCTGGGCGATGGCCGAACTGGTAATCATAAAGAATATCAGTAGAAGGAAAATAATATCCGTCATTGAGGCCATGCTGAATTCAGCGCTAATGCGGTTTCTTCTTTTTAATTCCATTAGATCGGCTGATTTAAAGTGTCAAGAAAATCGTTGACATGCGTTTGTATTTTTAGAACCATCCGGTCTACTTGAGTTACTAAAAAATTGTAGAAAAAGTAGGCAGGAATCCCAATAAATAGACCTGCAGCGGTTGTTGCCATGGCGGTATAAATCCCAGAGGCAAGAAGTTTAGGGCTTACAGCACCTGTGACAGTCGAGATCTCGAAAAAGGCCATAATCATCCCCACGACCGTCCCAAGAAATCCGAGCATTGGGGCTGCCCCTGCGGCGGAGGCTAAAAGGTTCAAGTTTTTCTCAAATTTTGACACCTCAAGTTGCCCTTGGTTTTGCATTGCATTTGAAATGTCTGAAATTGGACGCCCGATGCGCGCAAGTCCTTTTTCAATCATTCGTGCTTCTGGAGAGTTAATTGATTTGCAATAATCAATCGCCGTTTGAATTTTACCTTCCTGGACGAAGTCTTTAATGTTCTCAAGGAAATTAGGCGTTGACTTTGATTCTCTTTTCAAAAAGAAATACCGTTCTAGGAAAATATAAAGTGCTAAAACACCCAATAGAAAGATCAATAGCATAATGAAGTTTCCAATGAAACCGCCCGAAGTAAGAATCTCCCAAACAGAAAAGACGTGAACTTCAGTTTGTGCCGGTTGAATCGTTGAGATGGCTGGCTCCAATTGAGTAGTTGAGACCGTTTGAGCGGTAGTAGCGCTATCTTGCATAGTGTTTGTTTGTATTTTGTTCCAAGCTAGTGGGTTTATGAACTAGACAAGGGTGTAAGTTAATAATTTTTTTTCCGGACGTTACTCGTCAATGAACTCAGGTTCCAGTTCTTGGAAATGGCATTTGAGTTTAAACGGAATTGGACTTTGCGATTCGGTATAGAAATCATCAATTGTGCCAGACCAAATTAGCTCGGTGTTTCCTTGGCTATCATTATTAAATTCCAGTCGGTTTTCGTAGAGGTACGCATCTTGATTTGAAAACAAATCGACCTCACAAAACGAAAGCTCCTCTTCTTCTTTAATTTCAAAGGTTCGTCCACCGAGTTGATCCGAATCGAGTGGGTAATCAAAGAGACGAAGAGCGAGTTGCGGGAATGGATACTGAAGCGAATCGTCCTCGACGTGATCCATGTTGTCGTCAGTAATAATCTCGACTTCTAAGAAGTGTTCGTTATTGAGGAAGACGGCTTTAGAATAGGAGTTTTTAATATGGTATTTTAAGGTCTCCTCAGGATGGTAAATTTTCAAAACCCCTTTCATTGCTTTATGATCACAAGTATTTTATTAAATGCATTTATTAATCGAGAGACAAAGATAGAAAATTGATTGAAAGACGGAAGCGTTTTGCGTCATATTTTAAATTCTAAATATCCTAATCTATTAGTGGTTAGCCCGAGTTTTCATCGAAAATATTCCTAATTTAGCGTCTTAAAATTGAGATATGAAAACCTTACCCATAAAACTACTCTTGATGCTTTGCGCCCTTGTGCTTCTAGGAGGTTGCAAGAAGAAGGACATGCCCCTCACCCTAAGTACGCCTGTAGAGATTGATTCAATTGCGGCCCATTTTTATGAGCAGTATTTGAAGATGTATCCACTCGAAGCGACCATGCAGGGGGATTCACGGTATAATGATTTGCTCCCAATCGATATTGATAAGGACTTTATTGCTGGTGAAATTGGGTTTTACAACGACGTGCAAGACCAATTGGAGCAGGTGGACTACGAGGGGCTTTCAGAGGACGAAAAAGTCGTCTATGATGTATTAGACACCCTTCTAAAGGACAAAATTGAACGCTACGCGTACCACCCAGAGTATATTCCATTCACCCAGTTTGCAGGGCTTCCCCTAGATTTTCCCATGCTGGGAAGTGGTCAGGGAGCACAGCCTTTTGAAAGCGAGCTTGATTATGCAAATTGGTTGAAACGCATGAATCAGTTTCCTAATTGGATGGAATCTGCAAAACAGAACTTCCGACTTGGCATCAAATCGGGTATGGTGCTACCCCAAGTCTTAGTCCAACGGATGATTCCGCAGCTTCGTGCCGAGGAACTAACCTCTAGCGAGTTCGAGACGAATATCTTCTTTGGGCCTTTGCGAACCATGCCCAAATCATTTTCTGCTAAAGAGCAGGAAAAATGGCGCAGTGTCTACAGTAAAGTGGTTCGTGAAAAAGTCATTCCCGCGTACCTGCAAATGGCTGAATTCCTAGAAAACGAATATTTGCCAAAAGCAAGAACCACTCCAGGTTATAATGCCTTGCCAAAGGGCAGCGGTATTTATTCTTATTATGTCAAAAGCTGGACAACGACTGATAAAACGCCAAGTGAGATTCATGCCATTGGCCTGGACGAAGTGAGTCGCTTACGCGGTGAAATGGAAAAAGTAAAGGCTCAAGTCGGCTTTGAAGGCAGTCTTGAGGAGTTCTTAACTTTTGTGAAAACGGACCAAAAGGCCATGCCTTATTCCAGTTCCAAAGAGATTTTGGACGGTTTTCAAGCCATTTTGGACAAAATCACGCCTAAGCTAGGAAGTATGTTTCATAAAGTGCCCAAGACGGCTTTTGAAATTCGTCAAACGGAAAAGTACCGGGAGGCCTCAGCTAGTGCAGAGTACCGCCCTGGAACACCGGATGGAGAGCGTCCTGGAATTTTTTATATCCCAATACCAGACCCTACCCGCTTTAATGTAACCTCGGGAATGGAGTCCTTATTTCTTCATGAAGCTATTCCAGGACACCATTACCAAATCTCTTTGCAGCAAGAAAACTTGGCGCTTCCTAAATTCATGCGCTTTTCATGGTTAGGGGCTTACGGAGAAGGCTGGGCACTCTATACCGAATCTTTAGGACCAGAACTTGGTCTCTATACGGATCCCTACCAAAAACTAGGATCCCTCAGTGATGAAATGCTTCGAGCCGTAAGACTGGTAATAGACACGGGAATTCACACCGGAAAGCTAAGTCGCGAGGAGGCTATCGCCTATTTCTTAAGTAATGTGGCGTATGATGAATCTGGGGCTAGAGCGGAAGTAGAGCGCTATATGGCAATGCCCGGTCAGGCTTTGAGTTATAAAATGGGTTCCATGAAAATTCGTGAACTCCGTGAGAAGTATGAAAAGGAGCTTGGCGGCAATTTTAAACTTGCCGATTTTCATGAGCAGGTGTTAAGCCAAGGGTGCCTCCCATTAAATGTTTTAGAGCGAAAACTTGAGGGGTATTATACGAAGCGCTAGGTTTAAAAGAAAGGGACTCACTCTGCATGACTATTTTTAATCACAAACCTAAATTTGTTTTTTTATTTGCAGTCATAATGAAAAAATCTTTAATTATTAATAATAATTCATTGATAAAAATAGTGTAATTTTGTGCTGCTATCGTTTAGAGTTCTACCTACAATTTGTAAATACCCTGAGGAAAAATGAGTATAATTATTGTCGACGACAATATTGATATCTGCTCTATGATCGAAGAGATTCTCGATGAGCAGGGGCATAAGGTGAGAAGCTGCACCAATCCAATGATCGTCTTCGAGATGATTAAGCAATCCAAACCCCGACTCATTATTACCGATTTACTGATGTCGGGAATTGACGGGCGCGAGATTTGCAGGCAGTTGAAAAGTAGTGCTGAGACCAAATCAATAAAGATTCTAATGATGTCCGCACACCCTAATTCTTCGGCCTTAAGCGAGGACGTAGGTGCCGATGCGCATATTTCAAAACCCTTTGATATTACTGAGTTTGCAAGTTTGGTTCGCCAGATGCTCGCAGAGGCTTAAGACTCGAAAAGACGTCTGGTAAGAAAATCCTTTTCTAAGTTCCCTTTTGCAGGCGAATACTCTCTTCCATAATAGATGATCTGAAGGTGAAGTTTATTCCACGTGTGCTTTGGAAACAGACTTTTAGCGTCTTTTTCCGTTTCAATGACATTTTTCCCCGAGGTAAGTTTCCACCTTTGCATGAGTCTATGAATGTGTGTGTCGACTGGGAAAGCGGGCACACCAAAGGCTTGACTCATAACGACGGAGGCCGTTTTGTGGCCCACACCTGCTAGGGCTTCTAGGTCCTCAAAGGTCTGAGGAACGATGCCCTCGTGGCGTTCAAGAAGCTGCTGCGCCATTGTTTTTAAATTTTTGGCTTTGGTGTTTGACAGTCCGATTTGTTTAATAAGCTCTTTAATTTCCCAAACTTCTAGGCGCCCCATTTTAAAGGGCGTATCGGCGATTTCGAATAAAGCAGGGGTGATTTCGTTTACTTTCTTATCGGTGCTTTGAGCGGAAAGTGCTACGGCAACCAGAAGGGTATAAGGATCTTTGTGGTCCAGGGCGATTGGAGGATTGGGATAAAGTTTCTCCAATTCTTCTTGGACGAGCAGCGCCCTTTGCTTTTTTGTCATAATAGCACTAAATTTGAGCAAATCTAAGAAATATGTTGCAAGTAACCGACCGTCTTCCTCTTTTAGAAGGTGTCAACCAAGAGGGGCAGCCCATCAAATTAAAAAGCTACATAGGAAAGCCTCTAGTGGTATTTTTTTATCCGAAGGCGAGTACCCCTACCTGTACGGTAGAAGTCAAGAGCTTAAAGGATGGGTATAGTGATCTTATCTCGAAAGGCTATGCCGTGCTTGGGGTTTCTGCAGACAGCGTGGTAAGGCAGAAAAATTTTCATACAAAAAACGCATTGCCCTACGATCTTGTCGCCGATGAATCTCAGCAATTCGTAAAGGCATTTGGGGTGTGGAAGGAAAAAAAGAATTTTGGAAAAACCTACATGGGTATTGTGCGAACAACTTTTGTCTTCGATGAATCGGGAAACTGTGTTCGGGTCATAGAGAAGGTGAAAAGTAAGGAGGCCGCCAAGCAAATTCTTGAAGGCTCTTAATTTTCGTAATACCACAATTCTTCCGTTTCATCCGGAAGTACAACAGTCTTTTTAAACGCTAATCCTAATTTTTCAATTAAGGTCTGAGACGCTTGATTCGTTTTAGAGGTGATTGCGGAGATTTTTTCAATAGTGAATTCCTCATTAAGCTTTTTCATTAGAAAGCTGGCCGCTTCATAAGCAAGGCCCTGACCTTCGTAGGGTTCAAAAAGTGCAAACCCGATATCGGGAACTTCCAGTCCAGGCCTGACATAAAGGCCACAGGTTCCAATTTTAGTCCCGTTACCACTCAGTATCATTGTGAAGCTTCCATAACCGTACTTTTCGTAATGCGGTAGAATCCGATCGCTTATATAGCGTTCGGCATCTTGAAGAGTTCTCACACCACGATCGCCAATATTTTGGATAAACTTGGGCGTGTTTAACAGCTCAAGCATCATTTGGGCATCATTCAGTGTGGTAGGAGCAAGTGTCAGTCGCGGGGTTCTATACAATTTCATATGGCTCAGGTCGTTTATATCTTTAACGAGTTGATTTGTAAAAACACTAGCCGTCTCATGGAGAGACGGCTAGTGCTATTTAATATCAAAAGGATGTCGAGAGTTTTTATTTCACAATCGTCATTTCCTCGATTAGGTGGCCAGCACCAGCAAATTTGTCAATAATCCAAAGAACGTAACGGGCATCAACACTAATGGTTTTCTGCCAATCTTTTTCAAAGACGATATCGCCAGAAAGGGCTTCTGAATTGCCATCAAAAGCAAGTCCAATAAGTTCTCCGTTCCCATTAAGTACAGGCGAACCAGAGTTTCCACCGGTGATGTCATGGTCTGAAAGGAAGTTCACAGGTAAATAGCCTGCTGGATCTGCGTATTGACCGTAGTCTTTTTTTGCATTCAGATCGATAAGTCTTTGAGGAAGATCGAACTCTTCATCTCCTTTCTTATACTTCGCTACGGTACCATCTAGGTCTGTGTAGAAGTTGTTTGTTACGCCGTTGTAGTTGCGGTCGTCTCTGATGGGAAGTGTCGAGATTTTACCGAAGGTAATTCTCATGGTCGAGTTAGCATCTGGGTAAAACTCTTTTCCTGGATGCGATTTTCTTAAACCATCAAAGTACAAACGGTTGCTGTCTGCAAATTGATTGTCCAACTCAACATACTTCTCATCTGCTGTTCTGGAACTTTCGAGATAGGCGTTGACCAATCTGTAGATTGGATCTTGCTCTAATCTTGGCCCGTATGCAAAAGTAAGGAAGTGGGTTGCAGATTCTTTAGTAGCAAAAATGGAATTTTTAGCTACCTCATCAATGATTGATAAGTTGATGTTTCTGAAGGCAGGGGATGATGCAGCAAAGGGTACTTTTTTCTTATATAAAGTAATCATTTCTTCAAGCATTTGCTGCTCAAGTTCAGGGTTGAATTTTTCGTACAATGCGTCAATGCGCTCAGCGGTTGTTTTTTTCAATTCCGCTTTCTTTGTAGGATCTGTTTCAGCGATATAAGCCTTGTACATTGTGCCTAAGGTAACGGCGTAACGGAAGTACTTCGCATTACGAGTCATCTGTGCCGCGTAGTTTCTTTCAATACCTCTTGCGGCAGTAGTTGTATAGTAATTTTGCATGCTGCTTAGAACATCGCCATAGACGGCTTTATTCGCCTCTTGGTTTGCCCAAGCTTGGAACACTTGCTCTACTTTTTGCTTATCTTCAATGGTTCCATTTTTTTTCACGGACTCAATGGTTCCTTGTCTGTTTTTCCAGTAATTGGCTACACCAGCGTATTGGGAAGCATAGTTCAATTTTGTGGCTTGGTCCTTATCCATATAGGATTTCATTACATCCATCGCTACTTTTGAGGCGTCAACCCAGGCTGGGTAGTCCTTATTAACCATTTGGTCAATACCATAAGAAGTCATGTAACGGTTTGTTCTTCCAGGATACCCTACAATCATGGAGAAGTCTCCAGGCTTGAAGGATTTTAGGGAAATAGGTAAATGGTGCTTTGGTTTTAAAGGCACATTTTTCGCTGAGAATGCAGCCGGGTTGTTGGCTGCGTCGGAATAGACTCTAAAAACGGAAAAGTCTCCCGTATGTCTTGGCCACTCCCAGTTGTCCGTGTCACCTCCAAATTTCCCAATAGAGTTAGGAGGAGTCCCTACAAGTCTAACGTCGTTATAGTCTTGGTAAACGAAGTAGTAAAATTCATTTCCATTGTAGAAGTCTTTTACAGAGACCACGTATTTGCCATTTTCAGAATTTTCAGCTTGAATTGCTTTATACTCGGCGTTAATAATCGCTTGTCTTTCAACGTTCGTTAGGGTAGAATTAAGTTTTGAATTGATGCGCTCAGTCACGTCATCCATTCTAACTAAGAAACGAACGGATAGTCCTTTAGCAGGAAGCTCCTCGCTTCTTTTCTTTGCCCAAAAACCGTCGGTAAGGTAATCGTGCTCTGGGGTAGAGAGCGCTGCGATTTGCCCGTAGCCACAGTGGTGGTTTGTAAATAAAAGGCCTTCTTTTGACACCATTTCAGCCGTACAGCCTCCGCCAAATTGGACAATTGCGTCTTTTAAGCTTGAACTATTTACGGAGTAAATCTCCTCAGCGGTCAATTTCAGACCCTGTTTTTGAAGATCCTGCCCATTCAATCGTTTTACAAGCATCATCAGCCACATCCCCTCGTCTGCTCTCATTTGAACGAAGCTTAGGAGAAATGTACATAGTAAAAATAGTTTTTTCATTTCTATAAATTAAATTTTTATTGGACGCAATTTAGGTAATTTTTGTTGGAACTGAAACGCGATTTTGCGAGAAATTAGACATTCGAGGGCCTGAATCGTATATTAGGTATGAAATTGGTAAGATTAGATGCAAGGCGATCCGCTTCGTGTGATATGACGAGACGAGCGGATTTTTCATTAAATTTGTACTCCAGGAGATAAAACTATGCTTGAAAAGAAAGAACATACCTATGAACAGGCCGTATTGGTGGGGCTGATTACTAAAGAACAAGACGAAGACAAGCTGATTGAGTATTTAGACGAGTTAGAGTTTCTGGCCTTTACGGCTGGAGCAACCGTGGAAAAGCGTTTTTTTCAAAGGTTAGCGAAACCAGATCCTAAAACGTTTGTGGGCTCAGGAAAGGCAGAGGAAATAAAGTCCTACATCAAAGAGCATGAAATAGGCACTGTTATTTTTGACGACGAACTCACGCCCTCTCAATTGAAAAATCTTGAGCGTGAGCTCGAGGTTAAAATATTAGACCGAACCAACTTAATTCTAGATATTTTCGCTCAGAGGGCACAAACCTCTTACGCCAGAACTCAAGTTGAACTTGCTCAGTATGAATACTTACTACCGCGACTAACTCGAATGTGGACCCACTTAGAGCGTCAGCGAGGCGGAATTGGAATGCGCGGACCGGGGGAAACTGAAATTGAAACAGACCGTCGTATCATTCGCGACCGAATCTCGTTGCTAAAGGAGAAGCTTAAAATTATTGATAAGCAAATGCACACGCAGCGTCAGAATCGAGGAAAAACAGTGCGAGTAGCCTTGGTGGGCTATACGAATGTGGGGAAATCGACTTTGATGAATGCCCTTGCCAAGTCTGAAGTCTTTGCAGAAAATAAGCTTTTTGCCACCTTAGATACAACCGTTCGAAAAGTGGTAATCGGAAACCTTCCCTTCTTATTGACTGATACTGTTGGGTTTATCCGAAAATTACCAACGCAACTCGTCGAGAGTTTTAAATCAACCTTAGATGAAGTCAGAGAAGCCGATTTGCTTGTTCATGTGGTTGATATTTCACACGAAAGTTTTGAAGACCATATTGATTCCGTAAATAAAACCTTGATGGAAATCGGGGCTAATCAGAAACCGACCATCATGGTATTCAATAAAATTGATGCCTTCGCCTACGAACAAAAAGAAGGGGATGATCTAACACCAAGTAGCCGTAAAAACATCTCACTCGAGGAGTGGAAAAGAACGTGGATGGCCAAATCTGTGGTGCCTACAGTGTTTATCTCCGCGCTGAATAAAGAAAACTTTCCGGAACTTAAGAAGTTGCTGTACGACGAGGTTTACAAACTGCATATAGCGCGCTTCCCTTACAATGATTTGTTATTCGAGTACTTTGATGACGAAGAATTAGAGCAATGATAGATGCCGAACCCTTTAGTGTGACTGCCAAGGAGGTAGAGCAGGCCCTTGAATTTCTAGCCGATTCGAAGCGCAAGGCTCAGACGAGTCGATTTTTTAAAACCCAGCAAGGTCAGTATGGAGAGGGGGATATCTTTATTGGGGTGAGCGTTCCCGATCAGCGGAAAATTGCCCAGGCACTCTACCAGCGATTGCCTCTGAAGCAACTCAGTGTTCTTTTAAGCTCCCCAATTCATGAGATGCGCAGCTGCGCCCTCTTTATTTTAGTTCGAAAGTATGAAAAGGCAAAAGGACCGGATGAAAGAAAAGAGCTCGTGACATTTTATCAAGACCACTTCAAGTTTGTTGATAATTGGGATTTGGTTGACAGTTCATGTTATAAAATTCTTGGCCGTTACTGCTATGAAACCAAGTCTAATGAGCTCCTAGTTGATTTAGCTAAATCTGATAAATTATGGCTGAATCGAATTGCCATAGTCGCCACGATGTACCATTTGAAAAAAGACGAGTTTGAACTCACCGAGCAAATTACTCTTATGAATCTGCACCATTCCCACGATTTAATTCAAAAGGCGAACGGGTGGCTTTTACGCGAGCTTGGGAAGCGCGACGAAAACCGTTTACTAGCCTATTTGACTAAGCATGCGCGCACCATGCCAAGGACCAGTCTGCGTTACGCCATTGAGCGACTCGATCCCGAGTTACGAAGCACGTTTTTAAAACTAAATTAGTGATGGAGTTTCTACTAAGTCTCAAAAGTTTAGTTCATTATTTTCTGCATTTTGGACTGCCTTTAGTGATTGCCCTGCTATTTTATAGGTCAGAGTGGAAAAAGGCCTTTTTGGTGCTAATTTCCAGCATGCTTGTAGACCTTGACCATTTGCTGGCAACGCCTCTTTTTGACCCGAATCGAAACAGTATTGGGTTTCATCCCTTACATTCCTACCCAGCCATTGGATTCTACTTTGGGTGTCTGCTCTTTACCAAAGGGTATTACCGATTGTTTTTTCTGGGACTTCTTTTGCATATGATTACCGACTTTCAAGACTTTTATCTTTGGAATTTTCTGCTGAAAAAATAATTAATAGCATAAATTGAATATCGTCTTTTAATAGATTATTTGTATTTTGCAAAAAAATGAAAATGAAGCTTAAAAGATTCTTAAAATGGTATACGGTCTTACCGTTTATTGCCAGTATATTCTATCTAAGTGGCGGTCTAAATGGGACCACCGTGATGAATGTGCTTGGGGCATCCCTGCTTTTCACCTGCGTTTTAGCCGCGGTTCACCATGCTGAAGTTATTGCACATAAAGTAGGGGAACCTTATGGAACCATCATTTTAGCTATTTGTATTACGATATTAGAAGTGGGTTTAATCGTTTCCTTTATGCTCTCCGGAGGAGAAGGTGCATTAACCTACGCCCGAGATACGGTCTTTGCAGCCGTCATGTTGATTCTGAATGGAATTTTGGGCGTTTGTATTTTGATTGGGGGTGTAAAATATAAGGAGCAGTTTTTCATGCAAAGCTCAGCGACAACCTACCTAGTGAGCTTAGTGGCCATTATTGTACTAACCTTAATACTTCCAAATTACACCTCAAGTGCTCGTGGCCCTTTTTATACAAATGCGCAGTTAATCTTCGTATCTATTGCCTGCCTAGTAATCTACGGCACCTTTTTAATGGTTCAAACCGTTCGCCACAGGAATTTCTTTATTGTGGAACAAGAAGGGAAGATTCCGCACGAGGCCACGCCTCCCACACTCACCAAGACCCTACTTAGTCTTGTTTTTCTACTGGTTTGCCTTGCAGTGGTAATTTTCATGGCTAAAGGCCTCTCGCCTGTCGTTGAATCGTTTGTTCAATCGGTGGGTGCGCCCTACGCTTTAGTTGGGGTGATCATCGCAACGGTCGTGCTTCTACCAGAATGTGTTGCGGCGATTCGTGCAGCGCGAAATAACCAAATACAGTCGTCCATTAATTTAGGACTCGGCTCCGCCTTAGCCAGTGTGGGTTTAACGATTCCAGTGGTGTCCGTTGTTTGTATTATTTATGACATTCCATTTGTCCTTGGACTTGACTTAAAATCGATTATTCTCGTGGCTCTATCCATTTGTGTGGTTATGATTTCTCTAAGCCGAGGGAAGACCAATATGTTGTATGGGACGGTCTTATTGGTGATACTTGCCGCGTACATCTTTACGGTAATTGTACCATAGGTTTAACGGAGTTTTCTCGCGGTTTCCATTTTGTGCGCCATTAGGCGCGCAATATTCCCCGCTTTATAGATGGCAAGATCAGCCATTTCTCCAGCGAATAGGCCGTTCACCGTTTCAGACCATAATTTTAACCAATGCTCGAAATGAAACTTTTCAATCGCAACTAATTCATTTAT
>DCJS01000051.1:14059-66934 GCA_002319955.1 Flavobacteriales bacterium UBA1694
TCCCAGAAGCTATACATCTTGGGGAGATGGTAATCCCAATCGACTTTTGCAACCTCGGTGAAGAAGGGCCCGATGGTCGGATCACTGGCTACTTTTTTATAAAATGTGTTTACTAACAGCTCAATATCGCCTCTAGTTTCTAGCTTATTCATAGGAGCAAAATTAGGCAATTGCGAGCAGATAAGAAATTAATGCTCAGAGTCTTTGATGAAAATACCTTCAAGAGACTCTAAGATTCTATGAAGAATACTGTAATTTTGTCTCTTCTGGACTTACACACCAAACTTACCAATGGACATTTTAGAAAATCAAAAGCTTGCACGCCTTAAGGCAAAAGACCATAAAAAATTTTTAGATGGGCTTAAGCGAAAGCCCCCAAAGGACTTAGACTATCGCGTTCAAGAGGTTCATGATGAGGTTTTTGCCCAAATTGATTGCCTCTCTTGCGCAAACTGCTGCAAGACCACGGGCCCTTTGTTTAGTACAAAGGATATTCAAAGAATTTCAAAGCATTTACGCATGAAGGAATCTGATTTTGAGGCGAAATTCCTTCGAATCGATGAGGATGAGGATCATGTTTTAAAAACTGTGCCTTGCCACTTTCTTGCACCAGACAATTCATGTACGATTTATGAGGTTCGACCAAAAGCCTGCCGCGAATACCCCCATACAGACCGTAAGAAAATCTACCAAATCAATGACCTTACCCTGCAAAACACCTTAATTTGTCCTGCGGCTTTTGCTTTTGTAGAGAAATTAAGCAGTAAGCTTAAGAAGTCGTAAATCTTTGATAATTAAAGGATAAGCGTGATTTAAATAAAAAAAATTGAGCTGAAATAATTCGGCTCAATTTTAATTTTCACTAGGAAGTAAGTTATTAGTATTCTTTATACAACACCTTGTGCTAACATGGCCTCAGCCACCTTAACAAAACCGGCGATGTTTGCACCTTTCACATAATTGACATAGCCGTTGTCTTCTTTACCATAATCGCGACAGGCTTTGTGAATGCCAATCATAATTTCCTTAAGCCGCGCATCGACCTCTTCCGAAGTCCAATTTAATCGGATGGAATTTTGAGTCATCTCAAGTCCTGAGGTGGCAACGCCGCCTGCATTGGAGGCTTTTCCTGGGCTGAATAGAATCTTATTTTCAACAAAATAATTAATGGCTTCAAGAGTCGAAGGCATATTCGCAGCTTCAGTGACGCATAAAACGCCATTCGCAACTAAAAGTTCTGCATCTTCTAAAAGAAGTTCATTTTGGGTGGCCGCTGGAATTGCCACGTCGCATTTAACTTCCCACGGTCTTTTGCCCGCGTGAAAGACAGCCGAAGGAAACTCCGTAGCGAAATCTTGCGCTCGGTTCGTGCCAGAGGCTCTCATCGAGAGCATGAAGTCCACTTTTGCACCGGAAATCCCTTCCTCATCATAAATGTAGCCGTCTGGACCTGAAATGGTCAAGACTTTGCCCCCTAATTCATTGATTTTCTTAACCACGCCCCAAGCAACATTTCCAAACCCGGAGACGCTGAAGGTTTTACCTTCAATGGTTTCGCCTATTGTTTTTAGCATTTGCTCACAGAAGTAAACCACCCCATAGCCTGTGGCTTCAGGACGAATTAGTGAACCTCCATAAGCCAGACCTTTTCCAGTAAGGACGCCTGTAAATTCATTTCTGATTTTTTTGTATTGGCCAAATAAGTAGCCTATTTCTCTTGCACCTACACCAATATCCCCTGCAGGGACATCGGTTTCTGGACCAATGTGTTTACACATTTCGGTCATAAAGGCTTGACAGAACCGCATAATCTCCATATCAGATTTCCCTTGCGGATCAAAGTTAGCACCCCCTTTACCACCGCCCATAGGAAGGGTAGTCAAGGAGTTTTTGAAAACTTGTTCGAAGGCTAGAAACTTGAGAACGGATAGATTTACTGTTGGGTGAAAACGAATCCCTCCTTTGTAAGGGCCAATCGCTGAATTCATTTGGATTCGGTAGCCTCGGTTCACGTGGATTTCCCCTTTATCGTCCATCCAAGGCACCCTAAAGATGATAATACGCTCTGCTTCAGCCATTCGCTCTAGGAGTTTTTTACCTGCATATTCCTTTCGAGTGGCAATAAAAGGCAATACGGTAATCGCAACTTCCTTAACGGCCTGAAGAAATTCAGGTTCGTTTGGGTTACGGGCTTCAATTCGTGCAATGAAATCTTGGATCTTTTGCTCTATGTTAGGGTTCTCCATAATAGTGAATAATATAATTAACAAATTTAATTTTATTTTTAACTCTTGCAAGCAGTCTATATTTATTTACTGAAAATTTAGCTATAATCGGTCTATAAGGTTTTAATGAGCACTTAACACCCTAAATTTTTAGAGATTTATTTGCCCATAAGTTCAGATGGTAGTAATATTAAAATGCCCGAATCAAAGAATTAAAGCAATAAGACCCCGAAAATTATTAAAGAAATCGTAATTCACTCCAAATCGCAGCAGTTTTTGCTCTTAGTTTGTAAATACGAAGGTACTACGTTTCGATTTAACTTTAAAGCTTTTGAACTTGAGCCATGGGATGACAAGAGGATTTAACTTGAGGGCCGCTACGATTTTCGTCGTAGTTCCTCAAGCCGTTCCCAAACCGGGTCTTTCTTTTTTTGTGGCATTTCGTTGAAGTCATCCGGATGGCGTAAAATGTATTCTTGCCAGAGGCGGTCGTCCTTTTCACTGTAGTAATTAGGGTATTGCCATAGGAATTTCTTTGGACGCTCGCCTGAGTGTCGCATTAAAAAAGCGAGGGCGAGGCCCACAACCGCGCCGGCGAGATGCGATTGCCAGGAAACACGGCTTGGCGATTCAAGGGTTTGAAAGTATTCCTCAGGGAAAACGCCCCAAATAAGACCTCCGTAATAGAAGGCAACGACAAGACTAACGGCTAGCAATTTTAAATCCCAGCGAAAGACGCCGCTAAAGAAAAGAAAGAAGGCTAAGACATACACCACGCCACTGGCCCCGATAATACAGGCGTAGTTTGCACGTAAGCCTGAATAAAAGTCCATTGGAGGCAAAAGCCAAACAACCAGACCGGTGGTAATCCAGCCAATGACTAAGGTGCGGTGTGCGATGCGCGGATAAAATTGGTAGAGCAGAAAGGTCAAAATGGCGATAGGAAGCGAATTGCTTAAGAGGTGCTCTAAGCTGCCATGAAGGAAAGGGCTAATAAAAATGCCTTTTAAGCCCTCTGGCATTAGCGGAATTAGGGCACCGAAACAGTCAGCAAAAACGCCTAAGTGTTGCAGTAAAAAACCACCCCACATCCCAAGGAGTAGCAGCAGCGGA
This sequence comes from Flavobacteriales bacterium UBA1694, assembly GCA_002319955.1. Taxonomy (GTDB): domain Bacteria; phylum Bacteroidota; class Bacteroidia; order Flavobacteriales; family Weeksellaceae; genus Planobacterium_A. The sequence goes on from DCJS01000051.1 coordinate 17,398, forward strand.
ATCACTAGCGCGTTTCTTTCAAGAGAAAATGGTTTCTGCATGAACTTAAGGAGTCAAAAAAGATGCTATACTTATATAGAGTGAAATTTAAGACTAAAAAGCAGTTGTCTTACCCTAAAATTAAGACAAAAAGGCAATAATGACTAATATTATTAAGATTTTCAATAAATTGCAGGCACTATTAACTTATTTTAATACCCGTACCCTTGATTCGAATTGTTTTATTGGTGATTTTCGTCACTTCCGCAAGTCTCAGTGCGCAGCGTACTGAAACACAAATGAAAATTGATTCCATCTCGCAGGCCAATTGGCTAAAGATGCAGCCCAATTTAGATTCCTTAGCGAATCCAGTGCTCCACGGAATTGAAGTCATCGAGACCGATACTTTGGTGATACGCGACGAGATAATCGTGCCGCAGGTCACGACAGAAATTCCGATGACGCCCTTTAATTTGATAAACTACAAACAAGAAAAGCGCTGGTTCTTCTTTGGTCAAAATAATTTGCATTTCAATCAGGCCTCGTTTTCAAATTGGAATTCGGGTGGGAACAATAACATGGGCGTGCTAGGTAAAGTAAATTACAATCTAAGTTATAAGAATAACAGGCATTATTTAGAAAACCTATTCTCCTTTGGTTTTGGGTTTGTGGCCACCGATGGTCAAAGTACTAGAAAAACGGAAGATTTTATCAATATTGCGACAAACTACGGGTATGAATTAGGCCGTAATTATTACTTTTCTGCTGGGTACCAATTCTTATCCCAGTTTTCTGCGGGGTACAACTATTCTGCCACGCCAGATCCCACCTACTTTGACCGAATTTCTCGTTTCATGGCTCCAGGGTATTTGAATTTAGGAGTTGGTATTTCTTACAATCCAAATGAAGACTTTCAGGTTATTGTTAGGCCCATTAACGGTAAGTTCACTTTTGTGACCGATCCGGATTTGCAAGTGGCAGGAAAATACGGTTTAGAACGTGACGGGCAAGGTGTCAGAACGGAGCTCGGAGCAAATGTGAATATTTTATACCGCCTTAAAATTTACAAAGACATCAATTTAATTAACCAACTGAACTTTTTCTCCAATTACTTAAGTCACTTTGAACGCGTGGATGTGAATTATTCGGGGGTATTGAATTTGAAATTCAATCAGTTCGTCTCGGCCATTGTCGGGCTTGATATTCTTTATGACCACGACCAAATTCAAAAGACCCAGCTTAAACAGACTTTGGGAATTGGCTTTACCTATAGTTTAGGGGAAAAGGGTGCGCCTAAAAATACAAATTCAAAGCAAATCAAACCATTCCTAACGAATTAGGAAAGTAGCTACATAAAGCGGTCCCCTTTCTTTAGATTCTTTAAATCCAGTACATAATCTTTAATAGATTGATCGTGATCCCTAGGGCAAATTAACAGCGCTTTTTCCGTGTCCACGATGATGTAATTTTTCAAGCCGTCAATAATGACGGCTTTATTTTTATTTTTTAGGCGTACAACATTTCCTTTTGAATTGTAAAAAAGAACATTCTTTGAATTCAACGCGTTATTATTGTCATCCTTTTCAGCATTTTGATAAACTGAAGTCCAAGTACCAAGATCGCTCCAGCCAAGATCGGCAGGAATTACATAAACGTTTTTCGCTTTCTCTAAAATGCCATTGTCAATGGAAATTTTTGTGAGCTTTGGATAGATTTCTTCGATGCATCGGTGCTCTTTTTTTGTGTTGTACCCGCAATAGCTAAACTGCTGAACCATTTCGGGAAGGTATTTCTCAAAGGCAGAGAGGATTGACTTGGCACTCCAAATAAATATACCGGCATTCCAAAGAAAATCCCCACTCTCCAAAAAGGTCTTCGCGATTTCTAAATCGGGTTTTTCAGTAAAGGTTTTAACCTTAAAGATCGATTTATTCTCCTCACCTAAGTATTGGATGTAGCCGTATCCTGTGTCAGGTCGGGTTGGTTTAATGCCTAAAGTCACAAGGTAATCCTGCTGCTTTGCGAGAGATAAGGCCAGGTTGATTTTTTCAACAAAGCGCTGCTCCTTTAGGATAAGATGGTCTGCAGGAAGAACCACCAGTTGAGCTTCAGGATTGATTTGAGAAATCTTCTTAGCCATATACAAATTGCAGGCGGCCGTATTTTTCATCATCGGCTCCCCAACAATGTGTTGCGGATTGATTTCTGGCAACTGCACCTGGGTCAGTTCAATATAGTCTTTGCTTGTAACCACAAAAATATTTTCAGCTGGAAACTGCTGGCTTATTCGGTCGTAAGTCTGTTGAATCATGGTTCGTCCTGTTCCCAAAATATCCTGAAATTGTTTTGGGTATTTCGTAGTACTTAAAGGCCAGAATCGGCTTCCGATTCCGCCTGCCATGATGACGCAATATAAATTTGACTTATCCATTCCTTTCTAATTTTTCTACCTTGGCTAGGGCGCTGAACCGGTAGATTCGGCCTGTACCAATTTGCTTACAAAGGTAATTCTTTTTAAGTTTCTCCATCATAAGGTAGGTCTCTCCTTTAAATTGAAACTGATCTTTTGTTTGCAAATTTTCCACGTAGGTTTTAGGATCTGACGGGTTTGAAACATCAAAGTATTTGACCAGTGTTGGTGAAGCCATAAAGTTAGCCCGGGGTGCTCGTGAAAAGGGGATTAGCAGCCGTTGAAGCTCAAGGGGGTAGAGTTCAAGCGACTCGAGAATCATGCGTCCAAAAGTGATTTTCCATTCCGCGCCGTGGGGCGCAATTTGGCGGGAATACTTTTCAAATGCAAGCAGGTGCGCAAGCTCATGAGTGAGGACAAAGAAGAAAAGTTCGGGCTGTAAATTTCCATTGACTGTAATGTGATGCAGGCCGTTTGGTGCTTTTCTATAGTCCCCAAGCTTTGTTTTTCGTTCGCGTGTGATTTTAATGCGAAGGGGATAGCCCTTAGCCCATTGTTGAATTTGGGGCAATGTCCCCATTGGAAGGTGCGCATTTAAAACCTCGAGTGGCATCTTTTGGAGTTTGGAATTTAATTGCGGCTAATTTAGCAATAGTTTTTGGGTAAACCTTAGGACTTATCCTTAAGTTTAGAGCCCTTGTGTTAGCGCCAGGCATACGTTATAATTGATGCCGGCCATTGCTAGCCCTACCATAGATTAAAAGTGCGCAAGGGCAGGAGTCGCCAAAATAAAGATGCGATAATGTTAGGGCTACACTCTAAACCTAAAGGGTAATTGGGATGCCTTGATAGAAGTTAAGAAGTTTCAAACTAAAAAGATAGTTATACTTAGCCTGCGCTACAGAACCTTTCGCATTTGCACTGCTATTTCTAGCATTATTCAAATCGTAAATAGTACTTTTTCCCGCTTCATAGCTCTTCTGTGCAAAATCTAGGGCTAGTGTGGAGCTTCTTTCAGCTTCCACTGCGGCCAGGTAAGTTTCATATGTGCTTTCTGCATCAAATTGGGCTTTTTGCACATTTTGCTTAACCGTTTGTTTTTGCTGAAGAAGAGAATTTTGTGCTAAACTCTCGTTGATTTTGGACTGCTCGACTTGGAGTCTTGTAATGCCTTTGTTGAAAATCGGAATGTTAGCACTAAGACCGATCTGCTGCCCAAAGTTTTCTGAATATTGCTTGAAGAATTGGGTATCTCTTCCCTGGTTTAATTGATTAAAATAAAAGGTTCCCACGCCAGCATTCAGATTTATGGTTGGATAAAAAGCAGTTTTGGCAATTTCAGTTTGCTCCTTCGCAGCTTCTATTCTATACTGCGCCGCTTTAATCTCTGGTTGACTTTCGTAAGCAGTGTTTACAATAGATTCTGCTTCAATAAGGGGGGCTCCTAAATCGGTTGCGATGGAAACGTTTTGAATATCGAACTCCTTGTAATTTTCTAATTGCAAAAGCTGGGCAAGGTTAAAAAGTGCGCGGTCCACGTTCACCTCCGCTGTAATGACGTTTTGCTTTTCTCTAGCCAGGGAAGCTTGGGCCTCCGCTAAAACAATCTGAGCTGTGGTTCCCACTTCTGTTGTGATTTTTGCTCTGTCGTAAAGGCGTTCTGCATTTTCTAGCGCACTTTTATTGATTTCCACAATTTCCTTGTTCAGTAAAATGCTGAGGTATTGTTCGGCGATTTGTAAAGAAATGTTGTTTTTGATTGTTTCCACATCGTATCGACTTGCATCGAGTTCGAAGGCAGCTTTATTTACAGCCTTCTCTAAGCGCTTATTATTATAAAGGAGGATATCCGCACTGAGGTTTGCGCTGTTGTTGAAATTGTCATTTCGTTGAACAAGATTTACGTAACGTTGTTGACCGAAACTTAAATTATTCGATAGGGAACCAGAAACGCCTGGAAGTTTTTGCCTTTGTGCTGCCTCTAGATTAAGGGATTGAATGTCTTGGTTGTAGACATTGCTGAGAACTTGCAAATTGTTCTCCAATGCATACGTGACGCACTCCTGCAAGGTCCACACTTTTTGTCCAAAACTATAGGTTGCGATGAATGCCATGGCGGCGACGAGCAGTTTCCTCATGATTGCTTTTATACAAATTAGACGCAAAGTTCTTTTTTTTGTTACAAATTCAGTCTAAGGATTTTATTAGACTTAAAATTTTTCTATTTTTGTTTCCTATGGCAACCAAAGTATTGTTCAATTCTTTAGTGAACTGGTTCATTAAACAAAGAATTGACAACATCCAAAATTTTATTAAAGATCCCATTGAAACTCAAAAGGGTGTTTTGTTTTCTCAGCTTTACTTAGCGGAGGACACTGTTTATGGAAAAATGTACGGATTTAATAGGATAAGCAGCCTCAAAGATTTTCAAAGCCGAGTCCCGATTGTCTCATATGAAGAGATCGAGCCGTTCATTGAAAGGGCTCGACAGGGCGAAAAAGATGTCCTATGGCCAGGCGGGGTAAAGCATTTTGCGAAATCTTCGGGGACCACCAATGCGAAAAGCAAATACATTCCCATTACGGAGGAAAGTCTTGAAAATTGCCATTTTAAAGCCGGTAAGGATCTTATCGCCATTTATGCGAACAACCACCCAGACAACCAACTCTTTTCAAATAAGAATCTAAAACTTGGGGGGAGCGCAGAGCGGTACCAGGATTTTAATTCCAAGTACGGGGATCTTTCGGCTATTCTGATCGAAAACTTACCATTTTGGGTGGATATTACCACCGTCCCAAGCCGGAAAGTTTCCCTGATGTCGGAATGGGAGACCAAACTCGAGGCCATTATTTCTGAGGTGAAAAGCCAAGATGTTGGAAGCCTAACGGGTGTGCCGAGTTGGATGATGGTTCTGCTTCAGCGTATTTTAAAAGAAACAGGCTCGAAAAGCATTTCTGAGCTTTGGCCCAACCTAGAAGTCTTTTTTCACGGGGGCATTAGTTTTAAACCTTACCGTGAACAGTACCATCAGATAGTTGGAAAGACCATTAATTATTACGAGATTTTCAACGCCTCAGAAGGCTTTTTTGCTATACAAGATCGCCCGAATAGCGATGAAATGCTTTTGATGCTGGATTACGGGATTTTCTATGAATTCATCCCCATGGAATCGTTTGAGAAGCCCGACCCGGTCGTTCTTTCTCTACAAGAGGTTGAACTTGATAAGAATTATGCCCTGGTGATTTCCACTAACGGCGGTCTATGGAGGTATTTGATCGGCGATACAGTTCGGTTCACCTCTTTAAGTCCGTTCCGAATTCAGGTCACTGGACGAACCAAGCATTATATTAATGCCTTTGGTGAGGAGCTTATGATCGAGAATGTTGAGACTGCTCTAAGCCGAGTGTGTAAAACGTGCAGTGCCCAAATTAAAGAGTTCACAGGAGCCCCCATTTACATGAGCGAAGGAGAATCAGGAGCCCACGAGTGGATCATCGAGTTTGCAGTCCCACCTGAGGACCTGGCGGTGTTTAGCGAGCAATTTGATGAACAACTTCAAGAGCTCAATTCGGATTACGAAGCCAAGCGCTATAAAAATATCACCTTAAAGCCACCGGTGGTTCATCTTGCAAAAGAGGGACTGTTTTACGAGTGGATGTCTAGTCGAGGAAAACTCGGTGGGCAAAATAAAGTTCCACGTTTGAGTAATGAACGGGAATATATGGAGACCTTACTTCAGATGAATTCCTAAGGAGAAGTGCCAATAAAAACAATTAGGGCGATTTTGAGATACTCAAAATCGCCCTAATTAGTTGGTAAGCAGATTGTCTCTGGCTTATTTTGTGTAAAGTTCTTCTACCTTATCCCAATTGATTAGGGTAAAGAATGCAGCCACGTAATCTGGTCTTTTGTTTTGGTAATTTAGGTAATAAGCATGTTCCCATACGTCAAGTGCTAGAACAGGTGTTCCTTTGCATTCTGCTTGTGGCATTAAAGGGTTGTCTTGGTTTGGCGTTGAGCAAACCGCAAGGCTTCCATCTTCTTTTTTGCAAACCCAAGCCCATCCAGATCCAAAACGTGTTTTTGCTGCTTCTGAAAAATCAGTTTTTAATTTTTCAAAACCGCCATACGCCTCAATTTGACTTTTCACAGTGCCTACTGGCTCAGTACTTCCCCCCGGAGTAAGAAGTTCCCAGAAAAGAGAGTGGTTGAAATGGCCACCGCCGTTATTTCTCACGGCTGCTTTATCTGTACCTGTTTTGCAAATTTCCTCAATAGTCTTTCCTTCCAATTCAGTTCCAGCAATAGCTTTGTTTAAATTGTCAACATAGCCTTGGTGGTGTTTTGTATGGTGGATTTCCATTGTTTTTGCATCAATGGTAGGTTCTAGTGCATCGTAAGCGTAGCTTAATTTTGGTAACTCGAATGACATAATTGTATTTTTTGGTTAGGGTCTAATTTAAGCAAAAATCATGCTGAATCCTAGGGGTTGCGATCACTTTAATAAATCTTTAACATCGAAAAAATCCCTAATGAAACGTGCTAAGCGAATTAATTTCTCTTCTTAACGGTTCATTGACATAAGAAACTCTTCATTGGAAACAGTCCCTTTTATGTTTTTTTCCACAAAATCCATTGCTTCTAATGGATTCATATCCGAAAGGAATTTTCTTAAAATCCACATGCGTTGCATGGTTCCTTCGCCTAGAAGTAAATCGTCTTTTCTCGTGCTCGAGGAAACCAAATCAATGGCAGGATAGATTCGTTTGTTCGCGATTTTTCTATCGAGTTGAAGTTCCATATTCCCCGTTCCTTTGAATTCTTCAAAAATAACTTCGTCCATTTTGGATCCCGTATCAATAAGAGCCGTGGCGATAATCGTTAAAGAACCTCCGCCTTCAATATTTCTTGCGGCTCCAAAGAATCGTTTTGGTTTGTGAAGAGCATTGGCGTCAACCCCACCAGATAATACTTTACCAGAAGCTGGAGTGACAGTATTGTACGCTCTTGCAAGTCTTGTAATTGAATCAAGAAGGATGACCACATCGTGACCACACTCCACTAAACGCTGCGCCTTGGCTAAAACTAGGTTTGCGACTTTAACGTGTTTGTCTGCCGCTTCATCGAATGTTGAGGCAATCACTTCCGCATTAACACTTCGTTCCATGTCGGTCACCTCCTCCGGTCTTTCATCAATAAGTAAAACCATCATGTAGGCCTCCGGGTGGTTCGCAGAAATTGCGTTTGCGATTTCTTTAAGGATCATTGTTTTCCCGGTTTTAGGCTGGGCAACGATCATGGCTCTTTGGCCTTTTCCAATCGGGGCAAACATATCAACAATTCTTGTGGAAATTGTTGAGCCTTTGCCAGCTAAATTGAATTTTTCTTCTGGGAAAAGCGGTGTCAAGTATTCAAATGCGACGCGGTCTTTAATGAAATCTAAATCCCGTCCGTTAACTTCTAAAGGTTTTTTAAGTGAAAAGTACTTTTCACCTTCCTTCGGAAGTCGTACAATTCCCTTAACGGTATCCCCAGTTTTAAGTCCGTAGTTACGGATTTGTGCGGTTGATACATAAACATCGTCTGGTGAGGAAATATAAGAGAAGTCAGAAGAGCGTAGGAATCCGTAGTTATCTGGAAGAATTTCTAGTACGCCTTCAATCGTTACGAGACCATCAAAATTAAATTCTTTCTTTGATTCCAAGGGCTCTTGTGGAGCTCTATTTGAATTTGAATTCTGGTTTGAATTCTGATTGGAATTGGCAGGTTTTTGCGCGTTGTTTTGGTGCTGCGGTTTTCTTTGGCCCGCTTGAGAAGGACCTTGCGGTTTTTTCTCCGTAGGCTTGTCTTGGTTTTGAGCCGCGGCACGTGGCGCATTTTTTTGTCTATCATTTGAGTCATCCTCTGGCTGTTCGCTAGAATCAGCGTTTTGCTCAGGGATTGATTCGGTCGGTTTACGTCGGTTTTTAGATGCCTGTGCTGGTCTTTCAGCCTGTTTCGGCGTGGCCGATGCAGCTGGCTCTGCAGGCTGTGTAATCTCCGCAGGGGCTTCAAGCTCGGCGATGCTTAGGTCCTGTGAAGGCGCGTCAGAAATCGAAGTGGTCTTTTTCACCACGGGTGCTGCTTTTTTAACCGGTTTTGCTGCTGCAGGTTTCGCAGCTGGTTTTTTTGCAACCGGTTTTGCAGCCGGTTTAACGGCTTGTGCAGATTCTGCTGCAGGTTCTGGGGGTGTTGTAGTGAGGTAATAGTCTTTTGCAATTTTAGGATTAGAAGCCTGGAAGTCAAGAATTGCAAATATTTTGTCGTTTTCGGTAGTGGATTTGGCCACTTTAATGCCGAATTCTTTTAGTATAAGTGCCAAGTCCGTTTCGGATTTTGACCTTAACATTTCAATGTTGAACATAGAGTGTTGAGTAAAATTTGTGTTTGTAGGTACGTTTGTGTGATACGTGAATTTAGCCGGGCGGCTGTAATGAATTGAATCAATTATTGTGCAAATCTACAATTTATTTTAAAAAATGCAAAAAAAATTCCTATTTTTGCCATATGTTACAGCGAATTCAAACGGTTTGGATGTTACTTTCAGTGATCGGTGCGGTATTTTTATACCTTACCAGTCAAGATTTGAATACCCTTTTATTTGAGGGTTTTGTGAGCGGGGCCGCAATGGTGCTAGCACTTTTGGGCGCCTTTTCAATATTTAACTACAAATCAAGATTAAGACAATTACTGCTGAATTACATCAGCTTAATTATAAACGTTTTGTTGATCGGTGTACTTCTGTACGGTTTGCTAAATTTATCTGGAGGAATTTCATTTCCTGAGAAAGGTATTGAGCCAATTTTTCCTTTGTTAAATGTCATTTGTTTGCTTATTGCAAACCATTACATACGCAAAGATGAGAAGCTCGTAAAATCTGTCGATCGTCTTAGGTAGCCAAACAACGATTTTTTTGAGTGTAAAACGGTTCTGTTATGCAGGACCGTTTTTTTATGCCTTGTCCTTAGGGCTGGCAAATAAGTTCAACTGATCAGAATTGTGTATTTTTGTGGCTTAATTAATCGAATGAAGCCCATACAGAGAATCTTGTATTTTGCGAGTCCGCATAAGCGTTTTTTATACCTAAGTATATTCTTTAATATATTATATTCCATTCTTAACATCTTTTCGGTGGCAACCATGCTTCCGATTTTAGGTCTTATGTTTGGAACAATGGACCGCATTGATGTAAGCCAAAAGCCGCAATACAGCGGAGATTTTGGAGCGTATTTTACTTATTTAAAAGATTTAGCGTATTACCATATCCAGGTGCAAATCGATCAGAATGGCGCCGTTCAAGTTCTTGCTGTTCTTTGCGCCGTGACGGCTTTTTCTTTTTTACTTCGAAATATTTTCCGCTATTTGGGCGCCTTTTTACTTGTAAACTATCGAGTCGGCATCACGCGTGATTTACGCTCGGCGATGTACCGAAAGTTCCTTAAGCTTCCGGTTTCTTTTTTCACCGAGAAGAGAAAAGGTGATATGATGTCTAGGATTTCAAACGATATTGGAGCCGTTGAAAGTGGGGTGATGGGAAGTCTTGTGGATGTCGTGAATGCGCCCTTTATGATTATTACTTCGCTCATCACTCTTTTTGTACTTTCTCCAAATTTGACCTTCTTTTCGCTCCTTGTTTTCCCAGTAATGGGGTGGATCATTGCCTTTGTAGGAAAGAGTTTAAAACGTAAAGCCACGGCGGCGCAAGAAGAGTTAGGCAACTTATTTTCCTTAGTCGACGAAACTTTAAAATCTTCGAAAGTCATTAAGATTTTTAATGCCGATAAACTCTTAAATAAACGGTTTGATTCAACCACCCTTAATTGGCAAAACCACACTATTGCGATGAGTCGCCGACGCGAATTGGCCTCTCCAATGAGTGAATTTCTGGGCTCGGTGACCATTTTACTTATTACGTGGTTTGCTGGGTATCAAATCTTAAGTCAGAACTCCATGGATCCGGAAACGTTTTTAGTTTTCATCGCCATCTTCTTCCAGATTTTAGAGCCAGCCAAGAAACTTTCAAACGCTTATTCCTCAATTCAAGGGGGTATGGCTAGTTTAGACCGGGTTTCTGAGGTGCTCGATTACGATTTGAAGGTAGAAGAATCAAAAAATGCGAAGCCCATCGATAAACTGACAATGGGTATTGAGTTTAAAAGCGTGAGTTTCTATTATGACTCGATTCACCCGATATTGGAGGATTTCAATTTGGTGCTTGAAAAGGGAAAAACCGTAGCCCTGGTTGGACAGTCTGGTAGTGGAAAAACGACGGTCGCCAACTTGCTGGCACGGTTCTATGACGCCCAATCGGGCTCGATTCTAATAGACGGGATTGATATTAAAGAGCTCCAACTTGAACCTTACCGAAGTCTTCTGGGAATGGTGACCCAAGAATCTGTTTTATTTAATGATTCGATTTACAACAATATTTTGATGGGCAGGCCTGAGGCCACTGAAGCGCAAGTGATTGAAGCAGCGAAAATTGCAAATGTGCACCAGTTTGTGACCCAATTTGCTGAGGGGTATCACACGAACATTGGAGACGATGGCTCGAAACTTTCTGGAGGACAGAAGCAGCGGGTTTCCATTGCGCGGGCCGTTCTAAAAAACCCACCGATTATGATTCTGGATGAGGCCACTAGTGCACTAGATACAGAAAGTGAACGCATGGTTCAAGAGGCGCTTGATAAAATGATGGAAAACCGAACTTCACTGATTATTGCCCACCGGCTCTCTACAATTCAAAAAGCCGACACGATTGTCGTTATGGAAAAAGGCAAAATTGTTGAGCAAGGCTCACACCGGGAGCTGCTTGACAAAAAAGGGGTGTATTACAAATTGGTTGAGTTACAGAATTTCACGACTTAAATCAGCACTACTTAAACAGTTTACCAATAAAATTTCCAATTTCACTGTAATCTTCTAAATTGTTGTGGCTGCTACGGTTTGCGTAGGAGCGAAGTGGAGCCGGTTGATCTGATTCGATTGAAGGGTATAGAACTAAGTAATTCGTGTCCTTGAATTTTTCATGAAGGAAATTTGGCACTTTCGCCATTTCCTTAAGATAGGAGACCTGTCCACGTTTGCTCATCATTAAAATCAGGCCCTCATCGGTCTTCATCTTCTCCGCAATTTTTGGAAGCTCATTCCAATTCGTGAAAATGATGAATTCGGCTTCGATAGCGGCTTTTTTCTTGATCTTTTCAAGGAGCTTTATGGTGTTTTCACTCGTATAAAAAACCATTTTGGCTCCAGAATGCCTTGCCAAATTCCAGACTTTTAAAAGCGTTTTGAAAAAGCCAGGTTCCTTAGGGGCCAGCTCAGGAATCACACAGTGGTACGTGTGAATCGTCGCAGTAGGCTGCGCGCTATGGTAGACTAAAACATTGGTTGTAGAGTTGCTTAAGTAGCCATTGTACAGATTATAGACAAACGAAGAGCTAAACCCTTTCTCCCGATCCACGCCGATAATTAAATCGGTGATCTTATGCTCCTTAATTTCGTTATTAATTCCATTAATGACATCAGAATCGTGTCTTTTCAGGGTGTTTATAATAATTTCTGCACCGGAGCCAATATTTGCGGCCGTGTGTAATAGTTTGTCCGCCTGTTTGTCCGAAGATTCATTCTTCACCTCGTTAATCACATTCAGGGCATAGAGGTAATTTTTATTTGAACTCGATTTAGCTAGTAGTGCCAAGTTGGTCATTGGTTCTACGGTTTCTGGGTAGTTTAGCGCTAAAAGAATGCGCTCTTCACCAGGTTTCTCATCGGAAATGTTTTCCTGATTTTCACGCTCAAGGATTTTGGTTGCACTTTTCTGTGAAACAAAAGAAGAGACGGTACAAGAAACAAGAATTAATAAAATACTCCCGTTAAGAATGCTTTCATCTAGGAGCCTGATGGCCTCGCCCGAATCGGTTTCTCCGAGGATAACATTATATCCGACCATAACGGCGGCTAAGGTGGCCGCTGCTGAGGCCGTTGATAAGCCAAAGACCATGTTTCCCTCATCATTGGTCAATTTAAAGGATTTCTTGGTGGCCATCGCCGCTAAGTATTTACCTCCTATGGCCAAAACGGTCATCACTAAGGCCACCTTTATCGTTTCAAAATCTTTTATGAAGGCTTGAAAATCGATAATCATACCCACGGAAATAAGAAAAAATGGAATAAATAGCGCATTCCCTACAAAATCAATCCGATTCATTAAAGTCGAGGTGTGTGGAATCAATCGGTTTAGTGCGAGTCCGGCCAAGAAGGCCCCAATGATTGCCTCCACGCCTGCAAGCTCAGCAAAGAGTCCGGCGAGATAAATCATCACCATCACAAAGATGAAATGGGAGATTTTGTCATCCACGTTTTTAAAGAACCACCGACCAATTAGTGGAAATCCAATTAACACCACGGCAGCAAAAACACTAATAGAAACGCCTAGACGAATCCAAAATGCGTTGGTGACTTCCCCCTGGGACATCCCGACAATTACGGCAAGAATAAGTAGGGCAAGCAAATCGGTGATCATGGTCCCACCGACGGTAATATTTACCGCTCTGTTTTTGCTGATTCCAAGTTTGCTGGCTATCGGGTATGAGATTAGCGTATGAGACGAGAATATACTGGCAAAAAGGATCGATTTAATCCAATCGAAACCAAGTAAGTAATAGCCAGCTAGTATTCCAAGAATAAGTGGGATGACAAAAGTAAACCCTCCAAAGCCAAGACTTTTCCATTTATTTTTTTTGAACTCGGTAAGGTCTATTTCAAGACCGGCCATAAACATGATAAAAAGGAGCCCAGTCGTTCCAATAACAACAACACTGGCATCTCGGGGAAGAATACCTAGACCATTAGGCCCGATCACGGCGCCAGCAATGATGAGGCCGATTAAGTGGGGAACCTTTATCTTGTTTAAAAGTAGCGGCGCAGCCAAAATAATCACGAGAATGACAAGGAACTTTAATAAGGGATCTTCAATTGGAATATTGAAGTGGCCGGCATTTAAGATTGTAAGCATAAAATCGGGTTATCGTGAAAGTTCGATGGTATAATTACTTTGGCAGTTGCCGTCAATTCGAACAGTGCGCGTGCCCGAAAGCCTGGTTGCAGAAATCGTCGAGAATACAATTTGAATGGAGAGCTTCTTTGAAGCTTCCTCGGCACTAGTGTACTCTAGTTTTAATTGGTTCCCGTCAATAGCTCCTTTATAGACTCGAAGATATCCTGATTTATTCATGTTTTTGGCCGTCACGATTCCATGCTCCATACTGAGTTGCCAATCGTCAATTCGGGTGTCGCCCACGACATACTCAGGGCAACTGCTTTCTATACAAACGATTTTGCCTTTCCATTTGCCTTCAATCTGCTCCAACTTTGGATGAACCACTATTGAGTCTCGTGAAGTTACAATGGAATCTTTCATTTTTAAGAGCAGTTGGTAGTCCGCTTGCTTTAGAGCAAAAGCGTTTTCTTTTTCCTGCAGAGCGAGTTCACGCTTCTCAAGTTCTAATTGCTGCTTGCTTAGGTCCGGATTACAGGCCATCAAGAGTAGAATTAGTGTAAGACTACAGCCCAAAATTCTAAATAGTGTCATCGTGTCGAAATTTGGTTTAAAAGGTACAAAAAAAAACGAAAAACTCTTGTCTTTCGTTTTGTTAAGAAAATTAAAATCTCTATAATTTTTACAATTCTGACCTTGGTTCGTTGCGAAGACCTCCTATTTAGGTAGAGTTAGAGCGGTGTGTCGTAAGGTAATTTCTTAGCGCTAAGGCTTTTTTAATTGGGCAATTACATCCACGCCGCCTTTTGTTTTATCACCGATTTTGCATTGAATTTCTGTGTCTAACGGGAGAAAAACATCCATACGCGATCCGAATTTAATAAATCCGAATTCTTCACCAGCCTTAGCTTGGTCTCCGGGTTGGCTATAGAAAACAATACGTCGAGCTACATATCCGGCAATTTGGCGAAATACAACTTGGTGCTTTGCAGGGGTTTCAACTGCGAGAGTGGTTCTTTCATTGTCTGTTGAGGATTTTTCATGCCATGCGACGAGGTATTTTCCTGGATGGTATTTTTTATAAACGACCTGGCCCGCTACAGGGTAGCGGCAAATATGCACATTCAAAGGCGACATGAAAATCGAAACTTGTATTGCCTTTTGCTTTAAGAATTCGCTTTCGTCCACTTCTTTTATCATAACGACTTTTCCATCCACAGGCGCCACGACTGAAAGTTCGCCTTCGGCTAGGGTGCGTATAGGGACTCTAAAGAACCAAAAGACGAGTCCATAAAGAACAAGCAGTGGAACCAGCACAAGTAAGGACCACAGGTGGAGAAAATAAATTGAGACGGTGGCAAGGATCACAAACAGGATTGTGGCCACAAGGATGGTGCCTTTAGATTCTTTATGCAGTTTCATAGCAACTATTAAGATAAATGAGTGAGAAGAAAATACAAATACACTATTGGGGCGCAGATCATAAAGCTATCGAGCCGGTCTAAAACACCGCCATGGCCAGGAATTAAAAACCCGCTGTCCTTTACATTGAAATTACGTTTTAATTGACTTTCTACCAAATCGCCTAAAGGGGCGAAAACGGAAACAAGAAGTCCCACCACAATCCAATTGCCGCGCAGCTGAGGAAGTGAAGACTCAATAAAGTAGGCCAAGATTAAGGTGAGTAAGACGCCGCCTGCGAAGCCTTCCCAGGTTTTTTTTGGCGAAATAGTCGGTGCCATTTTATGCTTACCAAAAAGCTTCCCCGTAAAATAGGCAAATGAATCGCTAGACCAAATTAAGGCAAAAAGCCAAAAAGCTTCCCATGAAAACCCCTGATTCTCGGTATTGACAAGTCCCAGAGCAAAACCTAGGGGAAGAGCCGTATAGAGAATTGTGAATACAAGCTTGCCAGAATTGTTACTTAATTCCTTTTTGAAGAAAAACAGGGTGAGGCAGGCTATTAAGATTAGAAACAGGGCCATAAGCTCCGAGAAGTTCACCGTAGATGGGAAGGACTGCTCAAAGTAGCGTTTTGAAAAGATATAAAAAACACCCAGACTCAAAGGAAGTACCAGGGCGCGCTGCCATCCAGTGGTGATTTTAAGAATTCGAAGGCATTCCCACACACTCGCAAGGAGAATAAAGGCTATTAGCCCAAAATACAAATGTTCTTGGCGGAGCTTAGGAATTAGCGGCCCAAGAAGGTTTTGTCCAAGGGTGGTGGTGCATAGAACGATTATCAGGCCGTATACGACACCTGAAATAAGCCTTTGAATTAAATTTTTATCCAATTTGTTTCAGATTTACGATTAAAAGCCTAAAATTAGTTTAATCTTCGAGCAAAAGTAAGAAAAGTTTTGTATTGTCCTTCCCCGTGTGGTCTAATTTTGAATGGCTACCGCTAATGGAGGTCAAATTCTTTAAGGTCCCCCGGCGTTTAACCTTCATCATTGCGTCCCCTAAATTGGTCACAATTTGAGATACATTCGCCATGATAATGATTTTGTCAGGAAGGCGTGAAGAATGGTAGTGCAGGATGTTATTGTGTGAAAGCATCAGGCGCCCGTCGTAGGCAATTAAATACTCACAGGTGATAAAGGCAGCATCATGAAATGATTCAAGGCTTTTATCATAAGGGACCTTCACCACGTCAAGGAAATTCTTTAAATCCTCATCGCAACAAAAGACCGACTGGATGTCTTCAAGCTTCAGAATCTGATTAAGAACTTGCAGGGCCTCCGCCTCGTCTTGGCAATAATTAAAAAAGCCGCCAGAATGCGTGAAAAGTTGGGCGAATTTGTAATCCAAATCCGCATGTTTTAATTGGTCTCCTAATTTAACCAAATCGTTCTCGTCATCAACTTCAGGCTGATTAAGAATTTTTCCTACAAATTTCCTAAATAAGCTCACGTATGTAGCAGGGATATTTCAATTAATTATACAAAAATAGAAATTATATTGTATAGAATAGCATAAATAGCAAAATCCTGACCGAAAGTGTACTTTAAAGTCAGGATTCTGGATTTATTTACGAGTTTGGCTCTGAACTTGAGCTTTGGGAAGCTTGAGGCTCTTCAGAGGCCACGCTACTAGTGTCCTCGGTACTGGCCTCTTCTTTATTCTCCTGGGCCACTTTTAGAGGCTGTTCCGTTAGTTCTGGATCCCAAGCTCTTTTTCCAAAGATTTCTTCTAGATCCTCACGGAAGATGACTTCCTTTTCAAGGAGTTTTCCGGCAAGGGCGTCGAGTTTATCACGGTTCTCAACTAAAATTTGAACAGCACGCGCGTACTGGTTTTCAATGATCTTAGAAATTTCCTCGTCAATGGTTTTTGCAGTTTGCTCCGAATAGGGTTTTCCAAGGGTATATTCACTTTGACCTGAACTATCGTAATAAGAGATATTTCCTAATTTCTCGTTAAGGCCATAGACCGTTACCATTGCTTGGGCCTGTTTAGTTACACGTTCAAGATCCGAAAGGGCTCCTGTTGAAATGTTTCCAAATACGGCTTGTTCCGCAGCTCTACCTCCAAGGGTAGCACAGATCTCATCGTACATCTGTTCGGTTGTCGTAAGGGAGCGTTCTTCTGGTAAGTACCAGGCAGCCCCTAGGGAACGGCCTCTTGGGACAATAGTGACTTTAAGAAGTGGCGCGGCGTGCTCCACGAGCCAAGATATGGTGGCGTGTCCTGCTTCGTGAAAAGCCACACGCTTCTTTTCAGATGGTTTAATTGCCTTGTTCTTTTTTTCGAGTCCGCCAATAATGCGGTCGACGGCGTCAAGGAAATCCTGTTTTGTGACTGTATCGTGGTTGTTACGGGCTGCGATTAGGGCTGCTTCGTTACACACGTTTGCGATGTCAGCTCCACTAAACCCTGGGGTTTGTTTAGAAAGGAAATCGCGGTCTACGTTGTCATCAAGTTTTATTTTGGCCAAGTGAACGTCAAATATTTGTCTTCTTTCATGGAGTTCTGGAAGATCTACATAAATAGAACGGTCAAAACGCCCGGCTCTCATAAGGGCTTTATCTAAGATATCTGCTCGGTTGGTTGCAGCCATCACAATCACGTTCGTGTCGGTGCCAAACCCATCCATTTCAGTTAATAATTGGTTAAGGGTGTTTTCTCTTTCGTCGTTTCCGCCGGTGATATTACCTTTTCCTCTGGCCCGTCCAATTGCGTCAATTTCGTCAATGAAGATGATCGCTGGGGATTTCAATTTTGCTTGGGCAAATAGATCTCTTACTCGAGAGGCACCTACCCCAACAAACATTTCAACAAAATCAGATCCTGAGAGAGAGAAAAACGGCACTTTCGCTTCCCCCGCAACGGCTTTAGCTAAGAGTGTTTTTCCTGTTCCTGGAGGCCCTACTAAGAGGACACCCTTTGGGATTTTCCCTCCAAGTCTTGTGTATTTATCAGAATTCTTTAAGAAGTCAACAACTTCTTGAACCTCTTCTTTCGCTCCTTCAAGTCCTGCTACGTCTTTAAAAGTTACTTGTACTTTATCTTTTTCGTCAAAGAGTTTTGCCTTTGATTTCCCAATTGAGAAGATCTGTCCGCCAGGACCGCCGCCTCCGCCGCCCATTTTTCTAAATAAGAAGAAATAGAATAAGCCTAGGACTGCAACCCAAATAAGAACGGTTACAAAGAGATCAGATATTGGGTTTTTTGCCGTCGTATAATCCATGGTGGTGGAAATTGACGGGTTCGTTTTCTTTAGGTCTCGATAGGTTTCGAGTAAAATGGTTTTATCGCCGTAAGCGAACGTGTAGTCAGGCCCAGTCTGAGGACTAAGCATTTCAAAAGGGCTTGGGGTTTGGTCTTTACTCGATTTTGCAAGTTCCGCCTTGGCCTCTTTGGTTAAAAAAACATCGGCTTTGCTGATGTCTGTGTATACAAGGACGTCTTTTACTTTGCCTTGTTGAACGAGCTCATAAAAGCCCTCTTCGTCTAGTTTTCCGCCTTCACTTGAGCTAAACATGGGCTGCAAAAATAGAAACAGCACCACCGCTATAGCGATTGGAAAAAACCAGTTAAATCCTTTATTTTTCATTCTGATGGTCTTACTTATAATTAAGAAAAATTCTTAAAAATTATTATTAATCGGCAATGCTAGTAATCTTGGCATCCCCCCATAGTTCCTCAATATCGTAATATTCACGCGTTTGGGTTTGGAATACATGCACCACTACGGAGACGTAGTCCATAAGTACCCATAGGGCATTTTCTGTTCCTTCGACATGCCATGGGCGGTCTCCCAATTCGTTACGAACCTTTTTTTCAACATTGCCAGAAATGGCATTCACTTGGGTGTTGGAATTTGCGCTGCAGATTACGAATGTTTCTGCGACTGAATTTTCGATACCCGAGAGGTCGAAAATTTTAATGTCATTCCCGTTGGTATCTTGAATCGCCTCGACGATTTTGTCTATAAGTTGTTGCTTTTGTGTATTTTTACTCATTCAAAAATTGGTCTAATCTGCAAATTTATCGTTTTTTGTTTACTTTCTCCTCTCTAAGGAGCCTTTTAATCTCATAAAGTTTCATAAATGTTTCCTTCATACTACCTTTCCCATTGCGCTTCCACTAATGACGCTATCGGCACCTTTATGCAGAAGGGCCTTTTAGCGTTTTCAGTTTACACCTACAATCAGACCCAAGGCCGCGGTCAGTATGGAAACTCTTGGACAACTCTAGAGAACAAAAATCTAGCTTTTTCTTTAGCCCTTGCTAAGGACAAATGCCCCCTTGATGAGAATTTGCTCAATTATCATACCGCTGAAACGATCCGCTGCTTTCTTGCCAAATTGACCCAATTAGACGTCTTTGTCAAATGGCCTAACGATCTTATTTTGCAGAAAAAAAAGGTTAGTGGGATGCTGATCGAAAAGAAACGCTTTGGATCTGAGTGGTATTATATTATTGGTGTTGGGATCAATGTCAATCAGCAAGACTTCACGAGTCTTCCATCTGCGGGCTCTTTATGGACGCAGTCAGGGGTGCACTATGAACTTGATAATCTCGCCCAGTCGCTCAATGCGTTTCTATTTGCGCACCTTCTTAACTTCCCTCCTGAGAGCCAGATTTTAGAGTCGTACAATGCTCATTTATTTAAACGGGGTGAGCTCGGGGTTTATGAAATTGAAGGGTTAAGACAAAATGGCATAATCCAGTATGCCGACCGAGAGGGCAGACTCCATGTCGACTTAGAACATCGAGGACTTGAGGCGTTTTACCACAAGACGATTAAAATGCTTTATTGATTCGCTCTTTTGAAATAGAGAATTAGAGCCATAGGCCCAAAAATAAGATTTGGCAGCCACATGGAGAGCATCGGTGAGAGCACGTTGTTTTGGGAGACCACCTTAAGGGCTTCAAAGGAAAAGACAAAGGCAAAGGCAAGAGAAATCCCTATGGCCAAATTAACTCCGAGTCCACCGCGTTTTTTCTGGGAGGCCAAAGAGAGTGCAAGAACCGTTAGAATGATAATTGAAACCGGCATCGAGGTGCGCAGATGGAGTTCATTTAGGAAATAGTTGAGGTTTTTATTTCCTTTTTCTTTTTCCTGTTCGATAAGCTTTAAAAGCTTGGGCGTTGTTTTGGTTTGACCTAAAAATTCATCGGGAAAAAGTTCTTCAGGGGGATAGCCAAAACTCAGGTCCTTCATATCGCCGTTTGCAATTTTCTCGGTTTGGGTTTTCGTACTGGTTCTTTCTAGGTAGCTGGTTATCGTGAATTTATTCTTTTTCGCATCCCAGAAAATTTCATTGGCTGAAATTTCATGGATTAGTTTGCGATCTTTATCAAATTTCTGAAATAAGAAGCTGGACCCTCGTTTTTCTTTTCGGTTGTAGTTGTTTATAAAAATAAAGGTAGTTGGAGAGAGTTGGGTAGCAATCTCAACGTTTCCAAGAATTTTTTCTTTTGAGGTATCGCCCATCGTGTACACTTCCAATTTATTCTTTTGAATATTGGCCCAGGGGAGTACAATGTGATTGGTGGTCAACGAAAAAATGGCAATTATGCCTGAGGCAATAAAGTAAGGGCGCGCGAAGCGGTGAAAACTGGCACCACTACTTATAATAGCGACAATCTCGGTGTTGTTTGCAAGTCTCGAGGTGAAATAGATCACGGAGATGAACACCAGAATGGACATAAAGGTGATGATCAGGTAGATCATCCAGAATGGATAAAAATTTATTAAAAAATACCCTACCGTAAAGCCATTACCTTCAATCCGAGGGGATTTTGACTGCACGTCAATTACCACCACAATTAAGGAGAGAAGTAAAAGCATGAACGCGAGGGTTCCTAAGTACTTTTTAATAATGTATTTATCCAGTATCGTCATCATAGCCTCCTAGAGTCTTTGTTTTAGGTTTGGGATAACGGAATCTTTCCATTGATAAAAGTCGCCTTTTAAAATATGCTCCCTCGCTACACGAACTAGGTCTAAATAAAAGGCCAGGTTATGAACGGAAGCAATCTGCTTGGCTAAATATTCTTTAGAAACGAAGAGATGTCGTAGATACGCCTTTGAATAGTCGTGATCCACATAACTCGTTCCAAGCGGATCTAACTCAGAGAAATCATCCCGCCATTTTAGGTTCTTCATGTTCATGACCCCATTCCAAGTAAAGAGCATCGCATTTCGGGCGTTTCTAGTTGGCATCACACAGTCCATCATATCCACTCCTAGGCCGATGGCTTGAATGATGTTCCATGGCGTTCCAACGCCCATAAGGTAGCGGGGTTTGTCCACGGGAAGAATATCGGTCACTTCGTTGGTGATCCGGTACATTTCCTGTTCCGGTTCCCCCACGGAGAGCCCTCCAATGGCATTGCCTGGCGCTCCCTGCTCGGAAATAAATTCTGCGGAAGCTTTACGCAAATCAGAGTAAGTCGAGCCCTGAACAATTGGGAACATCCGCTGTTTGTGCCCGTAAATCTCTTTGTTTGATTCGTTCCACTGGATGCAGCGTTTTAGCCAGCGGTGGGTCATTTCCATGGAGTCTTTCGCCTGATTGTACTCGCAAGGGTACGGTGTACACTCATCAAAGGCCATAAAAATATCCCCGCCTATTTGCCTTTGGATTTCCATGGATTTTTCAGGTGAAATAAAGTGCAGGCTTCCATCGGTATGCGATTTAAATTGCACCCCCTCTTCACTCATTTTACGGCTTTTTGCAAGGGAGAATACCTGGTAGCCTCCAGAGTCAGTGAGAATAGGCCCTTGCCAATTCATGAACTCGTGAAGTCCACCGGCTTTTTCCATAATGTCCATGGTTGGACGAAGATACAGGTGGTAGGTGTTTCCTAGGATGATCTGGGCCTTGATGTCCTCTTTCAATTCTCTTTGGTGCACTGTTTTTACAGATGCTACGGTGCCTACAGGCATGAAAATTGGGGTTTGAATTTCGCCGTGATCCGTTTGAATCACACCTGCCCGGGCTTTACTTTCGGACTGTTTGGTTATTTGAAAAAAAGGATTCTCCATAAATTATCTCGCGTAGGGCGGTACCGTACCAATTTCTTTTAATTTTTTCTCAATGTAGGCTTTCGCCTTAGGATCTTTCTCCACAATGAGCTGCTGCGCATGATCAAGAATTTTCTCAAGTTCTCTAGGCGAAGCAATATAATAGTTATAACTTTCTTGAAAGGCCGTGGCACTCACTTTATTTGTTTTAAGAACATAGCGTGAACTCGTTTCTAAATTTCCTCCAGAATTCTGGTATGTGACCTGTTCACTGATGGCAAATTCCGAAAGGATCTTAGCCATTGTGTCGGGAGGAATTAAGGTTTTGGGCTCAGGAACAACGCCTGAGTCTTTGCAGGCTCCTAGGGCTAGAAAAATAAGCAAAAACCATACATTTTTCATAGCGTACCAAATAAAGATTTGAAGCGTAAATTAATAATTCCAAAGATGGCCTCGCCAATAATTCCGCCATTCATTTTGCTTTCCCCTAAGAGTCGGTTGGTGAAAATAATAGGAACCTCTTTTATTTTTAGCCCTTTCTTAAAAACTCTAAATTTCATTTCGACTTGAAACCCGTACCCCTTGAGTTTGATTCGATCTAAGTCAATAGCGCGAAGGGTGCTGGCTTTAAAGCAGACAAATCCTGCTGTGGTGTCATGCACTGGGATTCCGAGTACGAATTGCACGTATTTCGAGGCGAAATACGAGAGTAAGACGCGGCCCATGGGCCAATTCACGACGTTTACGCCTTGCGAATATCTTGAGCCCACGCTCATGTCGGCTGTTTTACAGCCTTCAAAAAGCGGAATAAGATCCTTTGGGTTGTGCGAAAAATCCGCATCCATTTCAAAGATATAAGAATACGGTCTTTCCAGAGCCCATTTGAACCCATGGATATAGGCTTTGCCCAGGCCGTCTTTAACCTTTCTTACCGTCAAATGGAGTTGGCCCGGAAATTCCTTTTGTAAGGAAGCGACAATCTGCGCCGTCCCATCGGGTGAGGAATCGTCCACCACCAGAATGTCGAATTTTTCCTCTAGTGCAAGGACCGCGCGCACGATAGCTTCGATGTTTTCTTTCTCGTTGAAAGTGGGAATTATGACGAGTTTTTCCATAGTAATTTGCAAAGATAATGTATTTTTCAAATGTGTTTTTCTGGATTTAAAAATAGTCTTACTTTTGCAAAAACAAAGCGGGCTTGATAAGAATAATTGAAAACAAGGACTGGGTAGTCGGGGTTCTGCTAATCTCTATACTTGTACTTATTGTCGTTTTGCAGTATTTGCAGCGCAAGAGAGGCTTGAAATCCTTCTTCACAGAGCCATACAGTGAGTCGGGAAATATATTTCCGACCTGGCTTTTAATTTCGGCTGTCTATGTGGCGCTATTATCGACCCTAGTGAGCGCTTACGTTCCAGTTTTGCCAGAGCTCGTGGAGCGCAGTTCGGTTTTGGGGTACTCGCTCAACCGGTTTGGCTACGCGCTGCTTGTTATAAGTCTGTTTTACCTGGTGCGTTTTTTCTTCACTTTCTTTTTTTATAGCAGCATTGGACAAGACCGTCGATGGGGTCGGCTCTATTTTGTGACTTCGAAGTTTTACCTGGCTTTATGCTTATTACTTATTCTCGCAATACTGGCTAATTATTATTTCCCAATAGAGCGTTTAGGCTTTTTACGTGCCTTGGTCCTTGTGAGTGGGGGACTGTTCATTTTCAAGGTTTTATTCTATAGCTTCAACCGTAACTACATCCTTCCCAAAGAGTGGTATTATAAAATTTTGTATATTTGCACGCTGCAATTTACACCCATACTTGCACTATGGAAGTTGCTTTTTTTATAAAATCAATCAATGATGAAAGTAAAGTCTATATTGGTTTCGCAACCTGAACCAAACGAATCTTCGCCTTATTTGGAAATTGCCAAGAAGGAGAAAATTAAAATTGACTTCAAACCCTTTATTTTGGTAGAGGGCGTAGAGGCTAAGGAGCTGAGAACGCAGAAAATTGATCTGACCCAGTATACTGGGATCGTGTTCACAAGCAAAAACGCAATCGACCATTATTTTAGATTGGCCGAGGAAATGCGTTTTGCTGTGCCAGATTCTATGCGCTACATTTGTCAAAGTGAGGCGGTGGCAAACTACCTTCAAAAACATATTGTCTATAGAAAGCGTAAAATCAGCTTCGGAGAGAAGTTATTTTCAGATATAACGCCTCTATTAAAGAAGTATCCAAATGAAAAGTATTTGCTTCCTTGTTCGGATGTTCTTAATGCTGATATTCCTATCACTTTAGATAAGGCTGGTGTGGACTGGACCAAAGCCATTATGTACCGTACGGTTTGTGCGGACCTCACCGATATTCCAGTAGACACGTATGACATGCTTGTGTTTTTCTCTCCACAGGGAATTCGCTCGCTCTTTGAAAACTTTAAGGATTTCAAACAAAACAATACACACATTGCTGTATTTGGCACCACCACACAGCAAACAGCCCTAGAGCTTGGGCTCACGGTTAATCTAATGGCCCCTACAAAGGATACCCCCTCGATGACCATGGCTATTGAGAAATATATTAGAAACGGGAAGTAGCCTTCCTTTAGACTAATACAAAACTTAACCGTCTTTTCCTCTGAGGATTAGATGGTTTTTTGTTAATTTTAGAAACAGAATTAGACTATGCAGGCACCAAGAGCCCCACGCAAAGAGAAAGAACTTAGAACGCATGGCGATTTAAGAATCGATCCGTACTATTGGATGAACGACCGAGATTCAAAAGAGGTTAAGGCGTATTTAATGGAGGAAAACGGCTATTGCGATACGGTTATGGCTTCAACGCAGGCCTTGCAAAACCAACTATACGAAGAGATGAAAGCGCGCTATAAGAAAGATGACCAATCGGTTCCTTATCTTTTTGGTGGCTATTGGTATATTGTTCATTATTTTGAGGGAAAGGAACATCCCGTTTTTGTGCGCAAAAAGCAGTCTCTTGAAAACCCCGATGAACTTATTGTGGATGTGAATGAGTTGGCTAATGGGTATGAGTTCTTTGAAATAGGCAGCGTGGCGGTGAGCCCAAGCACAACCCTAGTAAGTTATGGTTGGGACAGTTCGGGGGATCGAAATTACACGATTTCCTTTAAGGATTTGAGCACCGGCAAGGTCCTAAAAGACCAGATTCCAAAGACCACCGGGAAATTAGTGTGGGCTGAGGACAACCTCCATGTTTTTTATGTTAAACTCGACAAACAGCTTCGGGCAAGCAAAGTGTATAGACACAAGCTTGGAACCGATATAAAGAAAGATGTACTTGTGTTTTTTGAAAAGGACGACACCTTTGATTTGCATGTGCAAAAATCGAAATCCCAGGACTATATTCTACTTACCTCCTCGAGCACCCTATCCGATGAATGTTGGTATTTAAACGCTAAGGCCCCTTTGGAAGACTGGACCCTCATTCAAGAGCGTGTAGAGGGTCTCGAATACTGCGTTGAGCCCTTTGAGAACCAATTTTATATTCTTAGCAATGCGCAGCAGGCTACGAATTTTAAATTGGTCAAGACCTTAATTTCTGAGCCTGGAATAGAATTTTGGCAATCGGTTGTGCCTTATGATCCCGAGGCACTTTTGGAAGGGTTTGAGGTTTTTAATGACTACTTAGTGCTTGAAGAGCGCCGTGATGGCCTTCTCTTTATTCGTATTATCGATAGAAAAACCAAAGCCTCGCACTATTTAGAGTTTAGCGATCCTACATACAGCGCCTACATTGGACTAAATTTGGATTTTGATACCCACGAACTTCAATACGGGTACAGCTCCATGACCCATCCGAATCGGGTGTGCAGCTACCATATGGCGACGCGAGAAATCAACGTGTTAAAGCAGCAAGAGATCATGGACCCCGAATTCAAAATTGAGAATTACGTCTCTGAGCGCCTGTGGGTGGATTCGAGAGACGGCAAGCGCATTCCGGCATCCTTGGTGCGCCATAAGGACACTGAAAAAGGTCCTCAGACGCCGCTTCTTCTTTATGCCTACGGAAGTTACGGGCACACTGTGGACGCCCAATTTTCAAGCGTAAGGCTTTCGCTTTTAGATCGAGGCTTTATTTACGCCATTGCGCACGTGCGGGGCGGGGAGTATTTAGGGCGCGAGTGGTACCTTGATGGGAAAATGCTAAATAAAAAGAATACCTTTAATGATTTTATAGATGTAAGTAAAGCGCTTATTACGCGCGGTCTTACCTCTACAAAGCATCTTTATGCGATGGGCGGTAGCGCCGGAGGACTCTTAATGGGCGTGGTGCTCAATGAGGCGGGCGCTTTGTATAATGGCGTGGTCGCCCAAGTTCCTTTTGTAGATGTGGTGACCACGATGCTCGATGAAAGTATTCCTTTAACCACAGGCGAGTACGACGAGTGGGGGAATCCAAATTCAGAGGACTACTATAGATATATGCTGTCGTACTCACCCTACGACAATGTTTCAAAGAAGGCCTACCCAAATTTACTCGTAACAACGGGCTTTAACGACTCACAAGTCCAGTATTGGGAGCCGGCCAAATGGGTCGCGAAACTTCGAGAACTGAGCGAGTCAGAGAATTTGCTTCTATTGAAGACCGACATGGATTCCGGTCATGGAGGCGCTGCAGGGCGATTTGAATCCTTGAAGGACGAAGCCTTAGAATTTGCTTTTTTATTAAAATTAGAACAAACAACATGAAAGAAAACGAATTGTGGAGAGAAGTAGAACGCTTCTTCGAGCAAAATTTTGATACCGAACCTCAAGTCGCCATTGAAACTGTATTGTTTTTAATCGGTGTGCAGGAACTTGGCAGCGGAAAACAAGAGTATAGCAAAGAGGATAAATTAAATTTGATCCATATTGCTGTATGCCGCCTACTTCAACCCTACGGGTTCTATGACTTTTCGCATTACGATGAGGCAGGGTACCCCCATTTCACACCAAAGGAAACGCTTCCCGATCTTAAGCCAAACGAACAGACACTTTTGATGAAAAAGGCAGTGGTTCAATATTTTATCGATGAAACGCTCTTCTCAAAAGAGATTCTCGACTCTCTAGAGAGGGCGTGATTGAAATAATTATGTTAAAAACCAGTGTTTTAAGACTCTTTACTTAATTCTTTGGCTTATTTTTTGTATTTATAATGTTAAATGCTTTAATTTTAACATTTGAAATTTAAAAAGAGCTCATGAATCAACGGTTTATTCCAATCATCTCGATTTTGATGTCAATTTCTGTGATCATTTTTGTGACGCTGCAGATTAAATGGCTAAAAGAGTATTACGGGGCATTGGATCAGGATTTTTCGAATAAGGTAGAAGCCTCCTTAGTAAGTTCTGTGAGAGAACTTAATGATTTAGAAGTCGATAAATTTCTAAACGAAACCTATAAGAATTTCGGAGCTACCGTGGTTGCTAATAGCAAGCAGCCGAGTTCGACAATTATCCAGCAAACAGAGGATTCGGCCACTCAGCGAACCATTACGTATCAGCAAAATATTATTGAACGAGAGAATCTGCCTATCGCAAATACGGGAGATAGTTTGAATCAGATCAAGATGTGGAGCGATGAGGTTCTGGTGAAAATGACCAAGGATTCCTCCCATGCGCAGCCTTTAACAGCGGCTTTAAACTCCTCAATAAATTCAGGGGAATACAATTTGAAACAATTCTACCGAATCATTGGGAATAACCGTCCTATTGAGAAGCGCGTTGAACCTAAGGAGCTTGATTCAATTGTCCGAAAGTCCTTAAAGGACCACGGAATTGCTAGTGATTTCGGCTTTGGAATATTTGATAGCAAAGGCAAAATTACGAGTATCGCCAATGTCGATTACCAGTCGCAAAATCAGAATGCGAAGTATGAGGAGGTCTTATTTAAAGATGCCGATGATAAGGGGCTCTATACGCTTTCTTTAGTTTTTCCTAGAAAGAATTTTTCCTTAGTAAAAAATAATCTTCCAATGCTTCTTGGAACCTTCTTGTCCCTACTCACCATTCTTGGAATTTACATTACGTCGATCAACTATATGATGCAGCAAAAGAAGATTGCCGACATTAAGACGGACTTCATAAACAACATGTCTCACGAATTTAAAACGCCTTTGGCGACAATCTCTGTGGCGACAGATTCCCTTGCAAACGATAAGATTGCCAACGTGCCTGAGAAAGTCAAGTACTATTCTCAGTTGATTAAACAAGAAAACCTACGCATGAAAAAGCAGGTTGAAAATGTACTTAACATGTCCAAACTGGAACGTAATGAGGTGCAGTTATTTCTCAAAGAAACCAATGTCCGTAGCTTAATTATGAATATCACCCAGTCCTTCGAACTTATTGTTCATGAGCGGGGCGGGGTCTTAAGTCAAGAATTTGACGCTGTAAAGTTTGAGTTTAAAATCGATGAATTTCACATTTCAAATGTGCTTGTAAACCTACTTGACAATGCCAATAAGTACTCTCCCGAGGCGCCACAAATTCATGTCCGAACCCGAAACGAAGGAAATTGGTATGTAATCGAGATCTCTGATAAAGGGATGGGAATGGAGACGCTGAACA
This sequence comes from Flavobacteriales bacterium UBA1694, assembly GCA_002319955.1. Lineage (GTDB taxonomy): Bacteria > Bacteroidota > Bacteroidia > Flavobacteriales > Weeksellaceae > Planobacterium_A. Next base: position 45,883 of record DCJS01000051.1, read on the forward strand.
AAGTGAAAATATTTGAAAAATTTTTCCGTGAAGAAACGGGGAATATTCACAATGTGAAAGGGCAAGGCCTAGGCCTCTCCTATGTAAAGAAAATCGTTGAGCTTCATAAGGGAAGTATTCATGTGGACTCGGTCATTGGGAAAGGCTCTGTGTTTACGGTTAAGCTGCCCATGAGTTAATTATTAATTAGAAACCAATACAATCCAAAATAGAAACATTATGAGCAATAGAATCCTATTAGTAGAAGACGACCAGAGTTTTGGCGCCGTTCTAAAAGACTATCTGACAATTAATAACTTTGAGGTAACCTTGGCGACCGACGGGGAGCAGGGACTTAAGGAATTTACGGAGAACGAGTTCGATATTTGTATTTTCGATGTCATGATGCCCAAGAAAGACGGGTTTAGTTTGGCAGAAGACGTCAAGAAAATTGATAAGTCTACACCAATTATTTTTCTTACCGCAAGAAATTTACGTGAGGATATTTTAAAGGGGTACCAAATTGGGGCCGACGATTACATTACCAAGCCCTTTGATACCGAACTATTACTTTATAAAATTAAAGCAATCCTTCAGCGCTCCTCGACTGTGGAGAACGAAGAGCAAGAGCAGTTTAAAATTAGCAACACGTATTTCGATTCGATGCTAAGACAGCTAAAGGTTGGGGATTTGGAATACAAGCTCTCTCCTAAGGAGAATGACCTGCTAAAACTGCTTTGCATCCACCGCAATGATTTTATGCCTAGGGATCTAGCGCTTCGTAAAATCTGGAAGAAAGAAAATTATTTTACGGCCAGAAGTATGGACGTTTATATTGCGAAGTTAAGAAAGCTCCTTAGAGATGATGATGGCTTAGAGATTATTAATGTCCACGGCGAAGGATTCCGTTTGCTTGTAAAGAACTAAAAAACGCTTTTAGATCGTTGGACTTACTGCCCCTCTTTAGGGGCAGTAAGCATTTAGACGAGGCTGTTCTTATCCGCGTAATTCAGTTTGAAAAATATGGCGGTCATGATGGAAAATGCCAGGAGTGAGCTGCCGCCATAACTAAAATACGGCAACGGAATTCCTACGGTCGGAAATAACCCCATGACCATTCCGATATTAATCGCAAAGTGAATTAATAGGATGGAGGCAAAGCAGTAGCCAAATACCCGATTGAAATGGTTCTTTTGGCGCTCAGAGAGGTAATAGATTCGGGCAATATAGACCGAATAGGCTAAGAGTAAAAGGGCGCTTCCAAAGAAGCCCCATTCCTCGCCCACCGTACAGAAGATATAATCGGTTTCTTGCTCGGGAACAAATTTACCCTGCGTGACAGAGCCTTGTTTATACCCTTTTCCCCAAAATCCGCCAGAGCCGATGGCTGTTTTGGAATAGAGTAGGTTATAGCCAGAGGTGTCTCGAAATGCTTTCTCCCCTTTATAAAGAACCTCGATACGCTCTCGTTGGTGTTTGGGTAATTTTTCAAGCACCGTGGGCGTGGCAAAGGCGAGTGCTGAGAGGACAATCAATGTCCCTCCAATATTCCCAAATGTATAAACATTCCAGCGAATCTTTCCATAATTAACTAAGATGATTCCCGCCATAAGTACAAGAAGCCCCAGAACGACATAAATTGGATTCAGAGCAAGGGCAAGTATAAATACCGCTGCGAGAATTGCAATGACGCCAAAAAACCAGCCGCTTAGACCCTCGCGGTACAGTGCAATGAAAAACGCACCAAAGACCAAAAGTGAACCCACATCGGGTATGGCTAAGACTACTAGGGCAGGAACGGCAATGATTAAAACGACAGTGCGCAGACTTTTTCTATATTTAATATTGAAATTGGGTCCAGAGACAAAATGCGCCACCATTAGGGCTGTGCCAATTTTTGCAAACTCAACGGGCTGCATGGTGATGCTCCCGAATTTATACCAGTTTTTTTGACCTAGAATCTCAGTGCCAAAAGGAAATAGCCCAATGAGCAGCAGCAGACCAAGAAGGTAAAAAAGGCTGGACATGTTTTCAAAAAACTTTGTTCGTGTTATAAAAATAACAAAGCCAACCAAAAGAGAGAGGCAGAAAAAGAGGAGCTGTTTTTTTCCCAATGCAGGATCCACACTGTAGATATTAGCAATGGCGAAAGAGCTGATTAAGAGGTACAGGCTAATTCCGAATTTGTCGAGTCCTTGTGTCCACTTCATACTCTATTTTTTTGAAGTTTTACGTTCGTTGAATCGCGTCAGAAGGGAATCCCTTCGGTACAGGAGTTTTTCACGCTGCGCTGTATTTTTGATAAATTTGAGACTGTCTTGAATCTGTACAATAGTTAATGAATCTTTGCTCGGTTCTTTATAAAGTCCTTTTCGCTTTTGATCCTCAATCCACTGTCTTCGGTATTCTCCCATGAAACTAGCGTTAATCATTCGCTCATAGAGGTGTTCTCTTTTTATGGTTCCGGTAAGGTACTTTTCTGCAATTACCGTACTGGCTGGCCCGGCCCAAGTGGCACCAAAGCCGGCATGCTCCATTAGAGCAACCACCACGATTTTTGGATTCTCCTTAGGAGCAATAAGCACAAAAACGGAATTGTCTTTTCCTTGTGGAACCTGCGCAGTCCCAGTTTTCGCAAGCTGGGTAAATTCGGTACTTCTCAGACTACGGGCAGTTCCCGCCTCGACTACCTGTTCCATTCCTTTTAAAATCGGCTCGTAAAATTTCGGGTCTACAAGGGTTTTATGCTTAACCTTGAAGCGTGGATCTGGATTTGGTTTGCCATCAATTGATTTGACAATATGGGGCGTGTAATAGAACCCTTTGTTTGCAATTGCCGCTAGGCCATTGGCGAGTTGCAGTGGTGTTAGCATCACGTCGCCCTGCCCCATGCCGTTAAATACAGCACCCGTGGAAAGGGGACTCCAATTTTTCGTTTTGGCTCGTTTTTCATAGAATTCTCCGCTAGGAATACGTCCCTTTGCTCCCGTCGCTAAATCGTTGTTAAGGTATTGACCAAAACCAAAGCTTTCCATGATTTTTTTCCATTCGTCCACGCCCTTTGAGGGGTTTCCCGGGTATTTATTTACGATCGCTAAAAAGGCGTAGGAAAAGTAGCAGTTGCTTGAAACCTGAATCGATTGCACGAGTGCGTCGGCTCCGCCGTGCCCCCGAATTCGGAGTCCTCGGTAATTAAAGCCGCCCGCGCATGGGTAGATGGTGTTTTCATCCAGCACCCCCATTTGCATTGCTGCTAAGGCCGTAAACATTTTAAAGGTCGATCCAGGCATGTGAGCCGATTGGGTCGATCGGTCAAACATAGGCATGTTGAATGTGTCGTTTAGAAGGGCATTAATTTGTTTCGATTTCGCCGGCCCAGTGAAAAGATTAGGGTTAATGTCTGGACCGGTTGCTAAGGCTAAAATCTCCCCATTACTGGGGTCAATGGCTACGATAGCACCGCGTTTATTAACGAGCATCTCTTCTGCTATGCGTTGAAGGTCGTAATCGATTGTAAGGGTAAGATCTTTGCCCGTTATGACGTCTTGATCTAGTGCACCATCTTTGTACGACCCAATACTTCTTAAGCGAATGTCTTTTTGAATGTAATTAATGCCTTTGGTTCCTCGAAGCTCTTTTTCATACGATTTCTCAACGCCTGACTTTCCAATATTGTCGCCGGGTAAGTAATAAAGGGAATCCTTCTTGATATCGCTTTCATTTACCTCATTTGTGTACCCTAGGAGATTCCCAGAGGTGCTGACTTCGTATTGTCGCTGAGGTCTCTGTATGATGCTAAAAGCGGGGTACTTGAAGATGATTTCTTGGATTCTAGCAATTTCTTCTCGGCTTATGTTTTTCATAAACGTCATGGGAGTCATGCGTGAATAGTAGCGTTCTTTTTTTACCGAGTCTAGAATAGAAATAAACTGAGGCTTGGTAATACGCATCAATTGGCAAAAGCCCAAGGTGTCAAAATCCGGCTTCAATAGTGCCTGGGTATAGGAGAGTTCGTAAGAGGGCTGATTTCCAACGAGAATTTTCCCATTCCGATCGAAAATTACCCCTCTTTGAGGAATTATGTACTCTTTCTTAATGGATGTGTTTGCAGCATTTAAGGCATAACGGTCGGTGAAAAGTTGTAAGTACGCGAGCCTCGCTATAAAGATAATAACGAGTAAGCCTAAAAAAAAAGAAATTTTTAAATACTGTGATCTCACACTTTTTGTTTGATTCTGAAGGCCAAGGCGTAAATCAAAATGAAGATAAACGAAATGGAACTGCTTGCAATAATGTTTAATAAAATTTCAAAGGTCCTAGAAAACTTAAAGAATTCAATGGTTTGAACGGTGAACTGATGAACAAAGATACTTGAAAAAATGAAGAAAAGAAATTGGCTCCATTGCAAGGTCTGAAATGAAAAGAAGTCGGTCGAGGTGTCGGTAGAAGTTCTGAAAATCAGAGTTCTAAAATACGCCACGAGCGTGGTGGCAAAGGCATTGATCCCCCAGGTGCCTAAAAAGGCGTCAATGCAGAGGCCTAAAACAAAACTTGAGGCTAAGAAGAGGTATTTGTTTCTGAAAAATGGATAAAACATCACAAACACGGGGTAGAGCACGGGGGTATACTTCGCCGCAAGGGTGATGCGGTTGAGCACAAAAATTTGCAGCGCTACAAGAACGATGATCGATAGGATGTCGGTGAAAATACTTCGGCTAATCATCTCTTGACATTTGGGCTTTTAGAGTATCTTGAATTTTGGCAACTTCAATTTTTTTAAGATTTTCAACCACAAAAACCTTGTTTAGATTTCCCATGGTTTCACTGAGTTCCACAGAGATATCCCAGAATCCAGTTTTGCGGTCTACCTTGTAGCCTGCGACTGTGCCAATTAAAACCCCTTGAGGAAAAATGGCTGATTTCCCATCCGTAACAACAGTGTCACCCACTTGAAGCGGAACGTATTTTGGGACATCCTGCAAATGCATGATTCTTGAGTCTTCGCCACGCCAGCTTAGCGTTCCGAAATACTCCGAATTTTTAAGTGCGGCGTTAATCTTGATCTTATTCGTACTCAGCACGGATTGAACTAGGGCGTAATGGTCGGTCGTATTCACGACAATACCCGCGATTCCTTTGGGCGCGATAACGCCCATTTTAGGCCTAACGCCGTGGAGTCGTCCACGGTTTATAGTGAAATAATTATCTTGTCTATTGATGCTGTTGTATACGATGGCACCGTCTAAAATCCGATAAGACTGCGCGGAGCCGGTAGTGTCTTTTACGGCCTTAAGCCTTGCTGCACCAGCATTTTGATTTCCGTAGAGTTCTTGTAAAAGGGCCTTGTTTTGATCCAAAAGCCTTTCGTTAATTTGCTTAAGCTTTAGGTAGTCGGTTCCTTCATCCACGATTCCGGATACCGTTGAATTAAACGCAGTCGTTTGTCCTGCAATCCAACTTTGCTGCATTGAATTGCGCGTGAAAACCAGGACCAATGCGATGACTTGCAAGACCATAAAAAAGAAGAACAACGAATTCTTCGATATTAATCTTAACAAAAATCCCATCCTCAAAAAGTCAAATTAGTTCGATTAACGAATTAAAAAGTTAAATTTATCCATGTTTTTCAGGGCAATTCCCGTTCCTCGAACGACCGCTCTTAAGGGGTCTTCTGCCACAAATACAGGAAGCCCTGTTTTTCTATGGAGACGGTCCGCAAGGCCTCTGAGAAGAGCACCTCCTCCCGCTAAATAGATCCCTGTTTTGTAGATGTCTGCCGCAAGTTCTGGGGGCGTTAATGAAAGGGTTTCCATGACGGCATCCTCGATACGAACGATAGACTTGTCTAGGGCTCTAGCAATTTCTTTATAGCCGACCATGATTTCTTTCGGTTTCCCAGTAATTAGGTCACGGCCTTGCACTGGAATATCTTCGATATCTGGATCAAGTTCTTCGACGGCAGAGCCGACTTCAATCTTAACACGCTCCGCAGTGCGTTCTCCAATATAAAGGTTGTGATGTGTTCTAAGGTAGTAAGCGATGTCGCTTGTGAAGACGTCTCCGGCGATTTTCACCGACTTGTCACAGACAATACCGCCTAAGGCCACAACCGCTATTTCAGTGGTTCCACCTCCTATGTCAATGATCATATTTCCTTCTGGCTTTTGAACGTCAATTCCTACACCGATAGCCGCGGCCATTGGTTCGTAGATTAAACGGACTTCTTTTGCATTTACTTTCTGAGCTGAGTCACGAACGGCTCTTTTTTCAACTTCGGTAATTCCTGAAGGAATACAGATCACAATCTTAAGTGCCGGTTGAATGAGTTTGCCTTTTATCCCTGGAATTTGCTTAATAAATTCTTTAATCATGTGTTCTGAGGCATGGAAGTCTGCAATTACTCCATCTTTCAGTGGCCGAATCGTGCGGATATCTTCGTGTGTTTTCCCCTGCATGTGTTTGGCCTGTTCTCCTACGGCTATCGGTTTTCCTGACTGCCGCTCAATTGCAACGATCGAGGGTTGATCCACGACAATTTTGTTGTTATGGATAATCAGTGTGTTAGCCGTTCCTAAATCGATTGCGATTTCTTGTGTGAACATATCAAATAAACCCATCTTCTGCTATAAAATTTTTAAGGAGACAAAGATATAAATTTACGCCCATTATCAGCGTTGTTAAGCCCAATATTTGGTTAAAGTTTTATTAAAGTTTTGGGCAAATATTGGATTTGAGTTGGACACAAAAGGGTTTTAAGGAGTGACTTTCATCATACGTATATTAATTAAAAAAGCACTAAATTTGCCTTTGTTTACTATGCCACAAAATAACAACATACATCAGACCTCCAATTTTGCGGTGTTAAGCGTCAGTTTTGAGAAAGCTGATGCGAAAACCAGGGGAAAATTTGCTTTTTTTGACCAACATGTCAAAGAGTTCGTAAGCCGGGTTCATTCTGAAAACCTAGGAGACGCTTTTGTTGTTTCTACTTGCAACCGAACAGAAATCTATACCACCACGCCCAATTATCTTTTAATTGCCCAGCAGTATTGCAAATCGGTAGACGTCGAGTTGACGGACTTTATGAAGTATGCGGAGGTTCTTAAGGAAAAAGAAGCTTTAAACCATCTTTTTCGTGTAGCTGCAGGCCTTGAAAGCCAAATTTTGGGTGACTTTGAAATTATCGGACAGATTAAGAATGCCTACAACCGATTCAAAAAGGAAAAATCAAAATCGAATCCGTATCTTGAACGGGCTATAAATTCAGCGATCCAGATTTCTAAGCGAATCAAGAATGAAACGGGAATTTCAAACGGCGCAGCGAGCGTTTCCTACGCAGCGGTGCACTATATTCTAAATTCCCAGACTCAGCTTTCAGGGAAGAACATCCTTTTATTAGGGGTTGGAGAGATAGGACAGAATACGGTTGAGAACTTGGTCAAGCATATTTACCAACCAAAGGTCAAAATTGCAAACCGAACCAATGAGATTGCGGAGAAAATAGCTCAGAAGTATCAGATTCCCTATGTTGAGTTCGAAGATTTTTCAAAGGAGCTTGAAAGAACTGACATTTTGATTGTTGCCACAAGCGCAAAAAGCCCAATTATTAATACGTCCCATTTTTCTGGGAAGCGGCCAATGCTTGTAATCGACCTTTCAATTCCAAACAACGTGGATTCATTGGTGGGAGAGATTCAAGGAGTTGAGCTGGTGGATGTGGATATTCTCTCACACCACATACAAGAAACTATGGAACAGCGAAAGAAGGAGATTCCAAAAGCGGAAGAAATTATAAAAGGAATGACGAGTGATTTTATTGATTGGGAACAGAAACGGCAGCTGGCTCCAACGATTCATGATTTTAAGGCAATGCTTAAAAACATGGAACGGCACGAAATGCATAGCATCCATAAAAAACACCGCTACATTGGCGTGGACGATATGGAGCTTACCGACAAAATGATTCAGAAAATTACGAATCGCTTTGCGAAATACATCATAGATAACCCCTCTCGGGCTACCGAGGTAAGTGATCTAATGCACGAAATGTTTGTAGAACAACCAAATAAAGAGTTCAATGAAAAGCATTAAAATTGGCACACGTAATTCCCCACTTGCCCTTTGGCAAGCGCGTGAAGTGGCAAGGAATCTTCAGAACAGAAATTTTACGACCGACATTACCCCCATTGTTTCGAAAGGGGATAAGGATCTAAATCAGCCGCTTTATCAAATGGGCCTCACCGGTATTTTTACACGTGATCTAGATACGGCGCTGTTAAATAAAGAAATAGATATCGCCGTGCATTCCTTAAAGGATGTACCAACGCTTCTTGCCGAAGGTCTTGAACTGGTTGCCTTTTTGAAAAGAGATTACCATCAGGATGTTTTAGTTAGAAGCCAAGAGGCAAAAAATAAAAGCTTAGACCAGCTCACAATTGCCACAAGCAGCCTTAGACGCCGCGCATTTTGGTCTCACGAGTTTCCCAATACGACCTTTACAGACATTCGAGGGAATGTGCAAACCCGACTGGGTAAAATTGAAAATGGCTTAGCGGATGCGACTCTTTTCTCACGCGCAGGACTTGAGCGACTAGAGCTCAACGTTCCTTATGAGGAGCTGAACTTTATGTTGTGTGCCCCATCTCAAGGCGTTGTAGTCGTGACGGCCAGAAAGGAAGATACAGAACTCAAAGAAATTCTGACGGGAATAAATGATGTAAACACTCAAACTTGTGTTGAAATTGAGCGATCCTTTTTACAGACGCTTGAAGGCGGTTGTACTGCGCCCATTGGCGCCTATGCAGAATTTATTGAAGGCCAAATTCGCTTTCAAGGGCGTATTTGTAGCTTAGATGGAAAAAACTCCATCACAATAGAGAAAACCCTTGAAGTTGGAGATTCTAAGGCTCAGGGCGTCCACCTTGGAACTGAATTTTTAAAGGACGGTGCAAAAGAAATTATGCAAGAAATCAAGCCGCGATTATAAAAGCATTAACTTAGTAACTGGCCTTGGAGAAAAAAAGATGAATATACTTTTTACAAAGAAAAATCTCGATAGAAAACTTGTATCCAAATGTCTTGGAGAGGGGTATTCTTATGATTTTGTAGAAGTTATTAAAACCACACCTCTTAAAGTTGAGTCCTTTGATTTAAAAGATTACTCCTTGATTTTTACAAGCGTCAATGGGGTTGAATCGTTTTTTGAGAATGGATTTCGTCCAAATGAAGTTTTTACAGACAGAAAATACAACCGAATCTATACAGTAGGACCAAAGACTAAGAATGCCCTTCGTAAATACGGCTTTGGAACCTACAAAATTAAGCGCCATGCACAGGAACTTCAAGAGTTCCTGATTGAGAATTCCCAAGGCGAGCGGTTTATTCATTTCTGTGGGACGCTTTCTCTCACCATCTTAGATGCCTCACTTCCGCTTCAAAATTTTTATTACCGCAAAGTTCCAGTCTACCAAACGGATTTACTGTACCCTAAATTTGATAAGGACTACCAGGCTCTCGTCTTCTTTAGTCCAAGTGGCGTAAGGAGCTACATGGAGCACAATAGCCTTGATAGTAAACTGCTATTTTCAATCGGGCACACCACGGAGAAGGAATTAAGAAAATATACGCAAGACAAGATACATACCAGTACCGAAAGTAATTTTGAAGACCTTATGAAGGTCTTGCTCAGAGTGCTTTCAGGTACGAAATAAGCCTATTATGATTAAAAATGATTTGTTCCTAAAGGCCCTTCGGGGTGAGCAGGTGGAAAGACCCCCTGTTTGGATGATGAGACAAGCAGGACGCTATTTGCCTGAGTTCATGGCGCTAAGAGATAAGTACGACTTTTTCACGCGGTGCCAAAAGCCAGAGCTAGCTTCTGAAATAACGGTACAGCCCCTTCGAAGGTTTCCTTTAGATGCGGCGATTTTATTTTCTGATATTTTGGTTGTGCCCCAAGCCATGGGTATTAACTTCGAGATGAGAGAATCGATTGGGCCTTGGTTAGAAACGCCCATTCGTACGATGGAGCAAGTGCAAGCGGTTAGCGTACCTGATGTAAATGAAAGCTTAGGCTATGTTTTTGAAGCCATTGAGATGACTCTTGAAAAGTTAGATAATGACGTGCCACTCATTGGTTTTGCGGGATCCCCTTGGACCATCTTATGCTACTGTGTGGAGGGAAGAGGCTCTAAAGCTTTTGATATTGCTAAATCTTTTTGTTTCCAACATCCTGAGGCCGCGCACCTCTTATTAGAGAAAATCACTCAAACGACTATTAGCTATTTAAAGCGTAAGGTCGAAAAAGGAGTTTCTGCGGTTCAGATTTTTGATTCTTGGGGCGGGATGCTTTCTCCAACGGACTACCAAGAGTTCTCGTGGAAGTATATCAACCGAATAGTTGAGGCTCTTAGCGAAGTGACTCAAGTCATTGTCTTTGGAAAAGGATGCTGGTTCGCGCTTGAAGAAATGGCGCTTTCTAAGGCTTCTGCCTTAGGAGTAGACTGGACTTTATCGCCAGAACATGCCAGAAAACTTGTAGGTCCAAACATGACTTTGCAAGGGAATTTTGATCCAGCAAGACTACATTCTTCGCCTGCTGTTATCCGCAAGATGGTTCATGAAATGATTGATCGTTTTGGAACCCAGCGGTATATTGCGAACCTTGGCCATGGAATTCTTCCTAATATTCCCGTTGAGAATGCCGAGGCCTTCATACGGGCTGTCGTTGACTATAAAAAGAACTAATCGCACACCGATTTAGACTCTAATGGCCGGCCTCTACTCTGTAGGGGCCGGCTTACTTTCGCTTAAAATAGTATCTACCCGAGGAGTAAACACGACGCTAGTTCGTGGAGAAATTAAACGTCGCAATGACCGGGAAATGATCCGAAAGCTTGACTGTGCGATCCACCTTGTAGCTTAGTGCTTTAAGCGGCTCCGAGTGGAAAAGATAATCAATTCGGATTGGGAATTTGTAGTCATGAAAGCTTGTTGCGCTTCCGTGACCGACCTTTAAAAAGGGATCCTTAAGGCCTTCTACGAGATGAAAATATTCCCAAGAATTTGGTACTGAATTAAAATCACCTCCTATAATGACTGGGTAGGGCGAGTTATCGATTGTAGAACGAATCTGAGAAACTTGACTTTGATGGGCTTTAAACGTGGGAATTAGACGGTAAACTAGGCGTTTAGCTTTTTGTTGGTCAACGCTTGCATCGCCAGTAGGGCGAATCATCGATTTTTGGAGCTGAAACGGTTGAAGATAGATATTCACAACTCGCACCACGGTTCCATTTATTTCTATGTCTGCATAAAAAGCATGCGAATTTGAGCCGTCCGTTATTAGAATTTCGTGGTGTAGAATTTTATGTTTTGTTAGTAGTTGAGTTCCCCCATCAGCTACTTTTGTTAAGAAGTCAAATTTCGTGTGATCCTCTTGCAAAAGAATGACGTCCGCATTTTGGCTTTCGATGTAATCTTTTACACCGGACTGCGAATCATCTTTAGAATGCGTACCATTTTTGGTATTGAACGTGAGCACTTTAATATCTCCTAATTGCTCGGAGGCACTGGAATAATTTACGATACGCTGAGTGGGTAGTAGGAAAAACAGACTGCTGATAAGAAAAACCAGTGCCCGCTTTTTCCATAGCAAAATCCAAACTAGGGTAAGTGCTAAATGGACAATAAGCAAAATCGGAAAGGCCAACGAAAGTAAATTGAGATACCCCAAGGTTTTAGGACCGATGTACGCATTAAGTGATGTTGCAAGAAGTAATACAACAATAAAAAGGTGCACAAGGGTAAGAGCCCACCGAATTAATCCCATCTTTGAATTTGTGTTTTTCTAAAATGGAGTGCTAAGAGAAAGCCAACGATGGCGCCTCCAATATGGGCAAAATGCGCGACCCCACCCATTGAACCACTGAAACCCAGATAGAGTGAGACCACTAAGATTATTGGGAATAGGTATTTGGCTTTTATTGGAAAGGGAATGAATAGAAAGACAAGTTTAGCATCGGGGAACATCGTTGAAAAGGCAGCGACCACACCGAATATGGCACCTGAGGCTCCAAGCATTTTTCCGTTTAGCATTTGACCTAATTGGAGCGCGTCAGGATTTTGAAACACACTCATGTCTCCTTGGTAGCCCATGGCACTTTTTCTGAAAACTTCTGCGACATCCACACCTTGGGCACTTAATTGCGCTACAACGGTGTTCACTTCATAAACATTCCAAATATTAAAAAGCAAGAAGGCGCCTAGTCCACTAACAAAGTAAAGAATCAGAAATTTCTTTTCGCCAAGCACCTGCTCAAGTACCGGTCCGAAGCTCCAAAGAGTGAACATGTTAAATAGGATGTGCGTTAAACCGACGCCTTGACCCATAGGGGCATGCATAAACATGTGCGTTACGATTTGCCACGAATGGAAATTGGGAGAAAATGGGTAATAGGCTGAAAGCACATCGTAGAGTTTCCCTCCAAAAAGTAAATTACTTAGGAGGTAGACTGCGATATTAATTATTATGATGTTTCTAGTGACGGGTGGTAGGTTTTTGAACATGCTTAAAATTTTGTTTTTAGCTCCTCGAGGGGTAGTTCGATAAAGCACCTTTTCCCTCGGGGGGTATAGGTTGGAAAGCCAATTTTTATATACTCTTTGATAACCTCTTCTGCTTCGTGTTTGTAGATGAAATCAAAACGCGATTTTGAATGAAGTTTATCCCATAGGTACTCATACTGCAATAAGAATTCGTCCTCAGTTTTGTAATCTAAAGATTCGAATAGGTTTTCGATGAACTTGATCACCATCGTTTCTTTTAATCCCTCAGGAACTGCATCAATTCGTAACGTGTTCTCATGGGCTAAGGTCATTTCAAACCCTAAGGAAGGTAAATGCTTTTTGAAGGATTTAAACTTGACCTTCTCAATTTCATTCATGAGGTATTCTAAAGAGAAGAGCAGCGCCTGACTTTGGTTACTTCTTTTCTTGCCTTTGTTTCGATCAGCGATCAGAATTCGGTGGATTCTGCCCAGGTCAAGCATAAGGGTTTTATCGCCTTTGTTAAAGAGCCAATAGCCGTTGGGAAGTCGCATCAAATCCTCGTCAAACTCTTCGTCCTCAAATAAGTTAATTTTAGAAGGTTTCACTTCCGAAGATGTATCGTAGAGTTCTTGGAGATTCACCATTTCCTGAGAACTAGGAGAATCCTGATTTTGGAACGGATTGAAATCCCGTGCAACCGAAATCTGGCCTGGCTTTTCATTCATGGCACTGGCAGAGGACGTGGGGGAGTTTTGAAAGTTTAAAAAGGTGTCAAGTTTTGGATCTCTATCAAAATCGAGACTCGGGGCAATATTATAGATGCCGAGTGCTTTTTTAATTGTGGAACGGATAAGTGCAAAAATGAGGTTTTCATCCTCGAATTTGATTTCCGTTTTTTGCGGGTGGATATTGATGTCGATTTTCTCAGGGTCAATCTCTAAGAATAGAAAAAAAGAGGGAAGGTACCCCGGCATCAGTAGGCCCTCAAAGGCGTCTTGGACGGCCCGATTTAGATAAGGACTTCTGAAAAAGCGGTGGTTCACAAAAAGGAACTGCTCTCCGCGTACTTTTTTTGAGCCTTCTGGCTTCGAAACGTAGCCACTGAGTTTGATCCAATCCAAATCTTCTTTAATTGGAATGAGTACCGGTTGCAACTTACGACCGAAGATTTCAATCACACGCTGAAGCATAGTGCCTTTTCTTAGGCGAAAAATAATTTCATCATTGTGGAAAAATTCGAATTCAATGTCTTGGTGCGCCAAAGCAACCCGTTGGAATTCATCAATGATATGGCGAAGTTCTATCGAATTGTTTTTCAAAAATTTGCGGCGGGCAGGAATATTGAAAAATAAATTCTTTACGGCGAAACTCGAACCTTCGTGGGTTTGGATTGGTTCTTGGAACTTGAATCCCCCGCCTTCGATATAGAGGGTTGTCCCGGTTTCGGAATCTTTTTCCTTGGTCTTGAGTTCCACTTGCGCAACGGCCGCAATGGAAGCTAGGGCTTCTCCACGAAAGCCTTTTGAGCGGATTTTAAAAAGGTCTTCTGAACTTTTGATTTTTGAGGTTGCATGACGCTCAAAGGCTAGTCGAGCATCAGCACTTGTCATTCCCGTTCCATTGTCGACAACTTGTACTAAGTTCTTTCCCGCATCACGAACAATTAGTTCGATTTTCGTGGCTTTCGCGTCAATCGCATTTTCCAACAATTCCTTTACAATGGATGAGGGGCGTTGTACCACCTCACCAGCCGCAATTTGGTTGGCGACATGATCAGGTAATAGTTGTATGATATCAGACATGCACGATTTTATTAAGGCAAAAATACGTATTTGAATCGGGAATAAAAACTTTGTAACTGAGTGATAAGCCAAAATAAGGCCATAATTTTTACTTTAGTTTAAGGCCAGTTTGAGATTTATAGCAGAGTGAAAAGTCAATAGGCAGTGGTGTGACTATGTAGCGGGTAATTAGTTGAACAATAGTCCATTTTGCATTAAGCTATTATTTCCCTTTGCTTTAGCAAAAAGGCCATTTGATAAGTCAATTTGGTTACTATTTTCGAGCGGTAAGCTCATGTGTTAAAAGTTAATACAGAGCGAAAGAGTCCTAGTACAAAGGGTTAAGGAGAATTCCATAAGGTTGAAAGATAGTTTGGGTAATATATCTAGGGTTTTTTATATTCACAGGAACTAAAAACCATTCTATGAATTCGAACATGCACGTACACACAAGTTTTGTGAAATCACGCGAGCAGGCGAGAGATTCGCTCCAGCTTTTTCTTCGAGGGAACAAAAAAGCCGATCTAGAAAAGGGGATCTTTGATCTGAGCTCTAGATTGAATAGCCCAATTCTTTCCCAAATTCTTGAGGATTATCCACACCTTTTACAGTCGGATAGTTTTGAAGATCTTCTTTCAGGCAAGGTGGAAATCGAAGTGGCTAGTCTTCAAGAAATGAAAACTGGCGTTTACATCTGTGGATTTTTATTCTTCACTTCTTTTATATCCGAATTAAAGGATGTGGCTTTGGAATTAATGCCTATTGACAAAATTGGGAAGGCGAATTCCGCTTTTGAAATGGCCCATCGTCTGATCCAGTTAATTTCTCTTGATGAGTTTCTTGACTTTTTGTACAGCTCCGTATTTTCGGCAGTAGGGATAGAGTATTACGATGTTTTCACCACATTGATCGAAGCGGATGATTTAGCTTGGGTCGATTTGAAAAGCTCTTCCTTAGATCCCCGGATTGAAAAACACCTAGATTTAATGCGTTGGTTCACTTTTATGAGACTCTTTTTGGAGTCAATTTATGTTTACTTTGATCCGAATCTCGTAGCGGGAGGCAATTTAGAATCTAAAAGAGTAGAAATGTATGAAGTGATGGCCTAAAAAGGGGAAAGGAGCTTTGCCATTTTTAAGTTATCATCTAGAGTAAAAATATATTTACTGTCATTTTATATTGCGAATTGCAGTAGGCAATAAATGTAAAGAGAATAGGGTTGATCTAAATAAAATAGCGATCCACTTATCGTTTTCTTAAAAACAAAAAAGACTGTTAATCAATGATTAACAGTCTTTTTAAGTACCCCGGACGGGACTTGAACCCGTACATCCTTGCGGACACAGGATTTTAAGTCCTGCGTGTCTACCAATTCCACCACCAGGGCAAAGTAGAAGTTGAGCGAAAAACGGGACTCGAACCCGCGACCCCAACCTTGGCAAGGTTGTGCTCTACCAGCTGAGCTATTTTCGCAAAAAAAAATTCCTAAATGAATAGAAATTTTTAGTTTAAGTGCGGATGAAGGGACTCGAACCCCCACGCCTCGCAGCACCAGATCCTAAGTCTGGCGTGGCTACCAATTACACCACATCCGCAGTTTATATAAGATCTTCTCTTCTTTTTTGTGAGTGCAAATATAGCTATTTTTTAAATTGCAAAACAAATTTTTTTTCTTTTTTTTTATTTGAAAAATACTAGTCTTCAGATTCATTTTCTTTAAATTGTTTTTGCTATTTTTACCGAATTAAGTTATTAGAATATGGAATTACAAGGCACAGTGAAGAAACTTTCTGAAACCCAAACTTTTAACAGCGGATTTCAGAAAAGAGAATTAATCCTTTTAACACAAGAGCAGTATCCGCAGCCTATTAGTGTGGAGTTTTTGCAGGACAAAATCTCACTCCTAGATACGGTTAATGAGGGAGACCAAGTTAAAATCGGAATTAACATAAGAGGAAGAGAGTGGACCAGTCCACAGAATGAAGTGAAGTACTTTAATTCGATTGTGGGTTGGAGAATCGAAAAGCTAGCCTCAGATAATTTTAATGAACCAACGCAAGCCGCTCCGCTAGCGGAAGGCTCACCAACTCCCGCGCAGAACGCCAACCCGTTTGAAGAGGAGGATGATGATCTTCCATTCTAAGAAACCGAGAAAATAATTGATGTAAATCCCACTATCCTTGGTGGGATTTTTTGTACTTATGATAGCGCTAAATATTGAAGAAATTTCATTTCCAGATCCTAGGATTTACCACCCATTGGGTGGTTTAATTGCCTCAGGAGGAGATCTGAGCAGCGAGCGGTTATGGCTAGCTTATAATTTAGGCCTATTCCCATGGTTTAATCCTGGCGAAGAGCTGCTTTGGTGGTGTCCTGATCCTAGGTTCGTGCTTTTCCCTGAGAATCTACACGTATCGAAGTCTATGAAAAAAGTCCTGGACTCTAAGGCGTTCACCTTTAGCATTGACCGAGCCTTCGAGCAGGTTATGAGAGCCTGTATGGAGGCCCCTCGTGAAAATCAGGATGGAACTTGGATTAGTGAAGAGCTTATATCGGGATTTCTCGATCTGCATCATGAAGGTAAAGCAAAAAGTATTGAGGTTTGGCAAAACTCAGAACTGGTAGGGGGATTCTACGGTGTGGTCGTAGGGAAGGTCTTTTGTGGGGAAAGCATGTTCTCAAAAGTAAGTAACGCCTCTAAAGCAGCGTTTATCACCTTTGTGCAAGATAATGGGGGCTTCTATGATCTTATTGATTGCCAAATCTATTCCAGCCATCTCGAAACTTTAGGTGCTGATATGATTTCAAAGCAGGCGTACCTTGATCTTCTTTTTTTAAGTAATGACTTAGGAGTCAATTAGAATTTAAACGTCACATTTGTAAAAAAGGTGCGCCCACGGTCGTGCCAGAATTTGGTCCCAAATAAGGGCTCCGTTCGCTCAGCGTCACTTTGCGCTTCGCGGTAGTTGGTGTTTCGAATTTGTTCATACCCACCAGAAATGTAGTCCCGGTTATCCAATACATTTATCACACTGATACTAAGGCCAAGGGTATAACGCCCAATACTAAAAGACTTCCCTGCATCTAAATTAAACAACCACTGGTCGTCCATCTTAACTTGTGGTAAATGAGGGGAAAGCGGTGTTGGTGGAGCGGTTGGAATGAGTAAACCACCTTTTAAGTCCGTGCTTTTATCGTAATGCGTGTTGGTTTGGGGATTCGTGTAAAACTCGGCTGTCCGGTTCGCTGCATAGAAATCCATGTAGTGGTCCGAAAAGAAATTCGCAGAACCCCCTAACCACCAAAGTTTCTTATTGCTATATCTAAACCCTAATGTCGCTGCTGTTTGAGGTGAACCTGCTAATTTATAGTCTTTAATGTTTGCAGGGCCCAGATCCTGATACCCTTGTGCTGAGGTTTCATTCTCGGTTGTAAGTAAAACGTTTGGGTTGTTTTCAATCGTGTATTCCCCTAGACTTGAAATCGCAAAAAGTTTAACATTGGGATGCACGCGCGCCTCAATTCCAAGTTCAAGGCCTTTGTAGCGCTTTTCAATTCCAGACAAAATTTCAGTCACGTAGGACTCTGTGTTGGTCATGTTGCCCTGCGAGTATAAGTCGGTGTAGAACCGTGAAACTTCGGTGGCATTCTTTATATCACTCCAAAACCCAGAAACTCTAATTCTTAGAGCGTGGCTATTATAAATGTAGCGCAGCTCATTGGAGCTTACAACCTTATTTTGAATGTTTGGTGTTTCGAGATTGCTTAATTGTGGATTGACAAAGAGGTCACTCAATGTCGGGGCTACGCTGTATAGCAGAGCGCTATAAGAGACTTGACTTCTTGGGTTGAATTTGTAACTGATCCGCGCTTTTACGCCTGCATCAATATTGCTTATGAGTGCACTTTGTCCCTTAGAATTGGCGTAATAGGGGTTTTGATAATTGCCTTTTCTTTGGGAGGACGAGTAACTTAAGAAGAATGATGCCATGACATTCCAGTTGTTTAGATCTGCATCCGTTGAGGCATTGAATTTCGCTTCGTTTCTTAAAAATTGGTAGTCGTATTTGTAGCGGTCTCCGGCAACAATGCGGGAGTCTGAAGAGAGGTCGTAATTCAAGTTTTCTCCAAAGGCATATTGATTGAGTGCAAACTCAGCTCCTAAGAGGTCATTCACTTCCTGGTAATGCTGTGAATTAAAGTTTTGGTAATTCAGATTTAAATTCAGATTCCAAAATTCTGTAATCTTTGTATCAAAATGGGAAGCGAAATTAAAGCTATGGCTATTTCTAATGTCTTCAACTACCATGTAGTTCGCGCCCTGCGCGCTGTGGTTTTGATTTGACTCTCTTAAACCCTCCCAATTGATTTGATTAAAGGATTCATCCTGGTGCCAACGCTCTATAAGACCATCGAGCTGAGACTCTGTCGCGTTTTGAGAGCGCCAGAAGCTCGGCATGTTCGTGTAATAAGTGGGATAGGGGTTTGGGGCGTTTCTCCAAGAAAGTCTGCTTTGGGCGTCGCGGCCAAACTGGTATGAAATTGTGTTGTTCCAGTTACTCGCTTCACCTACAACGTTATAAAATTGGAGTTGGACTACAGGCATAAATGAATTTCTGGTGCGTGCGCTTCGGTTTTTCCCTTGGTCAAAGCCCCAATAGGCGTTGTAGTTCTTACCCATTAACTCATAGACTTCCGCTGTGTTCGCACTGTAGGTGTCTCTTTTGGTTGGTGCTCCAAAAGTGGTCAAGTTAACAGAGGATCGGTCAGAGAATTTCTTTTCGATTGAGGCAAAATAGGCGTAGTTGTCTTGTTCAATTCCTTGAATCACACCGTCATCTCCCGATCGTTTGCTAGCAGAGAAAGCAAAGGCCCAGCCATTTTTAAGCAGACCGCTTGCGTAGGAGGCCATGAGCCTGTTTTTGTAATTGCGATTTAAATACGAGTACGTGATGGAAGTCTCTTTACTGAAATTAGACGCTTTCGTGTCGTAGTAGAGTGAGCCTGCAAGATTTGCAAAGGCATATTTTGAAAAGGAAAGATAATCGGATATCTCCGAAGGGTGGCGTGTGATGTCGCTAAGTCCGCCCCATTGAATCGGGTCGACAATGCCATCAATGGGATCCGAAAGCGAAATGCCATTAAAGGAAATTTCTTCGAATCGATTGTCTATGCCCCGTGGCACGAAGTTATACATGCCCTGCTCTAGAGTGGCATTTTTTTGATACACATCTCGCCTTGCGCTAAGAAGATTTGTCATGGGCTGCACAAGTGAGCCGTCACTGTCTGCTATGGCATCGTCTAGGACAAGGATGCCTAAATCGGTGCTGTGGTTCGCTGTGCGAAGGCTTATCACTCCCAAATCTTTCCTTCTTTCCCCCTGCTCAATCGTAAATTTAACGCGGCGGGTTTCCAGCCCAGCCTTTGAGATGTTGATTTGGTAATTTCCTGGTTCAAGGTTTACAAATTGAAAGTACCCAATTTTATCCGCAACCATATCGTTAGAAGATTGACTTAGGTCGACCTCGGCCCGCTCAACGGCATTTCCGTGTTCGTCCTTAACGTAAGCATAGGCCGTAGTCTGTGCGACAAAGAGGCTAGAACTCAGTATCGTCAAAACGAATGCAACGAGGATCTTTATTTTTAGTCTGCTAGAGACCAGGGTTTTAGGTTCGATTTTGCCCGTCTCAGAGAATGGAGACTCCGGGCGCAGGAACTGTATAGGGGAAAATGATTTTATCGCGAAAGAAATCATTTGTATTTAGGGTTTAGGCTCTTGCTCTAATTTCACCAAGTGAGAAATTTCGCAAAAGGCTTTACTCGTAGAGTTTGTATAACTTTTCGATAAAATTTTGCAACAATAACCGTTCCATTTTTGAATTTCGGATCATAATTGGCCCATTTTAAGGCAAAAGGGTTTGGATTAATATAGTTTGGCTTTTAATTTGCTCTTTTTAAAGGGTACAAACTACGCATTATGAGAACTTTCACATGGCTTACGCTACTGCTCTTTTCTTTCGGAATTACAACAAGTTGTGGTGCTGCCAGAACTGGGGCAGATCAAGATCAGAGCGTTTTGACACCTGAGAAAAATGAATCAGGTGAGTGGGATCTTACGGTTATTGACTCGCAATTCGACTATTTTCTTTCGGCTCTGGCTAAGCCAGAGAGTATGTATACTGAAAGCACGCTTAAAATGCGCAATTCAAATTTAGTGTCTGAGTGGAATAGTTATTATTATTCAGGACGCTACCGCAATGTGATTGAATCCGCAATTGATTACAATCCGAATGAAAACTATGGGAAAGCTTTTGAATACAAATTGTATCAGGTCTTCGCGTTTGTGCAGTGGAAGTACGGATTAAGATTACGAGGACTTAGTGGCTCTGAGGTGCGTTAAATGCACCTTAACCTAACATGCGCTGTGCTTTTTTTACGCCCTCTACTAATTGGTCTATCTCCTCGAAGGTATTGTAAACAGCGAAACTAGCGCGAATGGTGCCTGCAATTCCAAAATAGTTCATAATAGGTTGAGCGCAGTGGTGTCCCGTGCGCACCGCAATTCCAAGTTTATCAAGAATCATTCCTGCATCGGAGGCTATTCCTGCGTTGTCCAAAGTAAATGAAATCACCCCAGCCCGCGATGCGTTTTGAGCATATATCCGTAAATTATCTATAGCCTCTAGCTTTTGATGCGCATAATGCAGTAAAGCCGTTTCATGCGATTCAATTGTTTCCTGTCC
>DCJS01000013.1:0-420 GCA_002319955.1 Flavobacteriales bacterium UBA1694
TATAAAGCCTCCCCCCGTAAGGGTGAAATTATCAGGGTTTTTCACTTCACACGAACTCAACACTGCAAGTGGTAAAAAGAAGAAGAGAACACGTTTCAAAACGGACTTAATTAATAAAGACTTCATAAAAAGGAGGATGGAAGATTAAACAGGTAAAACTAAGCACGAACCTAGCAAATGTAGGGTGCGAGTTCATCACAAGCAATACAGCCTCAAAATTACGGTTTATTTACATTCTATTTTTTATAAAATAGACTGATTTTATAAAAAACAAGTGCCCTTATCCAACAGAAAAATAAAACGATTGATTGGGTTTGGAAAAATTAGTTCGAATACGCTTTAAGACTCATTAACCATGACTCTAGTTTTTAACTCTCAAATTAAAGCAAATCCAATTTTTCTATTCTGAAAACACAAGTT
>DCJS01000013.1:450-2403 GCA_002319955.1 Flavobacteriales bacterium UBA1694
TCGACAGGCATGGTTCCCCTGTCTAAATTTCCGATTTCATCGAAGGCTGCTTTTGATAAATCTAAAGCACGTTTCGCATGAAATGGGCCTCGGTCGTTTATAACGACCACCACACTCTCTCCGTTTCTAAGGTTTGTTACCTTAACTTTGGTTCCAAATGCGAGGGTTCTGTGCGCAGCGGTCATTTCAGAATTTCTAAAAATGTCCCCACTGGCGGTTCTTCTCCCGTTGAACTTGTCGTGATAATACGACGCATAACTCGTTTTCACCTCATCGTTGTCATTGGCACTGTATTTGTCGAATGAATACACTCCAAGAGTTGAAATCATCATTATGATTACGAGAGTTACTCTTTTCATCATTTTGAATTGTTTTTATTGGTTTTGACTCGGCAAAGGTATATCCGCATGGTCTGCATCAAAACTCACTTTGTTAAATTCTCTTAATAGTTTGTTAATATTATGTTAAGACCGATGAAAACCCCCATGTTTAGAGGGTCTTACGAGAGTTGTTAAAATGTGTTAAAATAGTGACTAATACGTTAAACAAATTAACAATGTAGCGAATAATACCCCTCATAAATCCAGTTAACTACCTGACTTCAAATCAGTTATGTAGAAATATAGATCGGATTGAAAAATCTAAAAATAGCAGAAAATCTTTAAATCGGCTAAGCTCATCGGCCTCACAGAAAAAAGCAACCGGTCCATTTAATGGACATCTTTTGTATTTGAAAAACAACTCTTAGTTTCGCTTTATGCCTTCGGGCCTTTAAAACCACCAATAACCTTAAAAGCGAACTCTTATGACACCCAACTCACAAGATTACGAAAAACCACTATGGAATCTCACCGTGGCAGAGTACATTGATCTACACCGTCAGCTCATGCAAGAAAAGCAGTACGAATACGGTTACAAAGGACTGGCCAAGGTCCTTGGCTGTGGCCGCTCCACAGCCTACACCATAAAAGCTTCTGGAGTCCTTGATCAGGCAATCAGTCAAAATGGTAAAATCTTTGTAATTGACGTTGAACATGCCCTTCGACTCATTGCCCTGCATAAGGTGAAAATTCCAGCTCAAAAATCAGATTCAAATAGGCCAGCGAATTAACTAGTTTTAGCTTTTTGCACGATGTATTCTATACCCGAACGCCTATAAAAAGCAATTAAACTCATATCCTCTATGCAATTGCATACAGTCTTCGTTTTATAAATGGAAAGGAAAGGCTCGCTTAAGTTCGATAGATTTCTAATCTGTCAGAATTAAAACGTTTTATTCTGGATTCTTACAGCGTTTAGAATAGCGAGTAGCGCGACACCCACATCTGCAAATACAGCTTCCCACATCGAGGCTAAACCGCCTGCGCCTAGAGCAAGGACTACGGCTTTAACGCCAAAAGCGAGAATTATATTCTGCCAGACGATTGAGCGGGTCACTTTTCCTATTCTTATGGCCATCGGGATTTTCTTTGGATTATCATCCTGAATGACCACATCGGCCGTTTCAATGGCGGCATCACTCCCTAGTCCGCCCATGGCAATTCCGGCATCACTTAGGGCAAGCACTGGGGCATCGTTCATTCCGTCTCCGACAAAAAGAACGTTTCCTTTGCCTTTTGGAAGACGCTTTAAGTGCTCCACTTTATCTTCAGGCAAAAGGCCTCCATAGAACGAAGGTATACCTAATTCCATCGCTACTTTCTGAGCAACGGCCTCTTTATCCCCACTAAGTAACGTGGTTCTTATCCCCATGGCATGAAGCTCTGAAATCGCCTTGGGGGCCTGCTCCTTAATTTCGTCTGCTAAAGTCAAATAGCCCTGATAAATACCTCCAAAAGAAATCGCGACCACCGTATCCACGGAATTTCCATGCGCCTTCAAATAGGAAACACCAAAGCGTTCTAACAACTTGAAATTTCCAACGAGCAGCTCTTTGCCTTCAATTTGGGCTCT
>DCJS01000013.1:2453-3713 GCA_002319955.1 Flavobacteriales bacterium UBA1694
GCGCGATAGCGCTAGCAACCGGATGGGTACTGTGGCTTTCTAAAGCATTCACAAGGGCTAAGAATCGAGCCTTCTCATTTAGATCTTCAATAGGAATTTGGTCCTCGACGACTTTAAAAACGCCTTTCGTCAGGGTGCCCGTTTTATCGAGCACCACATGCTCAGCATTAGCCAATACATCGAGGAAATTCGATCCTTTGATAAGAATTCCATTTCTACTTGCCGCTCCAATGCCCCCAAAATACCCAAGGGGAATTGAGATGACCAGGGCGCAAGGACAAGAAATCACTAAAAAGACAAGGGCGCGGTAGAGCCACTCTGAAAAAACATAGTCGCTAACCCACAGGGCGGGGAGTATTGTAATCGCAATTGCTAAATACACCACAATCGGGGTGTAGATTTTAGAGAACTTTCGAATGAAAAGCTCCGTAGGGGCTTTATGCGTCGTGGCCTCTTGGACCAGCTTAAGAATTTTACTAAGCTTTGAATCCTTATAGGAAGTCGTGACTTTAACTTCAGTTACTGCCCCTAAATTCACCATCCCCGCTAAAACGCTCTCCCCTTTCTTTTTTGTGTCGGGACGACTCTCCCCCGTAAGCGCTGCAGTGTTAAAGGAAGCCTTCTCAGAGAGGAGCTCCCCATCTAAGGAAAGCTGCTCTCCCGCTTTTAAGCGAACAACCTCTCCGATTTCGACGTGTTTTGATTTGACTTTTACCGGTACACCGTCTCGAAGGACGCTCACTTCATCCGGCCTTTGGTCTAATAGTGCTTTAATACTTCCTCTAGCGCGCTTCACAGCCATGCCTTGAAAGACTTCGCCAACGGAATAAAAGAGCATTACCGCGACCGCCTCGGGATACTCACCAATGGCAAAAGCGCCAAGGGTCGCGATACCCATTAGGAAAAACTCAGAGAAAAATGCACTATACCGAATGCTCTCAACGGCCTGTTTAAGCACAGGGATTCCTACAGGGAGATACGCAATGATGTAATACACCAATCGAAGAGGGCCTCTAAACCAGGATGGCGTGAGATAATGGTCAAGAACTAGACCGATTAGGAGCAGGACAAAAGAAACCATTGGGACAGCAAAAACCCTAAGTAAGGATGGCGCTGCTACAGAAGATGAGACGTTTGAATGGCCGTGGTGATGGTCCTCTGAATCCCCCTGCTCCCCAGTGTCATCCTCGCCACAACAGGCGCTTTGTGCGCGTTTTTTAGATTTGCGTACTGGGGCGCAGCAGGAATCTTCTCCAGACA
>DCJS01000011.1:0-360 GCA_002319955.1 Flavobacteriales bacterium UBA1694
AAAAATATTTTTATATTTTACTATAGAATTTAATTGATAAATATAATTATTAATTTTAAATTTGGCAAATAATGTTATGGAAAGAGAAGTAAAAATCACATCGGACGGAAGCAAGACTTTGTTTATCAAGGATTTAAACGAAGGGTATCACTCGGGGCACGGCGCCCTGCAAGAGGCTAAATTCGTATTTATTGATAATGGATATAAATTAATTGAACGTTGTGAAATTAATATTCTAGAACTCGGTTTTGGAACAGGTCTAAACGGTTTAGTCACTATTGATGAATTTTTAAAAACTGATAAAAATCAGGTGGTAAGGTATTATTCCCTTGAAAAATACCCCGTTTTGCAGCAGGAGCT
>DCJS01000011.1:454-1204 GCA_002319955.1 Flavobacteriales bacterium UBA1694
ATTCCCCCAATTGATCTGGTTTACTTCGACTGCTTTGGCTCGCGGGTTCAGCCCGATCTGTGGGAGCCAAAACTTATCGGTCTTGTGGCGGATAAAATGAGCAAAGAAGGCCTATTCACG
Source organism: Flavobacteriales bacterium UBA1694 (assembly GCA_002319955.1). GTDB lineage: Bacteria > Bacteroidota > Bacteroidia > Flavobacteriales > Weeksellaceae > Planobacterium_A. Next base: position 575 of record DCJS01000011.1, read on the forward strand.
ACCTATAGTGCTAAAGGAAGTTTGAGAAGAGCCCTACTAGATCTCGATTTTGAAGTGGAAAAAAGACCTGGCCCTCCAGGTAAACGAGAAATGATTACCGCGATAAAACACTAAAAAGACATGGGAGAAAACCACCGTTTTAATATCCGCATCTACGGTCTTTGTTTGAAAGACACTCAGCTTTTAACCCTTCACGAACTCTACGTGGGCAAAAAGCTCGTAAAGCTTCCTGGCGGAGGACTGGAATTTGGGGAAGGCGCAGTAGCGTGTTTAAAACGTGAGTTCCTAGAGGAGCTCAATTTAAAAATTGAAAACGTAGCGCATTTCTACACGCAGGAGGGTTTTGTCCAGTCGCTATTTAACCCAAATGAGCAGCTCTTCACGGTGTATTACACCTGCACCATTCTAAATGAATCGGAACTTGAAATTCTGGAACCTTCCATTGAAAAAACAGAATGGATTTCCTTAAAAAAAGAAAATCCATTCCAGTTACCTGTTGATATAAAGGTCTTTGAGCTCCTTAAGCTAAAGTGTTTATAGAACCTCGTTCAGAATCTGGGCCAAGTGAAGTCCCCCTTCGTAAAGTTGTTTTTCTAAAAGCGAATTGAATCGGTAGAGGTAGCCGTAGCT
>DCJS01000011.1:1305-4618 GCA_002319955.1 Flavobacteriales bacterium UBA1694
GTTTTCACATCTAATACGCGCGCATACTCGGTATAACTGTATTGGTTTGACTCAATAAGTTTGCTATCCCATAGAGAATGCAAATTGGTATTCTGTCCAAAGTATTTAATTCGAACACGGTTTCCGCCTAAGTCCTCTAAACGTCCTGCGTGCATTGGTTGGGCTAAATCCCCTACCATATGAATTAGAAAACGCAGTTCAATGGCTTTCTCTTCATTCGTGAGTTTACCACTTTTTAATTTGGCAGAAATATCTTTAATTGCGGTGTACAGTGTCGGCGCGTCTTGAGCCTTAAGGGTTTTTATGAAGTTCTGTTTTGAGCTCTGAGGGCTAATGTTCACGTAATGCCAAGTCTCCGTGTGCTTCCAGTGTCCCGTGGTATCGGACTTAATGAAATCGGGCCAGTTCGCCCAGTAGGCAAGCTTCTGCTTTCCTAAGATCTTTTTAAGTTTGTGTTTGGTTGAACTTTTTAAATTGTTCTCGGCCACTTCAGCAATTACGCGGTGTCCGGTAGTTCCCCAGGCCAAGGCACTGGTGTACTGAGTCATGAAAACTAAGAGCAGGACTCTCAGGGTGAATTTGTAGGTCATTGTCTTTTGATTTTAAAATCCCGGTAGCCCGGATATGGCTGCAAATATCCGACATTCCAGTTACTCTGCAAAAGAGATTCGACATATTCATCGTCGCGGTATTTGTAAGGATTGTATTCCTTCTTGATCTCAATGTCTGCGGCGTTTCCTTTCACGTTCCACCAAAACGCGCTCCAGCCACCCCGTAGCCCTTTAATGATCTCATAGACATTGCGACCTGTGGCCCGGTGCATTAGTTTGGCAAAGACCTGACCCTCTGAGGTCGTTAGATTTCTTAGTTTCTCTTCATATTCGCTGGCGAGCTCATCTTGCTTTTCTTTGGCATACTTTCGTTTGTCTGCGGCGCTCATAGAGTCCAACGTTGTTTCTAAACTACGGTACTGCGCCAGGGCCGTGAGAAAGAGCGGGTACACCCGGTTTAACTTCTTATTGAGAAAATAGTAGTAGTTCCGGTCGAGCTCGTTATTAAAGTGGGGCTTTTTTTGAAGCACAAGTTCGTCCATCACCACGACGGTTTCGCCCTCAATTTCGTAGATTTTTGCTTTTTGTTTGGCGTCGTAATAGTACTTGTTTCCAAACTCATCCGTCTTTAAAGCGCTGGCTGGATATTGGGAAAGCGAAATAGCTATTGTATCGTTTTGTGCCTTAAGCAGCGTGCCCCCCAAAAGCAGGAGCAAAATGCCTGTTAATTTATATAATTTCATTACTTTTACTACACTTAAATTTAGTGACTAAAACTACAAAAAACATTCCCTTTAATGAAATTTGACAAAAAATCTTTAAAGTTCCTAGAAACCTATCTAAACACGCCATCCCCTACGGGCTACGAACGAAACGGACAGAAGGTCTGGATGGACTATTTGAAGCCCTATGTGGATGAAATTCGTGTGGATAACTACGGAACTTGTTACGGTATTGTGAATCCCAAGGCCGAATTTAAGGTCGTAATTGAGGCGCATGCCGATGAAATTTCATGGTATGTGAATTACATTACGGATGAAGGCCTAATTTATGTGATAAGAAACGGCGGTTCTGACCAAATGATTGCCCCCTCAAAGGTGGTGCATATTCACGGAGAAAAAGGAATCGTTAAAGGCGTCTTTGGCTGGCCAGCCATCCACACCAGAGGCGTGAGTTCGAACGAACCCGTACCAAAATTAGAAAATATTTTTATTGATCTTGGCGCAAGCACAAAAAAGGAAGTGGAAAGCCTTGGAGTCTATGTGGGCTGTATGATTACTTACCCGGATGAATTTTTTGAATTAAACGAGAAGTATTTTGTTTGCAGGGCACTTGACAACCGCATGGGTGGATTTATGATTGCGCAGGTGGCAAAACTTTTAAAAGAGCGCAAGAAAGACCTTCCTTTTGGTCTTTACATTGTAAACTCTGTCCAGGAGGAAGTCGGACTGTATGGAGCAGACATGATTGCCGATACAATTAAACCCGATGTGGCGATCATTACCGATGTGACGCATGACACGACCACGCCGATGATTGAGAAAAAGAAAGAAGGAGACCAGAAATGCGGAGACGGTCCGGTTATTTTTTACGCCCCAAGTGTGCACCATACCCTAAGAGAACTTATTGTGGAGCGTGCCAAGACTAAGAAGATTCCCTTCCAACGCGCTGCGGCAAGTAGAGCCACAGGAACAGATACAGATGCCTTTGCGCATTCCAATGGCGGGGTGCCAAGCGCCTTAATCTCCCTCCCACTTCGCTACATGCATACCACCGTGGAGATGGTGAGTAAAGACGATGTGGGTCACGTGATTGAACTTATCTTCGAGACGCTCTTAGAGTTAAGTCCTGAAATGAAACTGAAGTACCATTAAGCTTAAGGCTAAATTTTATATTCCTAAAAAATGAAAAACAGATTAATAGCGCCATCCCTTCTCTCAGCAGATTTCGGAAATCTTGAGCGCGACATTAAAATGCTTAATAACTCCCAGGCGGATTGGCTGCATGTGGATGTGATGGACGGGCGCTTTGTACCCAACATTTCGTTCGGTTTTCCCGTTATGAAGCCTATTCAAAAGCACAGTGAAAAATTCATCGACGTGCATTTAATGATACTTCAGCCTGAAAACTATGTGGAAGAGTTTATCAACCACGGAGCTGACTTAGTTTCCGTACACTACGAAGCCTGCACGCATTTGCATAGAGTGATAACCCTGATTCAAGACAAAGGGGCGAAAGCAGGTGTGGTTTTAAACCCCTCAACGCCTGTCCTAATGCTTGAAGATATTATCGAGCAAGTTGATTTAGTTCTTTTAATGAGTGTAAACCCAGGATTTGGAGGACAGAAATTTATTGAGAATACCTACAAAAAAATCGCAGAAACGAAAGATTTGATCTTAAGCAATAATTCAACAGCGCTGATTGAAATTGACGGCGGTGTCAATTTGGATAATGCGGCAAAATTATTTGATGCGGGTGCCGATGTCCTAGTGGCTGGGAACGCTGTATTCTCGCATGAGAGTCCAGAGCGGGCTATTGAGTTACTTAAGCTTTAAAAGCACCAAATAGCACCTCTAATGAAAGCCAACCAAGTGTTGGCTTTTTTTATAAATTTGAGCTATGGAAATCTTAGAAGCGCATAGTCTTACCCTAGATCAGAAACGAGTCGTTATGGAACTCTGGAACAAGGAGTATCCTAGGGGGCTTGCTCATAAAAGCATTGAATCCTTTGAGGGGTACTTAGGTAGTCTTTCAGAGCCTAC
>DCJS01000011.1:4689-6134 GCA_002319955.1 Flavobacteriales bacterium UBA1694
CGCGAGAGGCGCAGTGGTGGTTTGCTATCATTCTAGATGAGACTCAGCAAGGCAAAGGCCTTGGTACAAGACTTTTGAGCCTTCTTAAAGAAAAGACCACGCTGCTTTACGGCTGGGTGATTGACAGCCATACGGAAATCAGAAAAGATGGGAGTTTGTACCGATCGCCACTAGAGTTCTATAGGAAGAATTGGTTTTTTGTTTTAGAAGACCAAAGACTTGAACTAGAAAACCTCTCTGCCGTGAAAATACGGTGGGAGCTTGAGAATTAAACTAATAAGACTACGGCCTGCCTTTAATTATAAAAACGAAAACCGCCCCTAATGGAGCGGTTTTCTTATTTTAAAATGGTGTTGAGATTACTCTCCACTTTCCATTTTCTTTTTAAGTGCAGCAAGTGCATCGATATCTCCAAGGGTGGTTTTCTCATCCCCAGTTGACATAGTTGGCTTGTTAGAGTTAGATGAACCTGAGTTCGATCTTCTCTCTTCTTCTTTGAAAGTGCCAGTGTGCGATACAACAACTCTTTTGAATTCTTTGTTGAATTCGATCACTTTGAATTCAGCTTGTTCTCCTTTCTTGATTTTAGAGCCATCTGCTTTCTCTAATAATCTTGATGGGCAGAAAGCTTCTACTTCAGCATCTTCAAATTGAACTTGAGCTCCTTTGTCAAATACTTCTGTTGCAGTTCCTGTAAGAACTGTTCCTTCTGCGTATTTGGTTTCGAATTTATCCCAAGGGTTTGCTTGAAGTTGTTTGTGACCTAAAGAAAGTCTTCTAGCAGCTGTGTCAAGTTCAAGAACGATAACTTCTAATTTATCGCCTACGTTACAGAACTCAGATGGGTGCTTGATTTTCTTAGTCCAAGAAAGGTCAGAAATGTAGATAAGACCATCGATACCTTCTTCTAATTCCACGAACACACCAAAGTTGGTGAAGTTTCTTACAGTCCCAACATGTTGAGAACCTACTGGATATTTAGCTTCGATATTTTCCCATGGATCTTTGTTCAATTGCTTGATACCAAGAGAGATTTTTCTGTCTTCTCTATCTAAAGTAAGAACTTCAGCCTCAACCTCATCTCCTACTTTTACAAAGTCTCCTGCACTTCTTAAGTGAGTTGACCAAGACATTTCAGATACGTGGATAAGTCCTTCAACACCTGGAGCAATCTCAACGAATGCACCGTAGTCAGCAAGAACAACCACTTTACCTTTTACTTTATCTCCTACTTTCATGTCTGCAGATAGAGCATCCCAAGGGTGTGCTTCTAGTTGCTTCATACCAAGTTGGATTCTTGTTTTCTCATCATCGAAATCAAGGATAACCACTTTCACAGTTTGTCCGTCTTCTAGGATTTCAGATGGGTGGTTCACTCTAGACCAAGAAAGGTCTGTAATGTGAATTAGTCCATCTACGCCACCAAGGTCCACGAATACTCCGTA
>DCJS01000011.1:6175-9858 GCA_002319955.1 Flavobacteriales bacterium UBA1694
GCTTTGTGAGAAACCACAACGTTTTTGTACTCAGGATTAATTTTAACCACTTTGAATTCCATGGTTTTTCCAACGTACTGATCGTAGTCTTTGATTGGCTTAACGTCAATTTGAGATCCTGGAAGGAACGCTTCAATCCCGTGGATGTCCACGATCATACCGCCTTTCGTTCTAGATTTCACAAATCCATTAACCACCTCACCTGTATCGTGAAGTTCATTCACACGTTCCCAAGCTTTAAGCGTTCTGGCTTTTCTGTGAGAAAGTTGAAGTTGACCTGTTTTGTCTTCTCTACGGTCTACCATTACTTCGACTTCGTCTCCTACAGTAAGGTCTGTTCTATAACGGAATTCGTTAAGAGAAATAACCCCTTCAGATTTGAAGTTGATGTCTACGATAGCTTCTTTGTCCGTAAGTCTTACAACTTTACCTACAAGAACGTCATTGTCTTGAAGGTTCTTTAGCGAACCGTTGTAGATTTCTTCAAGGTCGCTTTTTTCTTGTCTCGCATCAGCGTCTAATCCTGATTCAAATGAATCCCAATCAAATTGTTCTGGTGCTACGTTTTGGTTCTCAAGAACCATGTCTAGATTTTCAGACATAAATTTAAAATTTGTATTCCCTTTACTCTAATGGTCTTACTGTGGGTTTAGAGCTTAAGGAAGCAGTTAGTTATTAAGGTGTTACTCTTTAGACCGGTTCCACAAAAAAGTGGTGCAAAAATACAAAAATATTTGGAATTAAACACAATTAATTAAGTTTCAAAAACCCCTTCTATAATTCGTTTTCTTCACCCCCAAGGGTAGAAAGGCTGCCCGGCAGTAGGCCTGTCTCGTTGTTTTGAAGTTTTGTGCTTGCTCATTGATAAAAACGCCTCTTAAAGGTAAGGGCGCTATTGGTATTTTAAATAGGCGCTTTCTCGCTTGGGCTCGCGCGTTGAGCGCCATTTCATTTGACCTTGCTCACGCTAAAGATTAAAGCTCCTTTTCTTTGGTCCATGCGAATGAAATTCTCGCTCTTCAAATGCTTTAAAAAGAAAATAGCGGATAATTGAAGTTCAAAAAAATTACCTTTGCAAAATGGAATTAAAGACACTCTACCAAAATTTGCAGATTCAGGATATGAATCAAATGCAAAAAACCACTTATAAAGCTTCAGAAAACCACAAAGACGTTATTCTTCTTTCGCCAACAGGATCAGGAAAAACCCTTGGTTTTTTATTTCCCGTTTTAAGAAATTTGAATAAAAGAACCAGTGGAATTCAAGCGATCATCTTAGTTCCCTCCCGAGAATTGGCTTTGCAAATTGAACAGGTTTTCAAAAGCATGGGCACGGATTATAAGGTAACGGTGTGTTATGGGGGTCATGATAAAAAGATCGAGGTCAATAATTTGATTGAGGCTCCTGCCCTCTTAATAGGAACTCCAGGGAGAGTCGCCTACCATTTAAGAAATGATAATTTTGATCCGACCTCGATTGAAACGCTGGTCTTAGATGAATTTGATAAAGCCTTAGAATTTGGTTTTCATGATGACATGAGTTTCATTATTAGTGAGATGCCAAATCTAGCGCAACGAATGTTAACCTCTGCCACCGCAATGGCTGATATTCCAGAATTTACCGGAATCACGGCGCCTGAAACCGTCAATTTTCTAAAAGTCCTAGAAATCAAACCTGATTTTCAGCTTCGAAAAGTCCTAACCACTTCCGAAGAGAAATTAGATACCTTATTTACCTTACTGTGTAAAATAGGAAATAAAAGAACGCTTATTTTCTGTAACCACCGAGATGCGGTAGACCGTATTTCTGAACTATTAAAGGAAAAAGGAATTTCGCGAGAAACCTTTCACGGCGGCATGGAGCAAGATGAACGAGAGCGCGCGCTTCTAAAATTCAAAAATGATTCGTCCCGTATTTTAATTACGACCGATCTAGCTTCCCGCGGTTTAGACATTCCAGAAGTGGAGTCCATTGTGCATTACCAATTGCCACCAAAAGAAGACGCCTTTATTCACCGAAACGGGCGAACCGCAAGGATGAATGCAAAAGGCTATGTCTATTTAATAATGACTGAGGATGAAAACTTCCCTTTCATTAAGAAAACCACGCCCCAGGAAGTGCTCACCCAAGATTATAGAATGCCTTCAAGAACGCCGTTTCTTACCATCTATATCAGCGCGGGTAAAAAAGATAAGGTAAATAAGGTAGACATTGTCGGGTTTCTAATTAAAAGAGGAGACCTTGAAAAAGAGGATATCGGCCTGATTGAAGTGAAAGACACCACGTCTTATGTGGCTGTCAACAGACAAAAAGTCGTTGTTTTAATGAAGAAATTAGAAAATCAACGCTTAAAGAACAAAAAACTAAAGATTGAAATTGCTTATTAAGTTTAAAGCAGGGCTATTCTAGTAGCAAAGTCTTAATTTTTACATATTTTTGTTTTTCGATCCCGTTCAAATGACTATTAATTTACCAGATAAACTCTATTATTCGATTGGCGAAGTGGCCAAGGCCTTTGAGGTGAATACCTCACTAATTCGTTATTGGGAACAGGAGTTCCCCATACTTCGTCCTAAAAAGAATAAAAAAGGAAACCGGTATTTCACCCCGGAGGATCTTAAAAATCTAAAGATAATTTACCACCTGGTAAAGGAAAAGGGCTACACGCTTGATGGAGCCCGAATTGCGCTGACCACCAATACGAAAGTCTCGGAAACCGTCACCATGATCGATCGACTTGAATTCGTTAAAGCGGAACTTTTGAAATTAAAGGAATCCTTAGTGGATAAACCTGAAGAATAAAGCGTTTTAGCGGCGAGTACTTAGGTCCTTTAAATTGAATTAAATGGTCTTAGAAGAGTCATCCACCAGAGCCAGTAGACCCTGAAGCTCTTGCTCTGTAAGGTCGCGCCATTTTCCGATAGGAAGATCCAAATGGATATTTAGAACACGAACCCGTTTCAATTTTTTCACCTCATAGCCTAGATACTCACACATGCGTCGGATTTGACGGTTAAGCCCCTGGGTTAAAACAATTCGAAAAGTCATCGTGTCAATCTGTTCCACTTCACATTTTTTCGTCACGGTATCGAGAATGGGGACTCCCCCACGCATTTTTTCAAGGAATTTTGGTGAGATCGGTTTATCGACTCTTACGATGTATTCCTTTCCGTGGTTGTTTCTTGAACGAAGAATTTTATTCACAATATCGCCGTCGGAGGTGAGAAGAATAAGCCCTTCGCTGGGTTTATCGAGTCGCCCTATCGGGAATATGCGTCTTGGGTGGTTGATGTAATCAATAATATTGTTCTGCTCGCGCTTGGTATCGGTCGTGCAAACGATCCCAATAGGCTTATTAAAGGCGATATAGACCGGCGCCTCTGTATCGGGCTTTACAGGCTTTCCATCCACGAGGATAACGTCCTGTGGGGTGACTTTCGTTCCTTTTTCAAGCACGATTCCATTGACCACGATTCGCCCCTGTTCTAGGAGTGAATCGGCCGCACGACGCGAACAAAATCCAATCTCGGATAAATATTTATTAATTCTAATTTCTTCCACTAGGCGTTGATAAATTCAAATTCTTGATTAAGGATGGTTTCTACTGAGTCCTTAACATCGTAGTTCCCAATTTTGGTGCGTCGTAGATCGACCAAGTAAGCACCGACGTTTAGCTCCTGCCC
>DCJS01000011.1:9970-31673 GCA_002319955.1 Flavobacteriales bacterium UBA1694
GCTAAATCGTAGGCGCGTTTGCCATCGACCTTTAAGGCTGAAAACACAGGGGGTGTTTGCATGATTTCTCCATCAAACTTTTTAAGTGCTTCCAGAATCTGCTCTACGCTCACTCCAGAAATGTCTTGAGGGTTGATTTCAGGCTTTTCCGTGTCGTAGGACTCGGTCTGAACGCCCAGTTTAATGGTGGCTAAATATTCCTTGGGTGCCTCTTGAATCTTAGAGATTTCTTTGGTGGCTTTCCCCGTACAAACAATGAGTAGACCGGTGGCTCGGGGATCTAGAGTTCCCGCGTGCCCTACTTTAATTTTTTTGAGCTTAAATTCATTTTTCAATTTAAACTTAATCTTATTTACGACTTGGAATGAAGTCCAATCTAACGGTTTATCAACGAGCAGTACTTGGCCCTCTTGTATGTCTTCTAGCGTCATTTGCCCCTTTTAAGCAATTAATTAAACTGCGTGAAATAAATCAATAAAACAATTCCAACCACGATTCGGTACCAGCCCCAGGGTTTAAATCCGTATTTGGTTAACACACCGATAAAGAATTTGATGGCAATTACGGCCACAACGAATGCCACAACATTTCCAATTAAAAAGAGCATTAAATTATCGCCTGTTAAAAGCATTTCGTAGCCTTTTTGATCCACGCCTTGGTAATTCCATGATTTTATAAAAATGGAATACACCGTTACCGCAAGCATGGTAGGAACAGCCAAAAAGAAAGAGAATTCAGCCGCGGCTTTACGCGTGAGTTTCTGCTGCATTCCTCCAATGATTGAGGCCGCACTTCGCGATGTGCCTGGCATCATGGCAAGGCATTGCCAAAAGCCAATGATTAAAGCGCTCTTAAAGCTGACGTCTTTCTCATCGTCTATAATCGGATTTTTGAATAGTTTATCAATAAATAATAGGATTACCCCGCCAACGATTAGCATGATGGCGATCGGGACCGGGTCTCCTAAAACCGCTTCAATTTTATCGTCGAATATCTTTCCAAGAATTAGGGCTGGTAAAACGGCAAGGGCTAATTTGAGATAGAAGTTTAAATTTTTAAAATTAAAAAACTTCTTCCAGTACAGAAATACGACGGCTAAAATAGCGCCGAACTGAATCGAAACTTGAAACATTTTCACGAATTCATCTTCTTGAATGCCATAAAGGGAACTGGTGAAAATCATGTGCGCGGTCGAGGACACAGGAAGAAACTCTGTAAGTCCTTCGATGATCGCAATAACGATTGCTTTGATTAAATCCATAGGAGTAAGATAAGAAATCCTTTTGGGCCACAGGCCTAAAGGATTAGATGGTTAATGTTACTTGCTTCTTTTTAGTATGGCGTACACCTCCACTACAAACCCTATTAGAATCAGTAGGGGCGCGATACGAATTCTTACGACGGAGAAAATCCCATCATTCCAAACATTTGGATCGTATTTGCCGTCCACGGTATTGGCGTCCGGGCCTAGCATCAGGATGTATCCTAAGGCAATAAATCCTAGACCAATGAGCATCCATTTGAAATTTTCTTTTCCAAAATAGAACGTGCTTTTTTCACGCGTGCTTGTTTTGTTTGCCATGTTAGCTGTAATATAAATCGTCAATATTCGTTCTTAAGAACCTCCATGTTGCAAAGATGGTGCTTACAACGGTAATTAGAATCCCAATGCCAAGCACTAGGGCAATGAGCCAGTAGTATTGAGGGTCGTTATCCATAAAGGCCTGACCGATTTGGTTTGTGAAATAGTACCATACGCCGAATAAAGCGAGGAGGCCGATCACAGAGCCAATTAATCCAAGAACCAAGGCTTCAAGAACAAAAGGTTTAAGAATAAAACGTCTGCGCGCTCCAACGAGCTGCATTGTTTTAATAATAAAGCGTTTTGAGAATATTTTCAGACGAATCGAGTTGTTGATCAGCACGACCGCTAAGACTAAAAACAAAAGGGAAAACCCAAGAATCCACTTTAAGATTCGATTCAAATTGTTGTACACATCCACCATAAGTGAACTGTTGTTTTTCACATCCACAATTCCAGGGATGCTTGCAATTTGTTTGATGGCATCATCAATCTTGGTCGGATCGACATACTCCGGTTTAAGAGCGACCTCTACTGAGGATGGGAAGATATTGGTATCAAACAACGCTTCGCTATCGATGCCCATGCTCTTTTTCGCCTCTTCACTAGCCATCTGTCTTGAGATATACGTGGCGCGTTTTACAGGAACTAAGACTTGAATCTTTTTGAAAGCCTCCGCTTCAAATTTGGCAATCTTGAGTGAATCCTTCGCATCGTAATTTTCATTAAAATAAGCGTTCACGACCAATTGCTCTTTAATATAATCGGAGTACTTTTGCGCATTGATTAAAATAAGCCCCATAAGTCCTAGTAAAAATAAAACCAGGGCAATAGAAATTACCACGGTAATATTACTGGAACGCAATCTTCGTTTATTAAAATCATCAACTGTTTTAGCCATGAATACAGAATTTTCGGCTAAATTAGAAAAAAACTTCCGAAATTTGCCGGATTGGCAGATAAAAAAAGATGTTAAATAATCCCAAAAGGCCCTTTTGTCTCTGGCAATGCGCCCCATTTAATTTAAATCACCACGTATGAGTGTTAGAGCTAAAAAACACCTTGGTCAACATTTTCTAACCGACCTGAATATCGCCAGCAAAATTGTTGAGAGTCTAAGCTATGAAGGCTACGACCAAGTCCTAGAAGTTGGACCGGGCACGGGCGTTTTAACCAAAACCTTATTACAAAAAGATAAGAGGCTCTTTTTAGCAGAAATTGATGAGGAGTCGATCGCCTATTTAAAACAGAATTATAAGTCACTAAGCGATGAAGATTTCGTGGGTGATTTTCTAAAAACTGATTTTGCCTTTGCCCAGGGAAAACCCTTTGCGGTCATTGGAAATTACCCTTATAATATTTCGTCTCAAATTCTTTTCAAGATTGTTGACTATGCGGACCAAGTCCCTGAAATGGTCGGCATGTTCCAAAAGGAAGTGGCTGAGCGCTGCGCTGGGGTACCAAGAACAAAAGACTATGGCATTCTTTCCGTTCTTATTCAAGCCTACTATCAGGTTGAGTATCTCTTTACGGTTCACGAGAATGTCTTTAATCCCCCACCAAAAGTAAAATCAGGTGTCATTCGTATGACGCGCCATAAACGGGAGGATCTGCTAGGCATTGAAATCCTCTTCAAACAAATAGTAAAAAATGGCTTTGGACAAAGACGTAAGAAGCTTTCCAACGCCCTTAAAGCCTTAGGCATTCCAGAGGAATTAAAAACCCATGAATTCATGGACCGCCGCGCTGAGGAACTCAGTGTGCAAGACTTTATCGGCTTTACGCACCTGTGGAAGAATGCCCGCTAAGAGCTCATTCGAGCGGTGTTAATCGAATTTTAACACCAAAATAAAAGGCCATTTAGGGCATTATGCTTATTTTTGCGGCAATTAATTTATTAAGACTTTAAAACCAAGATCAATTTGACTGAACCAATCCTTAACCTCGAAGAGCTTTTGAAGCAAGGCATCCAGCAGCGAAACGTTAGTGAAGTTGCGGCTTTACTTGTGGAGATGGAAGCGGTGGATATTGCGAATTTCTTTGAGCAATTGGATCAAGAGGGTCAAAAATTCGTCTATGATCTAATGGCCAACGAGCAGTCCGCTGAAATGGTTTTAGAGATTGACGAGGACCAAAGAAGGAAATTCTTAACCCAACTTTCCTCTAAAGAAATTGCGGATGAAATTATTGGGGAAATTCATTCGGATGATGCCGCCGACTTAATTGCAGAACTTTCTGAAAAGCAGCAGGACGAGATTATTAACCACCTGGACGATGAAGAGCACGCCCAGAATATTGTCGACTTACTTCGCTATGATGAGGATACAGCCGGGGGACTTATGGCCACCGAGCTTGTAAAAGTCTCTCAAAACCTTTCGGTCATTGCGGCCGTAAAAGAAATGCGTAAACAGGCGGAGGATCTCGATGAGGTCTACTCTATTTACGTGGTGGATGAATCCGAAAAGCTTCTGGGAACCTTAAGTCTAAAAAGACTCTTAACCACATCGTCCGCTTCTAAAGTGCTTGATGTTTACAACAGTAAAGTTCGCTGGGTTAAAGACAACGATGAGGCAGAGGAAGTTGCGCGCTTTATGCAGCGCTACGACCTTTTTGAAGTGCCTGTAGTGGATTCCCTTGGGAAACTAGTAGGACGCATTACCATTGATGACGTGCTTGACTTTATTAAAGAAGAAAACGAAAAAGACTACCAGCTAGCCTCGGGGATTTCGAGTGACGTTGACCATACCGATAATTTATTTCAAATGACCAAAGCAAGGCTGCCTTGGCTTTTCATTGGAATGGTTGGTGGACTTGTCGGCTCGCGTGTGCTCCAAGGTAACCAATCGGCTCTTCAGGCTGTACCCGCCCTTATGTTCTTTGTTCCCTTAATTGCGGCGACTGCCGGAAATATTGGGGTTCAGGCCTCCGCCATCATTGTCCAAGGGCTTGCAAACGATACTTTAGGAAAAGATACCTATAAAACCCTCTTGAAGGAAGTAAGTGTTTCGGCTGCGTCAGGTGCTATTCTAGCGCTGCTGATTTTTGCCTTCAACCTTCTTTTCAACCACCATGACTTTACAATCTCCTTAACGATCTCCCTCTCGCTCTTAGCGGTAATTATGGTTGCGGCGGTCATTGGAACCGTGGTGCCGATCGTCTTGAATCGAAATAAAATTGACCCGGCAATTGCCACGGGACCCTTCATTACGACTTCAAACGACATCTTAGGCGTGCTGATTTACTTTGCCATCGCCCGCATGATGCTTCATCTCTAATCGAATCAACTCTGTTTTAAATTTCCTTGGTGACGCCCAGTCCAAAGAGGGCGAAATCGTATTTGGCGGGATCCACGGGATCCATTTTTCGAAGCGTGAGATCAAGTTCTTTAACCGATTTCCAATCGTTTTGACGCCGCTCTAATAGACCTAGTTTTCTTGAAATGTTTGCCGTGTGCACATCCAGGGGAATGGAAAGCTTTGCAGGGTCAATCTGAGTCCAGAGGCCAAAATCAACCCCTTTCCTATTTGAACGCACCATCCAGCGAAGGTACATCATCAGGCGCTTCGCCGCTGAATTCTTGTACGTAGAACTTACATGTTTCGAACTTCGGTGCGAGAAATCAAGAATGAACGCAGTACGAAAGCGCTCTAAACCATGGTATAAATCGGACTCCCCCTCCAAAGGCGTAAAATAAGCCTCTAAAGACTCACTTGTTTTGTAGAGTCTCTGAAGGTTTAGTAGGAACTGCTCAAAATCGAGTGCACTAAATGTGCGATGCACTGCTTTCCCCTCAAGGCTTCGTAGGTCGTTTTTGCGGAAGTTCATGACGAAATCATAGGGACTCTCCCCCATGAGCGCCATCATCCGATTAGCAGAGCCTAGAATGGCTGTGCGGTTTCCCCAGGCGATGCTTGCCGTGAGAAATCCAGCAATCTCAATATCTTGTAGAAGGCTAAAGCGGTGAGGAATTTGAAGTGGGTCCTTATCGATGAACTCCGGGGTTTGAAATTGGTCGGCCTTTTGGTCTAAAAAATCTTTGAGTTCTTGAAAGTCAATCATCGGTCAAAGGGGATTAAAGCATTTGGTTCAAAACCCTTAGGAGCCAATTTTCACGGGCTCTAACTGCGTGGGTAGAAAACTGGCTGCAAAGACCGTTCTAGCCTCCGTCGTAAAGACGCTACGGTCGTTATAGCGGTTAGAGAAATGGCCTAAAATAAGTTTGCCCACATTGGCTAATTTGGCGATTTGGGCGGCTTCAATTGCGGTGGAATGTCCTGTGTAATCTGCCATTTCTTTTAGGTCGTGCAGAAACGTGGACTCGTGGTAAAGCACGTCTACGTCTTTTATAATTGGAATGATGGATTCTAAGTACCGCGTATCGCTACAAAAAGCGTAGGAAACTGACGCGCTAGGATCCAGAGTTAGGACGCTATTTTTGAGAATATACCCATCGCTTAACTCAAAATCTTTTCCAAGTTTAAGGTTATGGTAGTCACACTTTTCAATTTCTTTATACTTAGAAATCTCGCTCATGTTTAAATGGCGCTCTTTCGGTTTCTCTCTAAAGAGGTATCCGTTGCAGTAAATTCGGTGGTCTAGAGGAATGGTATGCACCTCAATGCGGGCATCTTCATAGATAAGTTCCGATTCTAAAGAACTCAGTTCGTGGTACACCACCTCAAAGCCTTGGTGGGTTTCACTCAGTCTAAAAATCGTTTCAAGCATCTTCTTTATGCCCTTGGGTCCATAGACGTGCAAAGGGGTTTCGCGCCCTAGGAGTCGAAAAGAAGCGATAAGCCCTGGAAGTCCAAAGCAGTGATCACCGTGGAGATGGGAAATGAAAATGTGGTTGATTTTTGAAAATCGGGCTTTGGCTTTTCTTAATTGCACCTGGGTGCCCTCGCCACAGTCAATGAGGAAATGCCTCTCCTCCATCTCCAAAAATTGGGCGGTCGGTGAGGAATTCACAGTGGGAATGGCTGAGTTAAAGCCTAGAATGGTGAGGTAGGTACTCAATAGTTGAAATTATACAGTGCCGCTATTTTAAGTGGCAAACAAAGTTAATGAAAATAAGTGAAATTAAATCGAGGCATTTACCTCGCGCACCAAGGCTATCCAGTGTGTAAATTAAAGCAATGGAAGGTCCTTTAAAAAAAGATCTAGGGCCACGCGGCGGTGGCTAATTTTATTCTTCTCACTAGGGTCCATTTGGGCAAATGTTTGGTCAAACCCATCGGGTACAAAAATCGGATCATACCCAAAGCCTTGCACGCCTTTGTTTTCTTCGAGAAGCGTTCCATAGACGCGCCCTTCGTAATACTTCGGTCCATTTTCTGTAAAATAGCATAATACAGTCACGAAATACGCTTTGCGGTTTTTCTCGCCTTTCAGTTCTTCAAGAACTTTTTCAATATTGAGTTTGAAATCGTGGTTGGAGGCGTAGCGTGCGGAAAAGATCCCAGGTCTACCCTCCAGAGCTTCAACCACAAGACCTGAATCGTCGCCTAAGCTTGGAATGCCCGTGGCTAAGTAGCAAAACTCGCCTTTGATTTTAGCGTTTTCGTGAAACGTACTTCCGTCTTCAACAATCTCTTCAAGAAGCTCAAAGTCACTTAGACTTTTCACTTGAAATTGCCCCTGAAGCATTTGCTGGATTTCTTCTTTTTTATGGACGTTGTGCGTCGCAACAAGTAATGAATTCATGGCTCAAATATAAGAATTATTCCGCGTGGTGAATCTCGTATTTTTCAGTAAATAGGTAATAAAACACACCGAATAGAACCACGCCCAGGGCAAGAACATAATACGAAGGTACACCAAAGAATGTGGTAAAGCTTTCGGTCCCAGTGTAAGATATTAAGAGCACAGACAAACCGTTATTGAAGGCATGCAGCACAATAGGCATTAGTAGGGATTTGGTTTTGTGGTAAACCAGGCCCAGAACATAGCCTAGAAGTATAGCGCCCACGAGCTGCCATGGATTCCCGTGAATCAGGCCAAAGAGAATTGCACTAATCCAAATGGCTTTCATTGGGCTAAGTCCCCCATTTATGAGCCCCTTTTGAATAATTCCACGAAACACGACCTCTTCAAATACTGGCGCCATCACCACAGCCAGAATGACCATCGTTAGAGTATCAGAGGTAAGCATTGACATCATTTCTTCGAAAAATTCATAGAGCCCTCCAAACACAGGACCCGTGGTGGGAATAAGTTCGGTGCAGAACTCGGCGATAAACATCATACCCAGCATGAGAGGGAATATAAGGAGGTAAGTAGAGACATTCTTGGTCGAAAAATTGAAGTTTAATTTCTTTCCAGTCGTCTGGCGGCAAATAAAATAGTCAAAGGCCGCGATGGCTCCAAGCCACATGACGGCATTTGTTAAAATCAAATAAATTGCCTCGTATTGGAAGTTCTTTCCAAAAACCATCATCGTTAGGACGTTTAGTACGGAGAGCCCTAAAAGAGGTACGAAACCCCCAAAGAATAAAGCAAGTGCGCCTTTCCATGTAAAGGTGTAAGACGGGAGTTTTAAGCGTGTATTTTCCATTAAATTGGGTCTATTGGACAAATATAAAAAACTTAGCGCATCTGAGGTTTTTAAATCTAACAAAAAAACACGATTTTTGCAGCAATAAATTACTCTATGGCCAGTTTAACATCTGAAATACAAAAACGAAAAACCTTTGGCATCATTGCCCACCCGGATGCCGGGAAAACCACCCTGACTGAAAAGCTTCTGCTTTTTGGAGGGGCGATTCAAGAGGCCGGTGCGGTAAAGTCGAATAAAGTAAAGAAAGGAGCCACCTCCGACTTTATGGAGATTGAACGCCAAAGAGGAATCTCTGTAGCGACTTCGGTCTTGGCTTTTGAATACAAGGGTTATAAAATTAATATTCTAGATACCCCAGGTCACAAGGATTTCGCGGAGGACACCTTTCGGACTCTAACGGCTGTCGACTCGGTCATCGTCGTGATTGACGTGGCTAAAGGGGTCGAGGAACAAACCGAAAAGCTTGTTCAGGTTTGCCGCATGCGAAATATTCCCATGATTGTCTTTATCAATAAATTAGACCGTGAGGGAAAAGACGCCTTTGATCTTTTGGATGAAGTGGAACAGAAACTAGGCTTAAGCGTGGTTCCCCTCTCGCTTCCCATTGGAATGGGAGCTGATTTTCAAGGAATTTATAATCTTTGGGAAAAGAACATTGAACTCTTTGTGGAGGAGCGCAAGCAGAAAGTAGGAAATTCCGTCAAGATTGAAGATTTAACGGATCCCCGAGTCGATGAAATGGTGGGCGAAAAAGCAGCGCAGACCTTAAGAGAAGAAATTGAACTCATCGAGAGTGTGTACCCTGAATTTGACCGCGAGGCCTATATGGCGGGCGATCAGCAGCCCGTATTTTTCGGTTCTGCATTAAACAATTTTGGTGTGCGTGAACTTCTTGATGCTTTCATTCAGATTGCGCCTATGCCACAGCCTAAAGAATCGGATATAAGACTTGTAAAACCAGAGGAATCTAACTTTACCGGATTCGTCTTTAAAATCCACGCAAACATGGATCCTAAGCACCGCGACCGCCTTGCTTTTGTGAAGATTGTTTCAGGGACTTTTAAGCGCAACGAAAACTATCTGCTTGTACGAGACGGAAAGAAAATGAAATTTTCAGCGCCAAACGCCTTTTTTGCGGATAAAAAAGAGATTGTAGATGAAAGTTTCCCGGGCGATATCGTGGGACTCCACGACACCGGAAACTTCCGAATTGGTGACACGCTGACCGCTGGAGAAAAATTAGTCTTTAAAGGCATTCCAAGTTTCTCTCCGGAGCATTTCCGTTACATTAACAATACGGATCCATTAAAAGCCAAGCAGCTTGCCAAAGGCGTGGATCAGCTTATGGATGAAGGTGTGGCGCAGCTCTTTACTTTAGAGATGAACGGACGAAAGATTATCGGCACTGTGGGGGCGCTCCAGTACGAGGTTATCCAATACCGACTTGAACACGAATATGGCGCAAAGTGCACCTACGAGCCCATCTCCATCTACAAAGCATGCTGGATTGAGGCGGATGAGAAGTCTGAGGAGTACAAAGAGTTCGCAAGGCTTAAGCAGCGCTACTTAGCGCGAGACAAATACGACCAGCTGGTCTTTCTAGCCGATTCTTCCTTTACCATCCAAATGACTCAAGACAAGTTTCCAAACGTGAAACTCCATTTCATTAGTGAATTTAGAGATTAAAACTCTAGCCTTATTTCCAAAAGGATTCTAATAAGGCTCCCTTGTAATTCCTTTGTAAAACAAGGTTACAAACGACTGTGTTTTAATCGATTCTCCTTTGTAAATGAAAGCCTCTGCATTTCAAAGAAATTTGGGAATACTAATTGCATGAATGTGCCTGACAAAAAATGTATTTAAAGAATGAAACCATTTTATATCTATGCCTTAAGTCTAATGGCCCTGGTATCCTGCTCGAAAGTTGAAATGCAGGAAACCAAGGACACGATTCTGGGCGCAAATGAACTTTTAAAAACGGCTAAAGAGGGCCTTAGCTCCGTGGATTCCCTTTCTGTTTTAGTGCGTGATTCCGCCAAGTTTAATGAGGTGGTCGGGCCCGAGCTCGAAAAACATAAAAAAACGGCAGAGCGCCTTATAAAAGGCAATGCGAAAAGTTTAGACTCACTTAATAGCGTGCTTAAGCAAACCGCTTCAAAGGTTCGCAGTAGCACCGATCTTCTAAAAACGGTTGATTCGGCGAGACTAGAAATTAGCGAGTCCTCAAGTCCTTTTGATGTTTTGGCCACTGTCTCTAAAACTTTAGAAAAACTTTCTAATCAAGCTAAGAAAAGTACGCCGCAGACTCAGCAGCCAACGACAACGAATTCAGACCCGAGCGAAATTCAAGAGCCTAGTCCAAGAACTACGACGGAAGGTTCAGTAGATACGCCCGTAAGTGATTCAATGGATCTTCCCCGCTCAGAGGCGAAGATCAAACTAAGTGTTGAGGATCTTGATCTCGCGAGCCAGGCCCTGGAGAATGGGATCCATCTTTATGATGCCAAAGTGCAATCTCAGAGCTATGGTGAAGCTGAGGGAAAGCCTTCGCGTGAGCTCACGCTTATAATCCCAAGCCGTAATTTTGATCGTGCCCTAGACTACTTCAGCACAAGTATCGGAACCTTAAGAACCAAATCAGTGCAATCCTGGAGCCGCAATGGCTCGAGTGGCGCGCTTTCCACTCTTGTTTTAACCCTTGAGCAGTCCAGTTTCTATTCTGGTGGTTCTAAGGCTTTAGGCACCCAGGCAGATCAAGACGCTCAAAGCACCTATAAAGACCAATCAACGAGTGCCTTTATGAAGGGATTTGATTATTTACGCTGGGCTGGACTTCTACTTCTCCCCTTTTGGCCTCTGTTAGTACTCGGGGCTATTGGCCTCTATTTTTGGCGACGCGCAAAGGCGAAAAGCCGCGCAAAAGCAATTGAACAGAGTTGGCAACCACGAGAGTCTAGCGCCCTAGCTCGTGAATATTTCAGGGACCAAAGCGCTGAGGCTTCTACGAGTTTTTCAAAGGCGCAGTCAGAGCAAAGCGAGGTTGGTTCAAAGCCAGAAACAAATTCCAATTCGGCTCCGGAGGATCCTTACGAAAAGTAT
The DNA here is from genome assembly GCA_002319955.1 of Flavobacteriales bacterium UBA1694. Taxonomy (GTDB): domain Bacteria; phylum Bacteroidota; class Bacteroidia; order Flavobacteriales; family Weeksellaceae; genus Planobacterium_A. Next base: position 21,208 of record DCJS01000011.1, read on the forward strand.
AAACCCAAAGGGTAACACCAATGAAAAGCCACCTTCAATGAATTGAAAGTGGCTTTTTTATAGTCTTTAGTTCAAGCTTTACTTAAAGTCGGTCTGGGATTAGTCCACGCTCTGTTCCTAAGTAAAGCGCAACCCCTAAGGCCGCGATTAAAAGCGCAGAGTAAATAATGATGGTGCTTTTATTTCCTTTGGCAAGTGAAACTATAAAGAGCCCCAAAACACCAAGGACCACAAGCCCCATTTTGATTAAAAATTCTGAGGTAAAGATCGATGCCGCTACGGACATTAAGGACAGTAGGTGAAAGATCTTTTCGCGTTTTATTATATACTTCTTCATGTGGTTTCTCTGCTTTTTGCTATTTCATATTAACGACCTTGTCTACAACGTACTTTGTGTTGCCCCGCCAAGGAAGTGACCCGTTATACTCTTTGTAATGGAGGTCAAAATGCTTTCCGCTATTTTCTTCTAAAATTTTAAATACAGCCGGGTCTGCAATTGAAAACTCAAATTCGTAAGAGGTCAAGTTTCCTGTCTTTCCTTTACCAAATCCTTCTTGAATCAATTTTCCCTCATAGGTTTTAAAGACATACCCCTTGTGCACAGCATAATTGAGGTAGCCAGACTTTACGCCTTCGCCAAACACAAAATAGTATTTATACCAAGTAAAGGTGCCAAGAAGCATAAGCGCTACGGCCAGGGCAATCCATGTGTATTTCATAAAGTAAAGGTATTAAAAAAGCGCCTTTCCCGTAAAGGAAAAAGCGCCTTGTAGTTAAATTTATTTTGAAATCGAACGCGAGATCACAATTCTCTGGATTTCTGAAGTTCCTTCATAAATCTGCGTGATTTTCGCATCGCGCATCATACGCTCCACGTGGTACTCTCTTACGTAGCCGTATCCTCCGTGGACTTGGACCGCTTCAATCGTTGTGTCCATTGCCACTTGCGAGGCATAAAGCTTCGCCATTGCTCCACTTTCAGAAATATCTTTTCCTTCGTCTTTTTCAAAGGCCGCTTTGAAGCAAAGCATTCGAGCTGCAGTAATCTGAGTGGCCATATCCGCTAATTTAAAAGCGATGGCCTGGTGGTTAATAATTTCCGTTCCAAAGGCTTTTCTTTGCTTAGCGTACCCAAGGGCAAGCTCGTAAGCTCCAGCGGCGATACCGAGCGCCTGAGAGGCAATCCCAATACGGCCTCCGTTAAGAACAGCCATCGCGAACTTAAATCCAAAACCATCCTCGCCAATTCGGTTCTCTTTTGGAACTTTAACGTCCGTGAATAATAAAGAGTGCGTGTCGCTGCCTCGAATCCCTAATTTATCTTCTTTTGGACCGATTTCGAATCCTTCCCAGCCTCTCTCAACGATAAAGGCATTAATTCCTTTATGTTTTTTCTCTGGGTCTGTTTGAGCGATGACCACATAATACTGGGCAGTACCGCCATTGGTAATCCAGTTCTTAACTCCATTTAGTAAGTAATGGTCTCCTTTATCAATTGCAGTGGTCTTTTGAGACGTTGCATCCGAGCCCGCTTCTGGTTCAGAAAGAGCGAACGCACCAATCACTTCCCCACTAGCCAGTGGCACGAGGTATTTCATTTTTTGCTCTTCGCTCGCGAATTTTTCAATTCCTGCGCAAACAAGCGAGTTGTTAACGGACATCACTACGGCGGCAGAAGCATCCACTTTTGCAATTTCTTCCATTGCAACTACGTAGGAGAGGCTGTCCATTCCAGCCCCACCGTATTTCGGATCGACCATCATACCGAGGAGTCCCATTTCGCCCATCTTTTTGACCTGCTCGTGAGGAAATTTCTGATCCCGGTCTCTTTCGATGACTCCAGGGAGTAATTCACTCTTTGCAAAATCTCTTGCGGCTTGCTGAATCATCAGGTGTTCTTCTGATAAATTAAAGTTCATAAGTCGTTTTTTAATAAAGGGTAAAAATACAATTTTACTAGGAACCTAAAAAATAAACTTTTTTTGGAGTTCAGCAAAAAAATGATACATTTACAAAGACTTTACAAGCGATTGAAGCAAATTTCTATAAATAACAAAAAACTACTAAGACTATGTCCATTAGACGCCTTTTTGATATTCCCCACCATGCGCTGGCAAAATATCCAAACGATACCATGTTTGCCACGAAATCTTCTGGAGAGTGGAAAACACTTTCGACTCAAGAATATATAAACCAAGGGAACACAATTTCCCGTGGACTTCTAAAACTTGGCATTAAGCCTGGGGATAAAATTGCTTTAATTACCAGTGCAACGCGTAATGAGTGGGCCGTTATGGACTTAGGTATTTCTCAAATTGGAGCCATTTCAGTTCCAGTTTATCCCTCAATTACGGCGGAAGATTACAATTATATTTTCAACAATGCAGAAATTAAGTTCTGCTTCTTATCCGATCAGACGCTGTATGATAAAGTAAACTCAATTAAAGCGCAGGTTCCTTCTCTGCAAGGGGTCTTTAGTTTTGAGCAGATCGAAGGTGTTGCCAACTGGCAAGAAGTTCTTGATCTAGGAATTGATCCGAGTAACCAAGGCGAAGTTCAAGACATCTCTAGCACCATCAATCCTGAGGATTTGGCGACCATCATTTACACCTCTGGAACCACTGGGAAACCAAAAGGCGTGATGCTAACGCACCACAACATTGTATCCAACGTTCTAGCCTCGAACAGCCGAATCCCAAGAAGAAAAGGTCTTGACTATAAGGATACGAAAGTCCTTAGTTTCCTTCCTATCTGCCATATTTTTGAGCGGATGCTCTTTTATTTATTCCAGTACAACGGACTTTCCATTTATTTTGCAGAAAGCATTGATAAAATGGGGGAAAACATCAAGGAAGTTGAGCCGCACTACATGAGCGTCGTCCCAAGACTCCTAGAAAAGGTTTACGATAAAATTTACGATAAAGGCACAAGCGCTGGAGGTCTTAAATCCAAAATATTCCTATGGGCTCTAAGCGTGAATGAAGCCAAGCAAAGCATTACCCCACCAACGGGCCTAAAGCAAAAGCTGGCGGATAAACTCGTGTTCTCTAAATGGCGCGCAGGACTTGGAGGCAATATCATCTGTCTTGTTTCTGGATCCGCTGCCCTATCCTCCCGACTCAATCTGCTATTCCAAAATGCAGGCATCACGATTCTTGAAGGGTATGGACTCACAGAAACCTCACCCGTGATCTCCGTGAACTCGGTGGGACACATTAAAGTGGGCTCCGTGGGACACGTACTAGAAAACCTTGAAGTTAAAATACAGCCGGATGGTGAAATCACCGTAAAAGGACCAAGTGTCTTTAAAGGCTATTTTAAGAACGAGCAGCTCACTAGTGAGGTCTTTACTCCAGACGGCTTCTTTATGACGGGAGACATAGGCCATCTGGACAGTGAAGGCTATCTACAGATAACCGATCGAAAAAAAGAAATGTTCAAGACTTCAGGTGGAAAATACGTTGCGCCTCAGGTCATTGAAAATATTGCGAAAGGCTCTAAATTTATTGAGCAGATTATGGTGGTTGGCGAAGGCGAGAAAATGCCTTGCGCCTTAATTCAACCGGATTTCAATTTTGCAAAATCTTGGGCGGAGCGTAAAGGCTATAACCTTGGCCAGACTAATTCTGAGATTGCTTCAAATGAAAAGCTCATTGAACGAATTGAAAAGGAGCTAAAGGGAATCAATAAGGATTTAGGCCACTGGGAACAAATCAAACGCTTTGAACTTACTCCGGAGGCTTGGTCCATCGAAGATGGCCAGCTGACTCCTACCCTTAAACTTAAGAGAAAAGCTGTTAAAGAGCGTTATTTAGACCTCTATAACCGTATGTACGGGCGGTCTTAACGGCAGGCTTTAAACGAAATAAAAATCACGGTCCACTGGGCCGTGATTTTTTCGAGGGTTAATCCAGGGCGATTCTAAACACAAAAAATGCCACGACTTAAAGCCGTGGCATTCTATAAGGTCTATTTGAAGTCTTAGAATTTAATGATGTCTTTCATCTTCTCAAGTTCTTCATTTACTAAATCGTCGTCCACAAGGATTTTACCACTGTGCTCGTCAATAATAATTTTCTTTCTCTGGGCAATTTCCATTTGTTTTTGTGGGGGAACCATAAAGAACGATCCTTTCGGTGCGCCTCTCTCAAGACCCACAACGGCTAGGCCGTTACGAGAATTGTCACGAATTCTTTTATAAGACTTTAGAAGTCTTTCATCAATCTTCGTTGCGAATTCATCGCTCTTAGAGATGAGGTAGTCTTCTTCTTTTTGAGTTTCTGACACAAGTCCTTCAAGTTCTTCTTTCTTGAATTTCAAGTGCGTTTGGAACTCCTCGATTTTTTGCTTTAATTCCTCAAGAGTTTCGCTTTTGCTTTCAATTTTGAAACCAAATTCTTTGGTGCGTTTTTCAGCCAATTGAATTTCAAGTTCTTGGAACTCAATTTCTTTTGCTAAGGCTTCGAACTCTTTATTGTTACGCACGTTATCCTGCTGAGATTTGTATTTTTCGATTAAAGTGTTCGCGTGACTGATCACTTCATTCTTCGTATTAATCTCGGCGTTCTGCTCGGCGATTTCTTCCTGAAATTTCAATGCACGTTTTTGAAGGCCTTCGATTTCAACATCTAAATCTTCCACCTCAATTGGAAGCTCACCTCTTGTGTTACGGATTTCGTCCAATCTGGAATCAATTATCTGAAGATCGTAAAGCGCTCTTAGTTTTTCTTCCACCGAAATTTCGCTTGTTTTCTTAGCCATATTTTATAAAAAATAATTAACAGGATTAGTATTCTCCTTTGTTTTAGAGATTGCAAATTTAGGAAATTTTTCCGACACTATCTCAAATAATTGTTGAGTCACAAACTGTTCCGACTCAAAATGGCCGATATCGCAAAGAAGAATTTGATTCTCTGCTTGAAAGAAGTCGTGGTATTTTAAATCGCCCGTCAGATACGCATCGCAATTGTTTGATTTTGCCGCCGAAATTCCACTCGCGCCGCTCCCACCAAGGACCCCAACACGCCGAATAAGTGCGCCCGTGTCCATTGAATGGCGAATAACCTGGACATTAAAGACACTTTTAACTAGCTCCAAAAAGGCCTGATGCGTCAGGGCCGCTGGAAGTTCCCCGTAGCGACCAAGTCCGGCGTAGGAATTGGAATTCTCAAGCCGCACGATTTGATAAGAAACTTCTTCATAAGGATGCGCCTTTTTAAGGGCGCTTATAATTTTTGAATGCTTATAGGATTCAAAAATAACACTCACGAGCTCTTCCTCCACCTGGGAGCGTTCATTCAAATGGCCAGAAAATGGGTTTGATCCTTCTCTTGGTCTAAATGTGCCTTCCCCCTGAACACTGAAACTACACTGGTCGTAAAAGCCAAGGCTTCCGGCGCCAGCCTCAAAGAGCGCCTCTTGGACCGCCTCACGCTGCTCGCACGGAACAAAGAGCTGCAACTGACTTAACTGCCCATTTTTCGGCATTAAAATGCGCTGCTCTTGCAGGCCTAAGGCCTGGCAGATCCCGTAATTGACCCCAAAGTAGTCATTGTCAAAAACGGTATGCACCGCGTAAATAGCAATTTTATTTTCAATCGCTTTTAAAAGGGCCCGCTCGACGTAGTCTTTTCCCGTCAGGCTCTTAAGTCCTTTAAAGAGAATAGGATGAAAGCAAACAATTAAATTCTTTCCCTCAGAAATGGCCTCTTCAACCACGGACTCTATAGCGTCGTGGCAAATAAGGATTCCAGAGATTTCTCGGCCTAGATCGCCGCACAGAAGCCCTACATTATCAAAGCTTTCCGCTTCCCCAGGTCTAAAGCGGCTCTCTAATTTGGAAATAATATCGTGTAATTGCATTTTTTCAGTAAGTTTGTAGCGAAATTAGTGAATATTTTCAAATAAAGGGATGACTGAACCTGGACCAGAATTAGAACAAGAATTTGACTACATTTCGGAACGAAAGAAATGGAAGCGTCAAGTATACCGTATTATTTACCGTGCCGACACGCCACTGGGTAAGCTCTTTGACATTTGTCTACTGGTGCTTATTGCCTTGAGTGCATTCATCGTCATGATGGAGAGTGTGCCCACGTTCGATTTAGAATACCACGTTTATTTCATCGTTCTTGAAATCATAATTTCTATTATTTTCACCATTGAGTACATTCTTCGAATCGTCACCATACGAAACAAACGAAGTTATGTTTTTAGTTTCTTTGGTCTCATTGATTTATTGGCCATCGTTCCGTTTTACCTCAGTTTATTCTTCCCAATCACCAAATACTTCCTGATCATTCGGATGCTTCGAATGCTCCGAATCTTTAGAATTCTAAACCTTTTGGATTTCATGAACGACGGAACCTTTATTATTCGAGCTTTACGAAACAGTTCTCGAAAAATATACATTTTCCTACTATTCCTCATGATCTTCTCAGTGATTGTAGGCTCTATGATGTATATGGTTGAAGGCCATCGCGAAGGGTTTGAAAGCATTCCACAGAGTGTTTACTGGGCCGTGGTTACCGTGACCACTGTTGGGTATGGTGATGTGGCGCCTCAGACCCCAATAGGGAAGTTTTTCGCAACGCTTCTAATGCTTGCAGGGTACTCGATCATTGCGGTGCCCACGGGTATTGTTACGGCAGAAATGCGAAATAAGAGACAGAATTTAGAGAAAATTTGTCCACGCTGCGGAAATGACGATATTGATGACGATGCAAATTACTGTAAGAAGTGCGCTGAGCGTGTGGCGCTTTAAATATGGTCTTGCTTGTAACTTTCCTTGGCCGCTTTATAGCCAATTTCATAAATCTGCTGCATTCGCGTTTTCTTTCCCTCAAACATGTGGAAGTTTATAAGCTCTTCAGGATTAATAAACCAATCACAAATGCCGCTTTTACCAATTTCAACTTGAGACGTCATTAAATCGTACGCTCTGGAGGTGACGGCCATGACCGATTTTAAGTCTTCTTTTTTTGCTTCCTTTTTGGGCGAAAAATACACCCCTATAATTTTCTTGGCGCTGTATTTCAGCACATCGGAGGGGAAATTATTTAGAATCGCCCCATCGCTATAGAGTCCTTCACCAATTTGGTAGGGGGTGGCAATCATTGGTACAGCGCACGAGGCGATGATCGCATCCGAAATTTTTACATCCCCAGCAAATACCTCAAGTTTCCCAGTAAGAATATTGGTTGCGGTGATAAATACTTTTTTGTCTAAATCATCTAATACCCGATCTTCAAATACGGGCGCGAGGTATTTTTTGAACATAGCCGAATGGATGAATCCGCCGCCTTTGGTCAGCGAGAAATGGTTCCATTTAAAGAAGTAGACGGATTTAAAAAAATCGACGATCTCCTGTGGCGATTTGCCTGCTGCGTAAAAGCATGCCACGATGGCGCCTGCACTCGTGCCCGAAAGCACGTCTGGGGCAATGCCTTTCTCATTTAGGAATTTGATCACGCCGGCGTGCGCAAGTCCTTTAGTGCCACCGCCACAAAGGGCAAGTCCGAGTGTGTACATCGTCTTAATTTTGCTTAAAAGTTAAGAATTATTTTGATTCAACCTTAAATCTGTTCATTCCAATAAAAGGAATCGGGCAAATCTCGCTTTCCAAAAATGGCCGTCCCAACTCGAATAATCGTCGCGCCATGCTTTATAGCAAGTTCCAAATCCCCACTCATCCCCATAGAGAGCTCCCCCATCGAAACGCCTGGGATTTGAGCCGATACCAAAGTGCTTTGAACGGCTTTTAGCCGTTTGAAGCAGGCTTCTACCTTATGGTCTTCAGCGCTAAATAGGCCAATAGTCATAAGCCCTTTTATCTTAAGATTTGGGAGTTTGGCCACCGATTTCGCCAGGGAAAGCGCCTCATCTGGCGTTACGCCGAATTTGCTTTGTTCTGCTGACGTATTTACTTGAAGTAAAACCTCTAAGGTTTTCTCTTCTCGCTCTAAATGCTCTTGAAGTTTTTGGCCCAATTCAGGGCGGTCTAAAGAGTGTAGGCACGTGACGTTATACCTTAGGAGCTCCTTAATTTTATTCGTTTGCAAATGGCCAATAAAATGCTGGTTTGGACGCGCTGGATTTAATGCCTCAAATTTCTGCCTCAGTTCTTGAATCCGGTTCTCGGCAATGAGTACATGGCCAGTCTCAAAGGCTTTGAGAATTTTTTCTGGACTTACGGTCTTGGTGGCCATAAGGAGTTTTACGTCGTTTGAATCGCGGTCATAGGCCTCACAGGCCTTATTTATGCGCGTTTCAATCTCTTTGATGTGCTCTATAATGTACTCATTCATGGCTGGAAAATTAAAAAAGCCCCAGACAAGTCTGGAGCTAAGTTTATTAAGACTCGTGTTTTTAGATATGAATCACTTCACCATAGGCTGCTGCGACCGCTTCCATCACTGCTTCCGACACAGTCGGGTGTGGGTGGATGGATTTAATGATTTCGTGTCCCGTCGTCTCTAGTTTTCTAGCCACTACCGCTTCAGCGATCATATCAGTCACACCTTCGCCAATCATATGGCAGCCTAACCATTCGCCGTACTTGGCATCAAAGATCACTTTGATAAACCCGTCGGTGTTTCCGTTAGCGGTGGCTTTACCAGAGGCAGAGAGTGGAAATTTCCCAACTTTAATGTCAAGACCTTGGTCCTTGGCCTGCTTCTCGGTAAGCCCTACAGAGGCGATTTCAGGATGCGTGTAAGTACAGCCCGGAACGTTTCCGTAATCAATGCGCTCGATGTCAAGACCTTTGATCTTTTCCACGCAAGTAATTCCTTCTGCAGAAGCAACGTGCGCTAAAGCTTGGGTTGGAATAATATCTCCAATAGCGTAGTAGCCAGGAACGGAAGTTTCATACCACTCGTTTACGAGAACGCGTCCTTTATCTGTTTTAATGCCTGTTTCTTCAAGACCGATGTTTTCAATATTAGCCGAAATACCCACGGCAGAAAGTAAAACGTCTGCTTCAAGAGTAATTTCTCCATCTTTTGTTTTTACTTTCGCTTTAACGCCTTCTCCAGAGGTATCAACCGACTCCACAGAGGCATTGGTCATGATTTCAATTCCAGATTTTTTGAGCGATTTTTCTAACTGCTTAGAAATCTCTTCATCTTCAACCGGGACGACGTTCGGCATGAACTCCACGATGGTTACTTTCGTACCCATGGTGTTGTAGAAATCAGAAAATTCAACTCCGATTGCTCCTGAACCCACGACAATCATGGATTTAGGTTGTTTCTCCATGGATAGCGCTTGGCGGTAACCAATTACTTTAGTTCCGTCTTGCGGGAGGTTTGGAAGCTCTCTAGAACGGGCGCCTGTAGCAATGATAATATGGTTTGCACTGTATTGCTCAGTAGAGCCGTCCGGTTTCGTTAATTGAATTTTCTTCCCAGGAAGCACTTTGGCAGTTCCTTTTAAAACTTCAATTTTATTTTTTTTCATTAGAAACTGGATTCCGCCACTCATTTTGGAAGCCACGCCTCTACTTCTATCAATGACTTTGGAGAAGTCAAATCCAGGATTTTCTATTTTATTAAGTCCGTAATCTTCGGCATGATTTAAGTAATTAAAGACGTGAGCCGACTTTAACAAAGCCTTGGTTGGAATACAGCCCCAGTTGAGGCAAATCCCGCCAAGATTTTCTTTTTCAACAATAGCGGTCTTAAACCCTAGCTGTGAGGCTCTGATGGCAGTCACGTAGCCTCCAGGACCACTTCCAACAACAATGATATCGTAGTTCATATTGAAATTATTTTATCACAAAAATAAGCAAAATTCTTGTGAATTTAAAGGCCTTATGCTTGAAATCCAAAGATTCTTGGACCTATAGGCACCTAAGGGGCTTTCGCTCGGGAAGTCGGCCTAATAAAAAAGAGCGAACCCTTAAGTCCGCTCTTCTTTTTAGAGGTGTTTACTTCGCATTATAACGCAGGGAATCGCTCTGGATTCACCTCGTTAAATAGGGCGTAAACTTTTTCAATAATATCGTCTGCCGAAGGCTTAGAGAAGTAATCGCCATCACTCGCATAAGCCGGCCTATGGTCGTTTGCCGTAATGGTCAGTGGATCGCTGTCTAAGTAGCGGAAGCCTTTTTGTTTTTCTACAATTTGCTGTAGAATAAAGGCAGAGGCGCCGCCTTCCACGTCTTCATCAATTACGATTAGTCGGGAGGTTTTTTTGATGCTTTCGACTATTTCTTGGTCTAAGTCGAATGGAATCAACGATTGAGCGTCAATAACTTCAGCTGAAATGCCAAGCTCTTCAAGAACACTGGCCGCTTGAGTTACCACTTTCCAAGTGGAACCGTAGGTCACAAGTGTTACGTCCGTACCCGGTTTGGTTACTTCAATTTTTCCCACTGGAATGGTGAACTCCCCAAGGTTATCCGGCTGCTTTTCTTTAAGTCGGTAGCCGTTAAGGCATTCAATAATTAGAGCCGGTTCATCACT
>DCJS01000012.1:0-21145 GCA_002319955.1 Flavobacteriales bacterium UBA1694
CGACCACCTTGCTGTTCCTGTTTTAGGATCCCTTTTTTTATTAAATCTTTCATGTCACGTAATGCAGTATCGGTGGAGCATTTGGCGATTTTCGCCCACTTTGAAGTTTTTAATTTCCCATCAAAACCATCGAGTAGTTTATTTAGGATCAAACGCTGCCTTTCGTTCAAGGAAGTGTGCTGGTGGATTTTCCAGAATTCTGCTTTATATACGACCTTTTTCAGGACGGTTTCTGTTTCATATAAAGCATTTTTTAGACAATTCAAAAACCACTCAAGCCATTCTGTTATATCGCCCTGGCTGTGTTGTACTTTCTGTAGTATCTCGTAATAGCGTTTTCTTTCTACCAATATTTGGCTTGACATACTGTAATATCGTTCTGAACTTCCATCTGCACGAGCTAAAAGTAAATCTGAAATCGCTCTGGCAATTCTTCCGTTTCCATCGTCAAAAGGATGTATGATGATGAACCAAAAATGAGCAATTGCAGATTTTAACACCAAATCTATGTCTGAATTTTCATTCATCCAGTCAAGGAAACGATCCATTTCTTGCTTTACCAAATTAGCATCAACAGCCTTGTAATGTATTTTTTCTTTGCCCATTGCTCCAGACACAATTTGCATTTCACCGCTGCGGTAATCTCCAACTTCAATTTTGTGCATTCCACTTCGTCCTGTTGGAAATAATGCCGAATACCAACCAAATAGACGCTCGTGAGTTAAAGGGTGCAGATAATTTTGGGTTGCGTCCACCATCATTTCTACGACACCTTCAATATGTCTATTTGTGGATATTAATCCCGCTACATCCAATCCTAAATGTCTCGCTATGGAAGAGCGTACTTGTTCGTAATTCAAGGTCTCACCTTCAATTTCTGATGATTTTACCACATCTAAAGTAAGAGTGGTAAGATTCGCTTCTTCTTTTGTAGAAAAGCCTAGTGAACTCATTTGTCCAGCGATTTTCCCTTGCAAATGGCGAACTTCCCCAAAAACAACATTAATGGTTTTGTCTTCCCAAGTGAAATTAGTCCAGTTTTCATAGTGATAGATGTACTTTGCCATAACTGAATTTTTTTCTTGCGGTAAATATACGAATTATTCACCGCATATATGCGGTGAATAGAATTTATAAGCGCCGCATGGCGATCTTAGGGTATTTATTTTACTAGGGATATTCAGGCCGATTGTGTCCAAGAGCACGTTTAAACCAAATACCTCACTCATTTTTGCCGCTGGAAGGCCCTAATTCTGCCGTAGTTAATTTATTTCCTTGGGAAAGGGAATTGAAATCAATTCCCATTATTTGTTGTGTATCTGTTTAATGTTTCGTTCCTCTAACTCCCTAGATACAAATTTACTATTGCTTTTTTCACAAAAATAACTGAGGTTTAAGTACTCAATCTCTTGCTTTTTGAAATTGACTATTTTTTCTCAACGGTCAGTTTCATTTCCTGTAAATGGACTTTTCATAATTTTCTCACTTTAAAGGGTAGTTCATCGTTTGTTGAAAATTGTCAAACGAAATTAGGAAAGGGATAATCTTGAGATTCAAATGAAGGAAAACCCATTAGGGTCACCTAAAGCTCATTTAAAGCCTTTGCGAGGGTCTGAGTAAGTGCAGGGCGAGCGTAGGGCTCAATTGAGCCGCTTGGTTTAAAGTGGGCTTCGCTTTTAAATTCGGCGTATTTCTCTTTTAGGAATGCCTTAAGCTTGAGATGTTCAGTATATCCAAAATGGGAGCCGCTACCGGTTTGCTCAAGTATTCGGGCGACATCAGCCTCTTTAGGACCAAACGAAAGAATTGCTTTTTCTGAGGCTAAATATTCAAAGAGCTTTCCAGGAATAATTCCTTTCGAGCTTGAAGAGTCAAAATTCGTGATCAGCAGTAGAGCGGCCTTTTGCATCTGCGCTAAAGCCTCTTGATGCGGTAAATAGCCTTTCTCAATAACATGAGCCTTTAGGGGGCCTGAGTTCAAAGAGCTTAGTATTTTAGGATCGATTCGGCCAATAAATTCGAGAATTAAATCCTCCTTAAGTTCAGGAATTTCCTCTAAAAGTTCACTTAAAATCTCCCATAGAAGGGCTGGATTACGAAGCTGTTCTAACACGCCCATGTAGGCAATTGTGAACTGCTGTGGAAGTTCGATCGGCGTTTCAGGGCTCGCACAGGTATCACTCGGATCGAAGCCGTTGGTAATGCACTGGGCATTCGCTCCAAGAGCTTTAAAATTCTCAGCGTCAGAGAAGCTGGTAGCTAAGATAAGATCTGCGGATTGAAGGACCTGTTTTTCTAAATCGCGGTGCTTTTTGTCTGAGCGTTTGGAGAGCTTAAGGTGTCTGTAATAGGAGATTTCAGTCCAAGGGTCTCTGAAATCAGCGACCCACTTTAATTGGGGATTCTGCTCTTTTAATTTTAAGCCGATTAAATGCATCGAATGTGGGGGCCCGGTGGTAATCACCGTGTCAATGCCCTGCTCCTGAAGGTAGGTTTTTAGGAATTTCACTGACGGACGAATCCAAAACTTTCTGGCATCCGGGATAAAGAAATTCCCTCTTACCCAAATGGAGAGCTTTGCTAAGAAACTTTGGTTCTGTTTTAAATCAAACTGCCCCGCTTTAAATTTCTTATTGCCTTTGCTTAGGCGCTCGGCTAAGGCGTAAGGCTCTATAATTTTGGTCTTTACAATTGGAATCCCTGCAGGCACCTCTTTCTTCAGACTCTGGTCAACAAGCGGGTAGCTTGGATTCTCAGGCGTATAGATTATGGGCTGAAAGCCAAATTCAGGGAGGTACTTGGCGAATTTTAACCAGCGCTGCACGCCTGGTCCTCCAGCGGGAGGCCAGTAATACGTTACGATTAAAACTTTCTTTTTATCCATGCGGCCTTTTAAGCTCGTTTTGCTTTTTCTTGTCTTCGCTCAAGATAAAACCCAAGGCCGGCGAGTAGAACAAAAAGTCCACTAAAGGCCATAGAGTAGAGTTTCCCTTGTTGGATGACCTTTGGCTCAAAGACCATTTTAATCTCATGCGTCCCCTGGGGAACATACACGCCTCGAAGTAGGTAATTTACCTTAATGTACTGCGCAGGCTTTTGGTCCACATAGGCGCTCCAGCCGTGCGGGTAATAGATTTCTGAAAGCACCGCTAATTGAGGCGTTTTTGAAACCGATTTAAAGGCGATTTCATTTGCTTCATACTTGGTTAAGCTAAGGGTGGCACTCGAGTCTTTGGCAAGGGGTTTACCCTCAAAGTACGCCGCATCCTTTTCATTCACAACGGCGGTCGTTTTGCTATCAATCTCACCGATGGCTTTAAATTCGTCGTTCGCCGTTTTGGCTAGTTGGATCTCAGAAACGAGCCACCCCGGGCCGTTTGCCTCTGGGTTAAGCGCCACCATAGGCTCCTGGCTTGAGCCGTAAAGCAAGTATTTGGCGTTTAAGAGATTTAGGATTTTCGGGAGCTGGACCGAATCGCCATTGATAAAATAGTGGTCTATCACATCGTCGTAGCGTCTTAGTTTGGCCGCTGAATACCCGCCGATGGAGGATTTGAAATACGAGGTGTTGGTTTCACTAAACGCCCCAAGGGTCTGGTTGTAAATTCGGTAATGCCCCGGGTCCTGCGTTGTTACTGCCTCTAAGGCTTTGTTAACCGGGATTTGTCCCAAAAGGCCTTGAATATAGGGGTTGTCCTGCGCTTTTTCATAGAGGAATTCGGAATCTTCCGTTAAAAAGGGCTGGTCGGCAAAGGCCTGCTCCACAAAATTTGAATCATTCAAATACCGCTTATTAACGCTCCATAAATCCACGAGGCTAATTAAGCCAATTAAAAGGAGAACTAAATTTTGCGAGAGTTTTTGCTTTAAACTTAGAAAGAGCAGAGAAAAGACCACCACCACGTACCCTAGGGTCTTAAGGCTATCGGTCAAAAACATTGAATAGCGCTGCTCAGAGAGGAAGTCTAAGAGGTAAGGGGGGAGATAGGTTTGTTCACGCGGAGTCGAAAACCCTAATAGGGATTTTCCACCTATAATAAGGAGTAGTAAAAAGCCTACGACACCCATAGTGACGCGCGTGAGCGTTTTTTGTTTGAATTCTGGCGTTAAGGTTTTACTGTTAAAAAAGCGGTAGAGACCTAAAATGGCCACCAGGGGAAATAAGAGTTCCACCACAACCAGGATTGAAGAAGGCGCTCTAAATTTATTATACAGCGGTAAGTACTCAATGAAAAGGTCGGTTAAGAAGGCGAAATTATGCCCCCAGGCGAGTAAAATGGTTAGAATACTGGCCCCTAAAATCCAGTAACGGTAGGATTTTCTCACAAAGAAGAACCCTAGAATCGCTAAGAAAACCACCACGGCCCCTTGGTAGGCCGGCCCCGAGGTTCCGGGCTGCTCCCCCCAATAGGTAAGACTACTTAGTCCCTTAGAAATTCGGTCCCACTGGGCCTGACTCGAGACGTTTTGCTGCACGAGGGACTGTAGCCCTTCCATAATCTTATCGGAGCCTTTCTCACTTGAAGCCCCTCCCATGAGGCGAGGAATAAAGAGGTTTAAGGTTTCTAATTTGCCGTAACTCCACATGGTGATGGACTCTTTATCCAGGCCTGAGGCCTCACTCGAGTGGGTGCTTGTGTCTAAAATTTGTTTTCCTCTGGTTGTTTCTCCCACGAACTCCGCATTGGCTAAGAGCCGTTGGGAATTCATTCCCACGCCCAATCCAAAGGCAAGGGCTAGAATTAAAGAACTTTTCAAAAAATGAGGCATTTGAGTGCGGTCCTTAAGAGCGCAAACGAGCTCGCTTATAAATAGAAAGCCTAGGGCAAGAAAGAGGTAATAGGTCATTTGCGGGTGGTTCGCTGAAATTTGAAGACCCATAGAAAGCCCCGTTACGATGAAACCCAGAACGTATTTCTTTCGAATGTAAACTAAAAGGATTCCGGCCAAAAGAGGCGCGAAATAGGCCAGGGTATGGACCTTGCCGTTATGCCCAGCGGCGATAATGATGTAAAAATAGGTGGAGAGTCCAAAAAAGGTGGCCCCTAAAAGCGCGTATTTCCAATTTTTGGTAACCACATAGCCCAAAAGGAAAAACCCGCCCATGAGTAAGACCAGGTAATTTGCTGGCCGCGGAAGAACCTGCAACGCGTAATCAAGTTGCTTGATTAAATCGCCTCGAAACTGCGCCCCCGACTGGTAGGTCGGCATCCCGCCAAACATCGCATCACTCCAATAGGTTTCCTTTGCGTTTGCCGCGCGGTAGTCTAAGAGTTCCTTAGCCCCGCCCTTGTAGTGGACAATATCCGGTTGTATGAGCGTCTTGCCACTGAGCACCGGCAAAAGATACAGTAGGGAGATCAAAAGAATAATCCCTAAAGAAAGTAATACGTAATAGAGTTTAGTCTTTTTGGCCATTTGTTTTTTGATTGATCTCTTCGTAGCTCACGGTCTCCGCATCCCAATTTAAAGAGGATTTGTCTTTTTCTTTCTTTGATTCCCCCGCTTTTTTTTGGGGTGGGAATTGGTAGAACTTATTGAAAAAAAGCCGCTTTAAAATGTTCCACACAAAGAAGATAATGATCGTGGAGAGTATCGTGAGAAGGATGAATTTCATTTGTCTAAAAAATCTTTATTTATCTGGGTTTACGATTACCGTGGAGATGGATTCGCTCTTCATGGTTTCTTTTTGTTTTCCATCAGAAAGCGTTTGGCTTTGTGTGGTTTTAACACTCACGCTTTGGTTCTTGATCCAGCCTGTGGCTTGATCCAAAGTCACCGAGCCCGTTTGACTTAGTTCTGAGGAGATTTGGTGGGTGACACCCTCGTTTGTTTTGGTGTCTTCTTTTTTTGGAATGCCTCCGTCCACCTTAATGGTCAGAATGCCGTTTTCGACTTTCTCTAAGGTGAAATTAGTGGTTAATTTTACAGAGCCGTCGGGCGCTGCATTTTCTGTTTCACTCCATTTTTGGCCAAGCTTTGCGCCTGCTTTTGGAAGGACCATAAGGTTCTTGGTGAACTGCTCTTTAATAGTATTCTCATTAAAGCTTTCTTTGAAGCTCTTAATAAAGTCGGCTCTTTGTGCCTCGTCTTTAATTTGAGTGGTGGCCGCTTGAGTGATTTTCTTATAAATAGGCTCGAATCCACCGATTGAAAGAACCTCGCCACTGGTCTTCATTTTCATCTGAAGCTTGTTTCCCGTGAGCGCGCGGTTCATGTGCCACATCACTCTTAATTGCGGGTCCTCAGGCTCTTTACCTTTGGTATCCACCGAGACCGTTTTGCCTCCCGCGGTTTGTGAGTTTGATTTTCCTAAGAGATTAATTGTAATACCGTAAAGCCCCTGATTTAAATCGTTAACGGTAAAGCTCATTTCGTCCGTCGAATTACTGGTCGCTCTTTGGGTCTTGCCGTCTGGTCCAACCATGGATTGAACGTTTCTTTGGTAAGTCGTAAGAGGGTAAGTCTGTCCAGGGGTCAGTTTAAAGGTTTGAACGTAGAGACCATTAATCTCCGTGATAGCCGGGCCCTCTAGGCTCGCTGCTAATGACGTGGTGGCTGAATCGCTTGCAGCACCGCCTGAAAGGCTGTCACTAGAAGTCGCTTTACTTTGAGAGGTGGCTTCTTTTTTGCAAGCGCTTAAACTTAGGGCTGCAAGTAGGACGAGGGTGTATTTTTTCATAAATTAAGTCAAATAAGGTTGGTCGTGGGCTTTTTAAATCGAATTAGAAATTCGATTTTTGACGAATGGCTTCATAGAGAATGGCTCCAGTGGCAACGGACACGTTTAGGGACTGCGTTTTTCCTTGAATTGGCAGTTTGATTTTCTCATCGGCGTGGTGAAGAACTTCTTTTGAAATTCCACTCTCCTCGTTCCCCATTACCAGGGCGCAAGGTTCATTAAAGTCTACTTCGTAGGCCAGTTTCTGAGCCTTTTCGGTCGCAGCATAAACTAAAACACCATTTTGTTGAAGGAAATCCACGGTGTGCGCAAGGTTCTTTTCCTTACAGATTTTGATGTTGAATAGGGCTCCTGCGGAGGTTTTAATTGAGTCGGAAGAAATCGGCGCACCGCCCTTCTCAGGAATTATCACCGCATCAACGCCAACGCACTCTGCCGTGCGGCAAATGGCACCAAAATTTCGAACGTCTGTGAGGCGGTCTAATATTAAAAGCAAAGGGGTTTTCCCCTGCTCTAAAAGTTCTGGAAGGAGCTGCTCAATTGAGTAAATAGGTACCTGTGCGATGAAAGCCACCACACCTTGGTGGGTCTTTTTGGTCAGGCGGTTTAATTTTTCAACCGGCACATAATTGGGACGAATTTTATATTTGGATAAAACCGCTTTTAGTTCTTGGACGTTGGGGCCAAGAAGTTGGTTTTGTATAAAGAGTTTATCGATGGTTTTTCCCGATTCAATCGCTTCGATTACGGGGTGAACCCCAAAGATCATGTCTTCCTTTCTATCGCCCATTTGAGGCTCATTCGTTTCTCTCATATTAGTGTGTTTCGCCTAAAATGGCGCGTTTTTGTGCAAGGGCATAGCCGTAGTGTAGGCCTTCATGCAGATTATTAAATTGGATCGCCTCCTCTATGGAATTAAGCGAAATACCAAAGCTTGTAGAATAGGTTTTATACTCGGTGAAAAGTCCGGCTTCAAAGTCTTTGGTTAGTATTTTTGAGGTTTCAGTGAGTAAAAATCCAAGGTCTTCGATCTCTGACTGCGAGACGTCTAAATTGGGAAGCGTGCCCTTTTTGTAGGTTTCGACCCAATACTTATCAATACGAAATGAGTTGCCGCTTAGGTAGTAATGCAGAAGTTGCTGCGTGGCCACACAGTGGGCTAAGTTCCAATATAGGTTATTGTTAAACCCGTCTGGAATCAGCATCAGGTCCTCATAAGGGGTGGATACGAGAATCTCTTTTAAGTTTTTTCTGACCTGCAGGTGGGTCTGAAAATCGTAGGTCATAAGACTTGGTATTTAAGGCTCAAAAGTACTTTAATTAATTGTAAATCACAAGGGCAGGCCTTAGATTTGAAAGCGTCTCAAAGCGCTCTTTTCCCTCCTAGGATAAATCTAATGTATTGAAAAACAGAACTAAAGGTTTTTCCCTCACAAAGCGCTAATCCAGGAGCGTTAAAATTTCTTTAGCTTTGTAAGGGGTTAAGCCGCGACATTTAACAAATTTTAACTCGAAATTGGCAGTCCTTGTGTTGACTTTTGGCTGTAATTATCGCAATTTTACCCCCAGCAATACTAAACCCAACTTATGTCAGAATTAAAGCAGGCGCCAGATCTCCAACTTCTAACGCAAAAGCTTAGTGCAAGTAATAGGCATTTCAGCCTTCTTAAACAGGAAATAAATAAAGCCATCGTGGGGCAGTCTTACATGATAGACCGCCTTTTAATCGGTCTTTTAGGCAGTGGTCACGTGCTCTTAGAGGGTGTTCCCGGCCTAGCCAAAACCCTAGCTATAAAATCCTTAGCTCAGGCGGTTCATGGGGCGTTTTCAAGAATCCAGTTTACCCCGGATCTTTTGCCCGCAGACGTGGTTGGTACCCAGATTTACAACATAAAAGAGAACGATTTTCTTATCAAGCGAGGCCCCATTTTTGCAAACTTTGTGTTAGCGGATGAGATAAACCGGGCCCCTTCTAAAGTGCAGTCTGCTCTTTTAGAAGCCATGCAAGAGCGCCAAGTAACCATCGGTGATGAGACCATGGCCCTTCCAGAGCCCTTTCTCGTATTGGCCACGCAAAACCCGATTGATCAGGAAGGAACCTACACACTTCCCGAGGCGCAAAGCGACCGCTTTATGCTAAAGTGTACCATTGATTACCCTGAGTTTGAGCACGAACGTGAAGTCATGCGTCGGGTTGCTACAAAGGCACCTGCGGTGATTAATCCGGTGGTTAGTTTAGAGCAGATCCTCGAGGCGCGTGAGCTCGTGAGCCAAATCTACTTAGACGAAAAAATTGAAAAATACATTCTTGATATGGTATTTGCGACGCGGTACCCAGAGAAGTATGGACTTTCGGAGCTGTCCGAGTACTTAACGTTTGGGGCCTCACCACGAGCTTCCATTAATTTAGCGATTGCGAGTCGCGCCTATGCCTTTTTACAAAACCGCGCGTTTGTTATCCCTGAAGACGTAAAAGCAGTGGCCATGGATGTGCTGCGACACCGTATTGGGCTGAGCTTTGAAGCGCAGGCCGAGGACTTAACCACGGAGTCCTTAATTGAAAAAATTCTCTCAAAAATTCAGGCACCTTAAAGCGCCTGTGTGCCGTAATCGTAAAGTCGCCCTATGGACATAAAAGACCTTGTAAAAAAAGTAAAGCAGATTGAGATTCGTACCCGGCATAAGAGCCAGGCTGCGCTCATGGGGCAGTACCATAGTGCTTTTAAAGGTCAGGGGATGGTTTTTTCAGAGATTCGGCCTTACGAGCCTGGGGATGAAATTCGGCGAATTGATTGGAACAAAACAGCGCGTTTTAAAGAGCCTTATGTCAAAGTGATGCAGGAGGAACGAGAGCTTACTGTCATGCTTATGGTGGATGTGTCCGCCTCGATGGATTTTGGGACCCAAGGCGCACTTAAGCGGGAATATGTAGCAGAAATTTGTGCCAGTGTCGGCTTTTCCGCTGTCGGAAATAATGACAAGGTTGGACTGATTCTTTATGCAGACCAAGTGTATAAAGTGATTCCCCCTAAGAAAGGCCGCAAGCATGTGCTGTCCATTTTGTCTCAGATTCTTTCTTTTGAGCCTGTGGCTGCAAAAAGTAAGACCCACCAGGCCTTAGCCTACCTTTTAAAAGTCTTTAAGAAGAAAGCCTTTGTTCTTATACTCTCTGATTTCCAAGACGACATTGAAGAGAAAATCTTAGGGGTGGCCGCAAGGTCCCACAGCCTTTTAGCCTTTCGGGTGAGCGACCAAAGTGATATGGAGATTCCCAATGTGGGCTATTTGGCTTTTGAGGACTCTGAAACGGGTCAAGTACGCTGGGTAAACACCTCGAGTAAACGCTGGCGCTACGACTACGCGCAGAACCGACTCGATAAAGTCAAGCACTTCAAAGAGCAGTTGGAAAAACACAGTGCCGGGTTAATCGATTTGCAAACAGGCGCCCCCTATACCACGGCGTTACACCAGTATTTTTTAAAACGATAAAGACCAAAAGGATTGAAAAAACTACTATTCATCGTGTTAGGACTCTTGAGCCTTGCCCTAAGTGGGCAAACCTTGTTTTCTGTTCTAGAAAAGAAAACCATTGCCCTAGCCGAGCCCAATACCTACAAAATACGCATTGATGATTTAGCGGGGAAGTCCGTGCAATTAGCGCCAAGAAATGAACTGCTCCCGTTTCATTTTGAAGAGATCAGCGACAGCATTAGTTTGCAAGGCGACCACTACGAGCGGCTCATTACGTTTACGGTTTTTGAGCAGGGCCAATTCACGCTTCCAGCTTTTGAGGTAAAAGTCGGGGATCAGATTTTAAAAACAATTCCCTACACCCTTGAGGTGGTTAACACGGCTCAAAAGGGCGATAAGATAAATGATATCTTGAAAAACCGCCAAGTCGAGCTCACTCTGGGCGATTACTGGGAGCTCTACAAGTTCTATCTTTTAGGACTGCTTGCCCTTGTGGCCATCGTGTTTTTAATTATTGCCTTTATTCGGTATGGAAGAAAACAGAAGTCTTCCCCCAAAGTGGCCACGAACCAGACCCTTAAAGCCCTCACGCAGCTTAAAAAGAAGCAGTATATTGAAAGTGGGAATTACCGCGCCTTTTATGTCGAACTAATTGATATTTCTCGGGCGTTTTTAACGCGTCAGTACCGCCTGCCTGCGGATGTTCTCTTAACGGACGATTTACTGGATCTCATCCATATGAATCAAACCGTTTCTTCAGCCAATGAGGCCATCATAAAAGACGTGTTTCAACGGGGCGACTTAGTGAAGTTTGCAAAAACCTTCCCAGACGAGCCCACCATGGAAAAAGATTTTGAATCGATCGTGCAGCTCGTTAAGGATTCAACTAAGGATATAGAATTTGAAAACTTAAGAAAGGATGTTTGATTTTAATTTTCAGTGGGAGAACCCGTGGTTCTTACTGCTGTTTCTTTTCTTTATTCCCCTGGCTCTAAGAGACGCCTCTTCTAAACGTGCCAAACAGCTGAAAATAAGCTCCATTCAAGACATGACTGAATCTCGGGGTTATCGGCTTGTTTTAAAACTCTTAACCTTTTCTAAATATTTGGTTTTAAGTCTTTTGTTTTTAGCCATGGCAAGGCCCCGAACCTTTAGCATTTCAGAATTACAAGACGATTCCAAAGGACTCGATATCATGCTTACCGTTGATGTGTCTTTAAGCATGCTTTCAAAAGATTTAGAACCGGACCGCCTTACGGCACTTCAAAGAATTGCGAGCCAGTTTGTAAAAGAGCGTCCCGGGGATCGAATTGGTTTGGTGACCTACAGTGGGGAGGCGCTAACAAAAGTGCCCGTCACGTCGGACCATCAAATTGTTCTGGATGAAATTAACCAGATTGACCCTATTGAGCTTTCGCCGGGAACGGCCATAGGCGAGGGGCTCTCTGTGGCAGCGACTCACCTTCGGCACTCGAAAGCCAAGACTAAAGTCATTATTTTGATGACCGATGGGGTGAATACGATTGAAAATTCAATCTCCCCTCAAGTGGCCGCGAATTTGGCTCAAAGTTTGGGAATAAAAGTCTATACAATTGGGATTGGGACTAATGGCTACGCCTTAATGCCGACCAGTCTAGATTTCTTTGGCGAGCTTGTTTTTACGGAGGCCGAAGTTAAGATTGATGAACCGACTTTACTTGATATTGCGCGCACTACAGGCGGAAAGTATTTTAGAGCGACCTCGAATGAGGCCCTACAAGAAGTTTATGCGCAAATTAATCAGTTAGAAAAATCCGAGGTAAAGACCTCGAAATTATATAATTACACGGAGTACTTTCGGTATTTGCTTCTTGGAGCCCTTTTGGTACTTCTCCTAGAGGCCCTGTTGAGATGGGTGGTGTTTAAAACGATAGTTTAGATTTAGAATGGGAATGAACTTAAGCCTAGGCAATTCTTGGTATTTGATCCTGCTGCTTCTAGTCCCCTTGTTAGGGGTGCTGATTGGCGGCTTTTTGCGTTGGCGAGGCCAGGTGCGCTCGGAGTTTGCAGAGCCCCGTTTTCAAGAAGTTCTCTTTGGGAAAACCCAAGGTTTTTCAAAAGTGATCCCCACGCTGTATCTTCTCGCCGTGGCATTTCTTGTATTGGCTTTGGTGGATGTCTTAGGGGGCAGCCAGCGGATTAAAACGGAGCAAAAGATGAGTAATGTGCTGTTCATGCTCGATGTGTCGAGTTCTATGAATGCCCAAGATGTGGAGCCTAGCCGTCTGAGCATGGGAAAGAACGTCTTAATTAATGTGCTTCAAAATTTAGAAAATGAGCGCGTCGGTATCGTCGTGTTTGCGGCAGAGGGACGCTCCATACTTCCTTTGACCACCGATTTTACGGCCGTTCAAACCTATGTGCAAGGCATCGAAACGTCCATTCTTCAAAACCAGGGCACGGACTTTCTAAAGGCGATGGAGGAGGCCGTGAATAAGTTTAAAAACATTCCCAAAGGCTCTCGCCAAGTGGTTCTGCTCTCGGATGGAGAGGATAATGAAACGCAGCAAAAAGCAGCCCTGAAATTGGCAAAGCAGGAAGGAATTCGCGTCATCAGTGTTGGCATTGGCACGGACCAGGGCGCCCCTGTGCCCGAATACCTTTATGGCCAGCTCTTAGGCTATAAAATGGCACCCTCGGGAGAAACCGTGGTGAGTCAGAGACAAGAAAAGGCCCTTGAGGCCCTTGCACAAGGTACAGGCGGGGTGTATATTCAAGGGAATTCGCTTGAAAATGCCGTGCAGGAGATTTCTCGCGGCATTAAGGAGAATTCAGGAAGCTCGAGTCTTTATGTCGACTCTCAAAACGCGACGCATTACTACCAATATTTCCTAGGCGTAGCCATTGGACTTTTTCTTTTAATCCTTCTTTTTAACCCCAAAAAAGGCTTTGGGCTCTAGGCCTTGGGCTTAGAAGTTCCTTTTAACCAAACTTTAACGAATTTCCCCTTACTTATTCAGATTAAAAGAAATAATTTTGTAGCAGCAATGGTTAGAAAATTTTATAGTCTTATAGTCTGTCTTTTCGTGGGTTTTAGTGTGTTAAGTGCACAAACCCATTACAAGACATTGATGCATGAGGGCAACCGGCTTTTCGACAAAGGCGATTTTTCGGGCTCTGAATCCAAGTTTTTGGGCGCTATAACGGCTAGTCCAAAGGACTTTGCAGCCCACTATAACTTAGGGAATGCACTGTATAAAGACAAAAAATTCCCAGAAGCCAAAGCAGAATATGAAAAAGCCTTAACTTTAGCAAAAGACAAAGAGGAGAGACTCTTGGCTCAGTACAATATGGGCAACACCTTAATGAATCTAGACGATTCTAAGGCGGCGGCAGCGGCCTACAAGAAGGCTTTAAAATTGGACCCCTACAACGAAGCAGCGCGGCGTAATTACGAGATTGCCATGCTTAAGGAAAAAGAAAAAGAGTCTAATGCTCAAGGCGGGGGCCAAGGGGGCGAGACTAAAAGCAAAGGCACGCAAAAAGACCAAAATGGAAAACCGGGTCAGGGCGAATCGGGCACTCAGGGTGAGGGGCAAGGCGCGCAGGCGGATTCTCCCGGAGAGATGCCCAAAGGCGCTCGACTCTCCAAAGACGAGCAAAAGGCTCTACTCAATCGAGTAGAAGGCAGAGAGTCTGAGACGGCGCGAAAAATATTAAATAAAAACACATATTCGGTGCCAAGGAGCAACGAGAAAGATTGGTAATGAAGGCAAGGCTCGTCATTTTATTGGTACTATTAGGCACGGTCCTCCATTACGCCCAAGTAAGTTTAATGGCTGATACCGATAAGAAAGTTCTTAACGGGAAGGAGCGTTTTACCCTGTATGTAATTCAGGAGCTGAATGGAAATGACCTGATTCAGGAAACGCCCCTAAGGACGCCAGACCTTTCTAAATTTCACGTTTTAGGCCAAGGCTCCGTTCGACAAACCTACGGGGATCCTTCCACCAGTACCGTGATTAATCAACTTATCTATGAGTTCCTATTAGAACCAAAATCGAGCGGAAAATTTAAGATCGGCTCGTTCCTTGTGACGGTCAATGGACAGATCTATATGACCGACCCCTTTGACATTACGGTGCGCGATATGGGGTTTAATTCTGGGGGCGTGCAGGAGTCAGAGTTATCGAAAATTACGATTTCCATGGAAATCGAGCAAAAGCAGGTGTATCCAAACCAGCCAACTTTGGCGGTTATTCGCGCCCATAGTAAAGATTTCAACCAGCTTCGACGCGTGGGCAAGGTGCACTATCCTAAAAGTGAGCACATGCGCTTTAAGCCTGTGGCATACGATAAATCAGAGATTGAGCAAAAAACAGGTGTCTCTTCCCAGGTCATTGGGAAGGCGCTAATTTTAGCCACAAAGCCTGGGACTCTACTAGTGCCTGCGGTCAGTGTCACCGTGGTGGAAGACCGAAATGCCACCCAGCAGGTTTACAGCCAAGGGGCCCGCATTCGCGTAAAAGAGCTTCCTGATTCAGCCCCTGCAAATTACAAAGGAGTCGTTGGGTCCTATCAACTCAGTTTGACTTCCAAAGGGTCTGAGGAGCCTTTCGAAGTGGGAAAAGCCATTCCCATAGAGCTTCGCCTTACGGGGGCAGGCAATTTAAACCGCTCCATGCTTCCTAAACTACGAAATAGTGCGGCGCATTCGATGTTTCGCCCAGAACTATCGGCGCGCATTCTCGGAGGTGAACGTGGACTTGAGGGCACAGTCAGCGCCACCTATTTAGTCATTCCTAAGAGCGCAGGCCTCTTTACAATTTCAAGTGAACCCTTTGTCTACTTTGATCCCAAGGACGGCGTGTACCACCGCTTAGAACCAAGTCCTGTGCAGTTAAATGTGCTAACCGCGGAGCAGATTCGGGGAAGTAAATCCGCCATCGAAAAGGTGAACGAGTACACCAACAGTGTTCTTGAAACAGTGAACACACCGATTGTGGAAACGGCTCAATACAAGATTGAAGAGAAAGATAAATTAAATTGGAAAACACTGCTTTCAAATTACACCTTGATTGCGCTGTTTTTAGCTCTTATTTTGCTGTTGTATTCGCTCTATAGACGCTTATCGCGCCAAGGTCCTAAAACCCATAAAGTCGATCTGGGAAGCGTGCATGAAACCGAGCAAAAGATTCGTCAGGCGCTTTCTTCGGACTTTGAGAGCCTCTTTAACGAGCTTTCTTTGGAGGCTCGTAGTGGAAACCGTGAGGCGTTTTTTGAAAGCTTAGAAGAGTTGGATACTCGGGCTCAGGCAAAAGTAAGCCCTCTCGAGCCAAAAGGATTAAAATCGCAAATTGAAGCCCGTTTTGGGGCTATGGCCGCAGAGGAGTATCGCAACTTTAGGGAGAAAGTGAAGATGGAAAAGTACGCCCCTAGTCACGCTGCAGAGCCACTAGAGGGGCTTTATGAGCAGGCTGAAATAATTTACAGAAAAATTATATAATTCTTCTTATTATTCATATTTTTGCAAAATCAATAATTTGGGCTATGGAAGTATTTACGCATTTTTCTTTCAAAGAAATTTTCACCTGTTCGATGATTCTTTTTGCGGTGATTGACATCATCGGATCGATTCCTATTATTGTGAGTCTCAAACAGAAATTTGGGAGTATTGAATCGGGCAAAGCCTCTATTGTGGCAGGTCTGATTATGATTTCGTTTCTTTTCGTGGGGAACCAAATACTTGGGTTCATCGGGGTGGATGTGAATTCTTTCGCCATTGCCGGAGCCTTCGTCATATTCATCATTGCCCTTGAAATGATATTGGGCGTTCAAATTCAGCGCCATGCGGAAGCAAAAGCCGCCTCCATCGTGCCGATTGCCTTTCCTCTTATTGCAGGGGCAGGAACTCTTACCACGACACTCTCGCTAAAAGCGCAGTACCACGATATCAATATTATTTTTGGAATTCTTTTAAACACCCTTTTTGTTTATCTCGTTCTTCGCTCTGCAAATCTCATTGAAAGGAAGTTAGGGCGCTCGACTTTAAAAGTTATTGAAAAAGTCTTTGGTATTATCCTTTTAGCCATCGCTATTAAATTATTTACGAGTAACTTTGCAGAACTTATTCAATCGTATATTCATTTTTAATAGACGTTTTATGCAACGACTTTATAAATTTTTCTTAGGACTTTTCGTGGTGTTCTTAGGCGTGATACTTTATGCTTTCGAATGGGAAAAAGGTCTGCTTCATGAGGATAATACTAAATTCCTTGTCTCTTTAGTAGCCGGTATCGTAGGACTTTTACTCGTATTTGTTCTAAGTACTTGGTCCAAAATCCCGGGACAGAAGAAGGCTTAGGTCTAAAGTTCTAGCGCCAATTGATTTAACACGGCCAGGGCTTTAAGCTCCGTTTCCTGAAATTCAGTTTCAATGTCACTTTTGGCGGTAATGCCACCGCCGACGAAAAGGTGTGCCTCGGATTTAAAAAGCCTTGCGCACCGAAGGTTGACATAGAAGTAGAGGCAGTTGCCAAGGCGTAGATGGCTGTAGCCTGCATAAAGCTCTCTAGGATGAGGTTCAAGCTCTTTGAGAGCCTTTAGGCACACATCCTTTGGCATTCCAAGCACGGCAGGAGTGGGATGGAGCGCCTTAATGAGGGGCTGTAGGGAGTCTTTGGGCAACTGACAAGTGAAATCGGTACGTAAATGTTTAATCTCGCCAGAGGGGTGCGAGTAGGTACTCGATTTTTCAATCTCCCTTGCATAGAGTGAAAGGGTCTTCTCGATAAACCGAGTTACGGCCGCCTGCTCCTCAAGTTCTTTCTCACCCCAGTCTTTATCAAGGGTCAGGGTTCCAGCAACGCTCATGGTTTTAAATTCTCCCGTTCTAAGATCATACGACCCTAAGAGTTCAGAAAAGGCCCCAATCCATGCGCCGGACTCATGGGTAAACACGTAGCAAAATGCCTCAGGGTAACGCCGCGTTAAATTTAAAAAGGACCGCGTTAGGGATAGTTTCTTAAAAGGAACTACTTTTCGTCTTGATAGCACCAATTTTTCCAGCTTCTTTTCTTTAATTACTCCAAGGCTCGCTCGGAGTTTATCCTCGTAGTCCTCTCGGCTTTGCACCTCTAAACTAGGAGGCTGCTCCAGCTCAGAGGCAAAGACTTCAGACTCTAAGAGCTGCTTTTCAGTACAGACTTTTAATTGGCCTTTAAATTTTACCGTTTCTTCTCCTTCGAAGGAGGCAAAATTTAAATACTCACTGGAGCTTGGCCCCTCAAAGGTATAGAGCGATTCAGTGAAAGGAAGCTTGAAATAAAGCATTAGGACAGTTTTGAAAGAGGAATGATGGCATTAGTCATTGTGGTGTGGTTGATTAGGCGCCCTTTTTCATCCCGTATTTCAATTTGCGAGACGTGCATGGTATTCCCTTTTCGAATGAAGCTCGCCTTGCCTGTAATGAGTCCTTCTCTAATGCTGCGTAAGTGGTTCGAATTAATATTTGTTCCCACGGGAGCGAACTTTTCGCGGTCTACGTGCAAAACGGAAAGCGTTGAGCCTAAGGTCTCCGCTAGGGCCACACTCGCACCACCGTGCAGAATTCCATAAGGTTGATGCACCCGAGGCAATACGGGCATGGTGGCGCTGAGGCTATCGGCATCAATGGCTGTAAATTTGATTCCAAGGGTCAGAGCCATTGACTCTTCTCCCCAGGCGTTAAGTGCACTTAATTGCTTGAGTTGCTGTTCAGAATCCATCGTTAAGAAATATTTGGGTTCCAGTTTTCTGGAATTTTTGGTGTGATGTCGTTTTTTACAATGTATGCGCTAATTGATTCAAGCACTTCTTGGTAAGTCATTTTTTCAAGTGCTTCGAAGGGAATTTGATGCGCTAAAAAAATCGTTTTCTTTTTGTAGCATCCCCCAGCCACGACGATGGGTACTTTTGCCTTCATCGCCATATGGTAAAACCCTTTGCGCCATTTAGGAACCCAACTGCGTGTCCCCTCGGGTGTAATAACCAAGCTGAAATCCTCCTTTTCAAATTCTTTTGCCACAAAATTCACCAGGTCATTTTTCTGAGAACGGTCAATTCCAAGACCGCCAATGGCCTTGATAAGTGGGCCGTACCAAGCTTTAGTATGCTGGTCTTTAATAATAATTTTAAGAGGCTTTCCAAGTTTCCAGTAGGCAAGGCAGCCCAGAATGAATTCCGTGTTGTAGGTGTGGGGGGCAACCACAAGAACGCAGCGGTCCAGATTGTCTTTATCGCCGTGTAAAACCACTTTCCATCCGACAAGCTTAAGCGCCAGGCTTCCAATTAATTTTTTCATAGAACTTTTTAGGGGGTGAAACAAAAAAGTATAACCAAAACAATTGGTTATACTTTACAAATATATTGAAAATTGAATCGCTTAAAACAAACTGGTGACAAAATCAATGACTTTGATCACAATATCAAGTACTAACTGTATCATGGCAATGGTGGTTTTTAAAGTTTTGTTTCTTTTTTGGTACTACCGCTCGGTAAATATAAGACAATCTTAGCAATACGAGCATTACATTGTGTGATTTTTTTTCACCTAACCGACTAAGGTTCAAGTAGGCGGATCCATTGTTTTGTTTTATTATGGCGCGTGGACCCGCCCAAATGAGCTAATTAGTTGGTTTTAATAATAATCTCTTTTTTTCCGCTTTGAATGTGAATGTCTTTGGCTTTGCCTAAATCAATATCAAGGGAATCTAAGATACGGTCTGCCTCTGGGCCTGAATATTTTTTATTGTCAATAATGATACTATCCCCCTGCTTCGAATCGTAAGAGATGCGCTTGCCATCCACAGTGACTTCGACGGATTTAGACACGCGGACCCCTGGATTGTCTCTATCGTCTTGGTCCTCGTCATTGTCATCAATTCCATTCCCATCTAAATCGCCCATCATTCTTAATTGGTTGTTGGTCGCTAAATTAAAGACTTTGGTGGTTAGTGGAACAACGAGTTCGTAGCGGACATCATAGTCCCGGAAGCGGTGTTGGTAGGGGTATTGAATAAAGTTTGGAAGTTGAATCGTATTGCCTTTCACTTCAACAGGAACTTTTAGTTCAAGTGGAACGTTATAGCCTTCCGCCTCTTTTTTAATGATAAGGTAGGGCTCATGAATATTCGCTTTTCTACTGACTTCGACATACGGGTGGTCTTCTTCAAAGACGCGGTTTTTGTCAGAGAATAAATCGTTATCGTACGCTGTGAAATCTTGTGGAATGTCCACTTTTTTCACTTCCACAAAAATAGAGTCGCTCGTGGTTGGAATGGCGAGGTTTTCTATGTCTTCCTTATGGCCTTTGTAGAGCATGTCCTTTTTGGCCATGTTGATACCAAAGTAAGCACCCAGTCCAAGTAGCACGACGAAAAGAGCAAGTAAGACATAGCCTACGTTTTTCATTTGCGTCTTTGGGGAGAGAAGCTTAATTGCAAAGTACCCAAAGAGAAGTGCTGGTATTAAGGTGGCGATTACAGCCATGACTTTCACGGACCAGCCAATGTTATCCCCATCAAAAAGGTAATCCAGTTCGTTGAAACCGCTAAAGGTCGTGTTTCCCATGAATCCAAATACGGCAAAGGTTCCAATGATAGCCGAAATACTCATTAGAAGGAATAAGGCTCCTATGACGTAACGCGCTACATTCCAAAGGCTATTGGTGGCTGAGGAAATATAAGGTTTGTTTTCATTGTAGATTTCACCCACACGTTGGGTGGATTCGTTTGCGAATTGGACGATCTTGTTTGATTCTTCCTTTAAATTGTCAAAATTGACCGGTTTGCCTTTCATTTTTAGAAAGTCCGAAGCCGTTTTTGCAGGGGGAAGAACCACCCACAGAATGATGTAAATTAGAACAATTACGGAAGTTGAAATCGCCGCTGTAAAAACGCCAAGTAAGGCTAGTCCTAGCCAAATCGAGCGCATTATGGTCATATCTAAACCGGTGTAATAAGAAAGACCCGCACAAACACCCGCAATTTTTTGCCTTTCCGGATCTCTGAAAAGTTGTCTTTGCCCTGTATAAGCGGTTTTTGTTTTCGAGGCCTTTTCTTTGGTTTCTGAATAGTAGGCTTCTTCTTGTTGTTCAATTTGTTCGGGACGGCCAATTTGGGAAATGACTTTCTCAACGTCTTCAGAGTTAATGACCTCACGAGCGCCTAGAATATCTTTGAAGATCTCGACCATCCGAATTTCGATGTCGTGCATGACTTCCTCAGCTTCCTGCGGATCTAATGAGCCCTTGAGAGCCTGTAGGTAGTCGCTTAGTTTGATGTAGGCGTGCTCTTCGATTACGAAGGAGAAGCCTGCAAGTCCTATGGAGAGTGTTTTGTTCATGATAATCTAAATTTTGCTTGTGATTTGGTTCACCGAATGGGTGAGTTCGTTCCAGGTGTTTTGTAGTTCGTCCAAAAATAGAGTGCCTTTCTCTGTAATTTGGTAGTATTTTCGGGGTGGGCCTCCAGTGGATTCTTCCCATCGGTAGGAGAGGAATTCTCCATTTTTGAGCCGAGTCAAAAGGGGGTATAAAGTGCCCTCCACCACATCGAGTTTTCCGCTCTTTAGCTCCTCCATCAGATCGGACACGTACATTTCGCGTCGGCTGATAAGGCTTAGGATGCAGAATTCCAGAATGCCTTTGCGCATTTGCGCTTTTGTGTTTTCTGTATTCATTTTTAATACTTAAGCGTTGGTTAATTTCTGTAAAGGGAGCGACTCAACTTAAGAGGCTAAGAAGCTATACCTTTAACTTTACCATACAAAGATATGTAATTATATTAGTATTATGCAATACAAAGTAGTAAAATAAATCATTGGAATGAGTTAAGTAGCTCATTATCAATGATAAAATTTTTGATAGTCTTGAGTTGAGCATAAGCGAAGAGGAAAGAATTTTCAATTTCTGGTAGATTGTTGACGGAATTAATTAGTTTTTAAATTCATTTTTTGATAGTTTTTCTACAGCTA
>DCJS01000012.1:21259-40149 GCA_002319955.1 Flavobacteriales bacterium UBA1694
TATCCTCTAGGAAAATCAGTAAGTGGAATTCCTACTTTAATTTATAGGCCATTTTAATTGATGAGTCGGGCCGACCGGTCTGCTAATTTTTTCCGAATATTGCAGAATGACACTTGAAAACGAACTTCAGTTTATTTTGGCCATGGATGCATTGAAAAATGTGGATCGCCGTAATTTTAATTTAGACGAATCGCGTCGCGAGAATACCGCGGAGCATAGTTGGCAAATTGTTGTATTAGCTCAAATTCTTTACCCCTACGCAAAGCAAAAAGAGTCGATAGACCTTTTGAGAGTACTACGGATGCTGTCGATTCACGACATCGTTGAAATTAAAGCAGGAGACACTTTTCTATTCGACTCCAAGGCCATGGTAGGCAAATATGAACGGGAACTTGAGGCCGCTAAGGCATTATTCGGGATTCTTAATAATGACCTAGGGAATGAGTTCTTAGAACTGTGGAAAGAGTTTGAAGCGGAAGAGACGCCCGATGCGGTATTCGCCTGCGCAGTAGATCGCATTATGCCATTCTTACTTAATAGCGCCACGAGCGCTAAAAGTTGGACCGAGGCCAATGTCAAAGGGCAGATGGTTGAAGAGATTGTTGGAACTGCTGTGAAACGCGCCTCAGAAGAAATGGGCGTGCTTTTTGATTCCCTTTTTGAAGAGTCTCTTAAAAGCGGTAAGCTTGCCCTTTAAACACGTTCCAGTTTGCTGGCGTCAATGGTGGTCTTAATGTGACCAAAATTCACCACGGCTTTATTTTTAGTAAGCGTATCGAGAGTTCCCACACTGGAGGATCCAATGATACGAACTTTTTGTCCTGGCTTAAGCCAAAGGTCTCGTTCGTCCTTGGTGCGCTTTTCAATTAGTTCATTGGTTTCAATGATCTTTTCCTGAATTTCTTTGTTTTTCAGTTGCTGAGTCACTTTGCGCTTTATGACTTGCAGACGTTTGGTCTCGTCCGTGTCTACGGACTCAAGGGATTTGAATTTCTCCTGCTCCAGAAGCTTGACAAAGTCTTTGACCACTTCTTTTCGAGCCTTGCCCTTTGCATAACTTTTTATGAACTCCTCGATGCGCGAACCAAACTGTAGTTTTCGGTGCTCTTGGTCGTAAAGTTTTTGAAAGTTAAAGAGCTTTTGCTGCATCTGCTCGTTTAGCTTCTGCAGATTTTCCTTTTTAGCCTCGCTAGATTCTTTGGTTAGCGCTAGATTGGATTTTAATTTTTCGACTTCAAATTTCTCTTGTTGGAGCTTTACAATGGTCTTATCCAAATTCACGACATCCTTTTCAACTTTCTGCCTAGCTGAATTCAAAATAAATCGAGGGATTTTATTTTTCTCAGCCACTTCAAACGTAAAGGAGCTTCCGGCCTGACCAACTTCAAGTTTATAGAGTGGGGTAAAGGTGCGCTCATCGAAAAGCATGGCTGCATTTTGCGCATCGGGCAATCGTTCCACGAGTAACTTAATATTGGTGTAGTGGGTGGTGATGATCGCAAAACTTCTCTTTTGATAAAAGAATTCTAAGAAGCTCTCTGCAAGAGCGCCGCCCAGTTCAGGGTCGGATCCTGTTCCAAATTCATCGATGAGTAAGAGGGTGTTTTGATCGGCCTCTTTAATGATACCAGCCATCTTCTTAAGACGAGAAGAGTAGGTGGAAAGATGGTTTTCAATGGATTGGTTATCGCCAATATCTGAGGCGATTTTATCAAAAAAGAACATTTCGCTCTTTGGATGCACGGGAACCATTATACCGCTTTGAATCATCAGTTGTAAAAGTCCCACCGTTTTAAGGGTGATGGATTTTCCTCCCGCATTGGGACCCGAGATGCATAGGATTCGATTTTGCTCCGTGAGCGTGAGGGACTGGGGAAAAATGATTTCGCCTTTTTTCTTGTTTTTTAAAAGCAGTAGGGGATGGTAGGCTTCTTTTAAGCGAAGTGTGCGGTGGGCATTTAATTTAGGTAAAACAGAGCTGGTAAGCTCGGCAAAACGGGCTTTGGCCTGCGTCAGATCTAAATCAAAAGCATAGGCTTGGTAAGTGGATAGTAGCGGCTCAAACTCGGAAAGTTCCGCTGTAAGGGCGCGTAGAATGCGGTCAATTTCTTTTTTTTCCTGCTCCTGCGCTTCGCGAAGTCGAAACTGGTGCTTTTGAACACTCTCGGGCTGAATGTACGATATAGAGCCTGTTTTTGAAACGCCTAGAGTCGGTCCTGGAACCCGTTTTTTAAATCCTGACTTCACGGCTAGGACTCGGTGATCGTCTATAATTGTCTCGCGAATGTCGTCTAAGAGATCTTGACCTCCGTAAGTGACTAAGGCTCGGTTAAAGTTTTCTTGGATGGCTTTTTGGGCGTGCTGAATTTCAGTTCGAAGTTCCTTTAAAACCGGGGAGGCTTCCCCTTTTACCTCTCCAAATCTGTTGAAGACGCGGTCTACTTTGTCAACAATTTCTTTTCGGTAGTCGAGTTGTTCCACCTCTTGTAAAAGTAGTGGAAATGCCTGCGAAACGTTGGGGAAGAATTTCTTTAAACGCCCGATCTGCTCACTCAACGCTTTAATTCTCATGAAACCCGCGTTTTCCAATCGGAAATTTTCAATTACCAAATGCCGTAAATCCTGCTGAATGTCGGGATACTCAGAAAATGGAATTGCGTTTTGGCTCTGAAAACTAGTTAAGTATTCAGAAGTCTTTTTAAGGGCCCGCTCTGCCACTTCAAAAGCAAGGGGGAAGAGTGCCATGATCTGCTCTGCCACCTTGGTGGAATAGGCCAAAGGCGCAATCTGAGCGAGGAGCTCTGGAAATTCAAGTTCGTTTAAATCGTCGGTTTTTATCTGCACGTTGCAAAAATAGTAAATCTTATGGGTTTTCTTTTCTTTAGTTTCCCTTAGGGCCGTATCTTTGAAATCCATCCGAAATTTTACCCCTATGGAGAGTTGGAGCAGCATTTTAAAGCCCATACAATCGAGCCCTTTTTATCAGGAACTTTTACTAGTACTCAATAAGGAATACGAGCAGGGACTTTGTTATCCGCCAAAAGAGCTTCTGTTTCGAGCCCTTGAGCTAACGCCATTTGAAGATGTAAAAGTGGTCATTGTAGGCCAGGATCCTTACCATGGGCCAGATCAGGCCAATGGGCTAAGCTTTTCCGTAGATCAAGGCGTAAAGCTTCCCCCGTCGCTTCGAAATATTTTTAAGGAACTTAATTCTGATCTGCAAATTCATAGGGAGTCTGGGGATCTGGAATCCTGGGCAAGACAAGGCGTTTTATTACTAAACTCTGTCTTAAGTGTACGCGCCTCACAACCTGGATCCCATCAAGCCCTAGGATGGGAAGTCGTCACTGATTTAATTCTGTCAAAATTAAGTGAAAAGAGAGAAAGGGTTATTTTTGTTCTTTGGGGTGCTCAGGCTCAGAAAAAACAACCGCTAATCGATAGTCAAAAACATGTGGTACTCCAAAGTGCCCATCCCTCGCCTTTAGCCGCTTACCGTGGTTTTTTTGGAAGTAAGGTCTTTTCAAAAATTAATTCGCATTTGGTTTCTCAGGGTCTTTCGCCGGTGGATTGGTCGTAGAAGCAGGGGAGACTTTAATTTTGACCGAGTAAGGCCCTTTTTCTAGAGTTTTATTGGCTTGAGGGTATGGGTTTACCTCTTCAAGCGTGAAGCGGTACCCTTCGAAGTCGAGCTCGGGACTTGATTGGGCTCCAATGGACATAAGTCTCCAAGAACTTTTTGAGTCATTCACTTCAAGATTTACAGCCACCTCGACATTTCCAGCCCAAATGCAGTTGACATCCTTTGGACAGCGACTCTCATTTAGAACCTTTGTAAATTCAATTGTAATTTGGTCGCTTTGTCCTTTACTTGGCGCGAACTTTAGCGATCCAGATTTTAAAAGCTCTAAGGTTAGAGTTTTGCTTTCTAACGAATCGCTTGTCGAACTAGAACTTGGCACCTTCAGGTGGGTCACTGACTTTTTTGATTGGCAGTTTGTAAAAAGCAGTCCTAGACTTAAAAATAGAGCCGCAAAAAGTCTAAAGCGAAGCAAAGGCGTTTTCATTTTAGATGATTTTAAATTAAAAGAGGTCGTACACCACGACAAAGAGCATCGCAAGGGCGACAACGAAATTGAATCCAGTGCCATAAAAGAAGCCTATCAAAGCCCCTTTCATCGAACGTAGGGCTTTTTTTGTATCGCTCCGGTCGTGCAAGAGTTCCCCGACAAAGACACCAAGAAACATACCGATTAAAAACCCAAAGGGAATGGGAATGAAAAAGAGTCCAAAAAAAGTTCCAAGCACTGAGCCTATTGAGCCCCAGCGTGTGCCTCCATATTTTCTAGTGGTTCGGGCCGGTATAATATAATTGAGAACCACAGCCGCGAGCGTTAGGAAAGAAAAAATCCAGATGTAAGCCATGGAAAGCGGCGCATCCGTTCCAAATTTATAAATAAGGAGTCCGCAAAGACTCAGTAAAAGTCCGGGTAAGACCGGAAGGAATGTGCCCAGGAGTCCCACCAGAAGTAGAACAAGGCTGATAAGTACGATAATTCCGTGGTCCATAATCTCAAATTTGCGTTAAATTTACAGAATCACAAGGAATTCACAAGCGATTTCGCTAATTTTGCCTTCGTGGAGCAAGAATTAAATAAAACACTCGATTTCCTGCAGCTAATCAGCGACAAGATTCATTATTTTGTTGCGGATCACATCTATGACGGATGGATGCTTCAGGTCTTGGCCAAGTTCCTTTTTTTAGGGCTTTTGGTCTTTGTCCTTGATTTTGTCTTAAAACAAGTGGTCGCCCTGATTTTTAGCCGGTTTTCAAACGAGGCTAAGTACCCGCTGTTTAAAGCAATTTCTCAATCAAGAATTACATACTCCATCGCGCATTTGCTTGCGCTGTTTTTCGCCCAATTAGCCCTCTATTCTGTTTTTTGGAGGCATAAGTTCAGCCATCAATACCTCGAACGTATTATCGGGCTAGTCATTGTGGTGGTGCTCGCGAATTTAGCGGCTCGTTTTTTAAAAGCCATCAAGTATTATTATACGTATAAAGGGGATCACTACCGAATCGTCGCAATCAATGCGATTTCTCAGACCTTAATAACCATCGGGATATTCATCTTCTCACTTTTGGCCATAAGCGTCATCTTTGGGATTAAAGCCACCACGATTCTTACGAGTTTGGGGGCCATTACCGCTGTGCTTGTGCTCGTTTTTCGAGACACGATTTTGGGCTTTATGACCGGGATTCACGTGGCAACTTCAAAAAGTTTAAAAGTCGGCGACTGGATTGGAATTCCCAAGTATCAGCTCGAAGGCACCATTCAAGACATTAATATTATTACCACGAAGATTGCCAACTTTGATAAAACCATTTCAACCATTCCGACTTACGATTTACTTTCTACAGAGATTCGTAACAATCAGATTATGGCTGAGGGTAATAAACGACGAATTAAGCGCTCTATTATATTCAATATTAATTCATTTCAATTCGTGGATGCCGAGCTCCTCGAAAGGCTGAAGAAAGTGAACCTTCTTTCTGAGTATATCCAAAGCGTTTCAACGGAAATTGAAATGGAGAAATCGTTGCATCCAAACGCCTCTGAGGCGATTAACGGGCGACAACTTACAAACATTGGCGTGTTTCGATACTACGCGATGGAATATTTAAAACAGGATCCAGATGTGGATCCCGACGAACTGATTTTGGTGCGCCAGTTGGAAAATACGCCCCACGGACTGCCCCTTGAAGTCTACTGTTTTGCCAATAAGACTGGACTCACGGATTTTGAAGCAATTCAAGCGGATATTTTTGACCATTTGCTTACAGCAGCAAGGAGCTTTGGTTTAGAAATCACTCAGGTCAGCCACTTCTAAATAAAAGTCCCCGCACTCTTTTGAGTGCTAATTCAAATAGATTTATGACAAAATTAAGTGTAAACATTAATAAAATAGCCACTATTCGTAACGCGAGAGGTGCTCAGACCCCTAGCGTGAGCGAGGCGGCTGAAAAACTTCAAACTTTTGGCGCTCAAGGAATCACCATTCACCCAAGACCCGACCAAAGGCACATCACACGAAAGGATGTGTATGACTTAAAACCACTAGTCTATACAGAGTTTAATATTGAAGGAAATCCAGAGCGTTTTTTTATCGATATGGTGAAAGAGGTCAAACCAGAGCAGGTGACTTTAGTGCCGGATTTACCCGATGCAATAACCTCAAATCAAGGCTGGGACTGCAGAAAACACAAAGATTTTTTAACCGAAGTGATTCAGGAGTTTAAAAATGCCGGCATTCGAACTTCCATATTTTTAGATCCTGATCCCCAAATGCTCGAGGCGGCCTATGCCACGGGGACAGACCGCATTGAACTTTATACGGAGGCGTACGCTAGTGGGTATAGTAAAAATAGGGAAGCGGCCATTGCGCCTTACCTTGAAACAGCCCTAAGAGCAAAGGAATTCGGTTTGGGACTTAATGCCGGACACGACCTTTCTCTAGAAAATGTGAAGTATTTTAAACAGACGATTCCAGGACTTTTAGAAGTCTCTATTGGGCACGCTTTAATTTCAGAGGCGCTCTATTTAGGGCTAGAAAACACAGTTCAAGCCTATCTAAAACGCCTTGCTTAAAGCCACACGATATAACCTTAAAATAAGCCTAAAGATGTTTTAGGCGCCTACTTTAAAAATGACTATTCTTAATTCAAAACACTACGGATTAGACTCAGATCGCACACCGGTTTTGGTTCTGCACGGCCTGTTCGGAATGTTAGACAATTGGGGGAGCTTTGGAAAAACCCTTGGGGCTCATTTCCCTGTGCATTTAATCGATCTTAGAAACCACGGAAAAAGCTTTCACGCTGATCAAATGAGTCACGATTTGATGGCGCAGGACCTTTTTGAGTATATGGCGCACTACAAAATGGATAAAGCGATTCTTTTGGGCCATTCTTTAGGAGGGAAAGCCGTGATGCAATTTGCTATGCTTTATCCAGAGCTCGTTGAGAAATTGATTGTGGTTGATATGGGTCCTAAAGCTTATGCGCCTCACCATCAAGCTATTTTAAAAGCCTTAAACAGCGTGGAGTTTGTGCCGGGTCTTTCGCGTCAAGAGGTCGAGAGTCAGCTGAGTCAATTTGGCTTAGAGAAATCAGTGATTCAGTTTTTGGCTAAAAACCTCCATTGGCAAGAGCCAGGCCTATTATCTTGGCGTTTTAATCTGAAAACGCTCACTGAAAAATACCATGATTTGGTCGCTGTTCCAATCAAATATGGCAGCTACTCAGGACCAACGCTCTTTATTAAGGGAGAAAAGTCGCAGTACATTTTGCCTCAAGATGCCTTTATGATCTCGCAGCAATTCCCCAATTCAAAGATTGTGGAAGTGCCTCGGGCGGGGCACTGGGTGCAAAGTGAAAACCCAATTGATTTCAATAAAGAAGTTCTTGAATTTCTACTTCCGAACGAGTAACTTTAAGACCCAAGAAGTTCCAAGGCCCAGGCAAAGGCTTAAAAGTTCATAGATAGTTAAAGGTGAGTTCACTCCGCATTAAAATGAGCACCCTACTTTTGTGTAAAATTTTGGCAGTCTAACCTTTCTAGATTTTTTACCTTTTAAGCTGCAAGACTTTAAAGCTTTTTGGGGACTTGGTGCACTTACTTGTTTCTTCTTTATAATTCACGCCTCGGAGGGAGAAGTAAGTCCTTTCGGGGTTTTTTAATTATCTTTGCCCTTAACGCAATATTAAACACTTTCCGCTCCATGATTGCAGTAACAGGTGCCACAGGTCTCGTTGGTCGAGTCCTTTTGTTTGATCTTTTAAAAGACAATCAAAAGGTTCGGGCTTTTTTTCGCGGTTCAAGCAATCTAGAGGCCGTTAAAGACGCTTTTTTCGAGTACCATGAGGGAACTGAGGCGCTTTGGAGCCAAATAGAATGGGTGGAAGTCGATTTTAGCGATCTGGATTCTCTAAAGACTGGCGCCTTAGGGGTGAAACACATTTACCACTGCGCGGGGGAAGTTTCATTTGATCCCAAACGCGAGGAGTCCCTTTACCAAACCAATTCAAAAGGCACTGAGAATTTACTCTATGCCCTAGAAGGCTCGAGCGTTGAGTCTCTTTTGCATGTAAGCACCATTGCCGTACTTGATGGCCTAAATTCTGAGGGCGAAGTAGACGAATCCTGTGATTTTAATCCCAAGCTTGCGCATTCTCCTTACGCGATATCAAAGCACATTGCCGAACTAGAGGTCATGCGCGCCGGCGCCGAAGGCCTTCGCGTCGTAATGGTCAATCCCGGCATCATCCTAGGATCAGGCTGCTGGAATCAAAGCAGCGGAGCACTGTATTCAAAATATAAGAACTTAAGTCTCGTTCCAAATGGACTATCTGCTTATGTGGATGTTCGGGACGTCTCCAGAGCCTGCCAGCTTTTAATGGCGGCAGAGCCAAAGAAAAGCCGCTATGTGCTCGTCTCCGAGAATAAATCAAATCTTTGGGTTGCCAACAAAATTCGTGGGGCCTTTGGCCGCTCGAAGGCAAAGGTTCTGCCTACCGCTTTTTTAAAGGTTGGGTACGGTCTGAATGTGCTTTTAGGTTGGCTCATTCCCCCACTGCGCTGGCTCAGTAAACCCAATATTAGTGCTTTAAGCTCGAAGGATAAAGTCAGTAGCGCTCAGCTAATTGAGGAATTTAATTTTGAGTTTATCCCCATCGAAAAGAGCTTAGAGTACCATCTAACCCATTTTAAAAACAAGTCTAAATCTTAGATCTTATGAATGTAACCCAGTTTTTAACGCACAATACGCTCAACTACCCAAGGCGACCAGCCATTGGGTTCAAGAAAGAGGACCAATGGAAGCAGCTCAATTGGCAAGAGTTCTCTCGTGTTGTTTACAAAACCGCTAATGCCCTAAAAGACTTTGGGATTAAAAGCGGGGACAAAGTCGGAATCTATTCCGATAATTCTGCGGAGTGGATCGTCTTTGATTTAGCCGCCATGGCTCTTGGCGCTATTACAGTGCCGCTGTATGCCACGGCTAATGCAAGCCAGGTAAGCTATATACTTGGCGAGGCTCAAGTTAGAGTCTTGCTCGTAGGGAATCAGGAGCAGTACGATCTGGCCTATGAACTCATGGAGGGTGGACTTGAAATCGAGCAGTTTATCTTAGCCAAGAAGAAAATTTGGAGTAAAAAAAACAAATCGGTCTACTTAGACGATTTTATTAAAGACGCGGGCGAAACCTTTGAGATCGAACCTAAAACGAGCGATGATGTGGCCACGCTAATCTATACTTCTGGAACCACTGGCGAGCCGAAAGGCGTGATGCTGACCCACGGAAACTTCACCTCGTGCATAGAGGCCCATTTTGAATTTTTCAAATTCAAAGCTTTTGAAAACGAACATTCTTTAGCATTTTTACCCCTTACCCATGTTTTTGAAAGAAGCTGGACGCTTCTTTGTTTTACAGGGGGCGCAAAAGTGAGCTTTCTAGAAAATACAAAATTGATTGCCTCGGCCTTGGTGGAGGTGAAACCGACCCTTATGTGCGCTGTACCGAGATTTTATCAAAAAATCTACGCGGGTGTGCAAGGTCTTGTTGAAAAGGGGAGCCCGACCAAGAAAAAAATATTCAACTGGGCTTTAACTGTGGGCTCTGAGCGTGCTGAGGCTATTCGAAAGGGCAGTAGCCCTTCGTTTTCGCTCCAATTTAAATACGCTGTAGCCAATGGCCTGGTGTTCCAGAAAATTAAGAATAAACTTGGGGGAGCTCTTTGGTTCATGCCATGTGGCGGGGCCTCCGTGTCCCCTGAGGTGACTCGTTTCTTTGATGCCATAGGACTTCACATGACCGTAGGCTACGGCCTAACAGAAACCACCGCGACGCTCACCGCGTTTCCTTTTGTTGGCTATGAGCACGGCGCGTGCGGCAAACCCTTAAAAGGAACTGAAATTAAAATAGGCCCCGAGGATGAGATTCTCGTCAAAGGACCTGGGATTATGAAGGGGTATTACAAAAAATCGCAACAGACCGCAAGTGTTTTCACCCAGGATGGTTGGTTTAAAACGGGCGATGCCGGTCGGCTTGATTCTGAGGGTCAGCTCTACATCACGGACCGTATTAAAGATTTAATGAAGACCTCAAACGGAAAATACATTGCGCCTCAACCCATTGAAAATACACTGTCTAACGATGAGTTTATTTCTCAAGCCATGTTAATTGCCGAGGGTAGACCCTACGCAAGCGCGATTATTGTTCCGAATTTTGAGGCGCTTGAACCAAAACTCGCAAGCCTGAATTTAACGCCGGGCAATTGGCAGGAATTAACTCAGTCAGAGACCTTAATTGCCTTTTACACAGAGAAATTAGTCCATCTGCAAAAAGACTTGCAAGGGCATGAAAAAATTAAGAAATTTATACTCCTGCCTAAAGAGTTTGAAATTGAGTCCGGTGAGATCACCCCGACTTTAAAAGTCAAGCGAAACGTGGTGCTTGAAAAATACCACCAGGCCATTGAAACGATGTACCAGGCTTAAAAATTTTCATAAGCAAGTGTCAATCGAAATATTAAGAGAAAATGCACAACCAATTTTTAGCCTCCTTTGAGGCGCAAGTATTCTCCACCACGACAGAGCAAAGTGCTCCAAGCAATATCGCCCTAATTAAGTACTGGGGAAAATTTGCAGGGCAAATTCCCGCGAATCCAAGTTTAAGTTACACCTTAAGCCTTTGCAAGACCCTCACGCAGATGGCCTTTGATTCCACTCAGCCCTTTAGCGTCAAACTTTATCTCTCAGGCGAGCTTAACCTTGGCTTTTCACAGAAGATAGAAACCTACTTTAAATCCATCGAAATGTATTTACCTTGGATCTTAATGGGTTCTTATGAAATCCAGACGCACAACACGTTTCCTCACAGTTCGGGAATCGCCTCGTCGGCTTCTGGGTTTGGGGCGCTGGCTCAATGCCTCATGGATTTAGACAAAAACTTTGGCTCTAAGCTCTCCCCTGAGGAGGCTTTAAAGAAGGCTAGCTTTTTAGCGAGACTTGGGAGTGGAAGCGCCTGTCGAAGCCTTTACCCGGGTCTTGTGGAATGGGGCCGGAGCGAGGAGCTTGAAGGCAGCTCAGATTTGTATGCCACGCCTTACCCCTCAAGTGACGTGCACGAGGTGTTTCGGGATTTCCACGACTGGGTGCTTTTAATTCACGAAGGTGAAAAAAGCGTCAGCTCAAGTGTTGGCCATTCCCTTATGCATGAGCATCCGTACGGTGAAACTCGTTTTGCGCAGGCAAAGGCGAACTTCGCCTCGCTTAAATCCATTCTTAAATCGGGTGATCTGCAGGCGTTTATTGCCCTAGTAGAACATGAGGCGCTTTCGCTTCATGCCCTAATGATGATGAGCTCTCCGCCTTACCTCTTAATGCAAAGCGGAACCTTAGAGACCATTAACCGCCTGTGGGCCTACAGAAAAGAAACCGGTCATCCTTTGTTTTTCACTTTGGATGCCGGCGCAAACGTCCATTTGTTATTTCCACAGGGACCCTCGAGCGAGGCAATCATGCAATTTATTGAGT
The DNA here is from genome assembly GCA_002319955.1 of Flavobacteriales bacterium UBA1694. Classification (GTDB taxonomy): domain Bacteria; phylum Bacteroidota; class Bacteroidia; order Flavobacteriales; family Weeksellaceae; genus Planobacterium_A. The sequence goes on from DCJS01000012.1 coordinate 32,857, forward strand.
CTGATCTTATGGCTTTCACCCAAAACGGGGGCCTAGTGAAGGACCGCATGGTGTTTTAAAAGAAGTAAATGTAATTTTAATCTTAATCTAAACGAAGATACTATGAAACTAGGTCTACTCGGCGGCGGCCAACTCGGGCGCATGCTCATTCAAGACGCTTTAAAATACGACGATCAGTGGTTTACTTTAGACCCGTCCAAAGAAGCGCCTTGCCACGCCATTTCAGATTTCACGCTTGGCGATTTTAACGATTATCAGACCGTCCTTGACTTTGGTCAAGGCAAGGAGGTCGTATCCATAGAAATTGAACATGTCAATGTTGAGGCGCTTTTTGCGTTGGAGAAACAAGGCATAAAAGTAATTCCAAGACCCCACATCATTCAATTAATTCAACAGAAGATTCTTCAAAAAGAATTCTATAAAGCCCACGGAATTCCAAGTCCTGAATTTCAAGTGATTAAGGGGCGTGAACAGATCCATATCCCCTTTCCTTTTGTTCAAAAATTAAACACTGGCGGGTATGATGGAAAAGGCGTTCAGGTCCTTAGAAACGAAAAGGATTTAGAATTACTATGGGACGAGCCCTCCATTATAGAACCTTTAGTGTCTATTGATAAGGAACTCTCAATTATTGTGGCGAAAAATGAACGTGGGGAAATTCGCACGTTTCCCGTCACAGAAATGCTTGCCGATCCAGAGTTAAATCTCTTAGATTTTAATATTTGTCCTAGCGCGATATCCCCAGAAGTTGAGGCGCAAATAGAGGCCATTGCCAAGGCCTTTATGGAGGCCGCAAACTCTGAGGGGCTCTTTGCTATTGAACTTTTCCTGGATACTCAGGGCAAGGTCTGGGTAAATGAAACCGCGCCAAGACTCCACAATTCAGGGCATCAAACCCAAGAGGGGAATTTTAATTCCCAGTTCGAACAGATGTACCGCGTTTTAAAAAACCTTCCTCTCGCTGAGACAAGGGCCAGAGGCTACAGCGGCATGTTAAACCTTGTCGGTGAGAAAGGCTTTTCTGGACCGGTGGTTTATAAAGGACTTGAAGAGGTTTTAAAACGTCCAAACGTCTACGTTCACCTCTATGGAAAAACCGACACTAAACCTGGACGAAAAATGGGCCATATCAATGTGGTGTCCGATTCTCGCGAGGCGCTTATTAAAGAACTTTTGGAAATCAAAACCCAAATTAAAGTTCAGGCCAAGTAAGGGCAGAATTAAAACGAAACGAGAAGAATTTTAGTAACTTTACCCTAGAAATAAAGCAAAGATGGTAGGAATAATCATGGGCTCACAGAGCGATTTAAAGGTCATGGAAGCGGCCGCCGAAGTTTTAAAAGTACTTGAGGTGCCTTACGAACTCACCGTGGTCTCTGCCCACCGCACCCCTGAAAGAATGTTTGACTACGCAAAAAGCGCCAAAAAGCGCGGTTTGAAAGTCATTATTGCCGGAGCCGGCGGCGCGGCACATTTGCCTGGGATGGTGGCCAGTGAAACGACCCTTCCTGTTATTGGGGTGCCAATTTTGTCCAGTAATTCAATTGATGGCTGGGATTCCATTCTCTCTATTTTGCAAATGCCTTCAGGCATTCCAGTGGCTACCGTGGCTCTAAACGGGGCACAAAATGCGGGACTCTTGGCCGCGAAAATTATTGGAAGCTCCGATCAGGCGCTTTCTAATAGATTAGAAGCCTATCAAGTAGCCCTTGAGCAGAAAGTACTGTCCACTGTCGAGGAGCTAAAAAAGACGCATCCAAACCATTACGATCCTAGTTAAGCCATTGGTAGGCCTTTGGAAACTCGCGTCTCCAATACTGTTCGTTATGTTTGCCGTCCTCGTGGCTTTTATAAAAGAGGTTTTTTGACTTCAATTTTTTGCTTTTCAAAAGCGCGATAATTTCTCTCGTGTTTTTTCCAATCTCAGGCGTTTCATGCGTTCCTTCGATGAAATAGTACTTCTGATGACTAAGTTTCACGTCGGACTCTTTAATGTAGTTGGCCAGGGCCGCTTGGTTAAACCAAAACGCGGAACTAAAGGCAAGTACATTCCCAAAAACTTCTGGATAGGTTACCGCGCCATAAACTGAAATTAGGGCGCCTAAAGAACTGCCTCCAAGGGTGGTGTGCTTTTTTGAAGTCTTCGTTCGGTAATTTTCATCGATATACGGCTTAAGGGTGCTAACAATGAACTGCATGTAGGCATCCCCTTTTCCCCCACCATACTCTGGGTTTGGAAAAGCCGATAGCTCCTCAATACGTTTATCCCCGCCATTATCAATCCCGACAACAATGCTTTCTCTTTCGCCCTGAGCAGCGAGTTGATTTAAAGTCTCATCAATGCCCCATTCTCCAGCGTAGGCGGTGGCGTTATCAAACAAATTCTGCCCGTCGTGAAGGTATAAAACCGGGTACTTTTTATTTGGGCTGCTTTGATAAGATACGGGTAAATAGATCCAAATTCGCCGCTCGCGATTCAGTTGAGGCATCTCAAAGGAGTCGGAGAGTATGTGGACGTTTTTTTCTCGTGTGGAGCCCTGGATTTGCGCCGAGGTGCTGCCAGCAAGGCCAACCACAAAAAGGAGCGGGAGAAGTTTCATAAAAAAAGCGTTTTACGATTTAAAGAAATCCATAAGATCCATGTAATTTTTTTGATTCACCCCGTGGCCACTTTCGTATTCGCGAAAGGTGAAATAGCACCCTGTTTCATAAAGGAGTTCAGGTGCCTTGGCTCCCCATTCTAAAGGAATAGTCACATCGTCAGTCCCATGCGAAATAAAGAAGCGAAGGGATTCTAAGCGTTTTTTATCTTTTACACGTTGGGTCAAAAGGCGGTATTCAGGGTAGGCGCTAAGGCAGGCGACCTTGCTAAAGAGCTCCGGGTGACTCAGGGCTAAGGCATAGGAGAGAATCCCCCCTTGGCTAAAGCCGCACAGATGAGAGAGTGATTTTTCGCTAAGCTCGTAGCGCTTGCGAATCCCAGAGATTGAATTTAATAGAGCGTTTAGGGAGTCTGTCGCCTGAGGCACGTCGATGAGTCTTTCCAGATCCATGAAATCGATGTCGTACCACCCGTAGCCTTCCATTGGGCCGGGTAAAGGGGCTCTAAAACTCACAATAATCCAGTCGGATGGGAGGTCAGGGATAAACGAAAAAAGGTCGTGCTCGTTACTTCCATACCCGTGAAGTAAAAACAAAATAGGGGTGGAGGGGACGATATGCTCGGGTTCTCTAACTAAGTGATCTAATACCATAAGTCAAAGATACCGATTTTCTTTAAAAATTTCCTTAGAATTTGGCGCAAAATAAGCGATCCAAGTCTTAATTAAAAGACTTGGATCGTAGGGGTGTACTAGGCTAGGGCTTTATTTACTGGGCCTTAACGATGAAGTAATTTTTCTTACCCTTTTGGAGCAAAAGGAATTTCCCGTCTATTAAATCCGTTTCTTGAATTTTATGCTCAGCCTCTACTTTCTGCTTGTTCACTGAAATACTCTGCCCTTTGAGTTCTCTTTGGGCTTCGCTTTTTGATTTCAAAAAGCCGCTAAGTTCCGAAAGGATGTCTGTGAGACTGCTCTCAAAAAGCGCCGTTTTTGACACTTGTTTTTGCGGCACGCCTTCAAAAACTTCCAAAAAGGTTTCCTCGTCCAGTTCAACTAAATCAGCGGCCGTGGAGCGGCCAAATAGTATTTCAGAGGCTTTAAGCGCTTTTTCGTACTCCTCTTGCCCATGGACCCACGTCGTCACTTCCCTGGCAAGGGTTTTCTGTAATTTACGCTCATGCGGCGCCTGGTTGTGGCTTTCAATAAGTTCCTCTATAACCTCCTTGGATAAAAAGGTATAGAACTTAATAAAGCGCTCGCTGTCTTGGTCAGACGAATTCAGCCAGAATTGGTAGAACTTGTAAGGGGAGGTTTTCTTTTTATCGAGCCAGTAATTTTCACCACTTTCCGATTTTCCAAACTTCGAGCCGTCTGCTTTGGTAATTAAAGGAACGGTTAAGGCAAAGGCTTCGCCCTGCGCTTTTCTTCGGATCAGTTCTGAGCCGGTGGTGATATTTCCCCACTGGTCGGAGCCACCCATTTGAAGTCTTACGTTCTTTTCTTGGTATAAATGAAGAAAGTCATAGCCTTGCAAAAGTTGGTAGGTGAACTCGGTGAAACTCATTCCCTCCACGCCCTCTTGACCGGTAAAGCGTTTTTTCACGGAGTCTTTGGCCATCATGTAATTAACGGTCAAATGCTTTCCGATGTTTTTCACAAAATCCAGAAAAGTTACATCCTTCATCCAGTCGTAATTGTTCACGAGCTCTGCGCGGTTCTCAGCCGTGCCGTTGAAATCTAAGAAACGCGAAAGTTGAGCCTTTAAACAATCCACATAATGGTTAAGTGTCTGTTCATCTAATAGGTTTCTCTCGGAGGATTTCCCTGAAGGGTCTCCAATCATCCCGGTAGCTCCACCCACAAGGGCTAATGGCTTATGGCCGTGCTGCTGAAAGTGGGCAAGAACTTTTATTTGAATAAGGCTTCCAATGTGAAGGGAATCTGCCGTTGGATCAAAACCGATATACGCCGTGGTCATTTCTTTATTGAGCTGCTGCTCAGTTCCAGGCATCATGTCAGCGAATAGACCGCGCCATTTCAGTTCTTCAATAAAAGGGTTCATTTTTCGTAGAATTAGTGAGGTGCAAAATTAGTAAATTGTTCTCAGCGCACCTAATCTTAGGCCCTAGGACTGGCAATGAAGAAGCAAAAGAGTTTAGAGGGGTCGAAACCAAAAAAGAAATTAATTTCAAACGTTTCTGCTTCCCTTCGCTTTAGGGGAATAAACCACGGCTCTGGGGGGTGCGACTCTTAGGATAATTTCGTAAATTTGTGTTTTAAATGACCAAAGCAAAGCTTCTTTTACTCATTCAAAAGGCGCGTGAAAAAGACCAGAAAGCGCAGACTCAACTCATTAATTTGTATTGGGTAGCGGTCTTCTCATTTGTTTTAAAAAAAGTGAATGACCAAAACGACGCAGACGAAATTACCGTAAGGGTCTTTTCGAAGGTCCTAAGCAAACTGGACTATTTTGATCCACAGTTTGAATTTAAGACCTGGGTGCTGACCATTGCGCAGAATACCACCATTGATTTTTGGCGAAAAAAGAGCCGGGAGACAAAGGATTTTCGAAGTGATTTAGACGAGGTTGCGAATGACTTTGCGCAGTCCCCCGAAGAGCTCATGATTAGCAAGGAAGAACAACTGAAGATTCAGCAAATTCTTTCCAAAATGGATAAGCGTTACCAAGAGATCATTGGACTTCGGTTTTTTGAAGAAAAAAGCATAAAAGAGATTGCCGAAGAGCTCGGGCTCTCAATCTCAAATACCAAAGTGAGAATCATGCGGGCCAAAAAGGTCTTAGCAGAACTCCTAAAGAATTAAAAAGGCTGCAATAAGCCCTAAGTGTAATTTTATTTTTGAGCCTCAAAAGGCTAAATGATATGGAAGAGCAACTAACAACTCCAAACACCACCCTACAAAAACCCAAGTGGATTCGTGTAAAGCTCCCAACGGGGAAAAACTACCGCGAACTTCGCACCCTAGTCGATAAATACAAACTCAACACCATTTGCCAAAGTGGGAGCTGCCCCAATATGGGGGAGTGTTGGGGCGAGGGGACTGCAACGTTCATGATTCTTGGAAACATCTGTACACGAAGCTGCGGCTTTTGTGGCGTGAAAACAGGAAAGCCTTTAGACGTGAACTGGGACGAGCCTGAAAAAGTTGCGCGCTCCATTAAACTGATGAAAATTAAGCACGCTGTGCTCACCTCCGTGGACCGAGACGATTTAAAAGACATGGGCTCGATTCTTTGGGCAGAAACGGTTAGCGCGGTGCGCCGGATTTCTCCAGGGACTACCATGGAGACCCTAATTCCTGATTTCCAAGGCGTGACAAAACATATTGACCGCCTTTTAGAGGTGGCTCCGGAAGTTATTTCTCATAACATGGAGACCGTCAAGCGCTTGACACGAGAAGTTCGGATTCAAGCAAAATATGAGCGCAGTTTAGAGGTGCTCAATTACCTCAAAAACTCAGGCCAGCGCCGAACCAAAACTGGTCTGATGCTTGGACTGGGTGAAGAATCGAACGAGGTGTTTCAAACCATCGAGGATATTCGTGGCGCGCAGGTCGATGTTATTACCATTGGACAATACCTTCAACCAAGTAAAAACCACTTGCCGGTAAAGCGCTTTGTGAGTCCAGAAGAATTTGAAGAGTACCGCCAGTTTGCTCTTGGTTTAGGTTTCCGTCACGTGGAAAGCTCCCCCTTAGTAAGAAGTTCGTACCACGCAGAGCGTCACTTACTTTAAAGAGAGTCCTGTAAAGAATTCGGACGCTCACCTTTGGGTGAGCGTCCTTTTTTTTTGTAGTGAGTTTCGAGCAGAAAATTCTTATCTTTAATCCATTAAAAACTAAATTTATGAAACTTTCATTTCTTTCACTTCTTCTTTTTATTGGCTTTAGTCTCGGTGGGTGCACAAAACAAACGGAGCCCGCCACTAGCGAGACGCAGGCCTCGCAGGCTGAATCCAGCGCAAAAGTGGTCACACAGGAGCTTGATTACGGAATTAACGGAGTGACCCACCGCTCCTTTGCGGCGTACGATTCCAATTTAGAGGGGTCACTGCCCGTGGTTTTCGTGCTTCCTGAATGGTGGGGCATGACCGATTATATAAAATCCCGTGTAAAAGAGATAGCCGCCCTAGGCTACTACGCTGTGGCCGTGGATTATTACGGTGAGGGCAAATTTGTGACCACCCCTGAGGAGGCACAGAAGCTCGCTTCTCATTTTTACACAGTTCCGGTGGATGCACGACGCATGTTTGATGCCGTAAAAAATGCGATGGTTCTAAATGAAAGAGCTGATTACAGCCGCATGGCGGTCATTGGCTACTGCTTTGGTGGATCGCAGGCCTTAAATATGGGTCGCCTATCTGACGATTTTAGAGGCGTTGTGAGTTTCCATGGAAACCTCGATACGGGGATCCGGGCAAAAAATTCAAGTGTGAAATACCTGGTGCTTCATGGAGAGGCAGATTCTTTCGTGTCTAACGAAGAAATTCAGGGATTCAAAAAAGAGATGGATTCTGCAAAAATAGACTATAAGTTCGTATCCTATCCTGGCGCTACGCACGCTTTTACCAACCCGGGTTCAACAGAGGTTGGAAAGAAGTATGGAATGGACATCGCTTATCAGAAAGAGGCGGATCAGAAGTCATGGGAAGAAATGAAAACCTTTTTAGCC
>DCJS01000012.1:40195-47637 GCA_002319955.1 Flavobacteriales bacterium UBA1694
ATACTTTTTGAATAAATAAAGGACATTGGTTTTTAGACCGCAAAGTACTGACGCAGCTTCCAGGCCATTTTCTCGTGGTCGCTCATAAGTCCGGTCAAGAAATCAGCCGTTCCCGCATCGCCGTACTTCGTATCGCAGTCATCGATGAGTTTTCTTAGAGATTTTACAATCGATTCATGATCGCCCACGAGTTCTTTTAACATCATTTGGTTCGTCGGAACTTTGCCAGGGGTTTCTTTCAGTTGGGAGTTTTTAGCAAATTCCGTCGTGGTTCCAATGGCCACCCCACCGAGGGTGCTAATTCGCTCGGCTACCAGGTCAATTGCGGCTTCTAAAGCCGTATACTGCACTTCAAAAAGTTCATGAAGTTCTAAGAAATCAGGCCCTTGAAGATTCCAGTGGAATTTTCTAAGTTTAATATATAGGATGTTTCCATCGGCAAGTACTGCATTAAGAATTCCATGAACGGATTTTAAGTTTTTGGCGCTTATGCCTAAGTCTACTTTCATACATTTTAATTTTATTGAGTAAAGTTACAATCCTAATTTGGGGGAGCCTTTACAAAATTTGAACGCACTTTTATAGAGTTTTTACTTTAGATGCAGTAACTTTACGAAACGAAGCGGAGCATTTGCTTCGCACTTTTGCTATAGAATTTGTGGATTAGAGCCCTCCACTGAAGTTTTAAAATTCCCAAGGCTCTCCATACAAAATGAAAGCAACGCTAATTATGATTGGAGAAGAAATTCTCTCAGGACACACTAAAGACACAAATTCTAGTTTTATTGCTTCAGAATTAAAAGCAATTGGAATTTCTGTACACCGAATCTTAACAGTTAAGGATGAGCTCAGTGAGATTCTCTGGGCCTTTTCCAAGGCCTTTGAATCCAGTGATCTCGTATTTACCACCGGAGGGCTTGGCCCGACCAAAGACGATAAAACGCTTTTGGCCTACGCGGATTATTTTGAAACGCAGCTCTTCATTGATCCCGAGACTTTAGCGCATCTCACGAGGCGCTTAGAGAAAGCAAACCGAGCCTACCTACTGGATTTAAATAAAAGTCAAGCCACCGTATTGAAAGGGGCGCGAGTCTTTCAAAATGACCATGGGACAGCGCCCTGTCAATGGATAGAGAAAAATAACAAGTACGCGGTTTGCCTGCCAGGAGTCCCGTATGAAGTTAAACCCTTGGTGAGAGAGAAACTCATTCCTTATCTGGTATCCCGATTTTCCTTCCCTTTTATGGAGTCTAGAACGGTGACTTTAACTGGCATTCCTGAGAGCGAACTTTCAAATTTAATTGAACCTTGGGAGCTTTCCCTCCCAAGTGAAGTTTCACTTTCTTACCTTCCCGTTGGGAACCGAATTAAACTTCACTTAGCCACCTCGGCACCCACGCGCGCGCTTAGTTCATCCCGTTTAGACTTGGCCATCGAGACCCTTAGGCCTTATGTGAGCGCCTATGTTCTTGCTTGGAACACGAGTGAGATTGAGGTCCTTGTCAAGGATCTTCTCGAAAAAAGAAACCTCTCCCTTAGTGTGGTGGAAAGTTGTACCGGAGGAGAAATCTCAAGGCTTCTAGTCACTGTTCCCGGGATTTCAAAGAATTTTAAAGGGGCTCTAGTGGCTTACGATACGGAAATGAAAATTAAAGTCCTTGGCGTAAAAGAAGAGACGATTTCGACCCATGGGGTCGCCAGCCTTGAGGTCGCCAGCGAGATGAGTGATCGGTGCTTAGCCCTATTTCAAAGCGATGCGGCGATCTCTACCACCGGAGTCGCAGGCCCCAGCTCGGACGCCTTTGCAAGCCCCTTAGGCGAAGTGTTCATTTCGGTTCGAGTGGGAGATAAAGAGCAAACCAGACACCTTAATTTGCCGCATTTCGATCGAACTGATTTCATGAATTTCGTGTCACAGCGCGCCCTTCAGGCCTTAGCCGAGATGCTGGTCAAAGGGGAATAGTATTTTATAAAGGCCTTGGGGCCTTGAATTTGAAAGCAATTTCAAATTAATGCATTAATTTGTAACGTTTAACTAAGAATAACTACCAATATTATATAAAAATTTGAGAAAATGAGAAAAGTAACAATTGGACTGCTTGCTTTTTCGGGACTTGTTCTGCTGAACTCGTGTACCGCGAAATCAGCGCTTCCACAAACCCAAGCTGAATCCACAGCAAGCACCAAAGCGGAAATTGAAGAAAATGGGATTAACCTCGAGTACATGGACCGCAACATCGCTCCAACAGAGGATTTCTTTCACTATGTGAATGGAAACTGGTATAAGAACACCCAAATTCCTTCCGATAAAGCGTCTTGGGGTTCGTTTAATGAATTAAGGGAAGATACGGATAACGCCTCGCTTGAGATTTTGAATAAAATTTTATCAGACTCGTTTGCAAATGGTTCTGAGGGTCAGAAAATTCAAGCACTCTACGGAAGCTTTGTAGACTGGGATGCGCGTAACAAGCTAGGTCTTTCTCCGATTCAAAGCGATTTGAACAAAATTGATGCAATTCGTTCTATTGGTGACTTGCAAGCGTACCTAATCCAGGCAACTAAAACCGGGGATAATCCGTTCTACGGCTGGCGCGTTGGGCCGGACTTGAAGAATTCGGTAATGAATGCCGTCTATTTAGGAGGGCCTTCCCTAGGACTTGGAAAGGACTACTACCAAAAGAAAAACGAGGCTAACACAAAGACATTAGAAGAGTATACAAAGTTTGCAACGAGCTTGTTTGAACTCCTTGGTGACAAATCCCCTGCGGCTTCGGCAAAAAGGGTGGTTACTTTCGAAAACCAATTGGGAAATTACTTACTCACCAATGAAGAGGGTAGAGATGCAAACCTTCGGTACAACCCAAAAACAACCGCGGAGTTAAAAACCTTAGTGAAGTCAGTTGATCTTCCAGGCTACTTGAAATCCGTAGGCGTAAATACAGACCGCGTTATTATCGGAGAACTGGAATACTACCAGAATCTTGACGGGTTATTAACTGAAAAGAACCTTCCGCTTTTAAAGGACTACATGAAATTGCAATTCCTAAGAGGAAGCTTAGGAAGTCTTGACCAGAAGGCGGACGATCTTCAATTCAATTTCTATTCAAAGTACCTCCAAGGGCAGCAGGAGCAAAGACCAATGGATAAGCGTGGACTTTCCATGATTAATGGAATCCTTGGTGAGGCTTTTGGAAAACTATACGTTGAAAACTACTTCCCTGCAGAGGCGAAGTCTCAAATGGAAACCTACGTATCGTACATTCGTAAAGCGTTTGCAAAGCGCATCGAGACCATCGATTGGATGAGTGCCGATACGAAAGTAAAAGCGCAAGAAAAACTGGACAAGTTCAAAGTGAAGATTGCTTACCCAGATGAGTGGAAAGATTATTCGAAACTTGCCATGGTCTCTCCAAAAGAAGGAGGATCACTCTACGGCAACCTTCAAAATTTATCTGCGTGGAATTATCAGCGTAATTTAGATAAGATTGGAAAAGCAGTCGATAAAACAGAGTGGGGCATGTCGCCACAAACGGTCAACGCGTATTATAGCGCTTCAAATAATGAGATTGTTTTCCCAGCGGCTATTCTTCAGCCTCCATTCTTTAATTTCAAAGCAGATCCTGCAGTGAATTTCGGAGGAATCGGTGCCGTGATCGGACACGAAATTTCTCACGGATTCGACGATGGTGGATCGCGTTTTGACGGCGATGGAAACCTTAAGAACTGGTGGACCGAATCGGATCGTAAGAATTTTGATCAGAAAGTCGGAGAGCTTGCCGCGCAGTATGACAAATACGAGCCCGTAAAAGGCAGCTTCGTGAATGGGAAGTTTACAAGCGGTGAGAATATTGGAGATCTTGGAGGGGTTGCTGTGGCCTACGAAGCCTTGCAGATGTACCTTAACGACAAGGGAAATCCAGGCCCAATCAGTGGTTTTACACAAGATCAGCGCTTTTTCTTAAGTTGGGCGACGGTTTGGAGAACCAAATCCACTGACCAGTATATGCAAAACCAGGTGAAAACAGATCCGCACTCCCCAGGGTATTACCGCGCATTTGCACCCTTATTGAATATTGATGCATTCCATAAAGCATTTGATACCAAACCAGGCGATAATTTATACAAAGCACCAGAAGACCGAATTAAAATCTGGTAAGCACTAGTTTCTCAAAATTCGAGTACGAATTTTTTCAGTTAAGCCAAAACACAGTTTCATGTGTTTTGGCTTTTTTCATGGCTTTCAAGTCGGTTTTAGTGGCCTGGAAACCTCTGCGCGCTGGCTCATCTTAGCCGCTTAATAAGGCCGCTAGCGCTTGTTGAATGCCCTTAGTAGACTCTAGGTCGGGTGACAAAAAAAGCCGACTCAACGGGCGTTGAATCGGCTTTGTCTATAAGCGTTGTTTTTGCTTATTTAGCAGCTACAATACTTAAATCAAGGTCAACTTCTTGAGAAATCATCCAGTCTTTTGGATCGCCTTCTGTTCCGTAAGTAAGTCCCCAATCTTGTCTGTTGATTGTGAATTTAGAAACCAAACTAACTTGAGTTTCCGTGATTTCAACTTTCGCTGGGAAAGAAACGTTTACTGTTTTGCCTTTAAGCGTTAAGTTTCCAGAAACAAGTTTGTTTGCTCCCTCTACTTTGCTTACTGCATCTGCTGGAAGTTCCTCTACTTTTGTAATGTCAAAAGTAACGTTTGGAAATTTTTCAATGTCGAAAAAATCAGCACTTTTCAAGTGAGCGTCAAGATCTGCAGAGGTTTTTCCGTCTGTAATCGCTGGATCTACTGAAGCAGGGTCTGTGGTTAAAGAACCGATTTCAGAAATAAGGCTTCCTGAAACAAGTTGGTTGTCCTGAACTGAAAGAGTCCCTGTGGTATGCGTGGTACCAAATCTTGGGTTTAATCCTCCTGCGTGGTAAGCTGTCCAGTTCACCTTACTTTGTTCTGTACTTACAGTGTACTGGTTTTCTGCGTGCTCGATTGCAGTTTGTTCTGCACCTGTGGTGGCTGTGTCCGTTTTTGATTCTTTACAAGAAACTAGTACTAGGGCTGCAGCAAGTGCAAGAAGTGATACGTTTTTCATTTTTATTATTTTGAATTAGGGTGCAAATGTATCGCGATAATTCGGATGCACAATTGACCTATGATAAGAAAGTAGACTTGGCATAAAAATGCCCCTTGAAACGGAGTCCAAGGGGCAAATAAAAAGATTAATAACGGAAGTTATTTGATGATTTTCATTTCATTTAGAAGCCATTTTGCATCGGCGTACTTGTCCACAATAAACAGGATGTATTTGGCATCCACCATAATGTTTCTACTGAAACGCGGGTCGTAATTAATATCACTCATGGTGCCTTCCCATTGGCGGTCGAAATTTAGACCGATCAAATTGCCCTCAGCATCTAAAGCTGGGCTTCCGGAGTTCCCTCCAGTGGTGTGGTTTGTTGCAGTGAAATTCACAGGCACATCCCCTGAGGCATTGGCATAAGGTCCAAAGTCTTTTTTCGCGTGAAGATCGATTAACTTCTGGGGCACATCGAACTCATAGTCTCCAGGAATGTACTTTTCCATCACGCCCGAAAGGTGGGTTTGGTACCCGTAATATAAGGCGTCTTTGGGATTTGAACCTGCAATTTTACCGTAGGTGACACGAAGTGTTGAGTTTGCATCAGGGAAAAACGCGCGGTCCTTATCGGTGGCCATCTGCTGGGCCATGTATGTTTTTTGCAGCGCATCAATTTGGTCTTGGTAAGACTCAAACTTTGTTTCGCTAGCACTGCCGTAGCTTGCGCGTAAGGTGGCGAAAAGTTTTAGAATAGGGTCACTTTCTAAGGCTTTAGCAAGGGACTTTTCATCCTTAAACAAGGTTTCTATGGCCTCGCTCGCAGTCGCTCCATTTAAAGCGGCTCTGCCTGTTACAATTGAGTTCTTAGAGAACTGCTCTAGGGTTTGGAGGTTTTTCGTCTCATCCTTAAAGGCTTCAAATCCTTGTGGTAAAAACTGAGGCTCAAGTTTGCTTGCATAAAGTGCTAAGATGCGGGCGGTCACTTTTGCATCCAGCTGCGCATCGAAATTTTTATAAATTCTTGAAAGGCGATTTGTAAAGCTCTCTACAGTTTTCTGATCCAGTTTCCCTGATTTTGCTAACGCCAAATAATTAAGGTAGTGGCTCGCTAAGGTTAGAGATTCTGAGTTTCTAATGATTTCAGAATAATAGGCGCGGTGAAGGGCGTAAGGCCCTTGAGCCGTGTAAAGTCTATTAAATTCATCAAGCGTGGTTTTGATTTCCGGGTTTTTTGCAATCAGGGTCTTTTCATAGGCCTGTTTCTTTCCGGTTGCATCACTTTTGGTGAGACCTTCCACTTCGCCGCTCCATTTTTTCCAGTAGTTGGCAAGACTTGCAAATTTAGAGGCGTACTTAATTTTCGTCTCCTGGTCTGCGCGCATTTGCGCATCAAGTGTTTTAAGAGAGACCGCGCGCACGGAAATCATCGCCGGATCAATTTCTGTTCTGATTTTCTCAACCGCAATTGAAGGAAGGTATTCCGTGGTTCGTCCTGGGAAACCAAAGACAAAGGTAAAATCGCCTTCGTTCTTATCTTTTAGAGAAATCGGAAGGAAGTGCTTGGGCACATAAGGCACGTTATCCTTACTGTACTCGGCGGGCTTGTTGTTTTTATCGGCGTAGATTCTAAATAAGGAGAAGTCTCCAGTGTGTCTTGGAAAGACCCAGTTGTCGGTGTCCGATCCAAATTTTCCAATGGAACTTGGCGGTGCGCCTACAAGACGAATGTCTTTATAAGTGTCTATTAGATACGCGTAATATTTATTTCCATAGTACGCGGCGCGCACTAAAACTTTTTGATGAGGCTCTAATTTGTAAGTGCTTTGCACTTTTTTGACGTTTGCTGTAATTAATGCATCAGCCGCTTTTTGATCGAGCTTTTCTGTGCCTTTTAGAACCTCTGCGCTCACGTCCTTAATCCCATTGATGAAGTCCACAGTGACGCCTGGGTTTTCAAGTTCTTCTTTTTGGTTTTTTGCCCAGAACCCGTCTGCCAAGTAATCGTTCTCTAAGCTCGAATGGCTTTGAATCTGTGAATACCCACAGTGGTGGTTGGTTAAAAGAAGTCCTTGTGGGGAAATTATTTCGGCGGTACAGCCGCCGTTAAATTGCACCACGGCATCTTTTATCGAAGGTTTGTTCGGGTCAAAAATAGCCTTAGCGTCTATTTTCATCCCCATTTCTTTCATTTCCTTTTCGTTGACTTCCGTTGGAATCCACATGCCACCGTACTGTTGGGCAAATGCCATGGCCGCGGGCACAAGTAAGGCCGAAAGAATAAAGTTACGTTTGATCATAATAGCTGAATTGTTTTTATAGAATCGTTGAAAGGCTAAAAATACTAAATTATAGCGAGATGCAAAAGCCACAAAGGG
>DCJS01000012.1:47695-54427 GCA_002319955.1 Flavobacteriales bacterium UBA1694
GCTTTAGCAAATTAAGAGCCTGAAATCAGATCTAAGAACTGCTGCTCATCCAAAATTTCAACAGTGCCTAATTCAAGGGCTTTCTTTAATTTGCTCCCTGCTTTTTCGCCCACCACTAAGAAGTTTAATTTTGAAGAGACTGCCGAGGCATTTTTACCCCCATGCTCCTGAACCATAGCCTCTGCTGCTTCGCGGGTAAATAAAGAGAGCTTCCCGGTAAAAAGAAATGTTTTGTCTTTTAGTATGTCGCTTAGAGGCTCCTTGGCCTCCCCAGACTGTTCTAGTTGGACGCCGTAGCTTTTAAGGCGCTCGATTAAATGGCGGTTCTCGGCGTTTTGAAAATAGGATTGAAGACTTAAGATGATTTTCTCTCCAATGTCTGGGATTTCTAAAAGGGACTCTGTTGGCGCCTGCATCAAGGAATCAATGGAAGGGAAGGTGCGCGCCAGTTTCTTGGCCACGGTTTCCCCCACATGCTTTATTCCAAGTCCAAAGAGTACTTTTTCAAAAGGAACCGTTTTAGAGTTTTCAATAGCTTGCAAGATATTCTGTACCGACTTTTCTGCCATGCGATCGAGTGGCAAAAGCATTTCGCGTGAAAGGGTATAAAAATCAGCCGGGGTTTCAAGCAGTTTGGCCTCGTAAAGCTGCTCAATGGTTTCGCTTCCTAAGTTTTCAATATCTAACGCTTTTCTCGAAACGTAATGAATCATTTTACCAACCACTTGGGGTGGGCAGTGCAGTTCATTTGGACAAAAGTGAATGGCCTGGTCCACTAATTTTTCAAGGGCCGTGCCGCAAATTGGGCAGTTGGTAAGGAAGGCGATTGGCTCACTGCCACTAGGGCGCAAATCGTGGTTTACCCCCACGATTTTGGGAATGATTTCTCCGCCTTTTTCCACATAAACAAAGTCGTTTTCATGGAGATCCAATTTACGAATACTGTCTTCGTTGTGAAGTGAGGCTCTTTTTACCATGGTTCCGTTTAGCAAAACCGGCTTTAAGTTCGCCACAGGCGTGAGCGCTCCGGTGCGACCAACCTGGTAGGAAACCGAAAGCAGTTGAGTCTGCTGCGCCGTGGAAGGAAACTTATAGGCAATCGCCCAGCGGGGCGATTTGGCCGTATAGCCCAAGGTTTGCTGCTGCGAAAGGGAATTTATTTTTATTACGATGCCGTCGATCTCAAAGGGGAGGTCCTGCTTATGGTCTTGCCAATAAGAGATAAACTCCCAAACCTCCTTGAGACTTGCGCATTTCTTGGTGTGTGTAGAGGTTTTGAATCCCCAGAACTGGGCCTTTTCTAAAAGCTCGAAATGGGAAGCTGCCACTGGCTCTGAGCAGACTACCTGGTAGATAAGAGCAGAAAGTCCCCGCTTACGGACCTCAGCGCTGTCTTGCAGTTTAAGACTTCCAGAGGCTGTGTTTCGTGGATTCATGAAGGGATCCAGGCCTTGTTCAAGGCGCTGGGCATTAAGGCGCTCAAAACGTGCGCGCGAGAGAAAAATTTCGCCGCGGCAATAAAAACGCTCTGGATAGTCCCCATTTAAAGTTAGCGGAATGTCTGAGATGGTTTTGACATTGAAGGTAATTTCATCCCCCTGAAATCCATCGCCTCGGGTGGTGGCCGATTTGAGTTTTCCATTTTCGTAATAAAGCGAAATCGAAGCGCCGTCGTATTTAAGTTCGGCGACAAAGTCTATAGGCTCCTCGAGGGTTTTTTCGGCCCGGTTCGCCCAGAGCTCTAAATCCTTTTCATTGTACGAATTATCCAGCGAGTACATGCGGTACTCATGGGTTTGCGTTGGAAACGATTTACTGACCGTGCCCCCCACGCGGTGGGTGGGTGAGCTCGGATCGTCATACTGAGGGTATTGACGTTCTAAAGACTGGAGAGTCTTGAGTTTTTGATCAAATTCAAAATCCGAAATACTCGGCGAATCAAGAACGTAATACGCGTAGTTGAATTGGTGTAGTTCTTTTCTTAAAGACTCGATGGTAGTAAAAATGGAATCGGCCATGAATTAGATTTAAACGGATAAGATTGGGCTTCAGGGGCTCACACGCTGCGATCCTTGCCCTTGGAAATTCCCAAGGAAAGTCCGTTAGAGCCTGGCAGAATGTGAAATTCACCTAATGCAATATTACAGATTTTTGCTCTATTTTTCTTAACCAAAGTACTAAATTTTTGAGCGTCCAAACGGGCCGTATGAAATGCGACCCCCACGGTATCGAGTGCCAAAAAGGACTTATCCTAAGCAAAGCATAGGGAATTTTTAAGATATTTTGGCTGATTAATTAGGTTAAATTTTGTTAACGTTTCTAGTGAATACTTACTGAAGGGATTACAAATCCTTGAAACATTGCGTTCATTTTAAATTGACCAATAGTTAAAGTAACGTTAAAGACCCGGTAACACCTTTGGAGCCGCTCCTCTGTAATTTTGCATAAAATATTTAATCAACGTGAAAAGACAATTAAGTACACTATTAATCCTCGCACTCACAGGCGCAATTTCAGTAGAAATGGCAGCCCAGAGCCGAGTTGACACAGTGAATGAAAATCAAATTCAGGAGGTGGTCGTAACGGCTCTTGGAATTAAGCGGCAGGATAAATCCCTAGGATATGTTGCCGAAACGGTCTCATCTCAGACTTTTGAAGAAACCCAAAACAACAACTGGGCGCAGTCGATGGAGGGGAAAGTGGCCGGATTAAAAATCCAAACGGCAGGCGCTGGACCCCTAGGCTCCTCTCGAATTACTTTAAGAGGTGAGAAATCCATGAGCATGGATAACAACTACGCTCTTATTGTCGTGGATGGGATTCCTTTAAGTGACGGTCCAAGAGTTAATGCAGGTTCTGGAACGAGCGCCTACGGCGCCGGGTCTGGAGGCGATTTGCCAATTGATTTTGGAAACGGACTCAATTCCATTAACCCAGACGATATTGAAAGTGTGACTGTATTAAAAGGTGCCTCTGCGGCTGCTTTGTACGGGTCTCGCGCCGCCAACGGTGCTTTAATGATTACAACCAAGTCAGGGCGGAGCAAGAATGGAAAACTTCTTGTGACTTTTAATTCTTCCGCTTCCTTTGACACGGTATTAAAATGGCCAGATTACCAATACGAGTACGGTCAGGGAACCCTGGCAAAAGACCGCAACGGGAATTTCTATTATTCCTATGGCGCCTCTCCAGACGGGGTAAGCACGGGGGGAACCTCGAGTGCTTTTGGACCAAAGTTCGATGGGCAGTCTTATTTCCAATACGATCCAACGCAAGAAGGTCAAAGTCTTTCTAGACAAGAATGGCGTCCTTATAAAAACAATGTGAAAGATTTTTGGCGCACAGGCTCTACGTACTCCAACAGTATTTCCATTGAGAATTCAAACGATAAGACAAACTACCGCACTTCCCTTACGTATTTATCAAACGAGTGGATGATGCCAAACACCGGGTTTGACCGGTTTAATTTTGCAGGTTCAGTTTCCCATAAATTAAGCGACCGGTTTAAAATTACAACCAAGCTCAATTTCAACCGCACCAAGAGTGACAACTTACCAGCCACAGGCTATAACAACCAGTCGATCTCGTATTTCATGATCTTCCAAAATCCAAACGTGGACCTCGCTTGGTATAAACCAACTTGGAAAAAAGGCCAAGAGAACCTCGATCAGATCCATCCGTTCTCTTCCTATATTGATAACCCCTATTTGATCGCAAACTATATGCTAAATGGTGTTGATAAGCGCTCAATCACAGCCAATGTAAATGCAGAGTACCAGATCTCGGATCATCTAAGCTTAATGCTTCGCTCAGGCGTAGACTTTCTCTCTGAGGAGCGGACCACCAAGCGCCCTTACAGTTCGGCGAACTACCGCCAAGGGTTTTACCGCGAGCAGCAGATTCAGAATCAAGAATACAACACCGATGCCTTACTTGCCTACAAAAATCAGTGGGGTAAATTCGATTTAATGGCCTCTGTGGGAGCAAGTATGCGCTACAATGAATACCTCATGTACGACTACCGCGCAGAAGGATTAAAAGTCCCAGGCGATTACAGTCTCTCGAACGCTATCTATTTAAATACGAGACTTCCAAAGCCCTATGATGAGCGCGTAAACAGTGCCTACGGTTTATTAAGCCTTGGATTTGACCAAAAAGTCTTTATCGATGTGACGGGCCGAAACGACTGGAGCTCGACGCTAATAAAATCCAACCGCTCCTTCTTCTATCCATCCGTGAGTTCAAGTTTTATCTTATCCGATATTTTTGGTTTAACGAGTGGAAACTTCAACTTCTGGAAGCTTCGCGCCTCTTGGGCTAAAGTGGGAATTGACGGCTCGCCGTACCAACTTGATAAGTATTACACCATTGGAGATTTTCCTGGAAGTGTCGTTAAACCCAATACCTATCCAAATCCGAACTTGAAGCCGGAGAACAACACGAATATCGAAATGGGAATGGATTTCGGACTCTTTAATAACCGAGTCAATTATAGTGTGACGGCCTACCAGAACGTCACCGAAAATCAAATTCTCTCTATTCCAGCACTCTACGAATCTGGGTATTCCTACCGAATCATTAACGGAGGTGAAATTAGAAACCGAGGCATCGAAATGAGCCTGAACGCCACACCGGTTAGAACGCAGAACTTCTCTTGGAACATCGGGGCCAACTGGTCAATGAACAAGAACCGAATTATGACTCTCCCTCCGGAATTTGAAGGCGAACCCTACACGATGTCCTCCGTGGCAGGGGTGCTTTACTTTAATGCCGTTGTTGGAGGCTCTTTAGGAGACTTCTACGGCTACAAACTATTAAGAACGCCTGATGGACAAGTGATCTATGGAGACAATGGTCTTCCAGCCCGACCAGCCACCATCGAGAAAGTAGCCAACGCCTTTCCAGAATGGCGTGCAGGATTCCAGAACGAATTTAAGTACAAGAATTTCTCTTTAAGCTTCTCGTTTGATGGCCAACTTGGCGGCTTTGCGTACTCCCAGACTCACCACAAGATGTCTGAACAAGGAAAACTCACCCATACTCTAAAAGGTAGAGATGCGCTCGACGGGATGATCGTTGGGGAGGGTGTTGTAGTGAATCCAGATGGAAGCTACAGCCCGAATACAAAGCGCGTCACGCTTAGTTCCTACTATGGAGACTATTACCGTCGTGCCAATGTTGAAACCAATACGTTTGATACCTCGTTTATTAAACTGCGCGATGCCCGTATTTCCTACAGCTTACCCAAGACGGTGATTGACCAAATTGGTGTATCTGAGCTCACCCTAGCCCTCTTTGGAAAGAACCTTTGGATGTGGACTGAATTTCCAATGTTCGATCCTGAGGTGGCTGCTCTAGACAATAGCACCATTACCCCAGGGGTCGAAATTGGCCAATTGCCATCTTCTAGAACCGTGGGCATCCAACTTCAAGTTAAATTTTAAGATCTGAACTTACAATGAAAAATGTACTAGTAAAATTAAGTTTCGTATGTCTTTTTGCTGCGGTGTTTACCTCCTGTGACCGCACGATGGAAGAGATTAATACCGATACAAGCAAAATCAAAAACCCAACGGCTGGGAGTTTCTTAGCGCCCCTACAGTACGCCATGGCGTCTTACGGGTATAACCGTGCGGACGACTTTACCTTCCAAGTCATGCAAGTGGCCATCCCATTCCCGAATGAAGGCAATACGCCAAGCCGTTATTACTTGACAGAGAATTCTGGAGGAGGGTATTGGAATACCAGCTACAGCTGGCTAAAGCAGGCCAAAGAAATGGAAAATTTCGCTCACGCCGAAGGGGATGCCAATTTTGAGGCGATTGCAAAAGTCCTTAACGCTTGGATTTACTCGAACTTAACCGATGCCTTTGGGGACGTTCCGTATTCTGAGGCCCTAGACCTTGAAGGGGGAATTATGACGCCGAAATTTGATTCTCAAAAGGACATTTATGTGGCTCTTTTAGACGATCTTAAAGCGGCCAACGCGTTATTTAATACGACTTCAACTTTAAGTGAACTCGATCTATTTTACCATGGGGAGCAGTCCGCTGCCGGGGTTCTAAAATGGAAGAAATTTGGAAACTCACTTTCCCTAAGACTTTTGAATCGGATACAAAAAAGAGAGGGTGAACTAAATGTGCACGAGCGTATTCGCACCATTGTCAATAGTCCAAGTGTATACCCTATCTTTGAATCAAATAGCGATATGGCAGCTCTAGAACTCTCTGGCATTTCTCCGCTGATGCCTCCAATGGCTAGGCCTCAGGATTTCACCTCTTATCGGGCGGCAGGCGCCTTTTTCGTGGATGTATTGCAACAAAACAACGACCCAAGGGCGGCTCAGTTTTTCACCACGGCAAGAAACCTGAGCGACAATGCGGTCATCGGTTTTAAAGGAGCCCCAGCGGCCTACGCTCCAGGAACCGTGTTTGATTACCAACCCTCAAACATGAATCAAAACCTGGCAAAAGCGCCACTTAAAGTGTTTGTTTACCCCTTTGCAGAACTTCAATTTACCTTAAGTGAACTGGCTCTAAAAGGCGTGATCTCAGGGAGTGCTCAACAGTATTATGAATCCGGAGTTAAAGCCGCGATCGAGCAGTGGGGAGAGACGGTGCCTGCGGATTATTTACTCAATCCCGTGGTAGCCTTTAAAGGAACCCAAGAGCAAATCCTTACTCAAAAATACATCGCCCTATTCTTTGTAGACCACCAGCAGTGGTACGAGCA
>DCJS01000016.1 GCA_002319955.1 Flavobacteriales bacterium UBA1694
GATGTTTTTGGTGGTTTAGGCGAGAATCTAATCGCTGTGTTAGACCTGTAGGACTCCCATGTTGAAGGCCTGCTCTATAGGCGCGTTATTAGCGGCTTGAATTCCCATTGAAATCCATTTTCTGGTATCTTCTGGGTTAATAATAGCATCGGTCCAAAGTCTTGCTGCTGCGTAAGTGGCTTTCGTTTGATGCTGATACCGATCCGTTATACTCTTTAGAATCTCATTGTGTTTCTCTTCTGTAATTTCGATGCCTTTCTTTTTTAGAGTGGAGGCTTCAATTTGTGCTAAAACCTTTGCGGCTTGAGTTCCGCCCATCACGGCCAAATCTGCCCAAGGCCAGGCAACAATTAGGCGAGGGTCGTAGGCTTTTCCGCACATGGCATAGTTTCCAGCGCCATAGGAATTGCCCATGATCACGGTGAATTTTGGTACGACGCTATTTGCAACAGCATTTACCATTTTTGCGCCATCCTTAATGATGCCCCCATGTTCGGATTTTGAACCAACCATAAAGCCGGTAACATCCTGTAAAAATACAAGGGGAATCTTTCGCTGATTGCAATTGGCAATAAAGCGGGTTGCTTTGTCGGCAGAGTCTGAATAAATCACACCGCCAAATTGTGTTTCTCCTTTTCCATTTTTGACGAGCTTTCGTTGGTTCGCTACGATGCCAACAGCCCAGCCGTCGATTCTTGCGGTTGCGCAAATAATTGTTTTGCCGTAATCGGGTTTATACTCTTGGAGCGAGCCTTGGTCAATAAGGCAATTTAGAAGCTCATACGTATCGTATTGTTCTGTTCTTGAAGAGGGCATAACCCCAAAAATATCGTTTCCATCGCGAATTGGACTAAGTGGGTCTATACGATTGAATCCTGCTTTTTCTGGAGTACCTAGCGAACCCATGATCGATTTGATTCGGTCTAGGGCCTCCTTATCATCTTTCGCTTTAAAATCAGTCACACCTGAAATTTCACAGTGCGTGCTTGCGCCTCCTAAAGTTTCATTGTCTATGGATTCACCTATGGCTGCTTTAACAAGATAACTTCCTGCTAAAAAGATAGAACCTGTTTTATCGACAATCATAGCCTCATCACTCATGATGGGAAGGTAAGCCCCTCCGGCCACGCAGCTTCCCATAACGGCAGAAATTTGGATGATTCCCATCGCACTCATTTTTGCGTTATTACGGAAAATCCGACCAAAATGTTCTTTATCGGGGAATATTTCGTCTTGCATTGGTAAGTAAACGCCTGCAGAATCTACTAAGTAGATTATAGGAAGTTTGTTTTCCATGGCTATTTCCTGCGCACGTAAGTTCTTTTTTCCTGTAATTGGAAACCAAGCCCCAGCTTTAACTGTGGCGTCGTTGGCTACTATTAAGCATTGGCGCTTAGCGACATAACCCATGACCACCACAACACCACCGCTTGGGCATCCGCCATGTTCTTCGTACATTTCATAGCCAGCAAAAGCACCAATTTCAATGGATTTTGAGTTTGGATCGATAAGGTACTCGATGCGCTCTCGAGCAGTCATTTTACCTTCGGCGTGTAATTTTTCAATTCGTTTATCACCTCCTCCTTTTTTAATTTGCGCGTAAAGGCGGTTGATCTCCGCCATAACTAATTTATTTTGATCTTCTCTTTTATTAAAATCTAAATCCATTTTGGGTATTTATTATAGCCTTAAATATAAGACTTTTCATACAATCTAAAAAAGGCTTACATTTGTTTTCGTTTTGAGTAAAGAGGCAAATTAACGTCTCTTAAGCTGCGAGTAAAACGCAGTGTTTAGGGCTCTAAAGATTTAAGCTAAGTTTCTAGTTATGAAGAATTCAGCACTTTTTCGGTTGCATTTAATTGTGTTTTTATGGGGGTTTACTGCGATTCTTGGAAAGCTTATCCAGGCCAACGCCCAGGTGCTTGTCTTTTACCGTATGTTACTTGCGGCCGTGTTTTTATATGTTTTTCTAAGAATCATTAAGAAACGAAGTTTGGCAATTTCGAAAAAGCTGTTTTTTCAATTAGCAGGTGTTGGGACTTTTATGGGTCTGCATTGGCTCTTCTTTTTTTATTCTATTAAAGTCTCCAATGTCTCAATAGCCTTAAGCTGCTTATCACTTTCAACCCTTTTTGCTGCCCTTTTAGAGCCACTTGTCTTTAAACGCAAACTTGATCTTTCGGAAATCATCATGGGTGTCGTTATCGTTGCCTGTATGTACTTGATATTTAGTACTGAGTTTCGCTACAAGGAAGGGATTTTCTTTGGAATTTTAACCGCGCTCTTTGGGACTGTATTTTCGGTGTTTAATGGAAAACTCTATGGAAAGACCTCTTCGGGGAACATTATTTTCTATGAAATACTCTGCGGTTGGGCGGTTCTTTCGCTAATCTTTCTCTTTACCGGACAACTTGGTGATATGGGGTCCATATCGCTTAGGGATTTAATTTTGGTCACTGTTTTGGCGGGGTTATTTACAGCGTTTCCGATGTATGAATCGATTAAGTTAATGAAATACATCACGCCATTTACGCTTGTCTTGGCGGTAAATCTGGAGCCGATCTACGGAATTATTCTTGCTTATTTTATATTTGGTGGCTCTGAGCATATGAGTCCTATATTTTATGGTGCTTCACTTGTCATGATTTTGGCCATTGTTGCTAATGGCATCATTAAAACGCGACGAAGCGTAAAGCAGATGCAAGCACTTGATAGTAAGGGCTTAGATTCATAATGCACTTAAGCTTTAAGGAGTTCCATTAAGTCAATGTGTTACAAGGGTACAAATTATATTTCATGTAGTTACTTTGGTTTCGCTATTTTTTTTCTAAATTTGAAGTTAAACCCTTCCCATTATGAAAACGTTGCTTACGCTCACACTTCTATTTATCACATTTAGTCTTGGAGCCCAAAATATTTCTGATTTCAAGTACATTTATGTACCCCTAAAGTTCACCGATTACAAAACAAACAATGCCTACAACCTAAATAAGATCTTAGTAAGTAAGCTTTCAGATAAAACGTATAACGCTTCCCAAGTGGAGCCTAAACAATGGGCCGCAAATTTGGGAGAAGACCCATGCCAAATACTTTCAGCCGAACTTGTGGATACAAGCACGATGCTAAGAAATCGCGTGCGACTCGAATTCAAGGATTGCAACGGGCAAGTCGTGGGACAGTATGAGGCCACCTCGCGTATAAAAGATTTTCATGCGGGCTACCAAGATGCGCTGCTTCAGGCAGTTGCTCTGGTTCCAGGTTCGACAGGTAACGGTGTTTCCATTACAAGCCAAGTCCTTTCTGTAAATGAAACTCCAATTCAGAATCAAGT
>DCJS01000027.1:0-34119 GCA_002319955.1 Flavobacteriales bacterium UBA1694
ACGGGCTGAAACATGTTGATTTTTTGTTTTATAGAAACAATAAGCATCGCCGCCATTGTGGCTGCAAAAGTCGCGATTAAACAGGGGAGGAAAATATCCGTTGGGGTCTGAGATCCCATGGAGGCGCGTATGGCAATAATGGACACCGGAATTAAGGTGAGTCCGCTGGCATGCAAGCAAAGGAACATAATTTGTGCATTACTTGCCTTCTCCTTGGAGGGATTTAAGGTCTGCAAGCTCTCCATCGCTTTTAATCCAAAGGGGGTCGCTGCGTTGTCGAGCCCCAGGAGATTCGCACTGAAATTGAGCATCATGTGCCCAAACGAAGGATGGTTTTTCGGGATTTCAGGGAAAAGCTTGGAGAAAAATGGTTGGATTAACCGAGAGAGAAGATTTATTCCTCCCGCTTTTTCAGCAATGCTCATAAAGCCCATGAATAAGGTCATGATTCCAATTAGGCCAATACAGATAGTCACGGCTGTTTCTGAGGTGCCAATTACCCCGTCTGCTTCTTGAATTCGATAGACCTGAACCTTTTGAGTTGTAGGATCTAATTTGTAGTTAATATGCTCCTGCTCAACGGTAGTCGTTTCAGAAAGTTGCTTTTGAATTTGCGGACTAAACTCGGTAATTGGTTGATTAGAAATTTGAACGGTATCCCCGCCTTGACCCACAACCATATCGTTGTAAATGGCTTTGTAGTTGGGCATAAACAAGTATTTGATACTTGCCACGACAATTGCGATAATAATAAAGGCGGACCATATTTTGCTTAAAACCATTCGATGAAAAATTTGGTTAATCGTGCTTTAGTCTCCTATTCACTAGGCTGAGGATCCATTTGGGCGATACAGAGGTTAAAGTTATTGATTTTAGTTCGTTTTGAATTCGTTATTCCCTCAAAGGTGGCAACTCGATAGCTCAAGTCGGCCTAGGGGTTTGTTTATAAAAGCCAATTACAAGACTCGTGCAATGGGGTAACGCTTGTAAGCGGACTCAAAATAAGGGGACTGCTCATAGACCCAATTCAGTTGAAGCGCCCCGCTCTTTTTCATTTCAGGGTTTATTTCTTTTTCTAAATCCAGTGCGGCTTTAAGGGCTGGATCCGCATTCAATAGTTTTGCAGCAGTATCCTCGAAGACGTAAGGCGAGAAGTGCTCTTTTTGCATCAGGATCGCATCAAAGAAGTTCCAATTAAAGAAGCTGTCTACAGCCTGAGGCTCTAAAGTTTCCAAAAGGTATTTAACCCCGGATTGATTTGTTGGAACAAGATAGTCTCCTTTTGAAAAACGAAGCTGCTTGGTCTGACTTTTTACTTGTGTATTGTAATGGTTGTAATGGCCTTCGTAGGGGGCTTTTGAAGTTTGATAATCAACAATTGAGTATAATTCTACGACCAGTGTGCTGTCTTTTTCCAAACGAGTCATTTCGATCTGATTGCGCTCGAGATGCTGTAGCACCTGCCACTGCGCTTGGGGCACCACGTAGTATCTCGGGATTTTAATCTCTTGGGTGGAGCGGTACTTAGTGTAAAATTTTATTTTTTTTGTGAAGGGTTTAGTTCGGTCGTAAAAAAGTCGGGGCAGTCCAGAGACTTCACTTTTTATTTGACTTGCTTCATAGCCTTTGAATTCGATTTCATCGGAACTGGAGTGGTCAATTTCCCAACCAAGTGTGTAGGGTAATCCTGCCTTGTATTGGTTCGTATTCTGTGCTCTTTTTTCTTTAATTGATTTGAAGTTTTTTTCTGTAAAGTCAATATACGACCGCATATTTTCATAGGTCACTTTTACACGATCGCTGTATGGTTTTAGCATGTGGGTTTCCGGCACGGTTCCAATCGTGTTGAAAAGCGAGGTATAGCCCGTTGCGTAGCGTGGCGTATCCATAAATTGGTCGTATCCTTTTTCAGGCGTGCCGTTCCAAACATTTACATACGGTATCGGATCAATTCCTTTTGCTCTTAAGTTATTGGAGATTTCCGGATTCATTTGATCGTGGTAATACGCGCCAAGTAAAGTGCCAAGTCGCTCCCTATTTGTTGCAATATAGGTAAGGGTATATTGGTAGTCTGCGCCATTAGAGACGTGGTTATCAATAAAGACATCCGGCGAAAGAGTATGATAGAGCTCTTGGAAACTTTGCGCATTTTTACTGTCCGCTTTGATGAAATCACGATTCAGATCAAAGTTTCTGCTGTTGCCTCTAAAGCCATATTCCTGAGGTCCATTTTGGTTTGCCCTTGAGTAAGATCCGCGGTTCAACATCCCGCCAATATTGTAGCTCGCTACAAAAGCCAACAAGATATTTTTCGGGGCTTCAACACGGCCTTCGGCGAGATCTCGAAGAAGTAGCATCGAGGCATCTATGCCATCCGGTTCCCCGGGGTGAATTCCATTGTTTACTAGAAGTATCGCTTTTTTTTCAGATTTTAAAGGATTGAAATTTCGGTCTTTGCTAAAAAATATAACCTCGAGTGGATAGCCACTATCTGTGGGGCCATATTCTTTCAAAAGGATTGTGCTGTGGTTTTCATCCAGGTCTTTATAAAAACTACGGAGTTCTTCATAAGTCGTGGTTTGATTCCCGTTCCCTTGTTCGTAAGGTGTTAACTGCTTTTGGGCCACACACCATGTGCATATAAGAGAGAGTAGAAAAGAGAATTTCATATGTGTCTAATGAGGATTAAAATAGTGAAGCGCCTTTGAACCGAATTTATTATTTGCTTTGCATCTGTTCAAAGGTTGGACCGTAAAGACCAGGCACTGCATGCCCTAGGGTGCGTAAATGCGCGATCATCTCCCCTCTATGGTGGTACAGGTGACTCATAAGCATGCCTCGAATAATTCCGATTTTTGCTGTTTCTGGTATTAAAATGTGGTCTCCATGAACGAGTTTCCAAGGTGCTAAATAGGTTGTTTCGTCCCAATTTTCAATGGCCTTTGTGGCATTTTCAATTTTGGCATCCAACTCTAAGTTCAGTTCTTCTACTGTCGCATTTGCACTAGCGTTACTCGACACCAGACTGAGGTCAAAAGCATCTGAATTAAAAACACCATCATACCAATTGTAGATGCTAATGATATGGGCTGCTAGGTCTCTTATCGACCACAGGTGCGGTTGAGAACGGTAGTCTAAGGCTGATTGAGGGATTGACTGAAATAAAGATTTAGTTCCCTTCGCTTCGTGAGCAAATTCTCGAAGAAGTCCCATTTTTAGTTGATACATGCGTGAAAGTTAAGGTTAGTAGGATGTAAAGTTAAAAATTATTCACTTAGATACACCAGTTCATCCCCTATTTCTTGTTCAAGCGACGTGAGAACTTGAGCCGTTTTTGTTTTTAAAAGAAGTTTTTCTACAAAAAAACTGGTTTCGAAAAACTGTCTATGAATTCCTGTAAGCATTTGTTCAAAAGTTTGGAGGCCTACGGCATTGTTGTGCAGGTCCATTTTGGTTTCTAGCGGCTTATTTGGGAATAGCTCCTCGTGCATGTCGGTAAAGGTTTTCGTATACCGAATGGCCTTTTTGCTAGAAGAAATTTTGCAACAATACATGGTAATCAAGCACGTCCAAAGGGCATGCCTAAAGGCATTGCCCACACCACTTGTCGAGTTGGTTTTTGGGAAGAGTCGCCGTGTTATCGCGAAGGTACGCAGCGAAGCATACAGAGCAAGAATAGAAAAATGAGGGTAGCGCAAGGCAAGACCCAGCATGCGTAAAATCTTTTTGAAAGAGAGACTCCGTAGAGCCCTAATTAAAATGGTAGCGGCACGTCTCATAAAACAAATCTCACCCATTAAGGTGAGATTTTAGTAGTTAATGCTTGTAATTTAAGCGTTAGTTAATAGCGCTAGAGTTTGTGCGATTTTGTCTTTTGCATCGTTACGTTTAACGATAAAGTCCACAAAGCCTTTTTCAAGTAGGAATTCAGAAGTTTGGAATCCTTCAGGAAGGTCCTTACCAATGGTCTCGCGGATTACGCGAGGACCTGCGAATCCAATTAAAGCCCCAGGTTCTGCCATAATGATGTCTGCGGTCATTGCAAAGGAAGCTGTAATTCCGCCAAATGTTGGGTCACACAAATAAGCAATATAAGGGAGTCCGTTTTGGGAAAGCTGCGAGAGTTTTGCTTGCACTTTTGCGAGCTGCATCAATGAAAATGCGGCCTCTTGCATTCTTGCCCCTCCGGATTGACAGATGATCATATAGGGCAGTCGGTTCTTAATACTGTAGTCAATAGCACGTCTTATTTTCTCCCCCATCGCGGAGCCCAAGGAACCGCCAATAAAGGCAAAGTCCATACAAGAAATGACCATTTCTGATCCGTTGACTTTTCCTACAGCGTTTCGAATTGAATCCGTAAGTTTTGTCTTGGACTTAACTTCTTTTAATCGATCGGTATACGATTTAGTGTCTTTGAAATTGAGCATGTCGACACTTTCAACATCACGGTCAAGTTCTTTGAATTTATTATGGTCGAAAAACATTTCAAAAAACTCCTCGCTTCCAATGCGCACGTGAAACCCATCCTCCGGGGAGACGTAATTGTTTCTCTTTAACTCATCGTGTTCTACGATTTTTCCTGAAGGTGTTTTATGCCAAAGGCCTTTAGGAACGTCTTTCTTATCTTCAGTAGACGTTGTGATATTTTTCGTTTTTCTTTTGAACCAGTCAAATGCCATGTTCGATATTATTTAGTGCACAAAAGTAGGGAATAATTCTAAACCAGGGCAAAGCCTTATTAGAATATCCCAAGTGCTATTTCAAAGTATTTACGTTGTTCAAATCTTCAAAGGCTTGAACCAGACGTTTTGAGAATGTATCTTCCCCTTTTCTTATCCAACCTCTTGGGTCGTAGAATTTCTTGTTCGGTTTGTCGTTTCCTTCTGGATTTCCAATTTGCGTTCTTAAGTACTCGACATTGTCCACCATATAATCCCGTATACCTTCTGCATAAGCGAATTGTAAATCCGTATCAATATTCATTTTAATAACACCATAATCAATGGCTTCGCGAATTTCCTCTAATGACGATCCTGAACCGCCGTGGAATACAAAATTGATAGGTTTTTTTGTCGTTCCGTATTTTTCCTCAACAAATCTCTGTGAATTGTCAAGAATCTTTGGCGTTAATTTGACATTTCCTGGTTTGTATACGCCATGCACGTTTCCGAATGCAGCCGCGATAGTGAAGTTGTCTGAAATGCCTTTTAAGCGCTCGTAAGCGTAAGCCACCTCATCGGGTTGGGTATAAAGTTTTGAAGAATCAACCCCTGAGTTGTCTACACCGTCTTCTTCGCCACCCGTTACACCAAGCTCAATTTCTAGAGTCATGTCCATTTTGGCCATTCTTTCGAAGTATTTTGATGAAATGTCAATGTTCTCTTCAATTGGCTCCTCCGAAAGGTCAAGCATATGAGAAGAATAGAGCGACTTGCCGTAGAGTTTGTAGAATTCTTCACTTGCATCAAGAAGTCCATCAATCCATGGAAGTAGTTTTTTTGCGCAGTGATCCGTGTGTAATATAACGGTTGCACCGTATGCTTCCGCTAGGGTGTGAATATGTTTTGCTCCTGCAACACCTCCTAAGATGGCTGCTTTCTGAGCGTCGTTGCTAAGTCCTTTTCCAGCATTGAAGGCGGCGCCTCCATTTGAAAATTGGATGATTATTGGAGCATTGAGTTTTGCTGCAGTTTCCATGGCTGCATTTACATTGCTTGATCCAATAACATTTACTGCGGGCAGTGCAAAACGGTTTTCTTTTGCGTATTGGAAAATATCGGTCACCATTTGTCCAGTTGCGACTCCTGCGGGAAATATTCTACTCATTTTTTGTCGTGTTTAAAGTTGAAAAAAGTGGGAATTAATCTTGTAAAGTTAAGGATTTTTTGTTGGAAGGTTTTATTAATTTCTTTTGTCCTTGCCCCAGAGTAGTTTCTGTCGAATTGTTTCATAAAAGCTGAGGTTCGTTGGCTGGACAAGAGCAATTTTAAAGTTCGCTTTTCTAATGATAAGCTCAGTTTCTGTATCGATGTGAACCAATCTAGAATCTAAGGATAAGGAATATTGAGGCACGCGACTCT
This sequence comes from Flavobacteriales bacterium UBA1694, assembly GCA_002319955.1. Classification (GTDB taxonomy): domain Bacteria; phylum Bacteroidota; class Bacteroidia; order Flavobacteriales; family Weeksellaceae; genus Planobacterium_A. The sequence goes on from DCJS01000027.1 coordinate 6,084, forward strand.
CCACCTTAAGTCTGAACTCCGCATCATCTTTTACGATAAGTGGACGAACGTTAAGGTTATGTGGGGCAATTGGTGTAATGACAAAATTGTCATTTTCTGGAGCAATAATTGGTCCTCCACAGCTAAGGGAATAGGCCGTCGAACCGGTCGGAGTCGATATAATGACGCCATCGCCCCAAAACACATTTAGAAACTCATCGTTAATAAACGAATCAATCGTGATCATGGAGGTCGTTTCTTTTCTAGAGATTACAATGTCGTTTAAAGCATAGGGAAAGAAATCGCTTGAGTTCGGGCAAATTACTTCAATGACCGAGCGCCTAGAAAGGGTGTAGCTTCCTTTTAGAATAGAATCTAATTCTCTAAAGGCCTCCTCTTTCGTGAAACTGGCCAAGAATCCTAATCGCCCAGTGTTCACCCCAACGATTGGAATCCCACTATCTTGCACAAAAAGTAGGGAGCTCACTAGGGTGCCGTCGCCCCCAAAAGTGAAAAACAGATCAACGTTTCTATCCGTTAAGTCTGCCTTATTAGCAAAGGTGTCAAAATCTTTTGAAAACTGCATAGCCTCTGCCATTCCTTGGTAGAGCACCGACTCCACGCCCCTTTTGTTCAGCTCAGAAATAAATTTACTGAGATAGAGAAACGTATCGAGATCGCTTTTTTGCGTATAAATTGCTGCTTTCATCTGTTAAACCTCTAAGTATTTTTGAAAAAAACCAAATCGGTCTTTTAGCAGTTTGTCCTTCTGGTCATCATAATGCTTGTGAATCACTAAATAGCCATAGCGCTCGAAGGTTTCGTCAATCGAACTAAGCGTGTCACTCTTTATTTTCATTGTAATTTGGACGCCATCCTCAAGAACCGCACTTACGTACAGCCCATAGAGCTTTGCGTTGCTGCCTTCCACAATCGTTGCGATTTCGGATAAAGAGTAATGAATAGTATTTGTCTGGACCGTTAAAATAGCGCCGCTCTCTGAAAATAATGGGTATTTGGAAAATTCATTAAACAGATCGTCACTCGAAATGTACCCGAGGTATTTCTCCGTCTTACCAATGACGGGGACAATGTTAGAATTAAAAATATAAAAAAGTTTTACGGTGTCTAAAATGCTTCCGTCTTCGTAAATCGCAAACTTTTCGAAATGGAGTTCAAGTGACCCGATTTTGCCTTCAGGGCTTTCTTCTAAAAAGCTTTGACTAAGTGCTCCGACATACAACCCATTATGCTTAATGAAGATATGGGAATGTCCAAATTCCTTGGCAACCTCGCAGGCCTCCTCAATAGAGTCGCTCTTTGAAAAGGCGGGAAAATCCTTAGAAATGTACTCTTTTATAAACATTAGGCTAATTTAGGAAAAATATAAAAAAGGAAGCGCATTAAGTTCTTGTTTTCAAGCGATAAGTAAGGCTTTGCTTAATGCAGTGTTTTAAAAAACTCCCAAATAACAATTCCTGCACAGATTGAAACGTTTAATGAATGTTTTGTGCCGTATTGGGGGATTTCCAAAAAATGATCATAAAGCGAAAGAGAGTTGTCGCTAAGACCATCGACTTCGTTTCCTAGCACAAGCGCATAGCGTAAGTCCCTTTTAATGGGAAATGATTCAATGGACTGACTCGTGGTGGTCTGTTCGACTCCAATACACTGATACCCTTGGTTTTTTAAATCACCAAGCGCCTCGCATACGTCAGTATAGTGATGCCAATCCACACTTTCAGTGGCGCCTAGGGCCGCTTTTTGGATTTCACGGTGGGGTGGGATTGGGGTAATGCCACAAAGAATTATTTTCTCGACAACAAAGGCATCTGCCGTGCGAAATACCGACCCAACATTGTGCATGCTTCGAACGTTATCAAGGACAAGGACCAAAGGGATTTTTTTTGTCTGCTTAAAGGTTTCGACGTCAATACGGTTGAGCTCCTCGAGTTTGAGTTTTTTTGTGGATGACATTTTTGTATTTTTGACAAAATTAACAAAATCAACCGGTCCTTTGGACTGATGCACTGAAAAAGAATGGCGAAGGAAAAGAAGGTCACACCTCTGATGACCCAATACAATGGAATAAAGGCGCGCTACCCCGATGCCTTGCTGCTATTTCGAGTCGGAGATTTCTACGAAACCTTTGGAGAAGACGCTGTGAAAGCCTCTAAGATCTTGGGAATTGTTCTTACTAAAAGAAACAATGGAGACTCTCGTACGGAACTGGCCGGTTTCCCGCACCATTCCATTGACACTTATCTTCCTAAGCTGGTTCGAAGTGGACTTCGCGTGGCCATATGCGATCAATTAGAAGATCCCAAGATGGTTAAGGGAATTGTTAAGCGTGGCGTAACGGAGCTCGTAACACCTGGTGTGACGTTTAACGACCAAGTTCTAAATTCAAAGCGCAACAATTATTTAATGTCGGTTCACCAGGTTAAAGACCAGTACGGGTATGCCCTGGTGGATATATCGACAGGGGAATTTTATATTGGGGAAGGCAGGCTTGCTGAATTACTCCATGTGACGGATACATTTGATCCTAGTGAGGTTCTTTATCAACGCTTGAAAGAATTGCCAGAAGAGCTTCGCAAAAAAAGTGCCTTTAAACTTGAGGACTGGGCATTTCAGCTTCCCTATGCGAAAGAAAAATTAACGACTCATTTCAAAACACAATCTCTAAAGGGGTTTGGTGTTGCTCATTTTGAGCTTGGCATTGTGGCGGCAGGCGCAATTTTCGCTTACCTTGTTGAGGATACACACCACGCCCTATTATCCCATATAACGGCAATCCAGAGCATCGCGCAAAACCACTACTTGATGCTCGATAAATTCACCATCCGCAACCTTGAGCTGGTATATCCTAGCGATAAGGATGGAAAAAGTTTATTGGATGTTATTGACCGCACGCTAACGCCTATGGGAGGCAGGCTACTACGCCGTCAAATTATTTTGCCCCTCTTAGATGTGAGCGCTATTAACCGGCGTCTTTCACTCATTGAGTTTTTCAACCAGCAAGAAAGCTTAAAGTTTGATCTTATCGATGAGTTAAAGGCCGTGTCCGATTTAGACCGCCTCTTAGGAAAGCTAGCCTCAGAGAAGATCTTGCCTAAAGAATTAGGGAATTTATGCCAAAGCTTAAAGTGCATTGCCTCGATCGATAAGCAACTTAGTGGCTTTTCGAAACCGGCAGAACTCCTGACCCCACTGGCTGACCTTTCAGAATTGATCCACTATCTAGAGGCACATCTCCAGGCAGAGCTCCCTGTAAGCCTATCCAAAGGACAAGTCATTAGATCAGGCGTGTCTGAAGAGCTTGATCACTTGCGCGGGCTCCAAAGTAAAGGCAAAGGGTTTCTCGATGAAATGTGTGCTCGAGAAATTGAACGTACAGGGATTTCCTCCCTAAAGATTGATTTCAATAATGTCTTTGGGTATTTTATCGAAGTGCGAAACATGCATAAAGATAAAGTCCCTGGTGAATGGATACGCAAGCAAACCCTTGTCAATGCAGAGCGGTTTATTACTGAGGAGCTAAAAGAATATGAAACCCAAATCTTAGGAGCACAAGATAAAATTACCCAGCTTGAGCTTGAGCTCTACCGCGCCGTTTGTAAACGTGTCATGCAGGATCTTGGAGAAATCCAAGCAAGTTCCCAAGTGGTGGCTCAAATTGATGTTGGTGTGGGCTTATCAGAACTAGCAAGTACAGAAAATTACACCCGGCCCCTTCTTACGGACTCGCACAGCATCGATTTAAAAGAAGCTCGACATCCTATTATTGAAAAAGTTCTGCCTTTAGGGGAAAAGTATATTCCCAATGATATATATCTGGATCGTGATACACAGCAAATTATAATGGTTACCGGTCCCAATATGGCTGGGAAATCTGCTATTTTACGGCAAACAGCACTTGTTTGTTTGCTGGCCCAAATAGGTAGTTTTGTACCTGCTAAACGTGCTGAGATCGGCATCTTAGACCGAATCTTTACCCGTGTTGGAGCCTCCGACAATATATCTGCTGGTGAATCTACTTTTATGGTTGAAATGAATGAGGCCGCAAGTATTTTAAATAATAGAACCGAGCGTAGTTTGATTTTGCTAGACGAAATTGGACGCGGGACTTCAACTTACGACGGGGTGTCTATTGCCTGGGCAATCGCGGAGTTCCTCCACGAGGATACGACGCGTGCAAAAACCCTATTTGCCACGCATTACCATGAACTAAATGAGATGAGCGGGGAATTCGATCGAATAAAAAATTACCATGTTTCAATTCAAGAACACAACGGGAGTATTGTTTTTCTGCGTAAACTCCTAAGTGGAGGAAGTGAGCATAGCTTTGGAATCCATGTGGCTAAGTTGGCGGGCATGCCCATTAAGGTACTTCAGCGCGCAAATGAAATTCTCAAAACTTTAGAGAGCCGAAGAGCGACCAAAGACGCCTCAAAGGAGACTAAAACCAAGGAGAATCTGCAACTCTCGTTTTTCCAATTGGATGACCCTGTCCTTGAAAATATTCGAGAAGAACTTACAAAAATCGACATCAATGAACTCACGCCAATTGAGGCGCTTATGAAACTGAATTCGATAAAGAAGATGATTGGAAAATAGATTAACTCGAGGCTAAACCATTAAGGGCCTCGCTTACTAACCATCCTTCGCTCCAACAGGCTTGAAAATTAAAGCCGCCTGTCACGGCATCGATGTCTAAAACTTCGCCAGCAATGTACAGACCCTCTATATGGCGAGAGCTCATCGTTTTAAAGTTGATTTCTTTAAGGTTGATTCCGCCTGCGGAAACAAATTCTTCTTTAAATGTGGACTTCCCGTCCACGTCAAATTCACTTTCGCATAAATTTTTCACCAGAGTGTTAAGCTGCTCGCTCGAGAGGCTAGCCATTTGTTGATCAGGCGGTATGCGGCAGTAAGAAAGCATACTGGCCCAGAACCGGTTTGTGAGCTCAAAGATTTTGCTTTGAATAAGGCTCTTTTTTGGGTGGTCTTGTTTGTGCTGGAGTAAACGGGATTTGAGCTCTTCACTTGAGATACCAACGAAATTCACTTTAATTCGAAATTTGTACTGCCGCTCGGCAAGTCCTCTAGCGTTCCATGCAGAGGCTTTAAGAATGCAAGGACCTGAGAGTCCCCAGTGTGTTATTAAAAGGGGTCCGTGTTCACTTGATTTTAATTCAGGTAGCTGCAACTCGGAAGTCGCAAAAGATGTTCCTGCAAGACCTTCAAGGCGCGGATCCTTAATGTTGAACGTAAACAAAGAAGGCACTTGAGGGATAATACTATGCCCTAGGGATTCAAGTAATTTCAATGATTTTGGCGAGCTGCCCGTGGCGAAAATCACATAGTCAGCCTTGTAATCTGCTTTTGTGGTTTGAACATTAAACCCGTTTTCAGATTTCACAATCGCCTGGACGGTCGTTTTAGTTTCAATTTGGAAGCCTTTTTTAAGCACCTCATTCTTGAGACAGTCAATTATGGTTTGGGAGGAGTTTGATTCGGGAAAAATTCGACCATCGGCTTCAATTTTTAATTCGACACCTCGCTCACTAAACCACGCCATTGTATCGCCCGGTTGAAATTTTGAAAAAACGCTTTTAAGTTCCCTATAACCACGTGGATAAAAAGCCACTAATTCCCTTGGATCAAATTCCGCATGGGAGACATTGCATCGGCCTCCGCCAGAGACTTTGACCTTTTGCAGAACGTCTTGGTTCTGTTCAAGCAAGGTTAAGGAAAAAAGTGAGGGGTCCACATTTGCTGAGGCGAAGAAACCAGCGGCTCCGCCGCCGATAACAAGTACGTGTTTTTTTTGCATGAAGAGGAATGATTTTCAGTTGCAAAATTACAATTTTTCTAGCCGCTCATTTATGCGTAATTTTGAGGCATTAAAAAGAATACGATATATGTCAACATACTTTTGTGATTTTAATGTTCGTTGGAGTGATATTGATGCCAATAGACACATGGCAAACTCCGCCTATATGCAATATTGTGCCCAAGCACGTATGGCTTTTATGAGCGAACGCAAGATGGGTTTAAAGGAATTAAATCGCTGGGGTATTGGCCCAGTAATTTTACACGAAGAATACTCCTTTTTTAAGGAAATTTACATGGGACAGAGTGTAAAAGTTAGCTTAGAAGTTGACGGCGTTTCTGAGGATGGCGCGATATACCGTTTTTTACACAAGTTTTATTTGTCTGACGGGACCCATTGTGCGAGCGCTGTTGCTCTAGGGGTATGGATCGATACCATGCTTCGCAAAAGTACAACGCCTCCATCGGATATAATTGAAGTGATGAACGAGTTCAAGTCCGAGTCCACGAGTGTGTTAACCAAACAAGACCTGAAAGCTTTGCCATTTCGCCCTGAAAATATAGATCCTTCGGCTTTTATTTAAATAAAATCCTTGACCAAGCGCCCTCTAATTGAACAATAAACACCATGCTAGAAGAAAAAAACCCACAGTTAACACCAATATCTGCCTTAGGGGAATTTGGAATGATTAAACATCTTACCGAAAAATTTAGTTTAACTAACGAGAGCTCGCTCTTGGGTGTCGGTGATGATGCCGCTATCATCGATCCACTAGATCAGAAAGTACTTGTAAGCACAGACACATTAATCGAAGGCGTGCATTTTAATTTGGGTTACGTTCCTTTAAAACATTTAGGGTACAAAGCGGTTGTGGTCAATTTAAGCGATATTGCCGCGATGAATGGCACTCCAACTCAAATTTTGGTTTCTATTGCCGTTTCTAATCGGTTCCCTATTGAGGCGCTCGATGAAATTTACGCCGGAATTAAACTAGCTTGTGATCGCTATAAAGTGGATTTAGTAGGAGGGGATACCACGAGTTCGACTTCAGGATTGGTTCTGACATTAACCGCCATTGGGCTTTGCCCTCAAGATCAGATCGTGCGAAGAGATGGTGCAAAGCAAGGCGATCTGCTTGTGGTTAGTGGTGATTTGGGTGGAGCCTATCTAGGGCTACAGATTTTAGAGCGTGAGCATTCAGTCTTTCTTGCGAATCCAAACATGCAACCGGAGATGCAAGGTTTTGACTATATTCTTGAGCGTCAATTAAAGCCCGAAGCGAGAACAGATGTTAAAGCCATTCTAAAAACCCTAGAAATTTTGCCGACCTCAATGATTGATGTTTCGGACGGACTGGCCTCCGAAATTTTACATCTTTCAGCGCAGTCCAAGGTGGGGATTCGATTGTATGAAGAAAAAATTCCGTTTGATACAATGACCATTACCACAGCGGATGAATTCAATCTAAACCCGGCGATGTGCGCCCTAAATGGAGGGGAAGATTATGAACTTCTCTTTACCATTGCGGCAGCAGACTTTGATAAAATAAAGAACCATCCTGATTTTTCTATTATTGGGCATGTGGTCGAACAGGCGCAAGGAAATAAAATGGTCCTTAGAGGAAGTAACGAGCTTGCCGATCTTACTGCTCAGGGATGGGATGCCATTTTGGGGTCAGAAGATTGATTAGTTGGACTGAAAGATGCAAACGTTGCCTGGGAAATTACGTCCTGAATATCGACGTTCGTTGTATACTTCTCAACCTTTGGAATCTTGTATAGAAGGGGATCGAAGTATTTAAGGCTCCAGTTCCCTTTATCGTATTCAAGCCAGGAAAGGTTCTCAATCCAGTCGCCAGAATTTAGATAACGCGTTGATCCACTTTTGGTAGTGACAACCCGATCACTAGGCATATGGATATGGCCACAGATTACAAAATCATAGTGGTTTGCAATGGCCAGTTCAATGGCTTTTTCTTCAAAGTCACCGATAAATTTAACGGCCTTTTTTACTGAATTTTTGATTCGTTTAGAAAGAGAAACCTTCTGCTTACCCATTAATTTTAACACCCAATTTATAGCGCGGTTAATTAAGATGAGCCAATCATAGCCGAGGCCACCAATTTTTGCAATAATTTTCGCCCCACCTTTTGTGGTATGGTCAAAGATGTCCCCATGAAAAATCCAGTGGGTTTTTCCGTGAATATCTAATAGGTACTTGTCTGTTAAATGAAGGTTCCCCAGTGAGATGTCTGAATATTTTCTTAAGAATTCATCGTGGTTTCCCGTAATATAGATGACTTTTGTATCGCGCTGCATCATTTTGAAGAGCTCCGAAATCACGGCCATATGAGAGGTTGGAAAGTACCGTTTTGTGAAGGCCCACCCATCAATGATATCACCGTTCAGTATCAGTAGTTTTGGATTGATGCTTTTCAAATAAGCGAGGAGCTCCTTTGCATGACACCCGTAGGTCCCTAAGTGGAGATCCGACACAATCACTATTTCAACATTCCGTCGATCTTTCATTACGCATTTTCGCCAAAGTTAGCTGGTGCATATGAACTGGATATTAATCTAAAATTAAATTTAAACCGCCCTTTAGTTGCTTATAGCAAAGGGCGGGACATTTTATTGGGCTTTTTTAGCCTGCGCAATGTTTATAATGACCTTTACCGCTTTAACCATCGTTTCCACAGCAACATATTCGTAAGGGCCGTGGAAATTCATTCCCCCAGCGAAGATATTGGGACACGGTAGGCCCATGTAAGAGAGCTGGGCGCCGTCGGTGCCTCCACGAATTGCCTTTATTTTTGGCTCGACTCCAGAATCTTTCATCGCCTGCGCAGCGATATCGACAATATGCATTTTTCCTTCGAATTGCTGCTTCATATTGCGGTACTGTTCCTTTATTTCAACTTCGGCAGTTCCTGGGCCATGTTTTTCATTGAAGTCACTAACTAGTTTAGTGAGTAATGTTTTACGTTCTTCAAACTTTTCGCTGTCGTGATCGCGTACAATGTATTGAAGCTTCGCCTCTGAAATATCAGCAGAAATTTCCATGAGGTGGAAAAAGCCTTCAAAGCCTCTTGTGGTTTGGGGTGTTTGATCCGCAGGCAGTAAGGCTGCAAATTCACTGGCTAAGAGCGCCGCGTTTACCATTTTGCCGTAGGCGTACCCTGGATGCACACTTAATCCGTGGATTTTGACCACTGCTCCGGCTGCATTAAAGTTTTCATATTCTAGTTCACCTGCCTCACTACCGTCCATGGTGTAGGCCCACTGCGCGTCAAATTTCTTGACATCAAATTTGTGTGCGCCCCGTCCAATTTCTTCGTCGGGTGTAAATCCAATTGCAATTTTGCCGTGTTTAATTTCTGAGTGTGCGAGTAGGTATTCAGCAGCCGTGACGATTTCAGCGATGCCGGCCTTATCATCTGCACCAAGAAGTGTGGTGCCATCTGTGGTAATTAAAGTCTGACCCACGTACTGTTTTAGGCTTTCAAATCTCTTTGGAGATAAAGTAAAGCCTGTGCTTTCATTTAAAAGGAGATCTTCGCCACTGTAGTTTTCCCAAATTTTTGGATTGACATTTTCGCCATTAAAATCGGGTGACGTGTCGTAGTGCGAGATAAACCCAACTGTAGGTTCGTTGTCTTCTTCTAGGTTTGAAGGTAGAACCGCATAGATATAGCCATTTGCATCCAATTCCACATTGCTTAACCCGAGGTCTTGCAACTCCTGAAAAATGTACTTTGCAATGGTCCATTGTTGGGCTGTTGAAGGACAGGATTCACTCTCTGGATCACTTGTGGAATATATTTTGACGTAATTGATAAAACGATTTTGAAGTTTCAATTTCCACTCCGGACTAAAATTTATCGGTTGCATGCTTGTAAATAATAAGTAGTTATAAGGAAACAAAGGTAGCAATTTAGCCTTAAATGCTAAGTAGAAGTTTAAAAGATCAACGCTAAGAGCCTTGTGTTTTTTTAGATCATTTTGGACTTTACTCAAAATGTTTATCTTTACCTAAATGCAAATACCAACAAATGTTTTTGACTGAATGTCCTAGAGATGCCATGCAAGGATGGGGCGAGTTTATCCCAACCGACACAAAAATTGACTACATTAATGAATTAATGAGTGTTGGATTTGATGTGTTAGACTGTGGCAGTTTTGTTTCCCCCAAAGCCATTCCGCAAATGGCGGACAGTGGCGAGGTGATTGATCAAATAGACAAATCCAATTCATCGACCAAACTCTCAGTCATTGTGGCCAATATCCGAGGATGTGAAAAAGCACTTAGCCACCCTAAAGTGGATATTATTGGCTTTCCATTTTCAATTTCAGAAACTTTTCAATTTCGAAATACCAATAAAAACCAAGAGCAAGCCTTTAGCCAGATTGAACAAATTTTCGGAATGGTTAAAGCGCAAGGAAAAGAATTGAATTTGTATTTTTCAATGGCCTTTGGGAACCCTTATGGGGAGAAATGGCAATGGGAGGATGTGGATTACTGGGCAAAACGGTTTGTGGAACTTGGTGTAAATAGTATTCAACTTTCCGATACAACAGGCGTTGCAACAGTGGAAACCATTGATTTGTTATTTGACAAGATTCCGAACCAGAATCCTGAGATTAACTTTGGCGCCCATTTCCATAACCGCTATGAGGATTCCTATAGTAAAATAAATGCGGCTTACGCCAAAGGTTGTATTCGCTTTGACTCTGCAATTAAGGGAATTGGAGGCTGTCCAATGGCCAAAGACGATCTCGTTGGAAATCTTCCAACCGAGCAGTTAATTAATTTTTTACATAAAGAAAACATACCACACTCTCTAAATTTACTAAATTTTGAAAGCGCGTTCAACCGTGCGAAGGACGTCTTTCATTTTTAATCTTTTTTGCTTTTATGCAGCACTCTCCCCTAATTTCTGCCGCGGAATTGAATGCGAAGCTTCAAGACCAATCGATTGTTCTATTGGATGTTAGAACGCAGGCCCAGGCTAAGGAAACATACTTACAAGCTCATTTTAAGGGCGCCATATTTGTGGATTTGAATACGGATTTGAGTTCGCCCACAAGCGATCCCGCGCATGGAGGGAGACATCCACTGCCCAGTGTCGAATCGTTTGTTCAAACCCTGAGTGGCCTTGGAATTCAGGCTAATTCCCATGTGGTGATTTACGATGCGAACTCAGGAGCAAATGCAGCAGCGCGAGCCTGGTGGATGTTAAAAGCAGTGGGCGTCAACCAGGTTCAGGTTTTAGACGGTGGGTATCAAGCGGGACTTGATTATGGACTGGCCTTGAGTAGTGGTGAAGAAATCGTAGAGCGTGTAGCGCCAATTAAAGCATCCACTTGGAATCTTCCATTGGCAACTAAATCAGACGTAAAACAAGTTCTTAAAGCCCAGGGCATCGTAATTGACGTTCGAGAAGCGGGGCGTTACCACGGGGAATTTGAGCCAATTGATTCGGTAGCGGGGCACATTTCGGGTGCTGTAAACCGGCCCTTTGCTGAAAATTTGGATTCTGATGGGTACTTTTTGTCTAAAGAGGAACTCCGTGCAAAGTATAAAATGTTATTCGATTCAAAGGATCCGTCGCTGGCCATAGTTCATTGTGGTTCTGGAGTCACAGCATGCCACACGCTTTTAGCCATGGCCTACGCCGGGTTAGAGCTTCCCGCATTATATGTGGGCTCGTGGAGCGAATGGAGTCGTGGACAAGACCCAATTGGTTGAGCGCTTTTTTGCACAAAAAAAGAGGCGAATTGAATTCCGCCTCTCTCTAGTTTTTAGGTGCATTAAGTCTTAAAACAGAATGCCAAGCTCAAATTTTGCTTCTTCGCTCATCATGTCTTTGTTCCAAGCAGGTTCGAAGGTAAGTTCGAGGTCTACATTTTTGACGCCAGGTACTGCGGCAACTTTCTCCTTCACTTCTTGGGGAAGCGACTCGGCTACTGGACAGTTGGGTGTCGTTAAGGTCATAATGACTTTTACTTCCGCTTCTTCCGAGATTTGCACATCATAAATAAGACCTAATTCGTAGATATCTACTGGAATTTCCGGGTCATAAACCGTCTTTAATGTAAGAATTATTTTTTCGCCTAAAATGGCGATTTGTTCGTCTGTTATACTCATTTATTTGTCTTAATAGCGTTCTAAAATTGGGTCTTGCCTTAGCCGGGCAAATACGTTTGCCAAAGTTAATACATCTTTTTCACAATACTTAATTATTCTAATTAAATCTTTGTCTATATGGAAGATAGATGATACCATAGACCCATCAATGTCGTCTTTTGGGGTGGGTAGTCCAAGAACATGGGCTAGGAGCTCGAGCGATACAAAACTTCGGTATTCTCCAAATTTCCAGAGTTCTAGGGTGTCAAGATGGGGGATCTCCCAAGGCTTTTTTCCAAAGTTTTGAAAAGGGCGTGGGGGCTCCATTCCATGAATTAAATAGCGTCGTGAGATCCATGGAAAATCAAATTCTTTCCCGTTATGGGCACATAGAATTACCCCATTGAGGCTTTGGTGGTTAAAGAGTTCGCCAAATTCAAGCAAAAGAGCTCGTTCATCTACATTCGCATAACTTCTAATTTTAAGTTTTCCAGACTTATCGACCATGCCAATAGAGATACAGATGATTTTTCCAAACTCTGCAAAAATACCAGCCCGTTCAAAATAGAGCTCTGAGGAATCCTGACCCTCCTTTAGTTGTGAGGTGGCTTTCTTGTTCCATAAGTATTTCTCCGTATCAGAAAGTTCTTCCCAACGTTCGTGCTGGGAGGCGGTTTCAATATCTAGAAAGAGAAGTTTTTCAATTGGGATTTGTTTTATCATTTTAAAATGGGCATGTGAATTAACTCATAAAACTACGTTAATTTAATCTTTTTTTAATCTTCGTATCTAAATAAACGGCTAACTTAGATACTTCCATTGGGGACATAAAACCTAATGTGATCAAGCCAATTGGTCCACAAATGTTGGGGGCTTAGCAGACCAAATTTACTTATAAAATCATGGAAATGAATTCTTCTACCCAATCTTATCAGGGAAATGACCGGTTACTGTTTGGAATAATACTAGGAGTTCTCGCGTTCTGGCTTTTTGCTCAAACCACGTTGAATATTAACGTGGAAATGGCAAAGGACTTAGGAATGGAGCAAAACTTTATGAATATTGCCGTTTCAATCACTTCACTTTTTTCAGGGATCTTCATTGTGGTTATGGGAGGGCTTGCCGACCGAGTGGGTCGGGTGAAAATGGTTCAAATTGGCTTTATTCTCAGTATGATTGGATCGCTTCTAATTGCACTCACACCAAGTGGCCCGGCAAGTTCCGCCGTACTAATTAGTGGACGTATCCTTCAAGGACTTTCAGGGGCCTGTTTAATGCCTGCAAGTCTTGCTCTAGTTAAGGCGTATTGGGTCGGACCGGCAAGACAACGAGCGATTAGTATGTGGTCTATAGGTTCTTGGGGTGGCTCTGGATTTTGCGCCTTTTTCGGGGGCATGGTGGCCTCTAACTTAGGATGGCGCTATATTTTTTGGGCCACGATCGTGGTGTCGCTTATCGGTTTTTTTATGGTCAGAGGCACACCAGAGAGCAAAAGTGAAACTAAAGGGTCCTTTAAATTTGATTATGCTGGAGTCCTTACATTTATGATTGCGATAATTGCTTTCCAGTTATTTATTACGAAAGGAAGTGATTTTGGTTGGACTAGTTTGACGTCCTTTTCACTTGTAGGGGTTTTCATTTTTTTTGGTATTCTATTTTACCGCATTGAAATCAAGAATTCTTTTGCATTCGTGAATCTAAAATTATTTAAAAACCTTACGTATACCGGAGCGACCATTTCTAATTTTCTACTCAATGCCTGTGCGGGAATTTTAATTATTTCCTTATCTCTGGTTCAACTCGGTGCGGGCTATAGTTCCCAGCAGTCAGGACTACTGACCTTAGGTTACGCCCTCGCGATTGTTGCTTTTATCCGTGTTGGAGAAAAGCTTCTGCAACGTTTTGGTGCTCGTAAACCGATGCTTTGGGGATCTAGTATTGTGGCGCTCTCTATTTTTCTACTTATGTTTACGCATCTAATGACCGGGACTTATACGGTTTTAGCGGTTATTGCCTTTACCCTTTTTGGCGTCGGGCTTGCGTTTTATGCCACGCCTTCAACCGATGCGGCCCTTTCCAATCTTCCGGACGATCAGGCGGGTGCGGGTGCTGGAATATATAAGATGGCCTCTTCTCTTGGAGCGGCTATTGGTGTAGCGATTTCGGCTAGTGTGTTTACGGCCCTAAGTTCAAGTTCCGGACCTGTCGAGTGGTTAAACCAACTTATAACTTTTCAAGGACGCCAAGATAATTTAGCCATTCGTCAAGGGGCTAGCATCGCCTTGGGTATAAATCTAATAATGGCCCTTCTTGCAATCCTTTCAATTCATTTCACCATACCAAAGGGAAAAAAATCAGAACCAATTCAATAGGATACTATGAAAATTTTAGACACGATTCAATCAAGACAAAACGAACTGAATACTTGGATGGAATTCATGCATAAAGCACCTGAACTATCCATGCAGGAACAAAACACGTCAGATTATATTGCCAAGCAACTAGAGTCTTTTGGCGCGTTTACAATCACCAGAGGTATTGGTACCTATGGTCTTGTCGCATCCTTAAAGGTTGGAGACTCAAACAAAGCCATCGGACTACGCGCCGATTTTGATGCCCTACCCATTGAGGAGCAAAACGACTTACCCTATAAAAGTACCATTGAAGGCAAATCGCACTTGTGTGGACATGACGGCCATACCACGATGCTTTTAGGGGCGGGAAAATACCTTGCAGAAACAAAGAACTTTGACGGAACGGTTCATCTCATTTTTCAGCCTGGGGAAGAGACCATGCAAGGTGGCCCTGCCATGATTGCAGATGGGCTTTTCGATAAATTCCCAATGGATGCGGTCTTTGGAATGCACAATATGCCGGGCCTTGAAACAGGCACGTTTCATTTTGGAACAGGCGAGTTTATGGCCGCTGTTGACAATTGGGAGATTATCTTAGAAGGAAAAGGTGGGCATGGCGCTATGCCAGAAAAGGCAGTTGATCCTGTTGTAGCTGGAAGCGCCTTAGTGATGGCCCTTCAAACTATTGTCAGTCGAAATGTGAGTCCGTGGAACGAAGCGGTGGTCACGGTAGGGGCTTTTAATTCGGGCAATGCCGGGAATGTTATTCCTCAGTATGCCTCGCTAAAAATATGTGCCCGAACCATGCATGCAGAAGACCGCAAATTAGTTCTTGATAAAATAAGAAGCATTACAAAAGCTCAATCAGAAAGTTTTGGTGTGAGTTACGAAATAATTGAAGGCGTCCCAGGGGCTGTGCTTGTGAATACGGCCACAGAAACTGATTTCGCTAGGAATGTGGCAGAAACGTACTTTGGTGCTTCGAAAGTTCACTATCCAGCCTCACCCTACATGGGAAGTGAGGATTTTGCTTTTATGCTCCAAAACAAAAAAGGAAATTACTGCATGCTCGGAAACGGGGAAGGCTTTATGGTGCACCATCCCAAATACCAGTTTAATAAAGCTATTTTACCTATTGGGGCAAGTTATTGGGTGCATTTAGTGGAAGAGTTTCTGAAATAGGAGTTTGATTTTGAGCTTCTTTTTTTGCAATTAAAGTTTCTAAAAGGGCCGTAAGTTCGTTTTTCTGGGCCTTATAGGTTTGTTGCAAAGGGGTTCCCTCGCCCATTCGTTTGTAGTACTCTAAAGCTTTGTTAGCAAATTGAATGCGGTTAAAATCCGGCGCATCGGGTAGGCCAGGAAAAATGCGGTGAAATAGCATTTCATAGTACGCCTGCCATTCGCGTTCATTCTTATCGACCACAGGAGCTCCAGGGGCCTTTTGACGCACATGAAGCATTTCGTGGGCAATCATGTTAAGAATTAATGCGAGATCGAAATTAAGGATGTTTGCAGGGAGATAGACGGTTTGCTTGCCCCCAATTTGGCCTTCTGCAGTTAAAAGCAGGCTGTTAGTAGAGGTTTCCATTCGCAGTTCAAACCCTTGGCAATTTTCGTGGCCAAGCGCATAGGAATCCACCAAGTAACGCACAGCATCAAGAACTTGATTGTGGGTGTTATAGGCCGCTACATGCGTTTTTATCGTTTGAAAATCCATGAAGTAAAATAACAAAAAATCTGCCACCTAGTAGGCAGCAGATTGAAAAATATCACTTATAAAAAAATTAAAACTCTATTTGAACTTCAAGCTTTTGGGCCAGAAGTTTTGAGATTTTAGTTTTTAATGGTTCGATGTCAATGTTTTCCATGGCATCGTTGGCGAAGGCAAAGAGTAAAAGTGCTTTGGCCTCTTTCTCTGAGATTCCTCTCTGTCTTAAATAAAAGAGCGCGTCTTTATCGAGCTGACCCACGGTACACCCGTGTGAGCATTTCACATCATCAGCGAAAATTTCGAGTTGAGGTTTTGTATCGATGCTTGCGCCTTCGGAGAGTAAAATATTGTTATTTTGTTGGTACGCATTGGTTTTTTGCGCAATTTTATTCACATAGACCTTTCCGTTAAACACCCCGTGTGAATGGTCACTGTAGATTCCCTTGTAGTTTTGGTAACTTTCACAATGCGGCTGGTTATGGTGCACAGCCGTGTGGTGGTCCACAAGCTGCGTATCTCCAATGATCGTAATGCCGTTCATAAAGGAATTAATATTTGACCCGTTTTGGATGAAGTCTAAGTTATTTCTAATGATCTTTCCACCAAACGAAAAGGTGTTAACTGTGGTAAGACTGTCACTTTCTTGCTTTGCAAAGGTATGATCCACTAAGTAGGAGCTTGCAGAGTCATTTTGCACTTTGTGCCAATCCGCTTTCGCATTGGACGCAGTGAATATTTCTGTAACGGAATTGGTAAATACCGAGTGCGTATCAAAATTGTGGTGGCTTTCAATCACTTCAATCTTTGCTCCCTGGTCCACGATCAGTAGGTTTCGCGTGTTATAAAAGGTATTGGTTGGTTGGTTATCAGAAAGATAAAAAACATGAATTGGTTTCTCAATTACCATGTTTTTGGGGACTTTCATGAAAAACCCATTCCTGAAGTACGCTAAATTGAGGTTCGTGAAGGCAAGGGAAGGGTCTGCAACTTTACCGAAGTAGTGGTCAAAAGCATCTTTGTATTTCGCGTCATTTAAAGCATGTTTAAAGGACATGAACTCAACATTTTCAATTGAGACTTTGGAGAGTTCTTTATGAAGTTCCCCATTGATAAAAACAATCCAGTCGAAGTTCTCTTCACCTAGATGAAGTTCACTGAGCTGCTCAGCGGTAATTGTGTGCTCTTTTTCAGGAAACATCGAGTAGTCTTTCTCAGTGATCTCCCTTAGGTTCGTGTATTTATATTCCTCATCCTTTTTGGTTGGAAAGCCTAGCTCAAGGAATTTTTCAAGTGCAGTGGCTCGAGGCTCATCCAAAAAACGGTGTTGAAGCGTTTGAAGGAATTGTTTGTGTTTAGTTTGTATAGATTCTAGTAGTGGCATTCTTATGTTTAGGTTTTACTGCCCAAGGGCAAAAAATAGAGTTAGAGGCCTAGGGCTCTTTCAAAATTTAGTTCAGGAGCCAATCGTAGCCTTTTTCCTCAAGTTCTAGTGCGAGTGATTTGTCTCCCGTCTTGATTATTTTCCCATCGGCCAACACATGGACGAAGTCTGGCTTGATATAATCAAGTAACCTTTGATAGTGGGTAATAAGTAAGACTGCGTTCCCTTCATTTTTAAATGAGTTTACCCCATCCGCTACAATTCTAAGCGCATCAATATCTAGCCCTGAATCGGTTTCGTCTAGAATAGCGAGTTTTGGGTTAAGCATAAGCATTTGAAAAATTTCATTACGCTTCTTTTCCCCACCGGAGAAGCCGTCATTTAGCGAGCGTCCTAAGAAATCTTTTCGGATACTTAGTTTCTCTGAATTCTCTCTAACTAAGGCAAGGAGTTCTTTTGCGGGTAAATCTTCAAGACCATGCGCTTTACGGGTTTCGTTTAAAGCCGCCTTAATGAAATTGGTAACCGTCACCCCTGGAATTTCCACTGGGTATTGGAATGACATAAAGATGCCTTTATGGGCGCGGTCCTCAGGGGCATCTTCAAGGATGCTGTTTCCTTCAAACTGAATGTCTCCTTGGGTCACTTCATAATCGTCTTTTCCTGCGATAACGGCCGATAATGTCGATTTTCCAGCACCGTTAGGTCCCATGATCGCGTGAACTTCCCCTGGTTTAATCTCTAAATTGATTCCTTTTAATATTTCGATGCCTTCTTCCTTAATCTCGGCATGTAGGTTGTTTATTTTAAGCATAATCGTTAGTTGCGTAGTTTTAGTGCCATACGAGGTGGCGTCATTGTGTTTAAATTCGTGGTTCGTCTTGGGTTAGCCTACAGAGCCTTCAAGAGAGATTTCTAGTAATTTTTGAGCCTCAATCGCAAATTCCATAGGAAGTTTGTTCAGAACTTCTTTGCTAAAGCCATTGACAATTAGTGCAATTGCTTTTTCGGTATTAATACCTCTTTGGTTGCAATAGAATATTTGGTCCTCTCCAATTTTTGAAGTGGTGGCTTCGTGCTCGAGTTGAGCCGTCGGGTTTTTGATTTCAATATACGGGAAGGTATGAGCTCCACATTCGTTACCCATAAGTAGGGAGTCACACTGTGAGAAATTTCTCGCGCCTTTGGCACTAGGCATAACCTTTACAAGACCCCGGTAGGAGTTATTCGATTTTCCAGCAGAAATACCTTTGGAAATAATCGTTGAGCGGGTATTCTTACCAATATGGATCATTTTGGTGCCAGTATCCGCATATTGGTGGTGGTTGGTTACTGCAATAGAGTAGAACTCGCCAATGGAGTTATCCCCTTTTAAGATGCAGCTTGGGTATTTCCAAGTGACGGCCGAACCGGTCTCAACCTGGGTCCAAGAAATTTTTGCATCCTTCTCGCAAAGCCCTCTTTTAGTAACAAAATTGTAAACCCCTCCTTTTCCATTCTCATCCCCTGGGTACCAGTTTTGAACTGTAGAATATTTAATTTCAGCACCGTCCATCGCAATTAGTTCAACCACGGCTGCGTGAAGTTGGTTTTCATCACGTGAGGGTGCAGTACAGCCTTCAAGATAGGAGACATAACTTCCTTCATCAGCAATCACCAAGGTGCGTTCAAATTGACCCGTCCCCGCTTGGTTAATTCGGAAGTAAGTAGAAAGCTCCATTGGGCATTTTACTCCTTTTGGAATGTAACAGAAACTTCCATCAGAGAATACGGCGGAGTTTAGGGCCGCATAAAAATTATCTCCCCTAGGAACTACTTTCCCTAGGTATTTTTTTACGAGTTCTGGATGTTCTTTAATGGCCTCAGATATGGAACAAAAAATAATTCCTTTTTCCTTTAAAGTTTTTTGAAACGTCGTCTTTACAGAGACCGAGTCAATAACAATATCTACAGCGACACCGGAAAGCCTTTTTTGCTCTTCAATGTTGATGCCCAGTTTTTCAAACGTTTTTAAAAGTTCTGGATCCACTTGGTCTAAACTCTCTAACTCAGCTTTTTTCGTTGGGGCAGCGTAGTATTTAATCGATTGAAAATCGGGTGATTCGTGTTTGATGTTTGCCCACGTTGGTTCGGCCATTTTTAGCCAAACACGGTAGGCTTCAAGGCGCCATTCGGTCATCCAAGAAGGCTCCCCCTTTTTTTCAGAGATTAGCCGTACAATGTCTTCATTAAGTCCGGTAGGGAAATAATCATACTCAATGTCCGTATAAAATCCCGCTTCGTACTCTTTGGTCTTGAGATCTTCTCTTAGATCGTCTTCTGTATATTTAGTCATAAGGTTTCTAATAAATTAGTCTAAAAACAATATGTTTTTAGCTCAATATAATCTCGAGCGAGTTAAGGTTCTTACAAACTAAAACTCTCTCCACAGCCGCAGGTTCTTGAGGCGTTGGGGTTGTTGAAGACAAACCCTTTTCCATTTAAACCGCCTGAATATTCCAGGACTGTTCCTGCCAAGTAGAGAATCGATTTTTTATCAATGATAATCTTTATACCATTGTCTTCAAATACCTGATCCAGGTCCTGCTTTGCTTTATCAAATTTGAGGACGTATTCAAGTCCTGAACACCCCCCGCTTTTTACGCCGACGCGGATGTAATCTACTGCCGCATCGAATCCGTCATCGCTCATGAGTTGAACGGCTTTTAATTTCGCGTGATCGCTTACTTTGATCATTGTTTTTATTTAGAATGATTTTAGATTACAAAAATACGAACAATTACATGGATTATCAAATTTAAGTCCTTATTTTACCTATTAGTGCGATTGACAGAGGCTTTAATAGGACTTGCGAGTCCTATTAAAAGCTATTGAGCCCTTAAATGAAGGGGAGTATCATAAAATAGTTCGTAATATCGAGCGTACGGTAATGAATTTAACTTTTCGTGGATTTTTTCATCCAACTCAAAATAAACAAATGCAAAAACTTTTCATCCCCTTGGTACTTCTTATAAGTGGCCTTTATTCTGCCCAAGCCATGCGCTTTATTTATGAGGCTCGAATGATTCCAAATCTTGCCAAAGCGGATCAAGTTGTGGTGGAAAATGTTTACCTCGATCTTGATCAGGGTCACTCCTTATTCCGATCTGAGAATTCGGTAAAACGAGATTCAATCCTCCAGCGTATGCGCCAGACTCGTACCATGGATCCGACTCAATTTAGAGATTTAAGATCACAAGTCAATTACCAAATAGAAAAAGACCTTAAAGAGCATCGCACTATCTATAAAGAACGCATCGGGCGTGAGCAGTATGCTTATGTGGAAGATCGGGAGATGCTTTGGCAAATCCAGCCCGAAACCACCAAGCTTGGTGACTATACGGCTCAAAAAGCCCTACTTGATTTTGGCGGTCGGCAATGGACTGCGTGGTTTACCACTGAGATTCCCTTTGCAGACGGTCCTTATAAATTTTCAGGGTTACCGGGCTTAATTGTAAAAATCGAAGATGAGACGGGCGAGTATGGATTTGATTTGAAAGAAAGCAAATCTCTTGGCGTCGTGGCTACGAGCTCTGATACCTCTAGGGGAAGCACCATCTCCTTGAAACGCACTGACTTTAACAAACAGAAACTTAAGTTCCAAAAAGACCCTATGTCTTTCATGGCTATGTCCATGGGCGCGCGCTCTGGTAGAGGCGGGGGATCAATGGATCCAAACCGTCAGCGCCAAATGCAGACTCGGTTAAAAGAAGAAGCTGAGAACTCAAGCAATACGATTGAAAAATAGACTGCTACGAAGTTCTTAAAGAATCAAAAAGCCGCTTCCAAATAATTGGAAGCGGCTTTTGTAAATCTCCTAAGAGTATGCTTTATTCTGCGGATTCAGCAGCAGGCGCCTCAGCAGCTCCTTCTACAGTTTCTACAGCTCCTTCTTCTTCATCATCGTCTGCAGCAGCCCCACCTTTCAAGGCAGTTCTAGACATCTTCACAGCAACGACTACAGCGTTGTCTGGATGCATGAATGAGAAGTCTTTCGCTTTTAGGTCTCCAACATAAAGTTTGCTACCAATTTTAAGTGGCGTTACATCCACCACAACTTCGTCTGGTAAATTTGCAGGAAGCGCTTTAACTTTCAATTTTCTGAATGATTGTCTAAGTGCACCACCAGCAACGACCCCTTTAGAACGTCCTGTTAATCTTACAGGAACTTCCATGATTACAGGCTTGTCATCTGACAATCTGTAAAAGTCCACGTGCAAAATTTTGTCAGTGATCGGGTGAAACTGAATATCCTGAAGAACCGCAGGAATAGTTTGACCGTCGATAACAAGTTCGGCTGTGTGTGCGTCTGGCGTATAGACTAAACCTTTGAATGCCTTTTCTTCAGAAGAAAAGTTTAAAGGTTCACCTGCACCATAAACAACACAAGGAACTAGTTCAGCATCACGTAACGCTTTTGTAGACTTTTTGCCCACGCTTTCTCTTTTTGTACCTTGAATTGTAATTGATTTCATTATAAAAAAATTATTTTTTGAGGTTGCAAATATAACTCTTTTTTGTTAAACTAAAAACCGCCCTTCTTGAAATAGAAGGGCGGTGGTATAGAATGTGAAATTCGTTTTTTAAATTATGAACTTATCGCTAATGGATTGGTGTTCGTGAACCATTTTCATTACATCAGCAAATAGGGCTGCGCTTGAGAGGACTTTGATTTTTGAACTCATTCCTTCTTTTACTGGAATGGTGTCGGTGACAATAACTTCTAAAAGTTCAGATTTTTCGATGTTCTCGTACGCTTTTCCAGAGAAAACACCGTGAGTGGCCATCGCTCTCACCGATTTTGCTCCATTTTTCATTAAAATTTCAGCGGCTTTGCAAAGGGTACCTGCTGTGTCAATCATGTCGTCAATTAAAATCACGTTACGGTCCTTGACATCTCCAATTAGGAACATCTCTTCGACCACATTTGCTTTTTTTCTTTCTTTGTACGCGATCACCACTTCAGCACCCAGGTGGCCTGCATAGTTTTTTGCTCTTTTCGCTCCGCCCATGTCTGGTGAGGCAATTGTTAAACTTTTTAAATCCAGGGAAGTAATATAATCCACAAAAATCGTAGAGGCATAAAGGTGGTCCACTGGGATTTCGAAAAAGCCTTGAATTTGATCGGCATGCAAATCCATGGTCATGATGCGAGTCGCTCCGGCTGCCGTTAGTAAGTTGGCCACAAGTTTAGCACCAATTGGCGCTCTAGGTTTGTCTTTGCGGTCTTGTCTTGCTAGTCCGTAGTAAGGAATTACAACGGTAATGCTTTTTGCTGAAGCGCGTTTAGCGGCATCAATCATCAGAAGCATTTCCAGTAAGTTGTCTGCAGGAGGAAAGGTTGATCCAATTAAAAAGACGCGCCCACCACGAACGGATTGATCTAGAACCGGCTCAAATTCACCGTCACTAAATTCTTGAAAATTAATCTTTCCAAGAGATTGCCCATAGAACCCAGCAATTTTCTCTGCTAACTCTTTACTCGTTCTTGTTGAAAATAAATAACTTAATTGCTCCGCCATTTTTATCTTTTTATTTGCCGACAAATTTAAGCAATTTTAAACGGAACATGAATTTCATCTGACGAAATATTAGGGGTCTTATAAATTTGATCAATGTATGGCATCTTTAAAGGAAGAAAACTCTAAAATTAATCGGGCCTAAGTAAGAATCCCGAAGTCTATTAGACTTTTTATATAGATCAAGGTGAATTTTTCAAAGTGATTATCAGTTAGTTATGATTTTATTTTTGATTTTGATGCAAGATTTCTGAAATTTGGGCCTTTATCCTTTGAGTACTCAATTACATTTTTTAAAATAATAAACTTTCAAAACATGAAAAATAGAATGACCTGGATGCGCTATGTCGCACTTTTTGCACTAATCGGACTCACTTTTACGGCCTGCCGTATGGACGATGATAATATGATTGAGTTGTTACCTGTGAAAGTCGCGGATGTCCCGGGAGAGTATACTGGAAAAACGGTTATTAGACAAGATAATTTGAGTAAGAATTATCCTATTAGCTTTGATGCGAGCGCCGATGCAATCGTCTTTGAAGACTTTCCACTGGAGCAAATCGTTTCCTCAATTATTGCAGATCCTATTGAAGTAAAAGAAACGCTAGATGCTCTGCAGAACGTAAGCTATACCATGGGGTATACAGCGGAATTGGCAAGCCATGAAAAGGAAGTCCTTTTGTCCTTAGAGATGCAGGCCCTCCAATTTGAAATGCCAATCGATGGTGAGACTAAAATGGTGGTGGTTCATTTTAAAGAAAAGGGATTTGGAACGTATTACGCAACAAGCATGGGGCGCGAGCTTTACCTTGGGTTTGAAGCGAATAAAATTGAAGTGGATGGCACGGAACTGCCTACCATCAATCCAATCAATTTCCTAGTTGGTGGCTTAAGGAAGTAAAAAACATACTTAGATTTAGGCAAGGGTTGTACATTTGAGCAGCCCTTGTTTTTTTTATTTTCACCAAATCGTTAGATGAAGAGAGGTCAAAGTTCGGATAAACAGCTTATCACACTGCTCCTGGAAAAGGATCAGAGTGCTTGGAGAGAATGGTACCATTCGGTTTCTCCTAGCCTGATGGCGCTCTGCATTCGGTATGTTAAAGACCGTGATCTCGCAGGCGATGTCCTGCAAAATGGGTTCATAAAGATGTTTCATTCAATTTCTTCATTTGAATACCGGGGAGAAGGTTCCCTTCGAGCTTGGGCCACGCGTATTGTAATTCATGAGGCCCTACGGGAATTAAAAGCCTCGGCAGAGCACTTAAGAATTAAATCGGAGGATGATTTGGTGCACATTGAGGAAACTCAACTTGAAGTCCAAGATCTTTCGCAGGACGAAATTCTAGAACTTATTGTGCAACTCCCTCAGGGGTACCGAACGGTGTTTAATCTCTATGTATTTGACAATAAAACGCATAAAGAGATTGCTAAGGAATTAAACATAAGTGAAGGCACCTCAGCATCGCAGTTTCATCGCGCAAAACATTTGCTAGCAGAAAAGATAAAATTAAGAAAAATGACTCTATAATATAGTATATGAAACGTAATTGGTTAGAGGCTCTCAAGGAGAAAATGAAAAACCATGAGCAGTCGCCTCCTCTTGAAATTTGGCAAAATATTGAGTCTGAATTGTTTAATCAATACCCGACTCAAAAGACCCCTATTCCAATAGAAGATGGGTTAGAGAAGCGTGGTCTTTTTAGAAGGTTGCAAAGCTACAGCATTGCCGCTAGTCTAGCGGGGCTTGTGCTTGTTGGAACCGCCCTTTATTTCATTTTACGACCGGGATTTTCTCCTACCGATCAAAACTCTATTGTAAATCAGAAACCGCACAAAGCCCAGGAGCCAAGCGCCAAGTCCCCGTCAAAAGTATGGGGCAAGCAGAGTTCCCAAGAACTTGAACGGTTCGCTCAGGACTTGGAAGGGGTACAGCCTCTAGAGAAGATGCACATGCAACTTGGCCTTAAGCCCTCGGAACTAAATTCTTTGGTGGCAGAATTTTCTCACCCATGGAATGTGGATCTGGTGTCAAGCCGTAAGGTTTTAGTCGTACAGCCAGTACAAAATCAGGGTCCTATTAACCCTGAAGGAAACCCCCTAAAAATTCTTCAAATGCCAGGCGTAGAAAGCAAGACCAGCAGACTATTTGATAAACTGCGATTTGGTCCCAATGCGGGTCAGTTGGCCTCGAATTCTAGCGCACAAGATCCAGGCTATTTAACGATGAGTGGAGGAAGTGCAGCCAGAACAGTCCTTCAGCAACTCGATGCGCCGTATTCAAGTGTTGTGATGGGGAATTCCAATCAAGAGGCGAGTTCAGAAGTTAGCCATCAAATGCCAATTTCTTACGGTCTTGCCGTTCAGTACCCGCTAAATTCAAAATGGAGTCTGAGTTCCGGAGTTAGCTACACCAACTTGCGCTCTAATCTTAAGGCCGGAACTGAAACAAACTATTGGAAAAGCCGTCAGACTTTACATTACATCGGTGTGCCGCTTCAGGTTAATTATAAAATTTCAGAGCAGACTAAACTCAGCACTTATGCCTACGCAGGAGGAGAAGTTAAGAAAGTCATTGCCGCGAGTACCAAGACTAGTTACGTCGTGCAAAGCGAGCCAACGACTTATGCGACAGAGAAAATTAGAGAGCGGCCTGTCCAAGTGTCTTTAAACTCTGGAATAGGGCTTGAATACCGACTCCATAAGAACATTAGTTTGTATGTTGAACCAGGGATTGAATACCATTTAAAGGACAACTCTGGTATTCAAACACTTTATAAAGACAGACCCCTTACCTTTAGTTTACGCTCAGGTCTAAGACTTTCAATCTCCAAACAATAAATGCTCGCAATGCGTTTCTAAGTTTTAGCGCCATCAAATAGAAAAAAACCAGAGCAAGAAATTGCTCTGGTTTTTTATGGTCCTAATTTCCCAATGGGAAATAAAGTCGTTTTCTATGGGAATGTAACGCCAGAATATTGGTTTACATTAACCATCGGTAAGGACGAATTGTATTTCTTATTAATTGATTTAATAAATTCATTCGCGATGATACCGTAGCCTCTTCCTGTTAAGTGAACACCGTCCAATGAAAATGAACCGCCAGTTACGAAAGTGGTTGTGTATTTTACACCATCAAATTGGATTCCTGAGGATCTTGCCAATTCTTGCATTTTTGTATTTGCATCAACAAAGGCAAGTCCTTTACTGTCTGCAGCCGTTTTGATAATAGTGTTGAATTCTTTGGTAGCCGCTAAAACTTCATCCTTTTCAATGCTTGTAAGCACGTGCTTATCGTCTAGAGGGAATGTGACACCAAATTTATCAAAAGGCGCAACAGCCATTGGTGAAGCCGGTGCGGTACCGATCACAGAACTTGTAGTCAAAGGAATAAGGTCTGCGCTAGTTGCATGTCTAGCCTGTCCATAAACCATTCCCATAAGGCCAGCTTGTTGAGCTGGAACACCAAAGCTTAGTAAGGCTTCAGTAATCTGACCTGCTAGATTCGTTAGTGATTCGTCCTTAAGAAGGAGTGGGTTGTTAGCTTGTGAAACCAATTTAAGTCTACTACCTTGACCGTAAGCGGCCAAAATTTGGCTTAATGGTCCGAATACTTGCTGGTTTAGTGCTGTTACACTCGCCGCATCAAGTGGAACCGGATTGTAAGGTACGGTTGTAAAGAACGGAATGGCCGTGACGTTTGGTAAGTTTGCGACCACACCTTTCGCTCCTTGTGAAGTTAGGGTTTGTACAAGCCCATTGTAGGCTTGAGAAAATAAGTCCTTAGAGGTTATTGGGTTTGAACCATCACCACCTGAAGTGGCGTACCCTAGAACGTCGTTATTTCCAATCCATAGGGAGAAGAACGTCGGGCTTTGAGCCATAGCATCAGTCAATACAGAAGCGGTCCCTGACGAGGCAAATCGCACAAAATAAGGATTTGCAGTGCCGGTGGTTAAGCCCGCTGCACTTCCGTAGCCTGGGGCTAATAAATGGAAAGATTTTGCACCTGGAACCCCCATATTCTGGTAGGGACCAGCACTATAAATACTACCTATTGTATTGGTTGCTGTGCCACTGGCTGGCACGGGGCCTAAGGCTCCATCGGCTCCAACGGCAAGAACTAATTTATTGCCTAAACCAACAGCGGGAATTCCTCCTAAATTGTCAGACATCATAGGCTGCTTGAATTCGCCACCGCCTGCAAGTTGCATTTGCGTTGCAAGCATGCTTGGGTAGGATTCGGTTTGACCATCTACGTAAAGCGCATTGTCTCTAAATCCAGCGGTAAGGGAATTTCCTAAAGCCACATACTTGCTGAAATCGGCATCGCCGGTTGAGACTGCAATCGATTCAACATCTTGGTCAAAATCGGTCTCGCAACTGTAAGTGAATAATAAGAATGAGGCCGCAAACGCCGGTATAATTAATTTCTTCATAATCGTTTAATTATTTAATGATGTTGTAGTTAAGACCTAAACCAAAATAATAAGTCTGGGCCTTTGCTTGACCTGCGAAATGGGTATTTGGATTGTCAAACACTCTTGATTTTGGGAACGACTTTGCTGCCGCAAAATCCACACCTATTGCGCCAAACTTAAATCCTAAACCAGCCGTGATGACGTGTGCATCAAATGAAGGGGTTTCAGGAATGAAGTTCTCGTCCGTATAAGGCGCCTCGTCCCAATACCATCCCGCACGAGCGGCAATCTTAGGGTTAATTTTGTATTCCGTTCCGACGCGGAATGTTTTTGTATTATGAAAATTCTTTGGTGTTTTTAATACAGTTGGGTCCGAGGGTTGGTTCCCTACAGGAGCATTTGCAAAATCAAGCGTTAAGCTTTGGTATTTTTCCCAGCCAGTGTAGTTGAAATCCGCTGAAATCTTCCATTTTTCTGTGGCCTGATAGGTGGCCCCGATGGTGTATTCGTCTACTAAAGGTAAAGTCGCTTTAAATTTGTCTTCCCCATTGGCGTTAAGTCCTAAATTGGGGTAAAGCGCTGGAGAAATATTAAATGTCGCTGTTCCGTTTGAAGCTTCCATATCCACTGGCCCTCTGTACGCTAAACTTAAGTCTAATTTGTCTGA
>DCJS01000027.1:34209-34875 GCA_002319955.1 Flavobacteriales bacterium UBA1694
GCTAATTTAACAGCGACCATTGGTTGGAAGTACATGGCTTGTAGAGACATCATTTGCACAATTTCTCTACCGGCCCATTGCTCGCCCCAGTCGATCGTACTCCCAAAAGGGGTAGAAAAACTAAATCCAACAGAAAGGTTTTCAATGGGTCTATAGGCTACTGCTGCGTAAATTGGTGTTCCAACAGGGTTGTCTGTTTCGTAGGATTCATGCGTATTTGGGTTTTGATAGGTTACGCTTGAAAGCGCTCCAAATCCACCTGCAACGACACTTAGCTTGGCTGGGATAAACGCGATACCTGCTGGGTTAAAAAACGCGACACTCGCGTCTTCCACATGCGCACTCGTATGCGCCATTGCCAATTGTCTTACCCCTTGCAGAGAAACTCTGAACCCTCCAGCGTAGACAGTCGCACCGGCTAAAAGGGACATTGTGATTATTATTTTTTTCATAAATCGGTAATTATTGCTTTCAAATTTAGAACTAATTTGTATATCAATGTTAATTTTTCTTAACAAATTTAAACAATTTGCTATTTCTAGCATTGGTTTAATTTAAATTGCCGATCATTATTTTTCTAGTGAGCTGCTAAATAGGGTTCTATAGTTGGATTAAATTCAATTACTAAGAAGTGTTTAACATTAAACAAAGAAGGTTTTCAGAACT
>DCJS01000027.1:34957-84783 GCA_002319955.1 Flavobacteriales bacterium UBA1694
CCGTTGTATGTTAAAAATTATCCTAAATTTGCAAGAATTAAAATTAATTAAATATGAGTTGTGGATGTAAAACATCCGGCGATTCCGGCCATTCGTGCGGTACAAAATCCGCCACAGGCTGTGAAAGTGTGAATACTTGTGGCAATAGTTATAAATTAAGTGTTTTTGATTGGCTCTCTAATGTGAGCAGTCCAAGTCAAAAGACGGTCAACGAACTTGTTGAGGTGCGTTTTAAGAACGATCGAAAAAGTTTTTTTCGTAACACGCATAATTTTCCACTCCATATAGGGAGTATTGTTACAGTGGAATCCAGTCCCGGACACGATGTAGGCGTAGTAAGCCTTACGGGTGAATTAGTGAATATTCAAATGAAAAAGAAGAATTTTTCACCAGATCACGCCCTAAAAATATACCGAATTTCAAATCAGAAAGATATTGAAACCTGGCAAGAAGCTAGAAACAAAGAAGATTCAATAAAGACGCAAGCAAAAATTATTGCCACGCGTTTAGGTCTGGCAATGAAAATTACAGACATTGAATTTCAAGGGGATGGGGCGAAAGCGACATTCTACTATACGGCAGATAACCGTGTGGATTTCAGGTTGTTGATTAAAGAATACGCCTCAACTTTCCGCACAAAGATCGACATGAAGCAAATTGGGTTTCGCCAAGAAGCGGCCAAAATTGGAGGGATAGGCTCTTGTGGCCGGGAACTTTGCTGCTCCTCATGGCTTACGGATTTCAGGTCGGTTAACACCAATGCCGCCCGTTATCAGCAGCTCAGTATAAACCCTCAAAAGTTGGCTGGTCAATGTGGGAAACTAAAATGCTGTTTAAATTACGAACTCGAATCCTACATGGATGCACTTTCCGAATTCCCATCTTCAAATACCAGTTTGGATACGGAGAAAGGGCGCGCATTTTGCATAAAAATAGATGTGTTCAAACGTAAAATGTGGTTTGCCTACGCGGAGAATCCTATGGCTTGGTACGATATAGATACGGCCAAAGTGAAGGAACAAATTCAACGGAATAAAAAAGGTCAAAAGGCCCAATTGCTTGAAGAGCTTACGGCTAACAATTTGGTTGCGGAAAAGCCAGTTGATTTAATTCAGGAGAGTAAAATTGACCGTTTTGATCAACGTGGACGCTCAAACGTCCGCAAAAACTCTAGCAAATCTCGTAATGAGCAGCCTAGAGAGCGCCGAGTGCCTGAAAATTCAAAACCACAAAGCCGCACAGAACCTCGTGGATCAAGCGAAATGAAGCCTAACAAAAACAGGAGTTCTTCAAATTCTGGAAATAGAAAATCGCAGCCAAGATCTAAAGGGAATGGCCAAGGGAATTCAAACGAAAGAGTTCAGCAACCAAAACCAAATGACAAAACTTAATGCTAAGAGCCTAATTTTTATTAGTGCGCTTCTATGTAGTTGTGTGAACCCGAGCGAAAAGGTTTGGGTTCATTCACTCAATGGGGTTTGGTCGCAATCGGAGATTCAAAAGTTTCAATTTGAAATAAACGAGGCGCAAAATCCTAAAAACATTATATTTGTTGTAAGAAACAATAGTGCCTACCCCTATCAGGATTTAAAAGTAAAGGTCGTGATGCGTTTGGATTCCACGCGTATTCTCCTTACTGAGCAGGTTGACATGCAACTTGCGGAAGAACAGGGCCATTGGCTAGGATCAGGTTTTGGGAATGCAAAAGAGCTATTGTTTGAGTATAAGAGTCACTATAAATTTCCCCAAAATGGGCTTTATACTTTAGAGGTTTTTCAGGAAATGGAAGACCAGACTCTAAAGGGTATTGAAGATTTTGGAATAAAAATTCAAACTGCGCAATTGAACGATGGAAAATAAAAAACCAACCGGCAAAAAAAGTACTTTTCCTTTGCCTGCGAAAAAATCGAAAGGACCAGCCATTCAACGCTGGATTAAGTTTATTTGGTTAGCGCTAGTCGTTGTTATCCTAGGGGTCTCCGCTGTTTTCTTCGCTGTGTCCCAAGGGTTTCTTGGCGATATGCCTGAAGTGACGGAATTAGAAAACCCAGATATCTACGTGGCTTCAGAGATTATCTCTGCGGACGGCGTGCTACTAGGGAAATTTGAGAAAGAAAAGACTGAGCCGGTAACCTACCAGGACCTACCGCCTTACCTTGTTTATGCCTTACAAGCGAAAGAAGATGAGCGCTTTAAAGAGCATTCCGGAATCGACGTGAAGTCCTTTGCGCGAGCGGTTTATTTTAGAGGAGAAAGGGGTGGAGGCTCGACTATTACCCAACAGTTAGCGAAACTTCTCTTTACAAAGAAGCCCTCATCCAATCCGCTTTACCGTGTGACTCAAAAGCTTAAAGAGTGGGTCGTAGCGGTCAGCTTAGAAAGGCGCTATACGAAAGAAGAAATTGTCACGCTCTATTTTAATAAATTCGATTTTACCTATAATGCCAATGGTATTGAAATGGCTTCTCGGGTCTATTTCAACAAGAAGACTAAGGAATTGACCTTGCCTGAGGCAGCTATGTTTGTGGCCATGCTTGAAGCCCCGATTGCAAATAATCCACTACGTAACCCAGAACGCGCCAAACGCCGTCGTGATGTGGTTCTTGAGCAAATGCTTCAAACCGGTTATTTAGATCAATCCACTTACCAAACAGCTATTGATACGCCTATCGTAACGGATTACCATCCTATCCGATCAATTGATGAGGGGTATAGTGCTTATTATAAATTTTTCCTTCGAAAAGAAATTGATAAATATCTTAAAGAACACGAGAAAAAGACAGGAAAACCGCTCAATTTATTTAAAGACGGTCTGAAAATTTACGTGACTCTCGATTCAAAAATGCAGCGCTTTGCTGAGGAGGCTATAAAGGAACATTTAACGGTTTTACAAAAGAGCTTTGACGCAGAGCAAAAAGGCCGTAAAGGGCGTCCATTCTATCTGATTTCCGACGCGGAATCGGATCGGATTATGCTCCAGGCGATGAAACGTACCGGTCGCTACAAGCAATTGGCTGCGGCAGGTATTCCAGAGGACTCCATTATGCTTGAGTTCCAAAAGCCAATCAAAACCACCCGTTTCACGTGGAACGGTGAAGAGGAAGTGGAGATGTCTCCGTACGATTCCATTCGCTACCACAAACAAATCGCGCAGGCGGGCCTTATGTCTATGACACCAGGCACGGGCGAGATAAAAGCGTGGGTTGGCGGAATTAATTGGCAGCATTTTCAGTACGACCATATTAAGCAAGGAAAACGACAGGTAGGCTCCACATTCAAACCTTTTGTTTATGCGGCTGCCATTATGAATTTAGGAATGACCCCGTGCACAACCATATCGAATGCCACATTCGATGAGAGAGGTTATCGGGTTCAAGGAACCGGCGGTGAAGTCACTTTACGAAATGGACTTGCCTTTTCCCGAAATCCGGTAGCGGTTCGGTTGATGGACATGACAGGGACCGATAAAGTCATTCAATTGGCTCGGGATCTGGGTGTGACTCAAGATATGCCCCGCGGCCAGCTTGCTGTCGCCCTGGGATCTTCCGATATTACAATTTATGAGATGCTTGGTGCTTATAGTACTTTTGCAAACTTTGGTAACTACATTAGACCAGAAATGATTTGGCGTATTGAAGATGCGAATTCCCGTGTGATTATGGAGGTTAAGAACGAGACCAAGGAAGTAATGAACGAACTGTATGCTTACACCATGATTGATCTAATGAAAGGGGTCGCTGAGTTTGGAACAGCTTCTGGAGAACTTGGAAGACGAGGGGTTTCCAAGGAAATTGAAATTGCTGCTAAAACAGGAACGACACAAAATAATTCAGACGGATGGTTTATCGGGATGACTCCGAATTTAGCCACCGGTGTCTGGGTTGGTTGGGAAGACCGTGCCACCCACTTTAGAAGTACAGGAGAAGGGCAGGGTGCCAAGATGGCATTGCCAATTTGGGCCATTTACATGAAAAAGATTTGGGCAGAAAAGTCCTTAGGCGTTTCCGCGAATGACAAGTTTATTAAACCTTCCAATTGGACGGGCGACTGTGGCGACTTACGTGGCCTTGGAGGTTACGGCGATGAAGGAGGTCTTCAAACCATTGAAGAGATTCGGAATCCAACACCAACGCAGACGGCTCCACAAAAGGCCCCGCCTAAAAAGGAGGATAACTTGAATGAGAATTTAAATAAAGATTCAAACGTCGATTTTAATCAATAATATGAAAAGGCCTTTTGAAAGAAAGGCCTTTTACGGCATTAAAAACTCGTATCATGCATTTAGATAAGATAACGCAGGCGTTTCGCCAGCGCTTTCCAGGTGAAGAGCACTATGATTTGCGTCAACGCCAAACGCCCGATGTGCTTTATGCATTAGTCAAAACGGAAACTTTTCCTAAGGCTGAGCTACTCGATTTTAATCAGGAATTAGCACGATCTATTGGTTTAGGAACCCTTGAGAATTCTCGGGACAGAGACTTTCTAAATTGCAATTACATTCCCGACTCTATTCAAACATATGCCACCGCTTACGCGGGGCATCAATTTGGCAATTGGGCAGGTCAATTAGGCGATGGACGGGCCATTTTCGCAGGTGAGATCCAGGGTAAAGACGCAAACCGGACGGAGCTCCAATGGAAAGGCGTTGGGGCGACTCCTTATTCAAGATCTGCGGATGGACGCGCGGTGCTGCGTTCGACTATTCGAGAGTATTTGATGGGTGAGGCCATGCATTTTCTTGGGGTTCCTACCTCGCGTTCTCTTAGTTTGAGTAAGTCTGGTGAGAGCGTCCTTAGAGATAAACAGTACTCTGGAAATGTAAAGCCTGAAACGGGGGCTTTTATGATGCGAACTGCAAAAAGTTTTCTGCGATTTGGGCATCTTGAGTTACTGGCTGCGCAGGGTCGAGACGATTTAGTAAAAATGGTCGTGGACTATTCAATCGAGCTTGATTTTGATCTTCCATCGTCCAGTGAGAAAGATCGGTACTTACAGTGGTTTACCCAGGTGGTTCACAGAACGGCGGACCTAGTAGTTCATTGGTACCGGGTTGGATTCACCCATGGTGTTCTGAATACAGATAACATGTCGCTCCTTGGACTTACGCTTGATTATGGGCCCTTTTCAATGCTTGATGAATACGATTTGAGTTTCACACCCAATACGACGGATTTACCAGGGCGTCGTTATGCCTTCGGGGAACAAGCTCGAATAGCGCAGTGGAATTTATGGCAACTTGCCAATTCCATTGCCCCTCTCGTTGAGGAGCATGAGAAGCTTCAGGAAGTTCTGGATGGGTTTTCAACTTATTTTTGGCAAAAGCACGATCAAATGCTCGCAAACAAATTTGGACTAGACGCCCTAAGAGAGGGTGATCAAGCCCTGTTTGAACAGTGGCAAGATTTCATGCAGGATACCAAGGCCGATTATACCCTATTTTTTACTTGTTTAGAAGAGTACGAGGGCACTATGAATTCGGCTAGTCACTTTCAAAGGGCTCTCTATCAGCCGCTCTCGCAGGAGCAGAACTCTAAGCTGGAGGCATTTTTAAAAGTTTATGAGCAAAGAAAGGCTTCTAGTACGATTTCCCCAAGTGATTCCTTGCAGCTAATGCAAATAACAAATCCGAAGTTCATAGTAAGAAATTACCTACTTTACGAATGTATTGAAGGACTAGAAAAAGGGGACCGCTCCCTATATGACCAATTGAAACTGGCGCTTGGTACACCCTACGAGAATACCTTTGGTGAGTTAAACGTTAGAAGGCCCCAAGGGTATGAGGGTACATTTGGCAGTTCCATGTTATCTTGTAGTTCCTAAGGGTCCTCAGCGTTGGGATAATTTGTATTTTTGCCCTTTAAATAAACCGATTGAACCTGCCAGCAAAATTCTTTAACGCATTGAAGCTTGTCTTTCCCTCTGACCGAACTCAGTGGGTCATTTTTGTATGTTTTTTAGTGTTTTATGGGGCTCTAGCCACACCAATCGCACTGAATTACCGAATCATTTTTGATAATAGAATTCCTTGGGATGCCTATTTTAGCTTTGATAACCGCGCGATTGTTATGACCGGTGGGGGTTTTGAGCGGCATCCGCTTGCAAATTATTTTTTTAATTGGATCCGAGAACTTGCCCTGTTTATTTCAGGGGGGCAAATGGACGCAACATTCCGCTTGGTTTTAGCCTGGTGTAGTGTGGTGGCAGTCAGTCTTAATCTGGTTCAAATTTTTAAATATTTACGCGACATCATTGAGATTCCTAGAACTCTAGCCTACCTGATTTTGGTATTCTTCTCGCTATTTTCTACGAATTTACTATTGAGTTTCACCCCAGAAACCTATACCTATAGTCTGTTTTTTCTGACTTCATTTAACTATTATGCGGCTTTAAAATTGAAGTCATCAGGGCGGTTTTCGACCACGGCGCTCACGCTTGCTACTGTGAGTATTGGGGGGCTGACTGTGACGAATGCCACCAAAGTGTTCATTCCATTTTTTTACGAAAAACATTTATTTAAGTCTTTGAAATCCATGGGTAATGGCCTGGTTCGAGCCGCAACGGCGGTTAGTGTATTCGTGCTATTATTTCTGTATCGAATGAATTTTGATTATGCTTTAATTGTTTCGAAAACGGCAGAGCAGTATGAGAAGTTTTCAAAGCCGAAAGTCACGCCAATTTGGGACATGATTGTGTCGTGGCTTCTTGGTGGGAATGTCCTTTTTTCAGGGTTTCTAACGCGAGATTACCACAACAAAAAAGGCTTTAACTATAAAGCCTTATTTATGGACGTGTATACCAGTTGGGTTCCTTACTTTTTTGTGGCGCTATTGTTTGGAATTTTGATTTGGTCTGCCGTGAAAAACTGGCGCAATCACCTAGTTCAAATCCTAGTCTTTGTGTTTGCCTTTGATTTTCTAATCCACGGGGTACTCAAATTCGGTCTGCATACCTCGTACATTTATGGTGGCCATTTCGTTATGGTGTATCCCCTTGCAATTGGGTGGTTACTCTACGCTTACAGAGCCAAAACTAAATGGTTGACTGGCCTAGTACTCACCTTGAGTGTTATGACACTCTATTTAGCGCTCAACAATGCTGTTAGGATGCAAGAGTTCTTTGAATTTCTAAATCGGTACTACCGATAATCTCTAATTTTTCTTATCTAATTACCTTATTTAGCCTCTTCACAGAAGACTCTATATTGCACAGAACGGGCCTGATTAAAATGGCTTTTAATGCGGCTTAGGTCTGCGCTCGCCGTCTGTTTGGAAACGTAGCTTCCCACAAGAATTCGGTAATTTGGTCGAAGTGAAGCGTCTGTTTCCACTTTAATGTTTGGAAAACGGCGACGGAAAAACGCCTTGACTTCGTTGGCCTCTTGGTTACTTTTCACCACAGCAATTTGGATTTTGTAGCCTAGTATTTTAGGGTTTTGACGGCAGATTTCAGCGCGTGAGAGAGGACGTGACGATTCGTTGGAATTTGCTGCTACCGCGATGCTAGAAGAATTTTCATTTTCACTAGGCCGCTCACAATTATCTTCTAGCTTAGACAGGGCTTCACTAATTCGCTGGTCCATTGAAATTGAGAGAGGGGTGCTTCCCAAAGTATCTACTTTTGTAATGATTTGGCTCTTAAGAGGTCCGGCACAAAGTACAATAATTAGAAGGGTATATATTGAATTGGTTTTCATCAAATGTTATTTGTGACAAATTTAGTATAAATAAAAATTATACCAAAAGCTATTATTTAGAACGGTTACAAATTAAAGTAGTTGCTGGAAACTCTAATTTTTTCGGTTGTTAATGTAGTGTTAAAAAGCTTACTTTTGCACAATTGAATGGATACTCATCAATTTTACTAACCCAAGATTATTTAAATGATTAGTTGGAGAAAGCATTATAAAAGGGGTCTGGTAGCAATAGGTCTATTGTTTGCCACAACCGCTTCAGTCCACGCGCAGGACGGTGATCCCAAAAATGGCGAAACGCTTTTTAAAGCGAATTGTACCGCATGTCACACGTTAGACAAAGTTTCAATTGGCCCTGCTCTAGGGGGTGTTGTCGAAAGATTAAAGAAGGACGAAGGTCTTGAAGTAGATTGGCTACACAAATGGATTAAAGATAATGAGGCTCTGCGAAATTCAGGAGATGAATACGCAAACAGAACTTTTGAGGCGCACAATAAAGTGGTTATGTTGCCTTTTCCAAATCTTACTGATTCGGACATTGACGACATCCTAGCCTACACAAGTAATCCACCAGCTCCAGAAGCTGAACCGGTAGCGGCCGCAGGCGCTTCTACAGAAAGCACACTTGCTCTACTTGAACAGCAGAAGAAACAAAGTGACAATTCAAAAATCCTATTAATTTCGTTACTTGCAATTGTCGGACTCCTAGTTTGGCTACTTCTTAAATTGAGACAGCTTGTAAAGCTGAGCCAAAATGAGGAGCTTGCTGCCCTAAACCAATCACGCACGGTGACTTTCGGCGATCTGTACCAGAAGTACAATTACATTGGAAAGATTGCTTTAGGTCTTCTTGCAATGTTAGCGTTTTACGGTGTTTGGAATGCCTTAATGGGTATTGGGGTGTACAAAGGGTACACGCCTGAGCAGCCGATCCATTTCTCCCATAAGATTCACGCAGGAGAAAATAAAATCGATTGCCAATTGTGTCACTCATCCGCTAAATATGGCAAGGTCTCTGAGATTCCTTCTATGAATGTTTGTATGAGCTGTCACAGAAACATTTCCGAGTACACAGGAACCTATATGGAGCCAGGCAAGGACAAAGAATTCTATGATGCGGAAATTCAGAAGATTTATGCAGCTACTGGATGGGATCCAGGAAGCCAATCGTATAAGAATGAAACTCAGCCAGTAGAATGGGTGAGAATTCACAACATGCCTGATTTTGTTTACTTTAATCACGCGCAGCACGTTGTTGCAGGAGAGCAAACAATTATTAGTTCGCACAATAAGAAAAATCCAGACGATCAAATCGATGTTGTATGTAAAGCGTGTCACGGACAGGTGGATACAATGGATGTGGTTACAATGGCCAACGACTTTACAATGGGTTGGTGTATTGAGTGCCACAGAACAACGGAAGTTGATATGACCAATGGGTATAACAAAGAATATTTCGCCAATCTTCACGATAAATTGAAAAAACAGTATCCGAAGAAAGAAGGTAAGATTACGGTTGATGCAATCGGTGGTCTTGAGTGTGGAAAATGTCATTATTAATAACACAAAAATTAGGAGTATAAATGGCTTCAAATAAAATACAATTCAGAAGTATTCACGAACTCAAGGACCCAACTTTGAATCAGAAGTTGGCTCAAAAAGAGTTTCAGGATGAAATCCCTGTAGATGAAATTTTGGGTGGGTCTGAAGGGGGTTCAGGAACATCCAGAAGAGACTTCCTTAAGTTATTAGGATTCTCGACTGCCGCAGTGACCCTCGCAGCATGTGAGGCTCCCGTGATTAAAACTATTCCGTATGTGGTTAAACCCCACGATATTATTCCAGGGGTTCCTAACTACTACGCAACCTCGTATTTCGATGGATCGGATTTCGCCAGTGTTTTAGTTAAAACTAGAGAGGGCAGACCCATTAAAATTGAACCTAATGCCCTTGCAAAAGAACTAGGTAAAACTAGTGCTCGTGTTCAGGCAGGTGTTCTATCGCTTTACGACAATGATAAAGTGAAACAGCCAAAGATTGATGGAAAGGATGAGACATACGATGTCGTTGATGATTTCGTGACCAATGCCTTAACTCAGTCAACCTCGGTTGGAAAGAAAATTGTACTTCTTTCCCACTCGTTCCCTTCCCCAACGTTCAAGAAATTATTCGAAGACTTTAAGGTGAAGTATCCGACAGCTGAATTAGTAACCTACGACGCCCTTCCCCATGCTTCTGCTTTAGATGCTGCGCAGGAGGTGTTTGGTCTAAGACATTTACCTGTTTACGACTTAAGTAGTACTGAACTTGTTGTTTCGTTCCAAGCTGATTTCTTGGAAGACTTTAACGGTGGAAGTTTAGAGACTTCTTACGCAGCTGCGAAAAAGCCGGGTGCAACAATGCTTAGACACATTCAGGTGGAGTCCAACATGTCTCTTACGGGCGCGAATGCGGATGAAAGAATTCGTCTAAAGCCAAGTGCTATTTACCAATTGCTTCAAGGTGTTTATAATGCACTTAACGGTGGTTCTGCCACTGGCGATGCCGCGAAACTTGCAAAAGAACTTCAAGCGAAAGGAAATAAGGCCGTTGTCTTTGCAGACGGAACCAAGGGCGCCTATGTCCTTGCCCACTTAATTAACCAAAAATTAGGTTCAGTTGCCTTTACGGGTAAAGCGAATCTACTTAAAGAATACGACACAGCCCGCTATGAGCAGTTCTTAACGTGGTTAGGTGACGGTGAGGTTGGAACTCTTATTGTAAATAATGTGAACCCACTTTATTCTTCGAATAAAGCGGAAGCCTTTAAAAATGGAATTGCTCGCGTTCCAAACCTTATTGCTGTAGTCGATAAAAAGAATGAAATTTATAATGCGGCTAAGGTGGTTATTCCACCAACGCACTGGCTTGAATCTTGGGGTGATTTAACTCCACAAACCGGAACTTACGCATTGACACAACCAACCATCTCGAAAATTTACAAGCCAAGACAGATTGAAGAATCTCTATTAGTTTGGATTAACGGAAAAGGAAGTGAAAATAATAGCTATTACAATTATTTAAAAGCAAATGCGCTTACCCTTTTAGAAGGGAAGTCATTCAATAAAGCCCTTTACGGTGGGTTTAATGAAGTGGCCTTTGGACCAACCCTCGCGTACACAGGTGGTGATGCTGGAGCAGCAGCAGCGGAACTGAAAGGCTTTAAGGCCTCAGATCTTGAGCTTGCTCTTTACACAAGCGTTGCCGTAGGCGATGGCGCTCAGGGCAACAACCCTTGGCTTCAAGAACTACCAGATCCTGTAACTCGAATCTCTTGGGACAACTACCTAACGGTATCTCCTAAGGATGCAGAGCGTTTAGAATTTGATAACGATTTGAACGGCAGAATGCAGCTTGACGGTTCCCTTGTCAACTTAACTGTTGGCA
The DNA here is from genome assembly GCA_002319955.1 of Flavobacteriales bacterium UBA1694. Taxonomy (GTDB): domain Bacteria; phylum Bacteroidota; class Bacteroidia; order Flavobacteriales; family Weeksellaceae; genus Planobacterium_A. The sequence continues at coordinate 46,074 of DCJS01000027.1, forward strand.
CTGTTAAAATTGAGAATGTTCCTATTTTCGTTCAACCTGGTCAGGCTGACGGCTCAATTGGACTTGCTTTAGGATACGGAAAGACGGGCTCAGGAAAAGTTGCTGAAACAGGAATCAATGCTTACCCACTTTTTGATGGGAAAAGCCGCGTAGTTTCAAATATTAAATTAGAAAAAGTTTCAGGGATGCATGAATTTGCAGGAATGCAACTTCAAAATACCTTAATGGGACGTTACGATATCGCACGCGAAGTGCCTTTAGAATCGTTCCTAAATGTGGCTTTTGACGATAAAACGATCGGATGGAATAAACCACTCGAATACCACACATTAACGGAATCTACTCCTGCCGGTAAAATCAGCCTATGGGATGAATTCGATGACACAGATGGACCGCACTTTAACCTATCGGTTGACCTGAACTCTTGTACAGGATGCGGCGCATGTATTATTGCGTGCCAAGCTGAGAATAACGTACCAGTGGTTGGGAAAGAGGAGATTAGAATGTCTCGTGATATGTATTGGTTAAGAATTGACCGCTACTATTCTGCAAGAGAGAAGATCACTCCTAAGAACCAAGTGGATAGAGGGCTTAATGTGCCACAAGTTTATGATATCTTAATTGACCCAGCAGAGAATCCTGATGTGATTTTCCAACCGGTGATGTGTCAGCATTGTAACCACGCACCATGTGAAACAGTTTGTCCTGTTGCAGCGACCTCTCACGGGAAGCAAGGTCAAAACCATATGGCTTACAACCGTTGTGTTGGAACAAGATATTGCGCCAATAACTGTCCTTATAAAGTAAGACGTTTCAACTGGTTTAACTACGCACAGAACGATAAGTTCGACTATAACATGAACAATGACCTTGGAAGAATGGTACTTAACCCAGATGTGGTGGTAAGAACTAGAGGGGTTATGGAAAAATGTTCAATGTGTATTCAAATGACCCAGACGACAATTCTTGAAGCTAAGAAGGAAGGAAGACGTATCGAGGATGGTGAATTCCAGACCGCCTGTTCAAAAGCTTGTGGCACCGGAGCCATGCAGTTTGGGGACATGAACGATTCGAAGTCTAAAGTGAGAGAGTTGTTTACAGACAACAGACGCTATATGCTGTTAGAAGAAATCGGAACCAAGCCGAACGTCTTCTATCACACGAAAGTGAGAAACAGAAAAGAAAACATAGTTTAAATAATAATAATAAGGTATACAGATGTCACATTACGAAGCCCCGATTAGGGAACCTTTAATTATTGGTCACAAAACTTATCACGATATCACAGAGGATATCGCACGACCTATCGAGGAAAGAGCTGGAAAGCTTTGGTGGATTGCATTCTACTCAGCACTCGTTCTTTTTATCTACGGATTCGGCTGCATCGCTTACACGATTGGAACCGGAATTGGTGCCTGGGGACTGAACAGGACCATAAACTGGGGTTGGGATATTACCAACTTCGTCTGGTGGGTAGGGATTGGTCACGCTGGAACCTTAATCTCCGCCGTTCTCTTACTCTTTAGACAGCGTTGGAGAATGTCTGTGAACCGATCTGCAGAAGCAATGACGATCTTTGCAGTAGTTCAGGCAGCGATTTTCCCAGTAATTCACATGGGTAGAGTATGGGTTGGCTATTGGGTGTTTCCGATACCAAACCAATACGGTTCGCTATGGACGAATTTTAATTCGCCACTTCTTTGGGACGTTTTTGCAATTTCGACTTATTTCTCTGTGTCAACCGTTTTCTGGTTCATGGGACTTATTCCCGATTTCGCCATGATTCGTGACCGTGCAAAAACCCCTTGGACAAGAAAGATTTATACCTTCTTATCCTTCGGATGGGGCGGTAAAGCTAAGCATTGGCAACGTTTCGAAGAGCTATCTTTAGTTCTTGCGGGACTTGCAACGCCACTTGTATTCTCTGTGCATACTACGGTATCGTTTGACTTTGCCACCTCAGTAATCAAAGGATGGCACTCAACGATTTACCCACCATACTTTGTGGCTGGAGCAATCTTCTCGGGATTTGCGATGGTACAAACCTTACTTCTTGTTGCAAGAAAAGTGTGTCAACTTGAAGATTACATTACAATTTACCATATTGAAATCATGAATATCGTCATTATCGTGACGGGTGGAATGGTTACAGTAGCCTACGCGGTTGAATATTTCATCGCATGGTATTCTGGTAGTCGGTACGAAGACTTTGTTTACTTAAGTCCAGGCGCTGCAACAGGACCCTACTGGTGGGCATTCTGGGCACTGATTATTTGTAACTTGGTTGTCCCTGCATCGTTTTGGTTCAAAAAGCTTAGAACCAATATTATGTGGACCTTCTTCGTGGCCCTTATTATTAACATAGGAATGTGGTTCGAGAGATTCGATATTATTGTTATCAACTTATCGAGAGATTACCTTCCAAGTGCTTGGACCATGTTTAAGCCAACCATCATTGATGTGGGAGTCTATTTAGGAACCATCGGATTCTTTGGGGTATTATTCTTATTGTATGCAAGAACTTTCCCAGTGATTGCACAGGCGGAATTGAAAACTATTTTGAAAATTTCAGGTGAAACTTATAAAGCAAAAGAAGAAGATGAGCACCACTAAAATAATTTACGGTCTTTATGCCGATGACGACGACTTAATGGACGGTGTCAGAGCGTTCAAAGAAAAAGGAATTGAAATTAATGAGGTATACACCCCATTCCCAGTCCATGGACTGGATAAAGCCTTAGGTCTTAAAAAGACGCGCATTTCCGATGCAGCATTTATCTATGCGGTCTATGGTGTCCTACTTGGTGCAATCACCACGTGGTACATGATGAATTACGACTGGCCTATGAATATCGGAGGGAAACCTTCTACTTCTTGGTTCGATAACATGCCTGCCTTCGTGGTGCCAATGTTTGAACTTATGGTATTTTGTTCTGCACACATGATGGTCTTAACGTATCTAGTTCGAAACAAAATGTATCCTGGGGCACAGCCACAGAATCCAGACCCAAGAACGACAGACGACAAGTTCTTAATGGAATTTGTTGGCGGCGATGTTGATAAAATCAAACAGCTACTCGTAGAAACAGGAGCTGAAGAAATTACTGTTAAAGATGCTTAGTATGAAAAGAACGATATTCAAAGCTACGGCAACTATTGCTTTTGCAAGTTTACTTTTGAGTTCTTGCGGAAAGGGAAATCCTCCAATGGTGTATTTTCCAGATATGTACTTCCCAATAGCTTACGATCCACTTCAAAAGGCTGACGATGCCTACTCAGACCACGAAAATGAGATCCCTGCCTTTGTGAAACAAAATGGAGCAACGGGATTAACTACAGTTGAAGGTACAGTGGCTCAGAATAAGGATGGCGTTTTTGAAGAAGAACTTCTTCCTAAGAGTGTCGATGAGTATAATGCGCGCTATGATGCTTCAAAAGCGATGCTTGTATCGCCTTTAGACCCAGCGAACTCAGAAAAAGATCTAGAGCGTGGTAAGGTTCTATACGATAGAACTTGCGCCGCGTGTCACGGTGTCAATGGAGACGGACAAGGTTCGATCGTTGAGAGTGGAGCCTACTCAGGTGTGCCGAATTATGCCGACCGCGAGATAACGGTAGGTTCAGTGCATTATGTACTCACCCACGGTAGAAATGCCATGGGATCGTTCGCCGGTCAATTAATGCCTGGAGACCGTTGGAGAGTTTCCATGTATGTTATGAATGCTTTTAAAGGAGGTTTACCATCTGCTGCAGCTTCGGTAGCAGTAGATTCAACCGCAACCAATTAATAAAAAGAAAGAAAATGTATAGTTTTTCACCAAAATTAAGATTAACTTCTATCATTCTTATCGTCGCAGGACTTGTACTGTTCGCTGCGGGGTATTTTATTAACAAAGGCTATGATAGTGGAGTGGTAGAGCACATGATGGAAAATGTTCTTTCCGCTGGTCATGATTCCCCAACCCATTCAAGTGAACTGGTAGGGCCTCAAGACCATCAAGCGCATTTAGATCACGCCAAGATGCAGGTTGCTAATCAGCCCCTTGCATCGCTGCATTTAGTAGCCGTCTTTTTCTTTGCTGCGTCCTGTTGTGCATTGTTTTTCTACTCTATTCAGCACGTTTCTCACGCCGGATGGTCAATTATTGTCACGCGCGTCATGGAAGCAGTTGCCTCGTTTATCCCGTGGGTAGGAGTGTTCCTTATTCTAATCATGATCCTAAATATCACGCATATTGGGCATCTGTTTCACTGGATGGATGCTTCGCTAACGGACCCAAATTCCGCGCACTTTGATGTGATTCTTTATGAGAAAAAGAGATTTTTAAATATTCCTTGGTATGCCATTAGAACAGTGTTCTATGTGGTGGTTGCGACGTTCTTTGCATGGAAATTAAGAGCCATGTCGAGAAAAGTGGATCAAACCAAATCAAGAACGGATTACCAAATGCTTTACCGTTGGAATGTTGGATACATCGTATTCTTCGGTTTTGCTTCTGTTGGTTGGGCTTGGGACTGGTTAATGTCTATTGACCCACACTGGTATTCAACCATGTATGTTTGGTACGCAATGGTTAGCAGCTTGGCTACGGCAGTGGCTCTAATTATTCTTGTGAGTGTTTATCTTAAAAAGAAGGGATTCTTACCTGAATTCAATGACAACCATCTTCACGATTTAGGGAAGTTCTTGTTTGCGACAAGTATGTTATGGACCTACACTTGGTTCTGTCAGTTCATGCTTTATTGGTATGCAAACGTGCCCGAAGAGGTGAATTATTTCTTTGGTCGTTTTGAACATTACGGAGAATCATTCCTTCCAATGTTAATTCTAAACTTCCTAGTGCCTTTACTAGTCTTAGTAGGTTCTGGAATTAAAAGAAAATATGCGGTTGTTTCTGCTATGGCAGCCTTAGTAGTCGTTGGACATATCCTCGATTATTTCAATATGGTGATGCCTGGAACTGTCGGGCCTTACTGGAAGAATGCAGCCGTACTTCTAAGTGTTGCGGGCGCTGTGATCTTCTTTAGTGGACTCTTTATCTTTGCGGTAATGAGCCAACTTGCAAAAATGAAATTAATTCCTGAAGGAAACCCATTCTTGCGCGAATCTAAGATTTACGAGTACCCTTTCTAGAAAGGCTTACTTAGAAATTATATTAATCCCGGCTTATTGCCGGGATTTTTTTACTTTTGTATAAAATACAACGAATGAAGAATCTTTATTTTCTTTTGATTTTCAGCTTTTTACTCTTTACCGGATGTAAGAAGGACTCGGTGGACGCCACAAGCACTCAAAGTTTTCGAAGCAGTATTAACGATATGACTTCGAACCTTTCGACCTTAGAGCAAGTTAAGTTTAACGAAGCCCTCTATATCCTCAAGACCTTTGGAGTTGAAGGGCAGAATGACATTCAGAAGCTGGATGCTCTTGGAAAAAAAATTAATGGACTTAAGGTCGGAGCTATTTTGAGCCTAGCGGATCAAGTTGCCCGAGAGAATGGCATTTCCTGGACGAGTACTGGGCCGCCGTCTCTTGGCGAAATGAATATTTTCGGGTCGGTAGAGCCCACTGAGTTTGATCCAAATGATATAAAGGCCAGTAAATTAGATATTGCAACCATTGAGATTCAGAAAGATTCAATTCTAGGGCCAAGGGCTCTTCAAGTGATTCCCCGATTGGTCGATGAGAGTGGACGCCCAGTTGATTTTTCTGGCGCTGCCTTAGAGACTATTTTGGAGGTGTCGAGTGGCGGTACTCGGCTCATTACTTCAAAAAACCTAATGCTCGATAATGACTTCAAAGGCTTTACTATTCGTTATGAGGCCTTACCTAGTGAAAAGGTGCAAGGAAGTAAGATTGATATAACCATCACCGTTAAAACAACGGATAAGAGCTTCAAAATGTCAAAAATTGGTGTGCTTGTTAATCCAAATGCTCTGAGAGCTCCAGAGCCCACCCCTCTTATAAGCGACTCCTTAGGGAGTGTGGCCCCAGGTGAGCTTGATTCAGAGCTTTCTGCTACGATTGAGAATGGGAGCACCCCGGGTGATCCTAAAACGACAGTAACGCGGTTTTTAAATCAAGTGGGGTCTCAAAATTTAAAAGGCGCCTACGAGGTGTCCTCAAATCCAAGCTGGGGTTCCTATGAATCGTTTTCAAACCCGAATACTGGATTTGGTGGATTCAAATCGATTCACGTGAAAAATATTTCGAGTGGTTCAGTTAATGGATCGAGCGCCTCAGTGAACGCCACCTACGATGTTACCGATAAATCAGGAAACACAACCGCCCTGCAAGTAACCTTTGGACTTCGCCAGGTTGGCGGGCAATGGAAAATTAATAGTTATACGATAAAACCATAGGTTTATGACCAGTACAGAATTGCGAGCGAGCTTAGAGCGCACCATTGAAAACATAGCCGATTTTCCAAAACCCGGAATTCAGTTTAAAGACATTACCCCAATTTTTTTAGATCCGAAACTTTACGAAGCTGTAATCGATGATCTAGCCTCATTTAGTAAAGGGAAAATTGATGCGGTTTGTGGCATCGAAAGCCGAGGGTATTTGTTTGGAATCGCCATTGCAGTGAAGCTAGAAGTTCCTTTCATTTTAATTCGTAAGAAAGGAAAACTTCCACCGCCTTTCGTGGCGCAAAGCTATGATTTGGAGTACGGGTCATCAGAGATTGAAATGCGTGAAGGTCAATTAAAGCCGGGAATGCGTGTGCTGGTACACGATGATTTGCTCGCTACAGGAGGAACCACTGAGGCCGCAGGGAAACTTGTTGAGAAGCAGGGAGCGAAAGTGGCGCAGTTTAGTTTTTTAATTAAACTCAGGGGTTTGGGCTCAGAAACTAAGTTGGATTTATTCGGCGCGGAGCAGCATTCCATCTTAGAGTATGATTAAGCCTGAAATACAGCGTCCTTAGCAGTTATTTTGCTGCTTTTTCTCAAGATGGAATATTTCATAAAGAATTTTGTAAATCACTAAGAAACAATTAAATTTGCATCTCACTAAATAAATTATGGCAAAAAGAGATCTTAAAAACAAGAAGGCGACGGAAGGAAAAGAAACAGTTGAGTTTTTTCAAGATTTAGATCGTGAAGCGTTACAGACTGAGCGGTTTTTGGAAAAGAATTCAAAGTTACTCTCGATTATTTTTGGAGCGCTCGTTCTTGGTGTACTTGGCTACTTCGCGTACCAGCAGTTTGTGGTTGTGCCTAAAAATGCAGAAGCAACCAAGAGTTATCTTTCGGCCATGGGCAACCTAGCTGAGGGAAAAACTGAGGAGGCGTTGGGAGGTAAGTCCGCAGCAAATCCAGGTTTCCTTGGAACGTATAATAACTACGGAAATACAGATGCCGGTAGTTTAGCAGGCTACAATGCCGGTCTTTTGAAATTCAAGGAAGGGAAATTCCAAGAAGCTTATGATCTTTTAGATCAATTCTCTTCAGATAATAAAGTTTTAATGGCTCTTAAGTACGGTGCGATGGCAGACGCCGCTTCCAACCTGAATAAGGCCGATGAATCTCTTAGCCTTTTAGGCAAAGCGATCAGTGCTTCAGATGATCCCTATACGAGTTATTATTTTACTAGAAAGAAGGGAATCCTTGCTCTGGCACTAAATAAAACGCAGGATGCTAAAACTGCTTTTGAGACAATCGATCAGAAATACAAAGAGTATGATAACGGCCTTTCCGATGCTTACATCGAAATGGTTAAGAATAAATAAACGAAACACTTATGGCAACAGTTAATCTTTCTGATTACAAGCCACTCGCGATTTCAGGTGCCGATGGTTTTTCCATCGGCATCGTAGTTTCTGAGTGGAACGATTTTGTGACGCATCCCCTTCGCGATGGAGCCCTTGAGGTTCTACTGAAAGAAGGCGTTCAAAAAGACCGTGTTGAACTCTTTTCAGTACCCGGTGCTTTTGAATTAACCTACGCGGCTATGCAACTGGCCAAAACCGGAAAATTTGATGCAATAATTGCCATTGGATGTGTCATTCGTGGCGAAACCTCGCACTTTGACTATGTGTGTAGTTCGGTGGCCCAAGGGATAAAAGATTGCAATGTGTTAACCGAAGTACCAACCGTGTTTTGTGTGTTGACGGACGATACAAAAGAGCAGTCTATTGCGCGCAGTGGTGGCATTCACGGAAATAAAGGAATTGAATCGGGTGTGACAGCCTTACAGATGATTGATTTTAAGAGAAGTATTGATAAATTCGCCAAAGGTCTCATATAATTGAACGGTACACGTTTTGTTATTTCGATGCAAGCATCAAAACTAGGTTTACTTAAACAAATAGTTGTAAATTTAATTTTCAAAAGCTGGTTTCTAAACTTTAAAATTTAGCACGATATGAAATGGACTGAAGATCGAAGTGGCAACGTTGAAGACCGTAGAGGGGGTGGCGCTGGCGGTGGCCTTTTAGGCGGTGGCCTTGTAAGTTTAATTATAGCGGCCGTCGTGTTCTTTCTTGGAGGTGACCCTTCGGCTATTCTGTCAAGCGGTTCAACGAGTTCTGGCTTCCAAACCGAGCAAAGAGAACTTACGGCACAAGAGCAGCAAGTTGGCGAGTTCATTTCTATGCTCACGGTAGAAAACGAACAAACTTGGGATGCCATATTTAAGCAAAATGGGATGCAGTACCAACCGGCTAAGGTGGTTTTGTTTACTGATGTCACGCAGTCCGGTTGTGGAACAGCGCAGGCGGCCATGGGTCCATTCTATTGTCCTGTGGATCAGGCGGTGTATATGGATATGAGTTTCTTTAATGAACTCGAAAGTCGCTTTGGTGCCCAGGTAACAGAATTCTCTGTGGCCTATGTCCTTGCCCATGAAATGGGGCATCATGTTCAAAATCTCTTAGGAACCCTTGGAGAGACTGAAAAGCTTAGACGTAGCGGAAATTACAGCGAGACTGAAATGAACAAAGTATCTGTAGCCACCGAACTCCAAGCTGATTTTTATGCTGGCTTGTGGTCGCGCTATACCGATCAACGAGAGAAATTTTTGGAGCCCGGTGATATCGAAGCGGCTATTAATGCGGCAGAAGCTGTGGGTGATGATAACATAATGAACCGGTCCCAAGGCTACGTAAATCAAGAAAGTTTTACGCACGGGAGCTCCGCTCAGCGAAAAGAGTGGTTCCTAAAGGGCTACAACTCGGGCGATATCCGACAAGGCAACACATTTGACCAATTATTAAGATAAAGCGATTACATTGGTCGCTATTATACAGTAACTATCGTGCAGACTCCATATTTTAAAACTTTGCTAGTCGCAGTACTTCTGGTCCCTTGTTCAAAATTTTTTGGCCAACAGAATGAGGCGTTCAAAGCCATTAAGTCCCAGGTCGACTATGAGCAGCAGCTTCTTCAGTACAAGTACCAGATGGAGTACAGAAGGGCCTCTTCTGATGTAAAAGGTCTGCTTGAGAACCAGTGGAATTCTTTGCTAGTTGATTTTCAGCAGCATGTGAATTCCGCCTATGTGGAAGCCTTGATTAAAGTTAAAAATCAAGAGGATCTCCAGCGTATTTCAAATCTTGTTGCGGCTCCAGAAGTTATTTTTTCGAGCGAGCAAAGTCCTAGGGGCTTAGTGCTCCCGCAGTATGCTACCGGAATAGATGGCCTTAGACAGGATGTTTCAAAACTGTTTTATTTTGATTCTGTCAAGCCACTTAGTAAACCCTACATGGCCCAAATTAGTTTTATTGTTGATAAGCAAGGGGTTATCTCACAGGTTGAAGCTACAGGCGAGGATCCAAGCATGAACCGCCAGGCGCAGATTGCCTTCTATTTACTTCCACGACGCTTTATACCGGCATTTCTAGAAAATGAACCCGTTGCATACCGCTACGACTTGCCTCTAATATTGAGCTTTTAACCTATGCGACTCAATCGAAGCAACGAAAAATGGATTCTACTAATCGTTTTGACCGTCATATGGGGCTCCTCTTTTATCTTAATAAAGAAGTCCCTTCTCTATTATACGCCCTATGAGGTTGGAAGTTTACGAATCCTAATTGCCTCGCTACTGCTCTTGCCTTACGCACTGGCAAACATAAAGAAGTTCCCCAAAAAGCAAGTGAAGTACTTAATTGTGGCGGCCGCTTGTGGAAATTTTGTTCCTATGTTTCTTTTCCCATTGGCTGAGACCCAAATTAGCAGCAGTGTGGCCGGAATAATAAACTCAATGGTCCCTATTTTCGTGATAATTCTTGGGGCGCTATTTTGGAGTACAAAAACCTCAAGGACGCAAATTTTCGGAACGCTGGTCAGTTTTCTAGGGGTGATGCTACTCACTTTAGGGGACGCCCAGTCTGGTGCTCTAAAAATTATCCCCATTTTATTACTGCTTTTAGCCACCTTGCTTTATGCAATTAATGGCCTGACGGTAAAGACTCATTTAGGCCAGGTCGAGCCAAAGCTTCTTTCAGCGTTTATTTTTGGATTTGTTCTGTTTTTCCCCTCTGTAATTTCTCTTGGATTTTCTGGATTTTTACAAGATTTCACTGGCTCCAAAGAGAATTGGATAGGACTTATTTACGTAGGTCTTTTGGCTGTCTTTGGCACTGGCTTAGCGATGATGCTTAACTACCGACTACTAAGTGTCTCAAGTGCCTTATTTGCCTCTACAGTGACGCTTCTTATGCCTATTGTCGCCATTGGTTGGGGCGTGGTCGATGGAGAGAGTTTGAGTTTTATGCAGTTTTTAGGGGCTGTTGTGATTCTTGCAGGGCTTTTATTTCTGCGCTCGGAACAGGCTGCAAAACCGTCTAAAATGAAAAAGCGGTCTTCTTAAGTAAGAAGACCGCTTTTGCCACCTTTGAGCGGCTTATCTAGTTCCTTTTTGCTTTTACTTTTTTAACGACATCCTTAATGTAAGGATACCGTTCCTGCATATCTTTAACGAGCGATGGGTCTAGGACAATCGCAATTTCTAAGGCTTCAAGAGCCTTTTCTTTCTGCTCTAAATGGAAGAAACAGTTGGATATTTGATAATACAGTTCCGCATGCTGATGCAGGTTAATGGCCTTTGTTAAAACGCGAATGGCTTTATCAAACTGGGAAAGAAGCATTAAAACTTCGGTGTAGGCATACCAGTTATAAAATTTATTTGGTTCACGCTTCACAAGCAGCTCTAAGCATTCTAGGCTTTCTTCAAATTGGCCAGCGTCGATGTATAAAAATGCAAGTTTTTTTTGCAGCGTCAGGTTGGTTCCGTTAAGGGCCGCTGCTTCAATTGCAAAATGCAGGGCTTCTTTCATAGAGCCCATTTCTTCGTGAAGCTCACTGAGTTCAATCATGGCCATGTAGAACTGCGGATCCTCAATTAATGATTTTTGAAAGAAACTCAGCGCATTGACTGAAAATTTCAGTTCCTTATAACAGAGTCCAATTTTGTAATAGGTGTAAGCTTTAGTGTACTCGAGCTCCAACATCTCTTGGTAAACATCAACCGCCTTTAGATACTCTCCAAGAGCTTCATAGCAGGCCGCTTTATTGGCATAAACACCCACGGAACTACTGTTGATTGCCAAGAGGTAATCAAAGCCTTTAATTGCTTCATGGTAGTTTTTTCGGTTAAAATAGAACTGTCCATACTCAAACCATGCGGTCTCAGAGAAGGCAAATTCATCTAAATACTCGTTGATAAATTGGGTTGCCTCGTCGTATTTTTTTAACTCGTTGTAACATTGCATGATGTTTTCAAGCGAGTAGTCGTCTGTTGGATCTGCTTTTAGGGCCTTGTGGTAATGCTTAAGCGCTTTTGCAGGGTCTCCAAGGTTGACAAATTCGTCGGCAATAAAATTATTTAGGAAATTCTCTTCTTCCCCTAATTCAAGGGCAATAAGACAATACTCAATCGATTTCCTGGGGTTTCCGAGATTCGAATAGTATTTTGCACAGCACACCAGATAGTCTGTGTTATCCATGCTCGTGGCCTTTAACTCCTCAATAATAGGACGGGCTAGCACGTACTGTTCAAGTTCAAGCAAGACTTCCAAATATTTGGTTTTAATCTCAATTGAATTGGGGTGAATTTTTAGTCCATACTTCACCGCCATCTCCGCAAAGGTTATATCTCCCAGCTCTAAGTAATAAACAACAATGTCTTCTAATTCTTCACTGTCGAAGTAGATTTCATTCTTATTTTCTACCATTTCTTCGAACCGTTTTGCCAGTTCGTTTTCAAAAAATTCTTCCAATAGCGTCTCTCAAGTTTTACCGATGCTGCAAAAAAAACTTCACAACTTCGATAGAACATTTAAATTATACAATTCTAAATATGCAAATATTAGGCCTTAAAGTAAGGCCTTTATTTTTTGAATCATTTCATCGGCAAGGGCATCCGCTTGGTCTTGGCTAAATGCCTCCGTATAGATTCGTATAATAGGTTCTGTGTTTGATTTTCTTAGGTGGACCCATGAGTCTGCAAAGTCAATTTTGACCCCATCGACTGTACTGATTTCTTCCCCTTGGAAGGCCTGCTCCACTTTACTTAAAACGGCGTCCACATCTATTTCTGGAGTGAGCTGCATTTTCTTTTTGCCCATGAAGTAAGCAGGATACGAGGCTCTGAGTTCTGAAACGCTCATACCGGTTTCTACTAAATGCGTTAGAAAAAGTGCGGTTCCCACCAAGGAGTCTCGTCCGTAATGAAGTTCAGGATAAATAATTCCTCCGTTGCCTTCACCGCCAATAACAGCATTTTTTTCTTTCATTAGCGTCACGACATTAACCTCCCCCACGGCACTTGCTTGGTAAAAAGAGTTATGTCGGTTTGCTATATCTCTAAGGGCACGGCTCGAAGATAGATTCGAGATAGCCACCCCGTTTTTATGTTTTAGTAAATAGTCTGCTACCGCCACAAGGGTGTATTCCTCGCCAAACATTTCGCCGTTCTCATCAACTATCGCTAGGCGGTCTACATCGGGATCGACCACTAATCCTAAGTCGGCCTTCTGCTCTTTTACTAAGTTGCAAATGTCCGTTAAATGCTCTTTTAGAGGTTCTGGGTTGTGGGGGAAATGCCCTGTAGGTTCACAATAAAGTTGAACCACTTCGCAGCCTAACTGCTCAAGTAATGGCACCATGGAGATGCCTCCAGTGGAGTTCACGGCATCAAGAACTACTTTAAATTTCTTTTCTTTTATGGCCTCCTGATTTACCATTGGTAAGTCAAGGATTTTTTCAATATGTAGGGCGATAGCCGTGTCATTCGTCTCGTAGGATCCGAGCTCATCTACACTCGCGTAATCGAAGGATTCTTCGTGTGCGATTTTCAGGAGTTCAGCGCCGTTTTCACCACTAATGAATTCGCCTTTGTCATTTAACAGTTTTAATGCATTCCACTCCTTTGGATTGTGGGAAGCGGTTAATATAATGCCGCCGTCTGCCTTAAGTTCAGGAACCATAACCTCCACTGTTGGTGTGGTTGAAAGGCCAAGATCGATGACATCAATTCCCAGACCTTGGAGCGTTGCACTTACTAAGCTGCTAACCATAGAGCCGGAGAGTCTTGCGTCGCGTCCGATGACCACTTTTAGGTTTCTTTTATTTTTAGAATTCTGAAGCCAAGTGCCGTAGGCAGAGGTAAACTTAACAACATCAAGTGGCGTCAGGTTATCATCCACAGAGCCTCCAATGGTGCCTCGGATTCCAGAAATACTTTTAATTAACGACATGCAATTTCAGTTTGATTATTGGTGCAAAATTAGTGAACTTTTTCCTTAGTTCCCAAGGAAGTTACCTTTTGCCTGTAAAAGACACTTAGGAGCAACAACTACTTTCACATCCGGGTTTATCTTTACCCTTTTTAGAGGAAAATTTGCTTGCAAATAGTTTGTAAAGCCGGTAAAGAGCCCCTAAGACTAAGAGGCCAATTAGTATATATTGAATAAGTAATGAAGTATCCATTGTCAAGTATATTAAGAGGTTAACTTAAAAATTGGTAGGCAGCCATTGCTGCGATATAGGCCAGCCCTGTCATGGCGATCACCTGCAGAATTGTCCACTTCCAGCTTTTGGTTTCTTGGTAAACGACCGCTATAGTGGAGACGCATTGCATGGCAAAGGCATAGTAGATTAAAACGGAGATGCCTGAGGCTAAGGTAAAGACTTTTTCACCATTCGGCTTTACATCATTTCGCATTTTATCAATTATGCGCTGTTCAGGGACATCATCGTCCAAACTGTAAAGAGTGGCCATCGTTCCCACAAAGACCTCACGCGCAGCAAAGCTGGATATAATTGAAACGCCCATTTTCCAATCATAGCCTAAAGGCTCAACAATAGGCTCTATCACACGGCCCATTTTTGCGAGATACGAATGGTCGAGATGCACATCCGTCTCGACGAACTTCCCTTGCGTTTGGCTTGGGCCGACATAACTTAGGGCCCAGAGAATAATGCTGACAGCGAAAATAACTTTTCCAGCCCCGTTAATGAACTCCCATACTTTAACACCCGTAAGTTTTAAATCGTATTTAAATTGAGGCATTTTGTAGGGAGGAAGGTCCATAATTAAATAGCTCTTCGCATTTTGCTTAATTATTTTTTTCAGTAGGAATGCAGAGACTAAGGCCGTTACAAAACCAAGTAGATACATCACGAGTAAAGCGATGGCGCGGTTTCCAATGCCAAAGAAGTTTCCCTCAGGAATTACAATGGCGATGATGATACTGTAGACCGGCAGACGTGCTGCGCAGGTCATAAAGGGCGTGACTAGAATTGTAATTAGGCGCTCTTTTACATTTTCAATGTTTCTCGTGGATTTAATGGCTGGTATAGCGCAGGCGATTCCGGAGACCAGCGGGACAATACTTTTGCCATTGAGTCCGAAGGGGCGCAAAAAGCGGTCCATTAAGAATACCACGCGGGCCATATACCCAGAGTCTTCTAACAAATAAAGAAAATAAAGTAAAATTCCAATTTGGGGGGCGAAAATAATAATTCCACCAATTCCAGGAAGAATCCCGTTGCTAATTAAACTGTTTAAAGGCCCTTCGGGCAGCATCGTAGAAGTCCATTCAGCCAGGGAAACAAAGAGGCCGTCAATCCAATTCATTGGGTATTCTGCCATAAAGAAAACCATTTGGAAAAGGAATAGTAGAATGGCAATAAAGAGTAAATAGCCCCAGAACTTATGCACCAGAAACTTATCTAGTTTTTCTGTTAAAAGCTCTTTAAATTGGGGTTTCTTCGTTACCACTTGGTTGATAATGTCTTCAATGGTTTGGTAACGCCGAATGGTTTCCTTTGTTTGAAGCCGTTTGGGAACGATGCATTTCGCCTCAGTCTCGTTTAGCTTTTCATGGACGGTGTCTAATTTCCCTAAATAGGTATCAGAAGACAAGAGGGTCCATACTTTGTAAATGTTTTTTTCTTTCGTTTGGGAAGCGATTTTAAGAACGACAGCTTTTTGCTCCAAAGGAATGTCAAATCGAATCGCGTTCGAACTTTTGAATTCATTTTGGTAGATGCTCTCCTTTATTTCCTCGAGTCCAATTTTTTCTTTCGCATTGGTTTTTAAAACGTGTACTCCGGTAAGCTCAGAGAGTTTCTCAAAATCAATTTCAATCCCGCGGCGCTGTGCTTCATCCAATTGATTGACAACCAAAAACACAGGCATGCCTAAATCCTGGATCTGATGAAATAGAAGAAGTCCACGTTTTAAATTCATCGCATCCAGCATGTACACAATTCCAGAATACTTGTGCTGTTCCTCAATTAGATATTTTGAGAATATAGCCTCGTCTTCTGCTTCTGGATAGATGCTATAAGCGCCAGGTAAATCGATTATTTCGACCTCCTCGTTCTTATACACATAGCGACCAGAGTGGCTTGCGACAGTAACCCCGGCATAGTTACCGGTCTTTTGTTTTTTATTACAGAGCGAATTAAATACCGTAGATTTTCCGACGTTTGGATTTCCTACGAGTAAAATTTGCTTAATCGGTGTTTGAGTTTGCATTACAATACTTTGTCTACGATGATGAATCTTGCCTCTTCTTCACGAAGCGCAATTCTACTTTTCTCTTCTCCAAATTCTATATACAGGGGGCCATTAAATGGGGCCTGGTATAGGATTTTAAACTGGGTACTTGGTAAAAGTCCCATTTCGATGATTTTGGTCGGCATTTTTAATGTCGCATTATCGTAATCAAGAATGATTCCCACTTCACTTTGGGGAAAACAACAAAGCTTATTGGAGTCGTTTCGTTTCAATGGTATAGGGTTTTGAATAAGTGCAAATATACGTTATTTACATTTAATCTAAATAAGGATTAACTAATTGGTTAAAAGAAAAAAACCGGAACGAATCTAGGGGGTTTTCGTTCCGGTTTACTATTAATTTAATGAATATGAATCTATTTTGCGCCTTTCTTTTGTGAAATTTCAATCTCGTTGTTGGTTTCATTTAGATGCTTTTTAAGCATTTCCTCTTGATCTCGCATCATTTTAGAGATTGAGGTGCCGTCAGGCATTTTTGCATCGGCAGGAATTTGAGATAGATGCGAGCGGATGCTTCCAAAGGGATCTTTTTTGTAAGCGTTATAAAGTTGTTCGAATTTGCTTCGGCTCACGACAAGATCATCCCCTCTTCCACCAAAGCTCTGGGTGAGCGTTTCTGAATAAGATTTTTCTTGAAACTCTGCCACGTTTGTATTTCCCTTGAGCTCCCACGCGTAATTATTTTGATCATCCTGAAGTTGGACAATTAAGCCAGGAAGTCCAAAAAATTTATAGGGTCCATCCTGAAATGGAAGGTCCGTTGAGAACCATGCAGTCCAATTTCTTCCGCCGAAACTCGTTGTGGCTTTTTGGGTTTGGTATTCGCCTATAGTTTTCTTTTCCGCATCAATTTTCCAATCGAACGCAAGTTTTTCTTCGTAGGAAACTCGGTCTTGAAGAATTTGGTCTGAATACTTGATTGCCATTTCCGGATAGGTCTTGGTTATTTTATAACTGAACTTAGGTTGTTTAATGGTTTTCGATAGGTCCTTGAAGGTTCCTGATTTCTGCATTAATTCGATCTGAACTTTCAGTATCGAATCCTGTGACACCATTAAGTAATCACGGTACAGTGATTTTTCTTTCGTGATGTCTAAAATCGTCATCTCTGTAATTAGTGAGTCGGATTCTATGGCTGGTTTATAGGTTAATTCGTAAAAAAATCGGGTCGCGCTCGTTTGCGCCGTTACTGAAACGCAAAGAATTAATAAGATAATTGAGAGTAAATTTCGCATACTTTTGGTTTAATAATAAGTCCTTGCTTTAGACTCTTTGTTACAGTAAAGACCGGGAAATTTCTTTTTAAAAATGATTCTACTCTTGGCGCTGCGGGAAATATGATTTTAATAGATATACTAATTGCACAAATGAATTAGTCCTTTTTTGGGCGATACATCTCCTCAATCGACTCGTTAAGTGTTTGGTAAAGTTTTCGTTGCTGCGGAGTTTGGAGAATGGCCTCATGCAGTTGCAAAACCCGCGTGTCGTTTCGAACAGCAGGACCTGTTTGAGCCTGCTTTGGGTCCAAGTATCTCGTTTTCTCTAATGTTTCCTCCATCAGAGGTCTGAAATAGTCGAAAGAAAGGTTTTGAGAGTCGGAAATTTCTTTTGCCCGCGCATAAAGATGGTTGACAAAATTGCACGCGAACACAGCGGTTAGATGAATGTACTTACGTTTTTCGTAATCCGCGCTTTCAACGCTATTCGATAAGGCTTTGGCTAGAGAAGTAAGCGCCTCGTAATCTTTATTAAACTCACATTCAAGAAAAATCGGAATGCTTTTAAAGTCAAGTTCTTTCTTTTTTGAAAAAGTTTGTAGGGGATAAAAACAGGCCTTGCGGTAGGGGCCTTTCAAACTTTCCATTGGCATTGAGCCCGAGGTGTGCGCGACCAGTGCGTCTGGATCCGTAATCCACTCCGACGCCGCTTGAATCGATCGGTCACTAACGCAGATTAGGTATAAGTCGGCCTTTTTGAGCTCGAAAGTTGAATAGGGAATAGCCGCAGCCTGAGCAATTGCTTTAAGGTCGCGTTCATTGCGAGCAAAAATTTGCAGGGCGGGTTGATTGATTTTAGTAAGGGCAAGAGCGAGGTGGTGGGCCACATTGCCCGAGCCTATAATTACAACATCCATGTCTCAAAGATAATTAATAATTCAGTCAAGTCCTTAGAAGAGCTCGCGTATTTTTTAAAGAAAGCGCTTTAGTTCAAGATTATTTTTAACTTTAGCGCAATTTAATAATCCAACCCACGAAAGCAACTGATGAAGATACAGGATCAGGAAATTATTGCGCTAATGAACAGTGCGAATGGTCAAGAGAAAGGACTTCGCGCTTTGATGGACAGCTATCAAAGTCGTTTGTATTGGCACATCAGAAGACTGATTGTGGATCCGGCTCTGTCGCAGGATGTTCTGCAGGATACGTTTATTAAAGTTTTTGAAAATTTTCATCAATTTAAACAAGACAGCCAGCTTTACACCTGGCTTTATAGAATAGCGACCAACCAAGCGCTGCAGGAGCTCAACAAAATGAAACGGATGCAAAAATCGGATACAGACGCCGAATACCATCTTCAAAATTTAGTCGCTCAAAATGCGGGCCCCGATGCAGAAGAAATTCAGATCATGCTGCAAAAGGCTATTCAAAGCCTTCCTGAAAAGCAGAAGTTGGTTTTTACCTTAAGGTATTACGAAGAGCAGCCTTATGAAGAAATGAGTAAAATGCTCGATATGTCGGTGGGGACTTTAAAAACGAACTACCACTATGCTAAGCAGAAAATTGAAGAGTATATTAAAGCAAATTATAAGGAGTAAGATTTAAAAGGCAGGCCCTTAATCTGATTTTTAAAGACAAAGAGATAGAATGAAGAATTTTAATTTAGAAGAACTGGAACGCAAGCAGATTTATTCTGTCAAGGATTCCATTTTTGAAGAGGTGCAAGCGCGGGTTTTAGCGAAAACCACGCAGCTTGAGCAAGATTCACCGAAAGAATTACGACCGAAAGGGCGCGTGATTCCTCTGAGAGTTACTTGGGGGTATATGGCTGCAGCATTAGTCGTTTTACTTGGTCTTGGGATTGTTTTAAGAACGAACCTTCCTGAAAAAAGTCCAACAATAGAAAATTTAGTTGCAAGTAATCCTTCTGTGAAGCAAAGCGCTTCCCAAGAGCAGGTAACTGCCACGCAGGTTTCTACACCAACAGACTTAGAGCGCAGCGAGCGGCCCCCAGTGGACATCGCGATGAACTCTCAAAGTAAAGCAAGTGCACGCCTAGAGCCTGAGCTAAAGTTAAATAAACAAAGTTCTAGGTTAATGCCAAGAACCACACGCTCAGCGGCAATTAATCAGCTGGAAATGGAACAAATTATCACGTCACTAACAAGTGCCGATATCGCGGAACTTTCTAGGGATGCTGAAATGGATATTTACCTTGATTTATATTAATAATAAAGCAATGAAAAAGACAATTTATACAGTAGTAATCGCGCTTTTTTCGATCGGAATGCTAACGGCTCAGCAAAAACTGACCCTTGATTTCTCGAATAAAAGTGCCCAGCAGCGCAAAGAGATGATACGCACGCTTACCCCTGAGCAGCGTCGTGAACTCTACCGTAGTTACCGCGAGAATGCGCTAATTGAGGAACTTAAAGTTAAAGAAGAAAGCCAAAATGATTTTAAACGGGTCTATTCTGAATACCAAAGTTCGCAGCGAAAAATTAAAGATCAGTTTGATAATGGCTACGATCCTGATGCTCTTAGCGATAGCGAAGCTAAAGTAAAATTGGAGGAGAGTTTTGATTACGGTCAGAAGTTAATTGAAAATCGAAGAGAGTATTCACGTAAGATGCAGCAGGTGATTCGACCGCAACAGGTTATAAAGCTCTTTCGCGCCGAAGGCCAAATGAGAGACCGGATGCTCAATCACCGTATGGAGTTAAGAGAGAACTCAGCTCCAAATGCGGGTTCGCAAAATTCTAATTCAACGGGGTTCAGCCGTAGTGCCCCTGGCATGCGCTCTGAATCAGGCAGCGCAACATTAAGGACTCCAGCTCGCGTAAATTCGCAGTCAGGAGCACGGTAATTCACCCAACCTTATTTAAACCTATTTGGCGGCCCCTACAGAAGATGTAGCGGCCGCTTTGTTTTTCGCGAGATCCAAGGCATTAAATTTTAGTCCCTTTGAGAAAAACAGAAAGGTAATCAATTAAATAACTTAAATTTGCACCCTACTGAATGAATTGAATGAAGACTATTAGAAACTTTTGTATTATTGCCCATATTGACCACGGTAAATCAACCTTGGCAGACCGTCTATTAGAGTATACCGGTACTGTGACTCAAAGAGAGTTACAAACCCAGACTCTGGATGATATGGACTTAGAAAGAGAGCGTGGAATCACCATCAAGTCTCACGCAATCCAAATGGATTATGAGTTTGAAGGTGAGAAGTATATTTTAAATTTAATTGACACCCCTGGACACGTGGATTTTTCCTACGAAGTCTCGCGTTCGATTGCCGCGTGTGAGGGGGCTTTACTTATTGTGGATGCTGCGCAGAGCATTCAAGCCCAAACCATTTCAAATCTATATTTAGCTTTAGAAAACGATTTGGAGATTATTCCAATTCTAAATAAAATTGATTTGCCTTCCGCAAATCCTGAGGAAGTCACCGATGAGATTGTAACACTATTAGGATGCGATCCTAGTGACGTATTGAGAGTGTCAGGAAAGACGGGGGAGGGTGTGCGCGAACTACTTGAGCAAATCGTTAAACGTATTCCACCTCCCAAAGGTGATCCAGAGGCGCCTTTGCAAGCCCTAATATTCGACTCTGTTTACAACCCGTTCCGTGGTATAGAGGCTTATATCAAGATCGTAAACGGTTCTATTAAGAAGGGGCAAAAGGTGAAGTTTATGGCCACAGGGAAGAGCTACGATGCCGATGAGGTGGGAACTTTAAAGTTGAAACAGGCCCCTAAATCGATCCTTACAACAGGGGATGTAGGCTACCTCATTTCTGGAATTAAAGATGCAAGAGAAGTTAAAGTAGGCGATACGGTAACGGGCTTCGAGAACCCTGCACCCAAGTCTATTGAAGGCTTTGAGGAGGTGAAGCCCATGGTTTTTGCTGGGATTTACCCCATTGAGTCCGAGGATTTTGAAGAGCTTCGCAGTTCCTTAGAAAAGCTACGACTTAACGATGCCTCATTAGTATTCGAAGCGGAGAGTTCCGCAGCCCTTGGGTTTGGATTCCGTTGTGGATTTTTAGGAATGCTACACATGGAAATCGTCCAAGAGCGCTTAGACCGTGAATTTGACATGAATGTGATTACGACAGTTCCAAACGTATCCTACCACGGGTATACTAAGAAAGAACCGGAAGTGCCAATCCTAATCAACAACCCGTCTGAAATGGTTGATCCAAGTCTCTTTGACCGAGTTGAGGAGCCGTATATTACAGCCTCAATTATAACCAAATCGGATTACGTGGGTGCGGTAATGACCTTGTGTATCGAGAAAAGAGGAGAGATCGTAAATCAAAGTTATCTGACGGCTGACCGTGTAGAACTCGTGTTCAATATGCCGCTCTCAGAGGTCGTTTTCGATTTTTATGACCGCTTAAAATCAGTCTCAAAAGGCTATGCCTCGTTCGACTACCATCCAATTGGGTTCAGAGCGTCAAAATTGGTGAAAATGGACATCCTTATCAACGGCGATATGGTGGATGCGTTATCCTCACTAATTCACGAAAGCAATGCCTACTACATTGGTAAGAAGATGTGTGAAAAGCTTCGGGAACTTATCCCAAGACAGCAGTTTGATATTGCGATTCAGGCCGCTTTAGGAGCGAAAGTAATTGCAAGAGAAACAATTAAAGCGTTAAGAAAAGACGTCACAGCGAAATGTTACGGAGGGGATATTTCCAGAAAGCGTAAGCTCCTTGAAAAACAGAAGGAAGGTAAGAAGAAAATGAAACAAATTGGCCGTGTTGAGGTGCCGCAGTCCGCATTTATGGCGGTGTTAAAACTGAACGACTAGTTTTTCTACGTTATATAAAGCAAGGCTGCTTCCAATGGGAGCAGCCTTGCTTTATTTTAATTAGGTACCTGCTTTTTCAAGGCTCGGTTCGCGTTAGAGATTGCTTTTCGTTCCTTCCAATCCATGTAGCGTTTTTTATACTTTTTCTTTAAGTAATTGTCAAGGGTTCTTTGTACGGTTAGGTTCCATAAAGAATGGGCTTTTACTGCCCATGATTTATCCCATGCCCGAAGTGAAATGGAAAAACTGCCATCGAGGTATTTCATCCAATGCCAATAACCGGTTGGCATAAATAAAGTGTCGCCATGCTCGAGGTAACATTCAATACCCTGCACGCCCTCAAGTGCTGGGAATTTCTCAAAGTCTGGCTTCTCAATGCGGTAATCTTCTAGGGCGTAGGTGGCTAAAGGTAATGCATACAGCCTTTTTTTCCACTTGTAGTCAAACAGTAGAATGTGCTTTCGTCCTCCGAAGTGGGTGTGGAAGATGTGGGCCATATCTATGTCGTAATGCAAAAAGGTTTCAGAGCCCTTTCCTCCAAAAAACATGTTTGGGTAATTGTCTAAAAACCCACCCATTAACTCTTTTGGCGCAAGGTAGTCGTTCAAAATCGCTGGAGCGTGTTTTATAGGGTCAAATAAGAAGAGCCTTAAATCGGTTGGCTCTTTTTCTATTAAATCAATATACTCTGAAAATTTCATTTTCGCTGCCGAGGCGTTAATTGGGGCGCTGGGGTCGGCTTTCGATGAATCGTACAGGGGGACCTCCACATCACCAACCATGGCTTTCATATAGTCGAAATTCCATTTCTCAAAAGCGGGCCATTTATGAGCTAGGTTCCTTAAAATCACTGGCTTTCTAGGCTTTAAAAACTTGGTGTAAAACTCTTCTTTGGAGATATCCTCCACCACTTCTATCGGTTTTAAAATCAGACCCATCTTAATAGCTTAGAGCGCAAAATTATTAAAAATTGCAATACGGTTCGCCAAATATCAAATTTAACTTAGAAAGGCGTACGTTTGCCCCATGCAAGCTGTAACAATTGAATTACTAGGCGTACTAATTATAGAAATTATACTATCACTATGAACAAGCTATTTGCCTTAGTTTTTATTTTCGCTTTTACAATCTTTGGATTTGCTCAAAAAACCATTTCTGGAAAAGTCCTTGATGAGTCCGGCGAGGGCGTACCAAGTGCTTCGGTAACCGTTGAGGAAATCGGTAAAGATGCCATTATTGCCTACGCGATCTCGAATTCGAAAGGCGAGTATAAGGTGAATTTTACCTCGAGTGCAGGGCAGGTGGATCTCAAAGTGAAGGCGTTTAACCAAAAGGCGTACACGCGGCAGATTAGCAATGAGACACAAACGCTAAACATAAATCTTCAAAGTGAAGCAACGGAGATTAAGGAAGTCAAGTTGAAAACCCGACTTATCACCAAACGAGGCGATACCATTTCTTACGATTTAAAAAACTTTGACAGCCAGTCAGACCGGACTCTAGCGGACGTGCTAAAGAAGATTCCCGGAATTGAGGTGAATTCAAGTGGCGCGATACTTTACCAAGGCGAAGCCATTAATAAATTTTATGTGAATGGGAAGGATTTAATGGAAGGCGGCTATGGATCTGTTGTCAATGCGCTTCCTAAGGACGCTGTTCAGAAAATGGAGGTTTTGGAGAATCACCAGCCTGTAAAAATCCTTCAAGATAAGGTGCCAAGTGAAAGTGCTGCGATTAATATCAAGCTCAAGAATAAGATCACTATGACTGGACGTGGCGAAGTCGGACTTGGACTCTCTCCTTTTTTATGGAATGTTAAATTGACGCCGATGTTCTTTGGACAAAAGAATCAATGGGTTATAAATTATAAAACGAATAATACCGGAGAATCGGTGGAGAATGAACGCAATATGTTGGCCTTTGGAAGCCGATTTGAAGGAAGACGAAGTCAAGCCTCTCAAAGAAACTGGCTCAATGTGGACCGTGCATCGGCTCCCAATGTGCCGGAAAAACGCTACCTCCTAAATAATGTGCATTATTTTTCTGCAAACCTTTTAACCACTCCGTTCAAAAGTAAGGATTGGGAACTTAAGGTGAATACGAACTATACAAACAATTCTATTGAGCGTAGCTCAAGTGTAGAGACAGTCTATGCCCCTTCAGAGTATTTCCCAACGGGGGCGAAGGCCAGTACGAATGTGGGAAATAATTTCTATAGCAACGAGGCAAAAGGGGAGGTTAGTGTAACCAAGAATGCAAAAAAGGGCTTTTTCAAAAATACAACCACGTGGAATGGGTTTTGGAATGACGACAAGGGAACCTCTCGCATTGTGGATTCAAGAACGGGCACTATTGGGATGGATGAAACAATGAACTCGCCTAGCGGAATGTTTCAGAACTCCTTAAGTACCATTATTCCGTTTAAGGAAAAGATGGTAAACCTTCAAAGTTATTTGAGTTATCAAAAGGACAATCAAAAGCTTTCCACGAAATATGATAATTTCCATGATTTCGATGATTATTTTGGAAGAAACTACACAAAACTTGATCAAAATATTGATTTGACTACCTTAAATGCGTTCCACTCCGCGTCGGTTGGCTTTAGTGTTAAGAACTTGACCATTACCCCTGAGGCGGGAATTAACCTTTCCTTCAATACCATGGCCTCACAGTTGTATGGTCAAGGAAGCCTTCTAGGGACGGACTATCAGAATGATATGACGTGGAATGAAATTAACCCCTACACCCAATTAGGACTGAACTATAAAAAAGGCGGACTGAACTTAAGTTTAAATTTACCAGTGAATTTCTACGGGATGGATTACACCGACAACCGTACGGCCGAGAGTCGGGAAATCAGCAAAACGGTCTTCGAACCGAGTTTCTGGGGGAGCTACGACTTTGCCTCGTTCTGGAAAATTTGGGCATTTGCTAACGTAAACTATAATTTTGGGAATTTCGGGTCTCTTTACACAGGGAATATCTTGACTTCGCCTCGAAATATCGGGAATAACGATAACCTTTTACCAGAGAATCGTAACATAAGTATCTCGCCTAGGCTAGAATACAGAAACCCGTTAAATAATCTATTTTTTAATATTCGTTATAGCTACCAAGAGAACCAAAGTAACTTAATTGCTAAAACGACCCTATTTTCTTCGGGAGCAAACATTAGTGAGCTTGCCTACTTTGATAACACCACTAGGTCTGAAACGGAAAGTGCTGAAATAGGAAAATATTTCCCCTCCATTAAAACGAATTTATCGTTAAATGTTGCGAATCGCGATTCAAACAATTACAGTATGTTTGTAAACAATCAAACAAATGTGACTGATTTAATTGAAACGAATATAAACCGCCAATCGGCAGGACTTAAATTTAACAATTCAATGTTCTCTTGGATCAGTGTGGATTACACCATTGCCATGAATTGGAATAAAAATAAGAATTTATTCTACGGATCTGAGACCAAGACTTCTGGATGGAACCATAATCTGGCTGCGTATATTTACCCAAGTGAAAACCATACATTTGGATTCTATTGGGATGATTTAACAACGGCACAAATGGACGAAAGTTTTAGGAACTCCTTCTATGATGTGAGCTACCAATACACCTGGACTAAAAAGAAAATTGATTTCGAATTAAAATGGTTGAACATTGCAAATAAGGAAGTATATGAGACAATCTCTTACAATCCGAGTTTAATGGCAACCACGCGTAGTGCGATGCAAATTAGACCGAGTCAATTTTTATTCACAGTAAAATTTAATTTCAAATAGTAAAAAAATGAAATTAACCTCCCTAATTTTTGTCTTTTTTTCAGTTGCCTTAATGGCGCAATCACGAGCGCTATACGAATATAAATTTGCAAAGGATTCGACAAAGGTTGATAGCCTTACCACCGAATGGATGTATTTGGATATGATGGAAAATGGGTCCAAGTATTACAGCAAGCAGACTTTTGAAAGTGACTCAATCTCGTATGCTTCATTGAAGAAACAAATAGAATCTGGTTCAAAAAGCATTTCCGTTACAAAAACAAATCGTGGAGAAGTGAATTTCGAAGTCGAAAAAACCTATCCTGATTATAAAGTATATCTAAAGAACTCAATTGGGAGTGACACCTACCGAGTTGAGGAAGACCGAGCGTTGGAGTGGAAGATCTTACCTGAAAAAATGAAAATAGGGGAGTTTGAAGCGCAGAAGGCGACGACAAATTTTGCAGGTCGTGATTGGGAGGTTTGGTTTACAATGGAAGTGCCAATTCATGACGGACCATACAAATTCCATGGGCTACCTGGACTTATTGTAAAGGCTCAAGATGTTGACGGTACCCATATAATGCAGTTGCAGGCACTTCAAAAGCGAAAATCAGCGCAGGCTGAGCTCGAAACTGGACTTGCTCAAGGTAGAACTATTCCTTTTATCACAAAAAAAAGCATTGATGTGAACCGTGTGCAATATGCGAAGCAGCTTGAAATCTACCGGAAAGATCCTGTAAAAGGGATGCGAGAAATGCTTTCACAACCCAATACAAAAGTGGTCGTTAGTTTTAATGGGAACGAAGCGTCTAATCCAAATGAGGTTCTAAGAACTATGGAAAAGAGTGCACGCGAAAAAATGAAGACGAATAACAACCCCATTGAACTCATTCCTTAAGGGCGCAGTAACTGTTAGAAATAATCTTTACTTTTGATGTAAATTAATTTCATCCCTATTAATGTCTTATAAATTCCAATTAAAACAAATAAAAGCTTTTGTGTTTGACGTCGATGGCGTTTTCACTGACGGGAGTGTTTATCTTATGCCGGGAGGACACCAGTCACGAGTGATGAACGTTCTAGACGGCTACGCCGTTATCAAAGCCCTGAAAATGGGCTATAAAATCGGAGTGATTACTGGCGGAGACGATCCAATGGTCCGTTTCCGTTTAAACTATTTGGGTATTACAGACTATTTTCCAAAATCACCAGATAAACTGGTGGATCTGGAGACCTTTAAGCAGCGTCACGATCTAAAAAATGAGGACTTACTAATGATGGGAGACGATATCCCAGATTTAGGTATTCTTAGAGAGGTCGCCCTGGCCACCTGTCCATCAAATGCAGTTCCAGAAGTTAAAGCGGTTTGCCACTACATCTCCCCTGCTGAGGGTGGGAAAGGTGCTGTAAGGGATGTCATTGAACAGGTGTTAAAAAATAATTCACACTGGATTGAGGATCACACTCAGTCCCTTTAATTTCAAAAATGCAATTACTTCTTGGTTCGAAATCGCCTAGACGAAGTGAGCTCCTCTCTGCGCTGGGTTTCTCTTTTAAATCTGTTCGCATTGATTGCGACGAAATGTATCCTGAGACTATGCCTGTTGAGCAGATTGCGGAGTATCTGGCTGAGCTTAAAAGTAACGCCTACCAGAGTTTAGTAGAAGACCAGATCTTATTAACCTGCGACACCGTAGTGGCACTAGAGCAGCAGGTCCTGGGAAAGCCAAAGAATGCGATGCAGGCCTACGAAATGCTTTCTCGCCTTTCGGGTCAAACACATACGGTCTACACTGGAGTTTGTCTAAAAAGCGTAGTGGACTCTTTTTCATTTACAGAATGTGCTCGAGTAGAATTTGAAATAATCACAAGGGAAGAGATCGAATTCTACGTTTCAAATTTCAAGCCCTTTGACAAAGCCGGAAGTTACGGTATTCAGGAATGGCTTGGGATGGCTAAAATTAAGAACCTTGAAGGGAGCTATTACACCATCATGGGACTGCCAACCCACCGCGTCTACCAAGAATTGGTGAAACGGCAGGTTAGCCCAATTGTTTAGCTACGCTTAGGCGGGTTTCATCTTCACTGTGAAATGGCGCATGATTGGCGCTTCCTCTGTAATCTCATACCCTTTGGTTATCTCTTCTCTTCTATCAAAGATATTTTTAAGGGCAATAGCGACATACTCCATATGGTTATCGGTGTAAGTGCGCCGTGGAATAGCAAGACGTAAAAATTCCGTTTGAGGGAAGCGGTTTTCTCGAGTTTGAGGATCCCGATCTGCCAGGATTGCACCGATTTCAACCCCTCGAATTCCAGCCTCTTTATAGAGTTCAACTCCTAAAGTTTGAGCTGGGAATTCTTCACGACTGACATTGGGTAAGAATTTTAAAGCATCCACAAAGACGGCATGCCCTCCGATTGGTTTTTGAACTGGGATTCCCATTTCAATAAGGCGCTCACCTAAAAGTTGGACTTGAGAAATTCGGCTTTCAAGATAATTTAATTCTGTGGCTTCGTCCAGTCCTACAGCCAGGGCAGCCATATCCCGACCACTCATTCCACCGTAGGTGATGAATCCTTCGTATATAATGGTAAAAGTAGAGGCCTTTTTGAATAGCTGTTCGTCCCTTAAAGCCACGAACCCACCAATGTTCACAAGTCCATCCTTTTTTGAACTCATGGTCATGCCATCGCCGTAGGAGAACATTTCGAGGCAAATTGTTTTTATCGATTTGTCTTTCTCATTAGCCTCACGCTGCTTAATGAAATAGGCATTTTCTGCAAAGCGGGCTCCATCGAAAAAAACAGGAATCCCGTAACGCTTTGAAAGTTCGCGCACCGCTTTAATGTTTTCCATCGACACGGGCTGTCCTCCCGATGTGTTACACGTCACCGTGATTAGGCAAAAGGGAATTTGGTCCTTAGGGTGGGTTTTGTAAACCTCTTCTAACTTTTCCAAGTCGATATTTCCCTTGAAAGGATGTTCTAATTCGGTTTTAAAGGCCTGCTCGATAGTGCAATCTATTGCACTGGCCTTTCTGAATTCAATATGCCCTTTGGTGGTGTCAAAGTGAGAATTTCCTGGGACCACGTCATGTTCTTTTACAAGTGCGGAAAAAAGGACATTTTCCGCTGCACGACCTTGGTGAGTTGGTAATAAGAAGGGGAATCCTGTAATTTTATTAACGGCATTTTTTAAATCGTGGAAAGATCGAGAACCGGCATAACTTTCATCAGCGCTCATTAAAGCACTCCATTGACGATCGCTCATTGCCCCGGTGCCGCTGTCTGTGAGTAAGTCTACAAAAACCTTGTGACTTTCTAGATTGAACAGGTTAAAGTTAGCTTTAGCAATCCAGTCTTGGCGTTGCTCTGCAGTGGACTGAGTTAGGGGTTCAACCATTTTTATTTTATACGGTTCCGCGTAAGGTAATTTCATAAGGATAAAAGTTTAAAAATTAAAAGACTAGGTAAAGCGTTCGTGCAGGCCGATTTTTTACTCAGGCGATTTAAAAACGGCGTCATCAGAATGAAAACCAGCCACGCCTCCGCTGACCGCAAACTTCATTGCTGTAGCGGCACTCATGCCCTCAACCGGCTTGACATTTTGCGCTTTCGTGATAATGACCCAGCCTGAAATGGCATAGGAATGGGGGAGGTAAATGGCGACGAAGTTTTCCTTTCCCACCGGGCGCATATCGCTTTGAGTCAAAAATCCAATTCGCCATGTTTCTGGCGCCTCAGCTACCTTGACCCATACCGGGTGGTTGAATTTCTTCTTATCGCCTACAAAAGAGGCCATTAGGTCTTTGGTTGGACTGTAAATGTGTTTAAATCCTGGCAGTCGTTCAAGGAGTGTATCCATTCGACCGAGGACCAGTCGGCCAAAGACAAATTTGTTTCCTAAATACCCAATGAGAATGATGGAAATAATCACCAAAATAAAAGTGATACCCGGGTATAGTTTTTCAGATAAGTAAGGCACGCTCCCTTCAATAGACGAAATAATATACCAGAATACGAAAAGCGTCAGCCCGAAGGGGCCTATAATCATTAACCCCTGAAAGAAATTCTTGATCAGTTGGCTAATGAGTACCGTTCGTTTTAGCTTTTTCATTTTTCAGATTTCCGCTGTTTAGCCGTGGATCGTATGGCTTTTCCCGTAGCTTTGAATAACCTTCGCTTCATAGTTTAACCATTGTTCCCAGCGCTGGTTTACTTTTTCGATGCCTCCGAGGTCTCTTGCAAATCCAATGAATGTGGTGTAATGCCCCGCCTCAGAAACCATTAGCTCATGGTAGAATTCTTTGAGCTCCTGATCCTTGATTGTTTCGGTTAATACTTTAAAGCGCTCACAGCTCCGCGCCTCAATCATGGCTGCAAAAAGCATCCGGTCGATAATTAAATCTTGGCGGCTTCCCTGAATGATGAACTTCGCTAAGTCATTAACGTAATCGTCTTTTCGAGCGCGGCCTAACGTATAGCCCCGGGCCTTAATAATTTCATGCACGAGTCTTAAATGCTCTAACTCTTCTTGAGCGATCAGTAAGAGTTCCGTGACAATATGGGTTTGCTCTGGGAGCATTGTAAACAAGGTAATTGCATTGGTTGCTGCTTTTTGCTCGCACCACGCATGGTCGGTCAAAATTTCTTCAATGTTTTCTTCTGCAATGTTTGCCCACCGTGGGTCGGTTGGCAATTTTAATTTGAACATAAGGCGCTAAAATTTCTAAATCGAGTGACTCAAATATAGGACTCTTTTCATAATAATTGGACAAATTTATGAAATTCCACCTTTTCGATGGGTTCTCAGGGATTTGGCATTTCAATTGAACTTTACGCGGCGTAACCAACATTAAAAATAAATTATGAAAACCTCTAGCATTTTGATTAAACGCAAGTTCGAAAAATTAAGTTTATTAACGGTACTGTTCTTTGCGAGCCTTTTTGCTTTTGCACAGGAAACGACTGAACCACTAGACGTGGATATAACCACGACAAAAACCACGACAACGACCACAGAATGGATGAGTAATCCACTTTACTGGATCATTGGAGCCTTAGTACTTATTATTTTAATTGCTGTAATAGCACGAGGAAAAAAAGACTAAAGCTCTTTCTTTTGTCAACAGTTTGAAACCACCTTAATTTTTTGAGGTGGTTTTATCTTTTAAAACGCGAAGAAATTTCCATCCCAAACTGTCAAATTCCTTTAATAGCATAGCGATACCAAAAGCAAGGGCAGCATTCAATACGAAAATCAGAATTAGAAAAACGCCCCAAACGAAATGGTCTTTGAAGGGGACAACCACGAAATAGATTAGTGAGGAACTTAGGCCTTGAGCAAAATAGAAGAAAATGGCATTTTCACCAATGTAGGTTATAATGCTTTTCTTGTTTATTTTCAATCGGTTATATAAGGCAAAGAGCGTTACAATGGAAAATAAGGTCCACACAATATAGGGCATCTTTGGAGGGAATTTCTCTTTGTTGATCCGGTAGAAAATCTCAGGACCATAACTGCTAAATAGCCATATTAAAGCGCCAACAACTCCAGCATACAAAAGCATTACAAACGAGGAGGACAGGCGCTTACCTTTAAGTTGATGGGCGCACAGGAACATGGCAAGATAGATTGTGACGTAGCCGACTTGGCCCTTTGGGTAATAGTGTGGGAACCAGTAGTAGATTAGGGTGAGTCCGATACATAGTCCAATAATCCAGTTTATATGTTTTGGAAAGTACCTAAGGGCTAGGACGCCGAGTAGGGTAAGAATAAAATAGACTTTGAGATACCAAAAGCTGCCCATCACCACAGGGAATGTGTCGGCATTTGTATAGCGGTGGAGGTACCAATTTCCTAAATTTTGCCATTGGGGGTAATAGGATATGCTTCCAGGTGTATACTTGGTGCCAAATGTGGCGTAGAAACTTTGAAGGGTTTCAAGCCCTACCGTCCATAGACCGAGAACTTTGAAAAGGTAATCCATAAAAAAAAGCAACGTCACAAAAAGCATAAAGGTGATTTGGAGCTTTAAAAGGCGAAATAAGGTCTTTTCTACTTTTCCACTCGAGGTAAGTCCGCTAAGAGCAAAAAAGAGGGGCACGTCAATAAGAAGGGACAAAACGCGAAGTTCAGTTGGGACGTAATATTGTCCAGACCAAAAGACGGTATGAATAAAGATGACAGATAGTGTTGCAAACCCTTTTGCAAAATCAATGTAGAGATCCCGATTCATAGTCGTAGTGTTTAATCAAATATACAATTCTTAGGAATATAATTCGAGGTAAATTTGTGCTCTTGGATTCATTTCACAGGAGCAGGCCTAGACTAAGTCCGTTCTATTTAGAGTCAAATACACTAAAAAAGTGCATATTTGCCACTAGATTTTTAGATTAACTCTTTGTGGTTCAGAAAATTTTCTTAATTTTGCAGACTCAAAAGAAGATTATTAACAAATTAAAATTATAGACAATGTTTGCAATTGTAGAGATAGCAGGGCTTCAATACAAAGTTGAGCAAGACCAGAAGTTGTTTGTAAACCGTTTAAAAGGAGATAAAGGCGCGAAAGTTTCTTTCGACAAAGTTCTTCTTACTGTAAACGGAGCAACAACAGTTGGCGCCCCGGCTGTAAGCGGTATCCAAGTAGATGCTGAAATTTTAGATCACATCCAAGCGGATAAAGTGATTATTTTCAAAAAGAAAAGAAGAAAAGGGTATTCTAAAAAGAATGGCCACAGACAACAATTGACTCAAATTCAAATTACTGGAATTACAGGATTTGATGGAGCAAAAAAATCTGAGAAAAAAGAAGCGGCTAAATCCGAAGCAAAAACTGTAAAAGCAGAACCGAAAGAGGCTGCTAGTACATCAAATGCGGATCGCGACACCGTTAACTTTAGTGAAGATCACGAACTGAACTACCACTTAAAGAAAAACGAACTTTCTCAATCTAAAGACAACAGAGAAACTCTAATCACTCTTGGAAAAGAGCTTAAGAGCGAATTAGGTAAAAATATCCTTACTCATGCTGAAGTAGATGCTTTAATTGAGAAAAATATTGCACAGTTCAAAGAAGTAAAAAAATAACAAACCCTTTAAAACCTAGAATAAAATGGCACACAAAAAAGGAGTTGGTAGTTCCAAAAACGGTAGAGAATCGCATTCCAAGAGATTGGGAGTGAAGATTTTTGGCGGACAGGACGCAATCGCTGGGAACATCATCGTAAGACAGAGAGGTACAGTACACCACCCAGGTGATAACGTGGGTATCGGTAAAGACCATACTTTATTTGCACTTAGTGACGGTAAAGTAGTTTTCAGAAAGAAAGCAAACAATAGATCTTTCGTATCTATTGATACAAACGCTTAATTAAAGCGTTCTATAAAAATTAAAATCCCAACCGAATCTCGGTTGGGATTTTTTTTAGTTCATTACGCATCTCCTAGGTCGTTTTTTCATTCTCAGGGTTTAAAGGCGGGCATCGACCATGTCTCGGTTTAGTTTTGCCTTAATATCAAATACAACGGAGCATTCTTTTTTTATTTTGCCCAAGTCCAGCTTTAGAAATTCGTCATGCGCTACAGCCAATATCACGGCGTCATATTTTTTTTGACCAAGCTTTTTCAGAAGCGAAATTCCATAGTGCGACTCAACCTGCTTGGAATCTGCCCAGGGGTCATATAAATCGACCTTTGCGCCATAGTCCTTAAGTTCCGAATAGACGTCTACAATTTTTGTGTTTCGTATGTCTGGGCAGTTCTCCTTAAAGGTGACGCCAAGTATTAATATGGACGAATCTTTAACGCTCATATTTTTGTTAATCATAAGTTTAACCACTTTCGAGGCTATAAACTCAGGAACCGAATCGTTGACTCGACGCCCTGAGAGTATAACATTTGGGTGATAGCCTAATTGAACGGCCTTGTGTGCTAAATAATAAGGGTCCACAGAAATACAGTGTCCGCCAACAAGGCCAGGCTGGTAATGCAGAAAATTGAACTTCGTTCCTGCCGCTTCTAGAACATCTTGGGTATCGATGCCCACGCGGTCAAAAATTAATGCGAGTTCGTTTACAAACGATATGTTCACATCTCTTTGCGCATTTTCGATTGCCTTCGAAGCTTCAGCGACTTTTATACTTGGTGCCTTATGTGTCCCGACCGTGATAATGGTTTTATACAGCTGGTCGATTTCCTCTGCCGCCTCAGGCGTCGAGCCTGAGGTTACTTTTTTTATTGTGGTTAATGTGTTAACCTTATCCCCAGGAACAATTCGTTCTGGGGAGTACCCTACGTAGAAATCTGTATTGAATTTTAGTTTCGAATGCTTTTCTAAGATAGGCACGCATTGCTCTTCGGTGCATCCCGGATAGACCGTGGATTCATAGATTACAAGATCTCCCTTTTTAAGCGCGCTTCCTACGTTCTTAGAGGCTTCACGAAGCGGCGTTAGATTCGGCGCGTTAAATTCATTGATTGGGGTTGGAACTGTGACAATATAAATTTGAGCGGCTTCTAATTCACTATGGTCTGAACTTGCTTTATAGCCGCCTTTGAACTGCGTCGACTTGGCAAGCTCTAAACCTTTCTTTAGATCCATCAAATTCGCCTCTAAGGTCTTGTCTTGTCCTTGGTTCAACTCTTTTACACGTGCCTTATCGATATCAAATCCAATTACTGGACTGTGTTTTGCAAATTCCAATGCTAAGGGAAGACCGACATAGCCTTGCCCAATAACTGCGATAGTTTTCATAGCTCCTTATTTTTAATTTAACGGGTAAGCCATCCACCATTCTTCACCGTTGCAATGGCAAAAGGTGAGATCCAGAATAAGGCAACGAGGTAAAATAAGCTGTAAGGGTATGCCCAAAGGGAATCAGCGAAGTTATAGCGCTTGGTGAAAAACAGCATTTGAATACTCGAAAATATGAAGGTGCCGACAAGTGCCGAGCTAAGATAGAGTACCGGATGCGTTAAGACAAAGTATAACATTATGGCCGTTAGGGGGTAGGTTAATAGGATTTTGGTCCACTGATTGATGAAAATGATACGCGCTCCGGCTTTGTTTTTTGATCGAAAATTCTTGAATATAAACCGGTGCATCATAAGGGTTTCACGCACATTGCTTCGGCCCCAACGGGTGAACATTTTATGTAGATTTTTGTAGCCAATCGGCGTGTTAGTGAGCACATTCGCCGTGCGTTGAAATTGCACGTCATAGCCCTGTTCAAGGATGAAATTGGTCATTGCACGATCCTCGCCAATGGTTGCGTAGTCGCCCATAAACTTTTGGTTTATCCATTGGGAAAGCGAGTGTAGCGCGGCATTTCGGCGGTAGGCTGAAAGCGCCCCGGGGGTACAAAGCACAAAACCAAGGGAGCTTTGCGCCGCGCGCATAAACTCAAAGCTAAACACAAAACTGACGTTTAACATTTTTGGAATGAGACCCTGGCCTTTGTTAAGAACCTTAACGTTCCCAGCTACAGCACCACAGTTTGGATTTGTAATAAAGGGACTCACCAGGTTTCGAAGGGTATTGGGCTCCACCACCGAGTCACTGTCAATGGTGACATATATTTCCCCTTTCCCAAGGGTGAAGCCCCGGTGAAGCGCATGGCGTTTACCTTTGTTTTTAGGTTGTTGGAGTACTTTTACGCGGCCCTCGAGTTCACTCGCAGCCCGCTGAATCCAGTACCAGGTATCGTCCTTACTTCCGTCATCAATTGCGATGATTTCCAGCTTCTCTTTGGGGTAGTCACTCTGGGCAATGCTTTTAAGAGTCTGATACACCAAAGCACCTTCATTATACGCAGGCACGAGTATGGTGCAGCTTGGAAGCTGCTCATCGCGCACGGACGCTACAGGCTTATATTTAAAGTAGCGGTAAACAATGTATAAGAGAAACAGAATTTGAAACGCAAGAATTGTAATTAGAAAGACAGCCACAACCTTCCCGAAGGGGGTTTCAAGTCTTTTCAAATGAAATTCTTCGTAGTAAGGCCGGAAATTTGCGACGGCGAAGATGGCGCTGAACATGAGGATTTGTACGCCAATAAGTATAGTGAAGTCGCGTGTGCGAAGGACGTTCTTTTTGAGTCGTATGCCACGCAAAGAGTGGTCTATATAGTGTTCTTTCGTCATCTTTCTTTAGTTGTTTTTTGATTTGGTAAAATCTAGAACAAAGAAAGCCCTAATAGAAACGAAAATCGCGTTTTTTCGCCCGATGTATATCGAGCCTCATCTAGAAGTTTAACTACTAAGAAATGTTAATGGATTTGGTGCGTTTTCACAAGTTCTATTAATTCCACTAAAGAAATGAGCCCGAGTTTTTCCATAATTCGCTTTTTAAAAGTCGAAATCGTATTTTGCTTTAACGCGAGTTTATTTGAAATTTCAAGGTTTCCGTAACCTTTTGCTAGAAGTTCCGCGATTTGTAATTCCCTTGCGGAGAGCTGGTTGAGTGGGTTTAATAAATTTGGGTTGTGCTGTGAAAGGCTCATTAAGGTGCGCGTTAAGGGAGGCACAAACTCCCCTTTTTCAATCATCGAAAGAATGGCCTGTTGAATTTCTATTTGGGAAGCGAGTTTATTGAGATAGCCGTTTGCACCGGCCTCCAAGAATTTTAAGGAATGGTCACTTTCTTCAAAGCTCGAGAAAATCAAAATCTTGAGGTCTGGATAGCGCTCTCGAATAGTGGGGAGTATCGTGAGGCAATTGCCGTCTGGGTACTGAGCGTCTAAAATGGCGATGTCAAATTTCTGCGCCTTAAGTTGCTGCTCAATTGTGCCTAAGCTTGAGGACTCCTGAATGGAATAGGATTTTACCACATCGTCAATTACAAAGCGGATTCCTTGGCGTACAATCTGGTGGTCGTCCGCTAATAGAAAGTTTACGTGATGCGCGTCAAATGGTCTCATGCAATGGTGTCTAAATTTATGGTAAAGGAAACGAGCGTACCCTCCCCCAAGGTGCTTTGTGCAGAAATTGTACCACCAAAGAGTTCGACGATTTCTTTGCAGAGATTTAGTCCTAGCCCTGCGCCTAGATTATCTAGTTCCTCAGAGACCAGGCCTTGGTAATAGGGCTGGAATATTTTTTTTAGATCAGACTTAGAAATCCCTATACCTGTATCTTTTACCAGCGCTTGAAGAGCTATCGTTTTTGAATTGATGGGATTTGCAGACACCTCAATGGAGATTTCTCCATTTTCTGTAAATTTACTCGCATTGCCCAAAATATTAATTAGGATCTGATGAATCTTGATATTGTCTGCATGCACGCGAAGGAAGGGGTCAATGGTGTTGGTAATTTGAACTGTGTTTCTTTTCGACTCGATATAGGGTTTAAAAACGTGCAAAATGGCCTCAATTTCTTCTCTAAGGTTGAAATCTACGGGTTTTAGTTCTATTTTTTGACTTTGGTTCTTGGTGTACTCCAAGATTTGATTTGCTTGAATCAATAGAGAATTGTTCGTAAATTCAATGGATTTAAGCGCCTCAAGAACGGACTCGTCGTTTGTTTTTTTACTGATTCGTGAGGTGAATAGGTTGATGATTTTTAGAGGGGCTCGGATTTCATGGCTAAGCATTCCCAGAATACGGTTTTTAAAATTCAGGTTTTCACTAATTGTTTTGTTCGCGTGTTGCAGTTTCTTTTCATAAAGAAACGATTGCTTTGTGTAATAGAGTACCACAACGAGGACAAAGAAGATTATTACCATAAGACCGAGCATGGTGCTACGCCGGATTTTATTGTTTTGGGAGTTCTGCTGCTCATATTCCTTCTGAAGTCCATTACTTACATCACTGATGGTCGTTTCATAGACATCCATTAAATCGTTGCTAAGGATAATAAGATGGTCGTAGTTTTCGTACAGTTGATTGGATTTGGAACTAGTAGACTTAATCTGGTTCTCGTATTTTTTTATTTCTTTTAAATAATGGTTGTTTACAACCGCTACAGCACTATCAAAATCCTTTCTGATTTTCGTGGTGTCTAGGGTGCTTTCAGAAAAAGTTTCTATGAATACTGTATCACGTTTTACTTCCACATTCCCTGTAATAGCATCTTTTAAGCGCGGAAGCAACTTCTTTTTGGCAGGACTCGCCTCGGGAGTTGAGCGGTGAAATTCAACGTTAAAAGTCTGCTCTGTGGCTTGCAAATCGTAATTTTCAATGCGAATGGGCGTAGGCGTTTTCTTTGATGTTTTTGAATCTTGGTAGACGGTTTCAATGAGACGCTCAAGGTCTGCGAGTTGTGCAGATTGTTTATTTCGAGCTTGCAAACGGCCTTTGAGAGTTGATTTTAGATCCGGGTGGGTGTTAATGCTGTCGATATTCTTTGTAAGACTCCGTAAGGATGTAAAATAAGATTCTAAATAGCTTTTGTCGTTTCCGCTTATGTATTTTTGAAGATTGTATTGCGTAGAAATTAATTCAGATCGTGATTTTTGCATTAATTTGGTTAAACCCCGTGTTTCGATAAGCTGCGTGCGAATGGCTTCAAGTTTCTTTGTGTTGAAGTATTCGTTATAGAAGAACATCAAAATAATCCCTTGAATTAGGATAAGACAAGCAATAAGCGAGTAGTGGATTAAAGATCTAAATTTTTCTGGCGATTTGTTCATTTGGTCTTCTAAGCACTCAAAATTACAAAAAAGTGCTGGGCAAAAAAGGATTTTGTGACTGCTTAACGTTTTGAGGGCGCTTTCGCGTCATTTGAATTTTGTTATCGATAGGCTATGGAGAAGAAGTAGGCTATTTATTACTTCATTTTTCTTGCTCGAGACTGAGCCTATTTAAAGCTAGGCACAAAAAAAACACCTGCAGTTATGCAGGTGTTTTGCTCCTCCTCTTGGGCTCGAACCA
>DCJS01000010.1 GCA_002319955.1 Flavobacteriales bacterium UBA1694
AAGCCTTATTGCGCTTATTGGTTTGAATTTGGGCGGCAAAAAAAGTCGCTTCATAAATGAAACGACCTTGTGAAAATGAAAAAAATGATGTTCTTTTTTAAGTTTGACTCTGGGGTCGATAGCTTAAAAAGTTAAAAAACTAAAATCACTAGGCCGGGCCAGGATCAAACCCTGTATTTCTTTCGAACTGAACTACAAAGCAACAAAACTTTTGATTGGAACCTTTTACAGAATTAAGTTAATAATTTATAGAATCTTACCCTTTCACAGAAGGCACTGCATCAAATAGTCGTCCATGACGAACGAATTTCCGATTTCAAACACCCCCTGCCCATACACTGTAAATCCATTTCTTTCATAGGTAGATTTGGCACCGTTGTTTTTATTCACATTGAGAATAATGCGTGAATCACCTGAGTCGAGACTTTGCTTTTTTAAAAAACGCAGAGCCTCGCTTCCCACCCCTTTGCCCTGGGATTCTGGTAAAAGGTAAATACGGTGGAGCTTGGTCGTTAGGGGCTCATAATGGTGCTCAAAACCTAGAAACCCTAGAGGTGCATCTAAAGAATCATAAAGTAGAACATAACGTGAGTTCGGTTCTGAAAAGGACTTTTCCAGAGCGCGATCACTGTACATCTCATCAAGCATGTAATGGATCTGCTCCGCACTTAGAATAGACTTGTATGCCACTTTCCATGAGCGCCTCGCAAGATCTTGAATCAAAGAAATATCCTTGGCATTTGCTTCTCTAAACTCCATGAAACTAAACTTCCTTAATTTAGATTTAACTTATAGCTTAGCCATCTGTGCTCTGATTTTATCTTGAAGCCCCGCAGAGGCCTCCACGAGCGGAAGGCGAAGATAGTTTTTAATTAGGCCAAGTTCACTGAGTACTGTTTTTATTCCACTCGGATTTCCTTCGGCGAAAATTAACCGTGTAAGTTCCACCAAGCTGTTATGGATTGAATAAGCTTCTTTCACATTTCCTTCAAAAGCGAGTTGCACCATGCTTGAAAATTGTTTTGGATACCCCTGTGCGATTACCGAAATAACGCCATTTCCACCCGCAAGAGTCACAGGCAGGGTGAATTCATCATCACCTGAAACAAGATCAAAACCTTCTGGTTTTTGACGGATAATATCAAAGTATTGTAAAATATTCGGCGCGGCCTCTTTAATCATAATTAAATTCTTAAACTCCCTCGCTAATCGAAGCGTCGTATCCGCCTCGAGGTTCTGACCTGTGCGGCTAGGCACATTGTAAATGATGATTGGCTTGCCGGTTGAGGCTAAGGCTCTATAGTGTTGGTAGAGCCCTTCTTGATTTGGTTTATTGTAATAAGGAGAAACCGAAAGCACAGCCGAAAAAGCCGATAAATCAGTCTGCTCTATGGCGTATTTTACCTCCATCGTATTGTTCCCTCCGATGCCTAGCACCAGGGGTAAGCGCCCCGCGTTGGTCGCCACAATATGCTCAATAACGGTCTTCTTTTCCTGCTCTGAAAGTGTGGCTGCCTCTGCCGTGGTACCAAGAACTACAAGGTAATTAACGCCGTGCTCTATATTGTATTCGATCAGTCTGCTGAGAGACTCTAAATCTACTGATAAATCCTCATTGAAAGGCGTGACAAGGGCCACACCTACCCCTTTTAATTTGCTCATTGCTCTTTTGGTTTAGAAGTCAAATTTAGGAATTATTCAGCAAAGAAATACGAATTTATTCGAAGGACTCTTCAACATTAGTTATCTTTGCGTAAAGCCAAACGCTTATGAAAAACAAATTCTGGTATTTTTTTCTGCTCCCCTTATTTTTTGTCAATTGTTCCAGTTCACTGGTCTTAAGTGACATTGATACCGAGGACAATATTGCTATTACAGAGACCCTTGCGAGTGACTCTGGAATGGTGCGTTTCATTAGCCCTTTCAAAGCCACCCTCGAGCAACAAATGAATGCAAAGATTGGCCATACTCAAATAGAACTAACGAAATCCGGAGATAACAGTACCCTGGGTAATTTATTTGCGGACTACACCCTTATTGGGGCGAAAAAATGGGCGAAATCTCAAGGAATTGAAATTGATGCGGCCGTGATTAATATCGGCGGGCTTCGAACAAGCATCGGAAAAGGCGATGTTCTTCTTAAGCACGTCTTTGAGGTAATGCCATTCGAAAATGAACTTGTAGTCGTGAAAATGAGTTCAAAAGCGATGGAGGATCTCTTTAAGTACTATGCGAGCACCCTAAAAAACAATCCAGTAGCGAATTTGCGTATTGAGACCCTAAACTCTAATCTGGTCAAAACAGAGATTGCAGGAAAGCCCCTAGAGCCAAATAAAACCTACTATATTGCCACGTCGGATTATCTGGCTTTTGGTGGCGATAACATGAATTTCTTTTTAGAAGGGCAGACCCTTCTCACTGGAATAAAACTTCGTGACCTCTACATTGAGCTTATAAAGGAAACACCTGAAATAACAGCCCCAACCGATCTTCGTTTGATTTTTAACCCAAAGAAAACCCAGGACTGATGCAAAGAAAAGAATTTCTAAAATTGACGGGCAAAGCAGCCCTTACTCTAAGCATAGCGCCCCAAATTCTAAGGGCACAGAGTCCCCTTAGCCTACTTGGCACCTCGAAAAATCGCCTGACTATATTACACACCAACGATCAGCATTCTCGAATAGAACCGTTTGATCACACTGGTGGACGTAATGCGGGGAAAGGTGGATTTGCACGGCGCGCTGCACTAATTGAAAAAATTCGCAGCCAAGAGCCTCAGGTTCTGC
Source organism: Flavobacteriales bacterium UBA1694 (assembly GCA_002319955.1). GTDB lineage: Bacteria > Bacteroidota > Bacteroidia > Flavobacteriales > Weeksellaceae > Planobacterium_A. The sequence continues at coordinate 2,787 of DCJS01000010.1, forward strand.
TTTTAGATTCTGGCGATATTTTCCAAGGCACGCCGTACTTCAATCTCTTTGGAGGTGAACTTGAGTTTAAACTCATGTCCATGATGAAATACGACGCCTCCACCATGGGAAACCACGATTTCGACAACGGCCTTGAAGGGTTCCTCAAGGTCCAGCCCCACGCTAAATTTCCGTTTCTATGTAGCAATTACGATTTTAGTGATACGCTGTTAGAAGGCAGAACAGAACCTTACAGAGTTTTTAATAAGGGCGGAATAAAAATAGGGGTCTTTGGTCTTGGAATTAAACTTGAGGGTCTTGTTGGTAAAAAACAGTACCAAGAAACCAAATATTTAGATCCCATTGAAATCGCAAACCATTACAGCACCTTTTTAAGACTAGTGAAAAACTGTGATTTAGTAGTATGCCTATCCCATCTGGGCTACGAATATAAAGGCGAGACGAAAATTTCAGATGTGGTTTTAGCACAAAAGACGCGTGGTATCGATCTTATTTTAGGCGGCCATACGCACACATTTTTAGATGAACCTAAAACGTTTTTAAACAGTGAACACAAAGAGGTCCTTGTGAATCAAGTTGGATTCGCTGGCTTAATGCTTGGACGCATAGATTTTGAATTCGATCAAAAGAAATCAATTAAATCCATTTCCTATTCGTCTTTACCTATCGATAAACAAGCGGACAAATTATTAGCCTAGGCCCTGGTGGTCTCGGTAAAAAACACCGTGGTGGCCCACAAAAACTACCCTATTGAACTAAGCCCATGCAAACAGAAAAGGGTTTTATACTCTCGTATCTTAAATATTCAGACCGTGACGCTATTTTGCATGTGTTTGGACAGGAGCATGGCTACCAAAGTTTTTATTTAAGCGGTGTCTTTACCCCTCGCAGTAAATGGAAAGCCTATCTAATGCCGCTCAAAGAAGTCCAGTTAAATTTACTTCAATCAAAATCCTCCTCAGCACTTAAGCGTTTAGCTTCAATTGAAGCGCTCGATTCAACCGATTGGAGCGAGAATATAAAAGCCTCTAGCGTCGTGTTCTTTGTAGCCGATTTCCTGAGTCAAGTGCTTCGAGAAGAATCTAAAAACCTTTCGCTCTATGGTGAAATTTCAAGTTTTAGCCATGAATTGCAAAAGGGAAATTTCCAAAGCCATTTGATTTTTATTTCGCGGTTACTGGAAATTCAAGGTTTATATCCCCTTGTCAGTAACCAGCCCTATTTGAATCCTGAATCTGGTGAATTCACCCTAAGACAATCACACCATCTTTTTAATTCTGAAATATCTGAACTTTACCGCCAAATTCTCGCAAACCCCCAGCCTTATGAGGTAAGAATTCCACCCATTAGGCGAGCAGCGTTTCTTGAATCGTTAATTGTCTATTACCAGTACCACCTGGCCAATTTTAAAGCCCCACGTTCTCTTGCGGTCGTGAAGCAGTTGTTTTAGCCAGTTCAATTTCGTGCGCTAAAATGCCTCGCAATTAGGCTTTAAAAATAGACTGCCTCATACATCACCCCTGCTTTAATAGGAATCGAGAGGCTGTTTTGCTCTGGAACAATTGGACAGCTGTAATCATAGGCATTGTAAGCACAGTAAGGATGATAGCTTTTATTGAAATCAATAATTAGGGTATTTGAATTCCCACTTGGAATTCGAAGATCAAGGTATTTGCCTCCTCCATACGTCGACTCGTTATTGGTTGCATCTTTAAACGGTAAAAAGAGGTAATCTTTGTACTCTGGCTGCTTTAAAAGATCCATACTTTGATACAGCGTTAATTCGTGAGGCCTGCCTTCAATTTCAAATTGCGCCCTCGCGTAGGGACGGTAGACTTTTACTTTGCCTGAAGAGGTTGGGATTTCAAGTAATTCAGCCCCTTTTAGTTTTACGAGCTTGGCACTCACGCGGTACTTTAAATCGATTGGGAAAAAGGGGTGCGATTTGAACTTCAAAAAATTCTCTTCTCGTAGTGGCGTTGTACTTTTATCCAAATACTCTGCATTGAGATTGGCTTGGAATGCCAAAATCTCCTCCGTAGGAGCTTTTTGGAAACTCTGGCTCGTACAGCTAAAAAACAATACGGCAATACTAAATAATAAAACTAGTCTCATAAATCTTGTAATTCAACGCGGTACACATCCGAAGCGTTGCGTTCTATATTCGGAATATCAAATCCCCCACTCTGAGGAATTAATTCTTTGAAATCAAATTTCTCACAAGTTTTGCTAAGTCCTGAAAAAAATAAAGTAAACTCATACTTCACAAAAGGGGGAATCTCGGTCCATTCAGGATAGAGACTAATGTTCTGCGCATGAATAAGCTTACTTCGATTCTGGGAGCCGTGCTCAATTAAAAAGCTCGACTTCCAGATACGGATCAAACTGCCAAAGAAAGTGGGATTTAAATAACGCACGTGCAAAATCACTTGCTGTTGTTCAAATAGCTCTTCTTTCAAAGAGGCCAGCAAATCGGACTCAATGGTTGGTTTTTCAATTATTGGGTTCACCACACTGGTCATCATTAATAATCTAACTCAAGTTTTTCCTTCGTGAATGCCCTGACCTCTTTTAAGAGTTCTGTATTTTCTGACAAAGGATGCGTATAGGAGGGAAGCATCTCTTTAAGCTTCTCTTTCCAAGGGCCATTTACTTTCTCAGGAAAACATTTCTCTAAGACATTGAGCATGGCCTGTACGGAGGTTGAGGCGCCTGGTGAGGCACCCAGTAAGGAAGCAATGGTCCCACTTTTATTCACAACGACTTCAGTTCCAAATTCTAATTTTCCGCCTTGCTCATCGTCCTTCTTAATGATTTGGACCCTCTGGCCAGCAATTTTAACTTCCCAATCCTCTGGCTTTGCCTCCTTTATAAAGTCTCTAAGGTGCTCCATACGCTGAGCCTTAGTCATCGCAACTTGTTGAATTAGATATTTGGTTAGGGGCAGATTATGCCACCAAGCCCCAAAGAGTGAGCGGATATTTTTAAAATTAATACTTTCAGGCAAATCTAAATAGCTGCCCTCTTTCAAAAACTTGGTCGAAAATCCAGCAAATGGACCAAAAAGTAGGGCCTCGTTGCCGTCAATCAGCCTTAGGTCTAAATGGGGCACCGACATTGGTGGCGCATCCACCGAGGCCAAGGTATAAACCTTCGCTTTATGCTGTTTTATCAACGCCTCATTATGACTTACGAGCCACTCACCTGAAACAGGAAAGCCCCCATACCCTTCGCTTTCTTTAATATCTGAACTCTCCAGCAGCGGTAGGGCGTAGCCTCCTGCCCCGATAAATACAAAATCGGCCTCAAGTTCATGTTTTTGGTTTTCCATTCGGTCCTTAACTTGGAGGCGCCAGCGGTGATTTTCAAGTGGATTTATATCCTTAACCTCATGGTAAAGAAACACCTCAACGTTGGAATCTTGGATTAAAAATTGACCCATTTTTCGGGTAAGGGATCCGAAATTAACGTCTGTCCCTAGATCCATGCGGGTGGCCGCAAGGGATTCTTCGGGTTCGCGGTTTGCCATAATCAAAGGAATCCACTCTTTTAGCTGCGCATGGCTTGTACTGAACTTCATGCGCTCAAAAAGCGGTGATTCCACCATGGCCTCATGGCGTTTTCTTAAAAATTCAACATCCTGTGCCCCAAACACTAAGCTCATGTGCGGACAGGAATTAATAAATTGTTTTGGATCAGAAATATAACCTTTGGCAATCAAATAGGACCAAAATTGTTTTGAAATCTCAAACTGCTCTGCAATGGAAATGGCTTTTGTAATGTTTACATGGCCATTTGAATCTATAGGCGTATAATTAAGTTCACAGAAGGCTGAATGGCCAGTGCCGGCATTATTCCAGGCCGCCGAACTTTCTTTAGCGAAACGTCCAAGACGTTCGAAAATAGCTATATTTAATTGGGGTTCTAGTTCGTGCACGAGTGCCGCAAGGGTCGTACTCATGATACCACCTCCAATCAGGACGATGTCGTACCTTTTTTTTGGCGTCTTTGAAAATGACTTCATTGTGGTTTTTTAAAGTTAAATCTCTACGAATTTCGTAAAAAGATTTTAAATACCTCGTGAAACCTCGGCCAACTTCGTGGGGATCGTCGTGAACGCTTGGAGAGAAAGCCTAGATTAAGTAAGTAAAGCTGTTAACTTTTTAATTTGATTTTCCGCGCTCTTGCCTTCGTAAAGGATGTTGTAAATCGTGTCGATGATTGGCGTATTAATCTGCTTTTGCTTGGCCGTGGCATAGATCGAATTCGCCGCGTAGTAGCCCTCTGCCACCATTTGCATGGATTGGATGGCCGACTTCACGGTATAGCCCTTTCCAATTAGGTTGCCCAAATTTCGGTTTCTTGAGAATAAGGAATAAGCGGTTACTAATAAGTCGCCTAAATACGCGCTTTCATTCACGTCTCTTGGAACCTCATACACCGCTTCTAAAAACACTTCCATTTCTCGAATGGCATTGGAAACAAACACGGCCGTAAAGTTATCTCCATACCCAAGGCCGCTGGCGATACCAGCGCCAATAGCATAGACGTTCTTTAGTATGGCACTGTACTCGTTTCCTAGTATATCCGTGGAATGATTCACCTTGATAAAACGTGAAACAAATAAATTGTCTAATGTTTCAGCATTAGTTGGCTCCACGGTGGCTATCGTAAGGTACGATAGGCGCTCCATACCCACTTCTTCCGCGTGGCATGGGCCTGCAATAACCGCTTGGTTTCTAAATCCGATGTCAAAATTATCTCTTAGATAATGGGCTACAATGTCGTTATGCTCCGGAACAATTCCTTTAATGGCAGAGACAAACAGCTTATCCTTATAGCCGCATTTTAGAGTCTCCAGGGCAGGCGCTAAATAAATAGAGGGCGTGGCAAGAATAATAACATCGCACTGCGAAACAAGCTCGTTAAGATCCGTGGTGACTTTTAGGTGTTTGGTATTAAAACTAACGGAAGTAAGGTACGAGGGGTTATGCCCGCGCTGCTCTATAGCACCTTTCACATAGTCATTTCGCACGCACCAATGAATTTCGTTGCAATTCTCAGACAACATTTTAACAATTGCCGTTCCAAAACTTCCACTGCCTAAAACACCCACGGTGCAGCCCTGCACATTTGCTTTCACTGCAGCTGCAGACTTCTTATCCTTTGTGTCCTTAATCATCCCTTTTGCCATGTTAAAAAATTGTGTTTTTCTACTGGTTACAGAACAAAGGTATTAAAATAATAATCCTGCCGCAATCTATGACCAAGAGTCGAATTCTAGCAAAATAGAGTCTATAACTTGAAAAGTAAAGTAACCAGGCCTTGGCTAAATTTCTTCAACCCACCAGATGCTTGGTAGACTTAAGATTTTTTAAGTTCCTTTTCATAGGTTGAGAAAAATAATTTTTCAAATTGCTCAAGGAGCTTTTGGTGTAATTCGTTGTTTGGGTCATTTATCAAAACAACCGCTTTATCTTTCCCATGAATCTGCGTATTTGAAAGCGATACCACATACCCACTAGCGAGAAAGTCATAACGGACTCTTGTGGAAATTTCACCTTTCTCGTAGGGCGCAATCAAGTTCACATCAAGGTGGTCTTCTCCTGAAGAATTCGTGGTCATCGTAAAGCGTTCTGAGGCTAAAACATTAAGCAAAAAAAGATCCGTCTTTGCTTTAACAAGCGATTTATCGTTGGTATCATTATAGGCGTAAAGGTGGCGAATTGGCTCCTTCTGAGCCCAAAGTAAGGCGGAGCTACCCAGGCTTAGAGCCAGAATTAAGACACGAAAAAAAGTGCTTTTTAAAATCATAACTTCAAAATATCCTCAAGTTAAGAAATTATTATGCCAAAATCGCTCTAATCCAGAGGCCAAGGAAAAATGAAAGCACAAAGTACCATTCCACAGATTAAAAAATTAATCGGATAAATTTGTCTGATTTAAAAATATTATTTAATTTTGTACCAATAATCCATGACTTATGTTATCTAAAACTTGCGAATATGCCTTAAGAGCCCTGATCTACCTGGCAAAAAATTCCAGTTTAGATTCCAAAATTAACATTAAAGAAATCGCTAAAAATATTGATTCCCCTGAACTCTTTGTCGCCAAAATACTGCAGCAGCTTTGCCGAGAACATTTTGTCGAATCCACCAAGGGTCGCTCTGGGGGGTATTATTTAACGAACGACCAATTAGAAACTAATTTAGCCCAGATTATTGTGGCTATGGACGGAGACAAAATGTTTAAAGGTTGCGGGCTCGGACTCCACACGTGCAGCGAAAACTCACCCTGTCCCATTCACCATAAATACAAAGATGCGAGAGCCCAAATCTGCCAAATTTATGAAACGACCTACCTAAAAGAATTTAGAACAACCAAAGAATTCTATGTTTTAAGGCTCTCAAGAAAGGAACTACTAACCTAAAAATGGACAAACTGTCCTTTTAATTAATTAACTATATAGACCCTATTATGGCAACTGAAAAAGTACTAGACGTGACAAAACTTCCTCCTAGAGAAAAACACCCAACTGTTTTTCAGTATTTCGATGCGCTCAGCCTTGAAGATACACTCGTAATTGAAAACGATCACGACCCAAAACCACTATACTATGAACTACTTGCCGAACGAGGCGATATTTTTACTTGGGAGTACCTAGAGAAAGGACCCGAATGGTACAAAGTAAGAATGGCTTTAAAAGGCGAAGGTGACTCGACTTTAAATCAAGAGGGTGACCTAAAGAAAGCCCAACTTCTGAAAGATAAAGCGGTGCAATTTAAATGTGCGGACTAAGAAATAAACCTCTTACTCAAAAATTAAATAGCCTGAATCTAACCTAAAAAGACCAAGAGTATGATTGAAGGTCCTATAAAACGAAACCCGAACCTTATTCCTCTTTCAAGGGAACATCATGCAACGCTTCTCTTCTGCTGGAAATTGAAAACGGGTTTAAAACGCGAAGTTGGCGTTTCAAGAGTGGCTACTTACGCCCTGTGGTTTCATCAGCACCATTTAAAGCCCCACTTTAAATCAGAAGAAGAAATTCTATTTACAGATACGACTGATTTGCTTGTTAAACGGGCACTCCAGGAACATAAACAGATCGGATGGCTCGTCGAGGAAATTGAAAAATGCGAGACAGATCCCACGTCAATAATTCAAAAACTGGCCGCACTTGTCTATAACCATACCCGCTACGAGGAGCGCGAACTTTTTCCCTACCTTGAGCAAACCCTCCATACGAAGGATTTACAACGGATTGGAAAAGCTTTAGACCTAGCAGAGCATACCGCAGAAGAAAATTATGACGATCCGTTTTGGAATATCGAAAAAAAAATACAACTCAGATGAACCGACTCGTCCCTACGTCAAAGATATCAGAAGTTATAGCCCTCAATCCGAAAGCGATTGAGGCTATTGCTTCGCTTTCAAAGCCTTTAAAGCGGCTGAAAAACCCAATTCTTAGAAAAATAATGGCCTCGAGAGTGACGCTTCTCGAAGCAAGCAAAATGGGAAACGTTAGCCTTGAAGACTTTAAAAAAGCGCTTGAGCCTCTTGGCTTTGAACTTAATTTGGACGTGCAGCAAATAGACATGCAAACTGAAGAGAAACCCGCATGGCTAGAGTCTGCATCAAAGCAGGAAATTACCTTATTCGATGTGCGCGGCATTATTGAAAACGGCAGTGACCCCCTTAAAGAACTCCTGGGTAAATTTAAAACCATCGCACCCGGAGAAATCTTATGCGTCATAAATAAATTTATTCCGACGCCTTTAATCCATTTATTGAAGCAGCATAAGGCAAAAGACGCCTTTGTCGAAAGGATAGAAAAAGACCTTTTCTACACTTATTTTCTAAAACAGTCCACTGAAGATTCTAATGCTGAACCTGAGGCAGATCAAAATCCGCCAGCGGCTGCACAAGACTCCAATGAGGCCCTTGCGTTCCACTCCGCCGAATCTTTTGAATCTCTTTTAGGCGAATACCCCCTTGCCAAACAAGTGGAACTTGATGTTCGCTCCCTTGAGATGCCCGGGCCTATGGAGGCGATTCTAATGGAGCTCAATAGACTACCTAAATCGAGCCTGCTTTATGTCCACCACAAACGAATCCCAATCTACCTACTTGAAGAACTAGCGGACAAAGGGTTTAAGGTGCATGTTTTGCACAAGTCAGAAACCAATATAAAAATGGCTTTTACACACTCCGATGGCCAACATTAATATTTCTAAAGCGCCAAAAAACGTCGCAATAGCGCCCTTCTATATTGCCGGGGCAGTCTGCTTTCTACTGCTTTGCCTGATGATGCTCTTCTCAGCCAAAGTTTTTACGCAGCACTATTTCTCACCCCATCTTCTAGCCATTGTACACATGGCAGCCTTAGGCTGGGGAACTATGATCATCTTTGGCGCGTCCTACCAACTCTTACCGGTGATTTGTGAGCGTAGGCTCTTTAGTGAGCGCCTCGCCCTCAGCTCATGGGGCGCGCTACTTGTCGGACTCCTTGTACTCGTTTGCAGTTTTTGGCACTTCCAAACCGGGTGGCTCATGGTGAGTGGCGGTGGGCTTGTTTTAAGCGCCGCTATCTTGTATCTCATAAACGTACTAAAGACAGCAACCCTTTTCAAAACCTATTCTCTCCAACGGCTTTTCATGGCGAGCGCGGCCTTTTGGCTCGTCTTTACAACCACCGTTGGGGTATTGCTAGCACTAAATTTAGCCTATCCATATATCTCAAGAAACCATTTAGACTTTCTAAAACTCCATGCACATGCGGGACTTGCCGGTTGGTTTTTACAATTAATCACAGGCGTGAGTACAAAGCTTGTCCCCATGTTTCTACTTGGGAAATCAACCAAGGATCGATTTCTACTGGCGAGTTTCATTTTACAAAATACGGCTCTGGTTCTGTTTTTAGTCGATGGCTTCTTTTTTGAACTTTCACCACGCGTGCTGCTCTATGCTGCGCTCGCCTTAATTGGGGTTGTGCTTTGGATGCTTTATCTTTATGACGCCTTTAAAAACAGACTCCGAAAACGCATTGAACTTCTAATGAAACACACTTTTGTTTCAATGGTCTTTCTGATTCTCAGTTTCCTCTTAATTCCATTGGTCTACTTTAGTAGCTCCCCTTCAACTGCGATCCTTTACGGGACTCTGCTTTTTATGGGCTGGATTAGTGGAATCATTTTGGGCAAGACCTTTAAAACTTTGCCCTTCATTGTTTGGAACTCGAAATACAAGCATCTATCCGGTAAAAAAAACGTTCCTTTACCCAAAACGCTCTATAGCGAAACCCTTGTGAAGTACCAATTTATTTTTTATCTTTCTGCCCTTTCAATTCTTAGTTTGGGAATTGTCTTTATGCAGATTTGGGTTATCCGATTTGGGTTACTGCTTTGGGTTTGCGTGGCTGGAATATACCTAATAAACATGACCAATTTATTGAAACACTTAATTAGAACAACTTAAACATGACCACTCAAAATACCCTACCAAAAGACGAACGGGCAATGCAAGCGCTTTACGATGTGATTGACCCCGAACTGGATGTAAATATTGTCGACTTAGGCCTTGTTTACGATATAACGTTTAGTCCCGGTACAGTGCATGTCCTTATGACCCTCACCTCGAGGTTCTGCCCGATGGGTGATGCCATAAAAACAGGCGTGATCAATGCCCTTGAGGCGGAGTTTCCCGGCGAGGCAATTGAAATCGAACTTACCTTTGAACCTGCCTGGACTCTTGAGTTTGTTTCTGACCAAGGTCGCGAGGAACTAAACAACCGCTAAGCCCCCATCAATCCTTACCTTCTTAATCAAAATGACAAAAATCATACTTTAAAATTTTCGAAATTCACTTAATTCGGATAAATTTGTCCTATTAAATTAATCGTTATGAAAAAGACCTTATTATTACTCAGCACGACAGCCCTCTTATTAATGGCTTGTAAACAAACCACGCCTTCAGAAGGGGCGTTAATGAGCGCCACTGAAGCGCAAGAAATTAAAGCGGTTGGAGCCCCCGAAACCCAGGCCATAACCAATCCGCCAATGCTTCCTCCACCGGTTGGAGACCGAGAGGCAAAAAAAGTAGTCGTCCATTTAGAGGCCACTGAAATCGAAGGCGAACTTGCCGACGGGGTGACCTACAAATTCTGGACATTCAACGACACGGTCCCTGGGACATTTATTCGTTTACGAGTGGGAGACGAAGTCGAACTTCACTTAAAAAACGCGAGTAACAGTGTCATGCCACACAACATTGACCTTCACGCAGTAAACGGTCCTGGTGGTGGGGCTGAAGCAACTAACGTTGCGCCTGGGAAAACAGCTATATTTAAGTTTAAAGCGCTGCAACCTGGACTCTTTGTTTACCACTGTGCGATGGCTCCCGTTCCTATGCACATCGCAAACGGAATGTACGGTCTTGTACTTGTAGAACCTGCTGGAGGACTTCCAAAAGTAGACCGCGAATACTACATCATGCAAAGTGAATTCTATACCACAGGCAAAACTGATGAACAAGGGCTTCAAGAATTCGACCAAGATAAAGGCCTTGACGAAAACCCAACCTATGTGGTATTTAACGGTAAGAAGAATGCACTTATGGGTCCAAACGCACTTCAAGCGAAAGTTGGAGAAACCGTTAGACTGTTTGTCGGAAACGCAGGACCAAACTTAGTAAGTTCATTCCACGTTATTGGGGAGATCTTCGACCGTGTCTACATGGAGGGAGGCTCAAAAATTAATGAGAATGTTCAAACAACTGTTATTGGTGCAGGAGGTGCTGCCATTGTTGAATTCAAAGTAGAAGTTCCTGGTGAGTACGTTCTTGTAGACCACTCAATCTTTAGAGCCTTTAATAAAGGTGCAATCGGAAAACTGGTTGTAACTGGAGATGAGAACCCAGCCATATTCCATAAAGTACAATAATAAAAACTATATTTAAGACTAACCTCAAATGAGAAACCTGATGAAAACAATTCCACACTTGATGCTACTGTTTATGGGTTTCTCATTTGTCTTTAGCTCCTGCCACAAACCAACAGCCCTAAAAGCTACTGAAATAAGTGCCATTTCAAATGGTCAAGACATTACGCCACAGGTCAAAATGGTAAAAATAGAGGGCGGAAGTTTGGAGCCGTTTTACGGTCCAGACTCAACGCTCGTGGAGGTTCAAGATTTTCTAATTGACGAAAGACCTGTCACCAACGAGGACTTTCTTGAGTTTGTTAGAAAGAACCCACAATGGAGAAAAAGCCAAGTGAGAGCCCTTTTTGCGGATGAAGACTACCTTAAAGACTGGCCAAGCGATTTAGTGTTACCAAAAAATGCAAATCCGAAATCGCCGGTAATTTACGTCTCTTGGTTTGCCGCCACGGCCTACGCAAAAAGTGCTAACAAGCGCTTACCGACATTAGACGAATGGGAATTTGTAGCCATGGCAGACGAATCCAGCAAAAATGCCCGTTCAAAACCCGGGTATTCAGAGCACTTGATTGAACTTTATAATCAAAAGTACCGCGAAAAAGGACAAGTCAAAAAAACAAGACCCAACGTTCACGGTGTCTATAACCTTTTTGACCTCGTCTGGGAATGGACCAGCGATTACAATTCAATTATGACCACATCCGATTCAAGAAAAGGGGCCTACGATGATAAAGGTCTATTCTGTGCCGGCGCAGCCACCTCAGCTGCAGACGTACTTAATTACGCCGCTTTCATGCGCTATGCCTTTAGAGCAAGCCTTAAGGCTGACTATTCAATTGCAAACCTCGGCTTTCGCTGTGCGAAAGACATAAATCCTAAGCTATGAGACTTCTAATCCTACTTCTCTCTACCCTAGTTCTCTTTGCCTGTAACAAGACATCGCCAGAAAATGAAACGCCAGATATTGAGTCGCAATCGGTTTATATTTTGGACTCCGAATGGCAAAACCAGAATGGCCAGAGCGCTAAACTTGAACAGTTTAAGGGAAAAACAACCGTTGTTGCTATGGTATTTACCTCTTGTACAACCGCCTGTCCACTGCTTATTGCAGACATGAAAAGGATTTACAATGGACTCGATTCCAAACATAAGTCTTCAACCTCAATGGTGCTAATCTCAATTGACCCAGAAACAGATACGCCAGAGGTCTTAAAAGAATTTGCTATAAAGCAAAACATGGATCAGGATCCATGGCATTTTTTAACCAGCGATCAGGAAAGCATTCGCACTCTTGCCAATATTCTTGCCGTTAAATACAAAAAAATATCTCCCATCGAATTCTCACATTCCAATATAATTAGTGTTTTCGATAAGAATGGTGTTATGGTAAGTCAAGTCGAAGGGACAGTACAACACGACCAAGTTATTAGCGCCGTTAATGCACTTTAACAAAAGCGCTACTGAAACCGAGTAGTAATAAACTCGTTTTTTTCATTTTTTTCAGCAACAACTCTCGGATCTATCCGAGAGTTGTTTGTTTTACATCCTGTTTCATTGATTTTATCATTAAAATAATTTAAATCGATTTATACAATTGATAATACTTTAAATGTAAATAAAAAATAAATAAAAACAATTTAAAATTATCTTATTTTAATTTAGAATAATTCTAATTAATTTTTACATTTGCTCCCGAAACAAAAAAAAACGAGAGCACTTATGCAAAAAACTATTTCTCTTCCTTTCATCATACTCGCCTGCCAAGTGCACGCCCAAAAAGTCGATACTTCAGCTGTTCAAGACATTACTGAGGTAATTATCAACCAGACTAAAACCTACAAAAACGAAAATGCCTTCGCGGTATCGAAGTTGAATTTAAAAGACATTGAAAACCCCCAAGTCTATAACAGTATTCCTAAGGTGATGCTTAAAGACCAAGTGTCCACGAATTTTAAAAGCGTGCTCTCCAATGCCACAGGAATAACCCGTTTATGGGAAAGTACCTCACGGGGAGGTGACGGTGCTGAATATTACACCATGCGTGGGTTTTCTACCCAATCCCGACTGGTAAATGGCATGGCTAGTTTCAACAACGGCGGGTTAGATCCAGCCAATATTGAAAACATTGACGTGATTAAAGGACCATCTGGAACGCTCTATGGCGGTAGTTTAGTCTCATATGGTGGCCTGATAAACATTCAAACCAAAAAGCCAGAGGATGATTTTAAAGGCAATATAAATTACATTACCGGAACCAATGCGCTGCACCGCGTGACTGCTGATGTAAACACGCCTGTTTCTGAAGGGCTCTTTCTAAGAATAAATTCGGCCTACCATCAAGAAAACTCATTTCAAGATTCCGGATTCACACGCTCCTTCTTTCTTGCACCTTCCTTAAAATACAAAGCGAGCGATAGACTTACATTTCTTGTGAATACGGAATTTAAGAGTAATGAAGGAGCGAACGCACCTATGATATTCTTAAACCGTAATGCGCCGCTCTCGTTTCATTCCATGGAACTCTTCGATAAGAACTACAAAAACTCTTATACGAGTAACAATTTGACGACTCAAAATCCTAGCTTTAATATTCAAAGCCAGATGATCTACAAGCTCTCCCCTAACTGGACTTCGCAGACCCTCTTCTCCTCGAGCTCCAGCAAAGCGCTCGGGTACTACCAATACTTATGGGATTCTTCAAATGGAGATGAATTTACACGTCTGGTCTCCAAAGCTAATAGTGAAACATTGGCCACTGGAATACAACAGAATTTCATTGGAGATTTTACAATTGGCACCATGCGTAACCGATTGGTTGTGGGACTCGATTACCTGGGAACTTCCGTAATAAACAACGATTCGCAGTGGGTGGGCTATGGAACTGTCTCGCTAAAAAACCAAACGGATACGGGAATACTTACCTCCCAAGGTGCTGATGCAGTGCTCGCGGACGCAGTGGTTGTTCCAGCAAAGGCGCAAACCAATATTAAAAGTCTCTACTTTTCAAACGTTTTAAATTTAAGCCCGAAGTTCTCAGCCATGGTCTCTTTAAGAATTGATAATTTCAGTGGGAAACCTACCCAGTGGTCGAGCGATGAAATAGAAAACCAAACAACTTTTTCACCGAAATTTGGTGTGGTATACCAACCCATTCTTGGAACCCTTTCGCTTTTCGCAAATTACATGAATGGCTTTCAGTATTTGACGCCCGTCAAGGTCTCTGCGGGAGAAGGGAGTACCCCAAGTTTAAAACTATTTGATCCGGAGCGTGCGAACCAATGGGAAGTCGGTGCGAAGGCCAATATCGTCCAAAATAAACTCTCTTTGACTCTAAGTTACTATAACATAAAGGTCAGTAATAAAATCATGACAGATCCCGAAAACGTCAACAATTCTATTCAGGGAGGTGAAGTGCTTAGCGAAGGTTTTGAATTGAGCGCCGTTGGAAATCCATTTGAAGGGATGAGCTTAATTGCAGGACTTAGCAAAAACTACGCGACGCAATTAAGTGGAGATCCATCTTACGACCATCAAAGACCGGAAGAGGCAGGACCAGAACTCCTGGCCAATTTCTGGGCGCATTACAAAATTCCACACGGCACGCTCCAAAACGTAGCCTTAGGCGCGGGATTCAATTATGCAAGTGAACACCATACTTTAAACCGCAGCTCCACAGGCCAATTTACGCTCCCAAGTTACGCTGTGTTAAACGCCATGGTGGGCTATTTTCCACAACGCTACAACATTGCCTTAAAACTTGACAACTTAACGAACAAGCACTACTACTCTGGCTGGAGTACCGTAACCGCTCAGAAATTGCGAACCCTTTCTCTAGCTCTAGGATTCAATTTCTAAGAAGACCATTTTTACGACTGTTTTGGAAGAAATACCTTCCAAAACAGTTTATAAAGGTCTCACGCTTTTCGACGATTCTCTAATGCCGCGAAAATCTAAATAACTATGAAACCCCGCACCTCAAAAAAGAAAAAGAGCTTTTTCAAAACGTGGATCAAAAAGCTTCACCTTTATTTTGGTTTAGCCATTGGATTTATCATTATAATAGTCAGCATTACTGGCGCACTCTATGTATTTAAGGAGGATTTCGAAAAAGCGGCACGTAAGGAATTCACACACCACCATGAAGCGAACACAAGCACTAAAAGTGTGTTACCTATTAACACCTTGGAAAAGCATATCGAGCAACAGGTCGGCGAACCCTACCCGCTGCATTGGGTTGAAATCCCGATCGATAAAAGTAAATCGTACAAGTTTTTCTATTTTGAGCGGGATCCTGATGCGTGGAATTACTTCCAGGAGTATCCTATTTACAAATCCGTCTATATAAATCCCTATTCGGGTAAAGTTCTATCGGTACAAGATGAAAAGATGAATTTTTTCGCCTTAGTAAAATCAGTCCATTGGAGTTTCTTTCTAAATAGCGATTGGGGCAAGTATGTGGTTGGAATTCCGGTACTATGCTTTCTTTTAATGTTAATTTCAGGCATTATCCTCTGGTGGCCAAAAAACAAAGCCAGCCGTAAACAGCGCTTTTGGTTTCAATGGAAAAATATAAAGAACTGGCGCCGAAAAAACTACGATTTACACAGTATTTTAGGGTTTTACGCCTCATTTATCGCACTCATTGTTGCCATTACCGGATTATTTTATAGCTTCTATTTTATCCAGGCGGCACTCTACTTCACCTTCTCGGGAGGAAGCACAGCCTACCCAGATTACGCTCACCTAAAGTCCCCTGACAAACCTTTAGCTCCAACAGAGCATGTCTTTGATCGTGTTGCAAAACAAATTGATCAAATGTATCCTGATGCCAGTGCGTATTCATTTGATTTAGGTCATGAACACCCGTTTGATCATGAAGATCCTGATTCCAATTTGCCTGTATACGTCCGAGGCTACGACCAAAAATATTATAAATACAGTGAAGTCTTCTTCGACAAAAACTCTGGGCGTCTTTTACTCAACCGGCCCTACGAATCTCGAAATTTTGGTGAAAAATATATTGCTGCAAATTACGACATCCATGTGGGTGCGATTCTTGGAATTTTCGGTAAAATACTGGCCTTAATCTCAAGCCTTATTTGCGCAAGTCTCCCAATTACTGGCTTTCTTGTATGGTGGGGTCGCAAGAAAAAGAAACCAAAAAAGGCTGCGATAGCACAACCTTAGAATTAGAAGATAAAGAAGTTCATAGGATCCAAGAATTTAAAGTTGGACAATAGGCCTTTTTAAGTCATGGTAGAATAAAACAGTCCAGCTTTTCTTTTCTGCTTCTAATTTCCAGAATTCTCTTAGCTCACTTGCTTTTTTACCGTCGTAATCAATCTTGTAGGCTAACTTTCGCCTCCAAAAACTGTATTGAGGTAAGTTATCTCCCCCAAAAAAGAGCGTCTGGTTCTGGGACATAATCCAAAATTCCTGATGGAATTGGGTATGGCCACCGGAAACCTCAAAATAGATCTCCTTTGAAATCCACCCTTGATCGGAATCTAAAAAAACCACTTGGTTTGAGGTTTTGAGCACCTCCAACAATGGCTGAATATAAGAACTACTTACTTTCGAAAGCGCCTGGTCAAGGGCTCTTTTTTGTACGAAAATTTCTGCATTTTCAAAATTGGGTTTAAAACCCTCCGCTGTAAAGTACCCAAGGCCCATCACATGGTCTTTATGCAGATGCGAGAGCAGAATCTTCGTAATTTGGCTGGGCTCATAGCCATATTCATCTAGTACTTTTAGAATTAAAGGCTGAGTAAATTCACCAAGTTCAACGCCTAAATCAATCAAAATCAAGTCGTTTTGCGTCACGATTAAAAAAGGCTGAACACCCATACTCAATCCACCTGGGGGCGATTTAGGACTTAACCTGGAAAATTCGCCCTGGTCATTGACATGAAACTGACCCAGTAATAAAGGAAGTATTTTCATTGAATCTTTAAACTTACCCCGAATTTACAGCTCTTTTATTTAAGGACAAACTCGAAGGCGACGAGAGATTAATGCAGTTTATTGGCGTTTCAAGGGCTCATAACTGCCTTGACACAAGGTCTAAAAACCAACTAAACAATTAAAAACCAGACTATTAAAATTTCTTTTTTTATGTCTTAATATTTTATATCTTTAATATCTCAAATTTAGACATTAAAAGAATTTTTTCAAGAAATTAATAATAACGACCTAATTAACTTCAATTCCATGAAACAAAGATTTTTGACGCTATGCCTCGCGGTAGGACTTCTAACAGGACTGAGCGCGCAGCAATCTGCAATCTACCTCGATCAAACAAAGCCTATTGAGCAGCGCGTGGAGGATGCCCTTTCCAAAATGACTTTAGAGGAAAAGATCGCCATCATTCATGCCCAATCCAAATTTAGTTCCCCAGGAGTACAGCGTCTTGGAATCCCTGAACTATGGATGACGGATGGTCCCCACGGAATACGTCCCGAAGTTCTCTGGGATGAATGGGAACAGGCCGGTTGGACAAGTGATTCCTGTATTGCTTTTCCCGCATTGACAGCCCTAGCCGCAGGGTGGAATAGAGACTTGTCCCTATTATACGGCAAATCTTTAGGTGAAGAAGCTCGCTACCGTAACAAAAATGTTTTACTCGGTCCTGGTGTAAATATCTACCGAACACCTTTAAATGGAAGAAATTTCGAATACCTTGGTGAGGATCCCTACTTAGCCTCGCAAATGGTGGTCCCGTATATCAAAGGGGTTCAAGCCAATGGCGTTGCAACGAGTGTAAAGCATTACGCCCTGAACAACCAAGAAACCAACAGGCACGGCTACGACGTTGTTCTGAGTGACCGGGCATTATATGAAATTTACCTACCCGCCTTTAAAGCAGCTGTTCAAGAAGGAAAAACGTGGTCAATTATGGGAGCCTACAATAAATACAAAGGGCAACACGCCTCGCATAACAAATACCTCCTAATTGACATTTTGAGAAAAGAATGGAAATTCGATGGCGCAGTGGTTACAGATTGGGGCGGTGCACACGATACAAAAGAGGCTATTACCAACGGGCTTGATCTTGAATTCGGCACATGGACCGATGGCCTTACAATGGGTGCAACCAATGCGTACGACAACTACTACCTTGCAAAACCGTATCTGAATTTAATAAAATCGGGAGAAATCGGAACTGAGGAACTCGATACAAAAGTTCGTAACGTTTTGCGTCTATCCTTTAGAACCTCAATGGATACAAACAAGCCCTTTGGCTCCTTTGGGACAGAAGAGCATGCCCAGGCAAGTAAAAAAATTGCCGAGGAAGGAATCGTACTACTTAAAAACAAAACCAACACACTTCCAATTGATCTGCAGAAAGTCAAAAAAATAGCGGTAATCGGAGAAAATGCGATTAAGATGATGACCGTTGGAGGAGGAAGCTCATCACTTAAGGTTAAGTACGAAGTTCTGCCTTTAGACGGTATTATCGCCAGAGCCGGATCAAATGCAAAAGTGACTTACGCCCGAGGGTATGTCGGAGATGCATCAGGAGACTACAACGGTGTGGTTTCTGGTCAGAACCTAAAGGATGACCGAAGCGCAGAGGCCCTTACAAAAGAGGCCCTGGAACTCGCGAAGGATGCGGATGTCGTGCTTTTTATTGGGGGACTAAACAAAAGCGATTACCAGGATAGCGAAGGGTTTGACCGTAAAGAACTTGAACTACCCTATGGGCAAAATGAACTCATTGAGAAGCTCGCTCAGGTTAACAAAAACCTTGTATATGTCAATATCTCCGGAAATGCGGTGGCCATGCCGTGGATTAAAAATGTAAATTCGGTCGTTCAAGGCTGGTTCTTAGGAACCGAGGCCGGCAACGCCTTAGCGGCGATTCTCTTCGGGGATGTAAACCCTTCCGGAAAACTTCCTTTCACATTCCCTGTAAAACTAAGTGACAATTCGGCTCACGCCTTAGGTGAATTCCCTGGGAACGATATACTCCGCTACAATGAAGACATTTTTGTTGGGTACAGATGGCACGATAAAAAACAAATAGAGCCTTTGTTCCCCTTCGGACACGGACTTAGCTACACGCAGTTTAAATACACTGCAGCCACAACTGACAAAAAGAAACTCGCGCAGGATGAGACTGTGACTGTTTCAACCACGGTGCAAAACACTGGCAAAAGAGAGGGCTCAGAAATAATCCAGCTTTATATCACAGATCAAAAATCTTCCCTTCCAAGACCTGTAAAGGAACTTAAAGGATTTGAAAAAATCAGTCTAAAACCTGGGGAAGTAAAAACCGTAAGTTTCACTCTTGACAAGTCGGCC
>DCJS01000031.1:0-137 GCA_002319955.1 Flavobacteriales bacterium UBA1694
GAGCCGGGGAATTTTAATCAAGCGATGATGGATTTAGGAGCCACCATCTGCCGAGCTCGAAATCCTATTTGCCAGGATTGCCCCTTAAACACGAACTGTTTAGCGTATATGTCTGGCAGACAGAGCGAATTTCCACA
>DCJS01000031.1:214-64634 GCA_002319955.1 Flavobacteriales bacterium UBA1694
TAATTCGTCAACGCGACGAGAGTTCGATTTGGAAACGGCTTTATGAATTCCCCCAAACGCTTGATCAAATCCAGGGGGCAAACTTTAGGCGCACAGTTCTAATTAACCATAAACTCTCCCATAAAAACCTCAGTATTGAAATTGATCTTATGGAACTTTCTTCCCTACAAGCTATGGAATCTTTTAGCGCGGCTCTGGGGCTTGAAACCATTGTGTATAGGGAGGCATCAAAGAAATCATTTCCAAGGCCTTTAGAGAAATTTATCGAAGAGTGGGCCAGGCATCAGGGCTTAATTATCAGGCATTTAGATCCTGAGGCGTAATTAGAGGCGCGCAGGCCTTTTTATTTCATGGAAATCCGTATTTTTGCCCATCACAATAGAAAAGAAAGGGACTAGGGCCAGGTTTTACCTCTTAAAAAATGACTTAAATCAATGCTCAGCACCTAGGAGTCCCTTATAATGATAACAAAAACTAGCAAGAAATGAAACTTTTAGTTGTCGGCTCTGTGGCGTTTGATGCCATCGAAACGCCTTTTGGAAAAACAGATAAAATTTTAGGCGGTGCGGCCACTTTTATTGGTCTCGCAGCCTCGGTACTTAAAACAGACGTCAGTTTAGTAAGCGTTGTAGGAGGGGACTTTCCCCAGTCTTACCTTGATTTACTTGAATCGCGCGGAATTAAGACCCAAGGAATTGAAATGGTAAGAGAAGGTAAAACGTTTTTTTGGAGCGGTAGATACCACAATGACTTAAACACCAGAGATACCCTTGTGACGGAGGTCAATGTCATGGCGGATTTTGATCCAAAAGTGCCGGATGCTGCAAAAGATGCCGAGATTCTAATGTTAGGGAATCTTCATCCGTCCATTCAACTCTCTGTTTTGGAGAAAATGCAAAAACGTCCACAACTTGTGATTTTGGATACGATGAATTTCTGGATGGATACAGCCTTAGACACGCTTCTTGAAATGATTAACAAAACCGACGTGATTACCATCAATGATGAGGAAGCCCGCCAACTTTCAGGTGAATATTCGCTTGTGAAAGCGGCTCAGAAAATTCATACAATGGGTCCAACCTACGTCATTATTAAGAAAGGAGAACACGGCGCACTGCTGTTTCATGAAGGGAAAATATTTGCAATTCCAGCCCTCCCACTCGAAGATGTATTTGATCCCACAGGTGCTGGAGATACTTTTGCTGGAGGCTTTGCAGCCCATTTAGCCAAGACCTCTGACCTCTCATTTGAGAACATGAAATCGGCCCTTATTGTTGGATCAGCTATGGCCTCCTATACCGTTGAAGAGTTCGGAACTGAGCGCCTTCAAAAAGTAACTGCTGAGGATTTACGCACCCGTGTAGCCGCTTTCAAACAATTAACGACCTTCGAAGTTGATTTATACTTCGACTAAAGAAATTATATATGAAAAACAGTCTTTATTTAGTCCTTAGTCTTATTTCTGGTTTAGTCTCTGCGCAGTACATGCGCGTGGGTAGCGACAGTATCGCACTCCAAGATTTTAAGAAAGATAATGCGCAGTCTCTTAAGGAGGTTGGAATTACTCAGACCCTTAAAAGTGCCCAGGATTTTCTTTTGTTTCAACAACTAGCTGAGGAAAAAAAAGCGGATACAACCACGTATTTTCGCCAGCGTATAGCACAAAAGGTTCAGGAACTTCATAGCCTGTATTTCTTTGATCCAGCCCTAGTAGAGCGCCAGACCCAGGCTTTCGTTCAAGCGAATAAACTTGAGCGCTACGTTCAGGTATTTACTTTAGAGAAGGAGCCTAATGATACAACCGATTATTCGAAAGTTTATCAGGACGTGGTTAGTGGAAAACTTCCCCTTGACCAGGCCATTAAAACCTATATTAAAAAAGATCTTGAGCCGCTTTATATTAAGCCCGGTTTGATCAGTATGGAACTTTATCAGGACCTTATGCTTGCAAAGCCCGGAGGCTATACAAAACTCTACGACCAAGGTCGCACTGTGACGTTTGCAAAATTGGTCAGTGTAAGGCCAAGTTTAGGCTATATGATCTTTGGAACCTTGAGGTATGCAAACGACGCCAATGCCCCTAAGCAGCAGGCTGCGATTTATCAGGCACTTAATTCAGGCAAAGCCTTCAATGAGGTAACGAAAGAATTTGGAACCACGCCAAACGAAATTAATGCGGGTGGAGCCGTCATGGGATCACCCAGCCTTCCAGACCATATTTATCAGGCATTAAAAGGAAAGAAAGCAGGAGAATTCACCAAAGAGCCAGTGCTTTTTGACGGGAATTATTATGTGTTTTATATTTACGATCTAGTGCCTTACGAGGTAACAGACCAAACCAAAACACTTTTCCGCACGGAAATGCTCAATAGCACTTATCTACAGGAGTTAGAAAATCAGCTGATTGCCCAAAGGCAAAACAGCGCTGATTTTTCTCTCACCAATGACTATAAAACCGTAGAGAAGTCCTACCAGAGCTTTAAAGGATTGTCAAATCCAAATGCTATACTCTGGCGTTATAAGTCTCACTCGGTAGACTACAAAACCCTGGCCGCACGAATAGATCGGCTTTACAAAGATTTAGAAACGATCCAGCCAACGCAGTGGAAGGCGCTTTTAGACATCCAAGTTAGAAACGATTTGTTTGACAACTACACACAAGAGTTCTTTTCTAGACCGCTTGTGAAAACAGAATTAGAAACAGAACGCCGAATGCTCTTTTCGGAGTACATTTACTCCGGTCTTCTTAAGAGTGAAGTAGACCAGTCAGAGTCGAACTTAAGACGGTATTATAACGCGCATAAGGATCAGTTTCAATGGGAGGAATTAGCGCAGGGACGTGTGGCAATTTTGAGTGATGCGAGTCTTTCAAAATCAGTGCAGAAAGCCATTGAGGACCCTTCCAAATGGGCGGATCTAAAGAAAAAGTACGACGGGAAATTGAATAAGGAGAATAAAATTTTAGTTTCCTTCCAAGAAGGAGAGATGTTTAAAGACGCTGAAATCTTTACCACCTACAAGGTTCCATTTAAAAAAGGCGTATTTTCGACCAAAATGGGAACGCGTGAAGTTGTGGTAGCGGTAGACAAGATTCTTGCGCGCTCGCCCATGAGTTTTGAAGAAGCAAAAGACGACGTTGTGTCTCGCGTGACGGAAGAAACACTGAAAACAATTTTAGACACGCAGAGAGCAAAAACCTCAATTGTGGTTCCAGTCGCATTTATGCAGGATTTAGAGAAAAATTTTAAGAAATAATTATAAGTTTATATTGAGCGTAATCCGCTAAGAATTATAATTTTGCAAACTAGATAGTTTTATGATGGTAAATAATGTAAAATCACTTTTATTAAGTGTCTTTTTTATAACCCTTTTTGCTGCACCTGCCCAGGGGCAACAACTTCAAAAAGGCGCCTTAGTGGATGGGATTACGGCGGTAATCGGCGACGAAATCGTCCTAGAGTCCGATATCGATGAGCAAATGAATTACGCCAAACAGCAAGGGACACAAGTCACTGACCGCTGTACGTTTCTTGCCAACATAGTCAATAACAAGCTCCTTATTTATGAAGCAAAGCGTGACACGCTGATTGAGAACAGAACCGCAGCTATTAAAGAGGTGGTGAACGGGAAGTACGACCAGATTTTAACGCATTTTCCAGACGAGAAAACGATGCTTAGAGAATATAAGTTTCGTAACGCTTATGAAATGAAGAACGCGATCGAGAAGATCGATCTTGATAATTACTACGGGCAGCAGAAATACGCGAGAATTACGGAGAAAGTCGACGTGACGCCTAACGAAGTGACGGATTTCTATTCGTTGTACCAACATCAGCTTCCAATGGTGAAAGACGAGGTTTCTGTCTCTCAAATCATGATGTTTCCAAAACTTACTGACGCGCATAAGGATGAATTAAAAGCCAGACTCCTAAAAATTAAACAAGATATTTTAAACGGGGAAAGCTTCGAGCAAATGGCTCGTATTTATTCTGAAGATACATCTGCAGCCGAAGGGGGGCTTTTTAAGAATGTTTCCAAAGGTAAAATGGTGAAACCTTTCGAGGCTGCCGCATTAAATTTACAAGAAGGGGAAATTTCTGATCCCGTGGAGACTGAATTTGGGTACCATTTGATTCAGCTCGTGAAAAAAAGCGGCAAGCAGTATGACGTAAGACATATCTTATTAAAATCAGAGCCGAATGCAGAAGAAATTATTGCAGCCAGAGCAGAGCTCGATTCCATTCGAACTCGTATCGTAGAGGGAAAGCTTACATTCAAGGAAGCCGCTTTCAAATATTCGGATGATAAAAACACGAAATTTAATGGCGGAACGCTTACCGGCGCAGATGGCGGCGATAAGATTGAAAAAATCAGCCTACCGGCCACTTTATCCTATCAAATAGTTGGAATCAAGCCAGGCGATATCACAGAGGTCTTCCAAGACGAATCGCGCGAAAGAAAGACGGTGAATATTGTCTTGGTCAATGACGAAATTACGGCCCACCAGTTGGCAATTGAAACCGACTACGAGCGAATCAAAAATTTGGCTTCCGAACGAAAAAAAGCCCAAATCGTTGAGAAATGGGTTAAAGAAAAACTAGCCGATACCTTTATCTCGATAAATGACCGCTATAACCACTGTGCCTTTTCCAATGATTGGAAAAAAGAAAGTGAATAACCTTAAAAATCCTTTAGAATTTCTAAAGGATTTTCTATTTTTGGTCTATGAGCAATTTTATCCATTTTGGAATCGCAGAGAAAATGTACAGTGAGGCGCAGAACCGCATCACAACCCTTTTTAAGATCAAGTACCCAATTGTTCAAGGCGGTATGGTTTGGCATTCAGGCTGGCGTCTTGCAAGTGCTGTTTCCAATGCCGGTGGCCTTGGCCTGATCGGGGCAGGGAGCATGTATCCCGATGTGCTTTCAGAGCACATTACAAAATGCAAAGCGGCGACCGATAAGCCCTTTGGTGTGAACATTCCGATGCTCTACCCCGATTTGGATGCCCTGCTTGAAGTGGTACTTTCCCATGGCGTGAAAATCGTCTTTACTTCAGCCGGAAATCCAAAGACCTATACCGAGGCTTTGCAAAAAGAAGGAATCAAGGTGGCTCATGTGGTCTCCTCGACAAAATTCGCGCTCAAATGTGAAGAGGCGGGCGTCGATGCAATTGTTGCGGAAGGCTTTGAAGCGGGAGGACATAATGGACGGGATGAAACGACTTCCCTGGTGTTAATTCCGAATGTGAAGAAGCAAATCACCACACCACTAATTGCCGCTGGAGGAATCGCCTTAGGTTCGCAAATGAAAGCGGCCTTAGTGCTCGGGGCTGATGGAGTTCAAATTGGCAGTCGCTTTGCAGCCACGAAAGAGGCCAGCGGGCACGATGCCTGGAAGCACCATATTACAACCCTTCTCGAAGGGAGTACCCAATTAACGTTGAAAGAACTCGCACCTGTAAGACTAGTCAAAAACCAATTTTTCAATGATCTTGAAGCGCTGTATCAAAATAGCCCTAGCCCGCAGTCCTTAAAAGAGCTTCTTGGACGGGCCCGCGCCAAACGCGGCATGTTTGAGGGTGATCTTGACCAGGGTGAACTTGAAATAGGGCAGGTGTCTGCCTTAATCGACGAAGTACTAAGTGTAGATGAGGTCTTCCAAAGGCTCCTTGAAGAATTTAAACAGGCCTCTTTTGTCGATTTCCTTGCCTAAAACAAAAAAAACACCGCTTGGTGTTTTTTTGTTCTTACTGAGCGTCTAATAGGGACTGAAGCTGTAAGTAGCCCCCGCCGTTGTAACCTTCGTTTAAGCCTTCATCATAAAGAAGCTCAAGGGCTTTGCCACTACGGTTTCCACTGCGGCAAAATAAGATCACAGGATTGGGAAGCGAGGTGATTTCTTGGGCTCTTGCGACCACTTCTCCTAAAGGTATGTTTGTTGCTCCCTCAATGGCGCCCTCCATTTCCAGTTCTAACGGTTCGCGTACGTCGATTAGATGGTAGGTTCCGGTGCTTAAGACTTCATGTAGTGTACTCATATGCTTAGAATTTTTGCTAAAGTACCAATTTTTTAGATTTCTAAAACACAAAGTGAGCGAATTGTTTAGCTTGTTTTTTTTGAAACTGGTTTTTCTATTATCTTCGCAATTCTATGAAGAGTACAAAGGAGATATGGACCAAGTTAATTAAATCTAAAGCGGCTGCGTTTGGGTTTCAAGATTGTGGCATCTCAGAGTCCGGTTTTTTGGAACAAGATGCACGAGCCTTGGAAGCCTATTTGAATAAAGGTTACCACGGGAACATGCAGTATATGGAGAATCATTTTGATAAGCGTGTAGACACACGTCTTCTAGTAGAAGGTTCAAAGTCGGTTATTTCTCTAACCTATAATTACTTTCCAAAAAAGGAACTTCCAACACTCGATAATTTCAAGATTTCAAAGTACGCATACGGAGAGGATTACCATCCTGTTATTAAGTCGATTTTAGGCGATATGGTGTTAGAACTACAAGAGGAGATCGGCGCTTTTGGATTTCGGGTTTTTGTGGACTCTGCGCCTGTCCTGGAACGGAGTTGGGCGAGAAAATCCGGACTTGGATGGGTTGGTAAAAATGCAAACCTAATTACAAAACAAAAGGGGTCGTTTTTCTTTATTGCTGAGATCATCTGCGATTTAGAATTGGAGTATGATTCTCCGATCGGGGATTATTGTGGGACGTGCAAAAAGTGCATTGAGGCCTGTCCGACAGAGGCTATTATAGAGCCGAATGTGATTGATGGTAGTCGCTGCATTTCCTACGCAACTATAGAACTGAAGGAGTCTATACCGGCGTCTTTTAAAGATTCCATGGAAGATTGGATGTTTGGATGTGATATTTGCCAGGACGTCTGCCCTTGGAACCGTTTCTCTTTACCACATAATGAGCCTCGATTTGAGCCCAGTGAGGCACTAAGTAACTATTCAAAGCCGCAATGGCAAGAATTAACTCAGGATCTGTTTTCAGAGATTTTTCGCGGCTCGCCAGTGAAACGCACGAAATTTAGTGGGTTAAAGCGAAATATTGAATTTTTAAAGTAAGTTAAAGCTAGACCTATCAAACACGAACTAGGCATAACGGTTTAAAAAGAATTCATTCTTATGGTAGATAATAAAAATTTCGAGGTGATTGTTATAGGAGGAAGTTACGCCGGGCTTTCATCAGCAATGGCTTTAGGACGAGCCTTGCGAAGGGTATTGATTATTGATAATGGGCTGCCATGCAACCGCCAAACACCACACTCGCACAATTTCCTTACTCAAGACGGAGAAAAACCAAACGTGATTGCAGACAAAGCAAAATCACAAGTCTTAAATTATGAAACGGTAAAGTTTCATCAAGGCCTTGTGATTAGCGGAAAAAAAGTCAAAAATGGCTTTGAAATTACCACAAAGGATGACCAAGCTTTTACAGCTAAGAAACTCATATTTGCGACAGGTTTAAAAGATATGATGCCAAAAGTGGAAGGCTTTTCGCAGTGTTGGGGAATTTCCGTTATTCATTGTCCCTACTGTCATGGTTATGAGGTAAAAAACCAAAGAACAGGCATACTAGCAGACGGAAATAGCGCTTTTCATTATGCCCAACTTATTCGCAATTGGACAAAAGACGTTTCAATTTTCACGAATGGGAAATCAACACTTTCTCAAGATCAGATTAGCAAGATTGCCAAAAACAGGATTCCAATAATTGAAAAGGAAATTGCGTATATGGAACATGAAAATGGGAGCCTGCGACATATAGTTTTCAAAGACAAGACCACTTTTGAGTTGGATGCGATCTATTCCCAACCTGTATTTGAACAACATTGTAAAGTCCCGCAAATGCTAGGTTGTGAGTTGACAGAGCAGGGACATATCAAAGTTGATGCTTTACAGAAAACATCGGTAAGGAATGTTTTTGCCTGCGGGGATATGGCTAGTCCAATGCGTTCCGTAGCAAATGCTGTGGCAACAGGAAACCTTGTTGGTGCAATGGTAAACAACGAACTGACTGAAAAGGAGTTTTAAAACCTGGCTAAAAAAAACTGCTTAATTCTTACTGAAAGGGTATCTTTCTTCTGTTAAGGATTTAGACTTAAACTTACCGATAAATCAAGAGCGTCC
This sequence comes from Flavobacteriales bacterium UBA1694, assembly GCA_002319955.1. Classification (GTDB taxonomy): domain Bacteria; phylum Bacteroidota; class Bacteroidia; order Flavobacteriales; family Weeksellaceae; genus Planobacterium_A. The sequence continues at coordinate 8,360 of DCJS01000031.1, forward strand.
TTCACTTGAATACTTCCACCCAGTCGGCTTGGTGGAATAATGTGGAAGTCACTAAAGTTCATTCGTTTGGTGCCTACCAGATTGTTTTCTTCTTTGAAGAGTGTGATTTCGTAGGTCTTTTGCGTTTTCATAAGTTTTACCTCGAAAGTGGCCTGGTAATAATTACTTGTGGAAAGCGGCTTTAGTTTTAGAAACCGGATGCGAAGGGTTGGATGCTGCGTATGGTTCAGGGTCCTTCTAAAATCATTTGTCATCAGGCGGTTTCGGCAATCAAAGTCTGCAACTTGTAGCGTCAGGTCTGGAAGATTCACTGCATTCGAGGAGGAGAGTCTGGGCACATTGGCGTTGATGCATTTGAAGGCGTTCACATTCGTTTTCCCAGCAATCGTAATGGTACTCGACTGCGCAAGACCTACAAAAGGGAGTAAAAGTATAAAAAAGCCTAGAGGTTTCATAGGATTCAAAGGTCTTAAAAAAGGGGCAATTTCTTGCCCCTTTCCTTGAAAAAATTTAAAAAGATAATATTAAAATCCGATCGTTGCTTCAAGCATCACGCCGTTGAACTTTCCTCCCATTAGTGGGTTAGAATTTCCCCAGACGCTGTCGTTATTGTAAGCTTGATTCACGTATTCTATTTTGGCTAGGACATTTGGAGTCATATACCATCCACCACCTATGTTGTAGCGGTCTATTGAGCGTTTTGAAGCCTGCTTATCATCTTCTCCACTGACCGTGTTGTATTTTCCACCTAGGTAGTACTGTTCATTTCCGCCAAAACGGTAGAGTAGTTCTGCAGCTAATTGGGTGTAGTTTCCATCGGTTTCACGTTTCTTACCAGCTTGCAGTTTGTTTCCACTCACATTTTCAAAGGTTCCGAAGAACTCGAGTCCTTGGTACTTTACAAATGGGTTGATTTGGATTGCAGTCACTTCTTTGAAACCAGGGTTGAATCGCCCAGTAGCGTAATTATTTGCTCCTACTGCATCCATTTCAGTTAATAGAACGTAATAGTATCTTGAACCTGCTCGGTCACCGCCGTAAAGATTACCACCTGAAGAGAGTCCATTTGTTTTCATTACAGATCCGGTTAGTCTCACACGAAGGTCTTTGTCAATTTGTTTGTCGTAGCCTATTTTCGCGTAGATGGACGGTTTGTTATCATTGGTCCCCTTAACGGCTGTTTGATTTAATTTGCCATTTGAAACCCCAACCATTCCAATGAAATTATTGAAGAATCCGTAGGCCTCTAGAAACGGTTCCGTTGTGAAGTTATCCATCACGAGGTTCCCAACAAAAGGATTGTTAATGGCTTTCGCATTGTCCGTTCTTCTAAAGTGTGAATCTCCATAGTTGAGTTCATCCATACCGACTTTTACACGGGCATGCTGCATCACGTTTGATAAGAGTCCTTTGGAGATGAAATCCAAGTTATCAATCTGAAGGTATCCTCCTTTTACCCAAGCCTCATTATGGTGACGAGCAGAAAGGTACGTTCTTAGGTGTAATTTAACCCCCTTAGCAAGGTAAGCGTTCACATCTAAATTCGCTGTTGGAAGATTCACATCACTTCCTAAATTTAGAAGGTTAATTGGCTGGGTTGTAGGATTGCCGCTTGCATCCAGTTTGTAACCAAGGTTTGCTTTAGTAGAATGGTCTAGCGCTTGGAATTGTAAGGCGAAATCACCACCGATTGAAACCTTGACACCGTCGTAATCCGGAGACTCAACCTTAGGGTCTTCAAAAATATTTCGTTGGTACTTTTCAGGAGCTAAATAGGCTCTCATGTCACTTGTTTGCGCGTTAGCGAAACTTCCTGATAGGAGAATTGCCGCTAGCGGAAGGGTGAATAATTTTGTTTTCATTTTTATAGTTGTTTAATTGTTTACTGATAATTTAGTTGGTTACGATGTTAACCGATACTTTTACTTGGTCTCCCGTTTTAACGCCCATGAACCCTGGAGTTTGCATCCCGTAATCGGTCATTTTAAGGCTTTGAGTACCAGTAATGGTGTAGGAAGTTCCAGTTTTCACAACGTTTACTGGGATTGCGATGGTCTTTGTTGCACCGGCGATAGAAAGTTTACCACTTAATGTGCTTTTACCCACTTTCACAGAAGTTGCTGTAAAGGAGATGTTTGGATTCGTGTCCGCCTTTAAGGCAGCGTGCGCTTTATTGTCCATCATTTTGCCTTTTGTGCTTTTTAGATTTTTAGCCGGCACCGTGAATTTGACATTTGTTAGCACATCTCCATTTGCTGTGGCACTGAATGAACCAGCCGTTGCGGTCATAGTCCAATCGTGAAGTGAAGAGGTTCCATCAACACTTACGCGCATTGATTTGCTAGAAAGCTGCTGGGCGCTGAAAAGTCCTGCGGCTAAACTTAGGGTGAGGGTGAGCAATTTGGCTCCTGTTAATTTTCTCATAATGTTAAATTGTTTCGTTTCATTTTTCTAATACAAAGGTAGGAATGTATTTAGATATTACTAATTAAATAGGCTTAATATTATATGATAAATATCAAATACCCTAAATATTTTGCATCATTATAAATTTTAAACCCTAAAATTTGCTGTTTGGACAAAGAAATCGGATTATTTTGTCCTTTTGATAATTTTAATGCCGTTTATATTAGAGAATGTTCAAAAGATGTCCGAAAGCGTATGATGAATGTCATTAAAAATAGCGCTAATTGTTGTGGATATATTAAGTATATTCTTACTCAATGTTTCCAAATTGCTACGTATTGCACTGTTAGTATAGTTAAGTAATAACCATCTCACTTCAACACTATATAGACTAGTTAGTTATTTAAGAGATCGTGAGCCTTGCAATTGGCAAAGGAGTGTCGTAGAGTAAAATAAAGGAGAGTTTAATACTTAGTCGAGGGTTTTATTAAGTCATTTTAGACTATTTGCGGAATCCGAATATAGTCTCTATATCATGCTAATCTCGGGATCGAGGAGCAAGTCAGGTAAAATTACCTATACTAACCTCAAAATTTCAATTATTTAAGGTTAGCTACAAAGATGACCTCAAACCAAATCTATCTAGAACAGATCGCCTCAAAAAACATCAAATTTAATGTTAACACTGTTTTTCAATTTGAGGGTGTTAGAAGTATCACCATTTAAGCAGCCGATTTTGTGCCAATACTCGGCAATTGGGAACCTCGCGAAAGGGCGTATAAACCTACTTCCTTGCACAAATTCCATGCGGCCATCCCACAGTTACCTCTTTATTACGGCTTATACTGTATTACCTCTCTATAGATATTCGCAAAAACACAGACGCTACCCTGAGCTGAAAGACTATCAATATCATATTGTAAAGATCATTTAGTTTTTACTACTGTTCTATACCGGCATATAAGTGTTCATCAATAGTATAATGGAAAGACTATTCTTAAATCTAACGGTCCGACTTTAATACAGCGGTCTTCAACACGTTACCGCAACCAGAAATCGCGTAAAAAACACCGCTTTCATCCAATTGAGGCATATCAAAAAAGCGATAAAACAAAAAACCCTCTCAACTTTACGTTAAGAGGGTTTTGTACCCAGAACCGGAATCGAACCGGTACGCCAAAGGCATTGGTGTTTGAGACCAACGCGTCTACCAATTCCGCCACCTGGGCAATTTTTGGTGTGCAAATATAGGATAAAATTTAAACTGCTCAAACCCTTTTCTTGAAAATATTAAAATTCGATTTCAAGGCCATCGTAAGCCAAGAAGATGTTAGGAGCAAGGTCTGGGTCGTTCTCGAGGTGAAGACCAAAATGGTGGCTGATGTGGGTCAGTAGAAGCGTTTTTGGCTTAAGTTCGTTGTTTAGTTTAATAATGTCGGAGAGAATGAAGTGCGCTGGATGCGGGTCGTTCTTACGAATGCAATTTAAAATGAGGTAGTCTAAATTCTTAAGTTTTTCTTTTTCTTTCTCTGAAATTGAACTCGCATCGGTTATATAGGCAAGGTTTTTAAACTTATAGCCAAAAATAGGTAGATTATGGTGTAGAACCTCGATTGGAGTAATTAAAGTATCGTAGAGAGTAAAGGACTCTGAATTGATTTCGTGCATTTCGAAAGCTGGCGCACCGGGGTATCGGGTTTCGGCAAACGCATAAGGAAACCGAGCTCTAATTTCTCCTGATACCCGAGGCTGACAATATAGAGGAAGATCCCTTCGGGTTCTATAAAGGATGGGTCTGACGTCATCAAGTCCAATCACATGATCGTTATGCTCATGCGTGATTAACACGGAGTCTACAGTGGTTTGCTGATTTTGAAGCATTTGAGTGCGAAAGTCAGGCCCACAATCAATTAATAGTTTGTGATTTGACTCGGTGGTGAGAATTACCGAAGCTCTTAGGCGTTGGTCTTTAGGGTTTTGTGAGGTGCAAACCTCGCATTGACACCCAATGACGGGGACGCCTTGGGAAGTGCCGGTGCCTAGAAATTTCAGTTTCATTTTGCGCTCGGGTATTATTTTGGTAAATTTACAAAAAAATACAAATGTCTGAGATTACGCAGTTTTTAACCCCTAAGCAGAAGGCATTAGCAATAAATTTAGACCATAATATTTACGGCACATTTGCGGAAATTGGTGCAGGACAAGAAACTGTTCGCCATTTTTTTAGAGCTGGAGGGGCATCCAATACCATCGCAAAAGCAATGTCAGCCTACGATAAGGAATACAGTAATGCGATTTACGGGACCGAGGACAACAACCGCTTTGTGACTCAGACCCGTCTTAAGAAAATGCTTCGCCATGAAATAGGTTTGATTAGCGAGCGTTTAATTAAGTCGGAAATGCCAAATCGCCGCTATTTCTCGTACGCCAATACAGTGACCACAATCAACTACCATAAAACCTTTAAAGGGCACGGATGGGTTGGGCTTATGTTTCAGCATCAGCCGAATGAAGCGTACAGTGAAATTTTTCTTCATGTTCGATTTAAGGAAAATGAGGCCAGTCTGCAACAAGAAACTCTTGGGAACCTGGGTGTTAATTTAATTTACGGCGCCTTCAATTATTTCGATAATCCCAGAAGCTTACTAAAGTCTCTATACGATGATATTTCAGTCGATAAGATTGAGATCGACACCATCCATTTTGAAGGACCGGCTTTCCCTTACGTGGATAACCGCCTAATGTCTTTACAGCTTGTTAAAAAAGGAATGACGGATGCCGTGATTTTTAATTCTGAAGGAAAGAACATGTTGCCAGCAGATATTCTATACAAAAAAGATGTCTTCGCGGTGCGTGGGAGCTTCAGGCCGGTAACGCTAGTGAATACGGATATGTTTGAAAAGGGCCTTAAGATGTTCCTTGAAGACACGGGAGGAAAGCCCGAAGACACTGTGGTTATCTTTGAAATCACGACCTTTAACCTGCGGGCGACCGGTCGTATTGATGAACGGGATTTCTTAGACCGCGTCGATATTCTAGCCAAACTAGGGTACACGGTTATGATTTCCAATTTTTCAGAATACTACCGATTGGCGGAGTATTTCACCAGTTACGATATTCGTTATTTTGGCATAGCCATGGGTGTTAATAATCTTTTAATGGTATTCGAAGAGCAGTACTACGACCATTTGTCCGGAGGAATTCTCGAAGCTTTTGGGAAGTTTTTCCGAAAAGACATGAGGGTCTATCTCTATCCTTATATGGATCCCGAGACAAATTGTCTGCTGACTTCGAAGACTTTAAAAGTGGACAGAAACTTAAAAGAACTCTATAAATTTTTCATTGCCAACCGCCGCATTGTCGATGTGGAGGATTACGATCCTAATGTGCTCGAAATCTATTCACGTGATGTTCTTGCGAAAATCACCAATCACGAAAGTGGCTGGGAAGATCAACTTCCCGAAGGTGTGGCAGAAATGATTAAGGAAAGAGGACTCTTTGGGTATAAAGAATTTCATTTTGAATAAGTTATGAAAGAATTAAAGAAACGATTACTGTTTATATTAGAGAGCCCACTAGGCACCTTCGAAGATAAATTAAAAAAGATTTGCCAACTTCTCGATCAAGAGCTTGAGCATTTTAATTGGACCGGGTTCTATTTCAGAAACGGCACGAAAGAGGAGCTCGTTATCGGACCTTACGTTGGGGCCAAAACGGACCACACGGTTATTCCATTTGGAAAAGGAATCTGCGGTCAGGTGGCGGTATCAAACCAGACCTTCGTGGTTGCCGATGTACATGAGCAGGATAATTATTTGTCGTGTTCCATTGACACAAAAGCGGAAATTGTGGTGCCAATAATCAAAGACGGGGTTAACATCGGTCAAATCGATATCGATTCCCATACGCCCAATGCATTTACCCCAGAAGATCAACAACTTCTTGAATGGCTGTGCGCTGAAATCGCCAAAATCATAGAGTAGCGGCGAGATGGTTGTAATAGGACTCGAATTCTAAAAGATGAGTCCCGTACCAGCTAAAGGCTTCCCCGTCGACAAGATGAATCTTAAGGTGGGGGTGAAGCGCTAGAAGCTGGGCTTTATGACGTTCTTTAAAAGGGTAGGGCTCACTTGAAAGAAGGACTGTTTGCTCCTTTGCTAAGGCCTTGAGAGCCACCTCTGGATAGCGCTGAGTGTATTCGTATCTGTTTCTCAGGCCAAGGCCTTCGAGGATACTATGGATGAATGTGTCTCCGCCAATCGTTAGGTAAGGGTCTTTCCAAATAAAATAACTTACGAATTTGGGGTCTCGTCTTGGGATCGTGCTAAATAGGGCCTCAATTTTTTGGTTATAAGAATTCGCAAGGTCCTGCTTTTGAATTTTCTCCCCGAGCTCGGTGAGAAAATCTGCGTTGTCTTGTAGGGTTTTGATGTCCGTGACCCAGACTTGAAAATCATCTATGAGACTACTTACTTGGTCTTTTTCGTTTTCTTCTTTACTCGCAAGTATTAGATCCGGCTTAAGGGCTCTGATTTTATCGAGCTTTAGATCTTTTGTGCCCCCAATAATTTCAACATCCCGGATTTGGTCCCCTGGATGAATGCAAAACTTGGTTCGCCCAACGATTTGTGAGGCGTCGAGTCCAAAATCAAATAATGTTTTTGTAAGGGAGGGGACGAGGGAAATGATTCTCATGGGATAACCTTTTAATCCAGGCCCATTTTGGGCACTAGGATTTCAAAGATAAGCCACTTTTCTTTTCTAGTCAAGAAAACGAAAAAAAAGCGAAGGTCTATTTGTTTTTACGAAGGAACTTACGGATTTCATTTAAAGCCCCAGTGGTACCTATTTTAATTGAATTCTCTGTGCTACCTAGAATTCGTTTGTTTTTGCGGTACGTGTCATAGGAGGTTTCGCTAAGGAGCTCGCCATTGGAGTTGTACATTTTAAGACTTACAATGACTTGGTTCGATAGGACGTATTTACCAAAGCCAACTTTGAAGTATTTAATTTTAGGCACGACCGCCAAATCGAAATTATTGATTTTACAAATTTCTTTCAACGTTTCGATGTCAACAGAATCAAATTCCATCGGTGTTTCTACGCGGTTAACCACCACATTTTTCGATTTAGAAAACTCTTGTGTTACGCCGTCAAAAAAGGATTGGTAAGAAGGGAATCGAATTTCCTCAATACCTGGATCGATTTCAGGATTGAAAAAAAGCACATTTTGCACGTCTTGAGCATCCAGATTTTGGTTCAAAAAACTACCTCCATCAGCCGCTGAAACGTTCATGCAACTCTTTAAAACAGCAGCACTTGCAGCGATAAGTAAAATGGGGAGCAGGAGTTTTTTCATCTTTGTACTAATGATGCAAAAATAGAGCCATTTCATGGATTTTCTCTTATAAAATTTAAGATTTTTTTAACAGTTTTTTCAACCCTTCTTTTCAAAGCAAAATTGGTTTGGTGAAATTGAGGAATTGTCGTACATTTGCAGCTCGTTACATAATAATCATTAAATAATATTTGCATGTACTTAACATCAGAGAAAAAAGCGGAAATTTTCGCAAAACATGGCGGAGTTCCAGAAAACACAGGGTCTGCAGAAGGGCAAGTTGCTCTTTTTACTTTCAGAATTAACCACCTAACTGGTCACCTGAAAAAGAACCAAAAAGATTTCGCAACCGAGAGATCTCTTGTAAAATTGGTAGGTAAAAGAAAAAGACTTCTAGATTACCTTAAGAGCAAAGATATCACGAGATACAGAGCGATTATCGCGGAACTAGGTCTTAGAAAATAAGCCATCCACAACCAAAAAAAAATACCAACGCTGCAAAGTGTTGGTATTTTTTTTTGGCTTGAGCTTTACACTCGCCTGCCACTAATTAAGTTAATAACCGCTAAAAGAATGATGGCCCCCACTGCGCCAGTTAGAATCTGGCCAATAATTGAGGTTCCAAAGGCGGTGCCTAAAAGCCAGTAGCCAATAAAACCGCCGATAATTCCGACTATAATGTTTCCGAGAAGCCCTAAGCTTCCTCCTTTAAAAAGTTGTGAGCCTAGCCATCCCGCCAAGGCGCCAATTAGAAGTGTCCAAAGTAATCCCATAATTTTTGTTTTTAGATGTTTTTAGGGTAGAATTACTTCTAGTTTCATGCCATGAAGATAATAAATGGGAATATTGAAAGACTTCTTAAAAATTCTTAAGTGCTTGATTTGCCAATCCAGCCTAGGTGGGTATGCTTAAATTGATCTTTATATTTCAGCCCATAACCGAGGGCTCGGTCTAAGGCACTATGAGAAAATAGAATCACTCCACAAAGCGTTAGCCACTCTACTTGAAGGAGATTGCCTAGTAGATAACAGCCAATCGCAAGGGCGTAATGGTGAAAAAGGTTATAAGTTATAGCGCCCCATTTGGGTCCCAGTAAGTAGCCCAGCATGGAGAGATCAGGCGCTAGTATAAGGGCAAAAAACCACCACCAAGAGAGCCCGGTGCTGTAGAACGCGTAAAGTCCCAATAGAAGTAGGGCGAGAGATTCTAATTTAAGGAGTGTTTTCATTTGAATGCAATTGAGAAGGGTAGAATTTACTGATTTTTAGACTATTTATCAGCGTAGAATGTAAGGGTTTTCCATGATAAATCGTTAACTTTGCCAACGAAAATTTAAAATGTTTAAATAGTAACCGCACTCAATACGGAGTGCAACAAAGACGAAAGTAAATTATGAATGCTCCACAAGCACTTATTGAAAAATTTCAATTTAAAGACGGTCGTGAGGTCACGATCGAAACAGGACGTTTAGCGAAACAAGCAAACGGGTCTGTTGTAGTAAAAATGGGAGGCACGATGCTTCTTGCCACAGTTGTAGCAAACAAAGAAGCGAACCCAGGGGTAGACTTCCTTCCACTTACTGTAGATTACCGCGAGAAATTCTACGCAGGAGGAAAAATTCCAGGAAATTTCTTTAGAAGAGAAGCAAGACCTTCTGATGAAGAGATTTTAACCATGCGTTTGGTAGACCGCGTTCTACGTCCACTATTCCCTTCTGATTTCCATGCGGAAGTTCAAGTGATGATCTCCCTTATCTCTTATGATAAAGACGTCATGCCAGAAACACTTGCGGGACTTGCTGCCTCTGCAGCAATTGCTGTGACTGATATTCCCTTTAATGGGCCAATGTCTGAGGTGAGAGTCGTAAGAATTGATGGCGAGCTTAGCATTAACCCAAGTTTAGAGAACCTTGCTAAGGCAGACCTAGATATCATCGTTGGAGCAACCAAAGATTCGATTGTAATGGTTGAGGGCGAAATGAAAGAAATTTCAGAAGCTGAAATGCTTGAAGCCATTAAATATGCGCACGAAGAAATTAAAGTTCAAATTGAGGCTCAAGAGCGTCTAGCAGCAAGAATTCCTGCAACGGCTGTGAAAAGGACCTACGAACACGAAACCCATAACGAGACCATTCGTGAAAAAGTTTGGGCTGAAACTTACGATAAAGTTTATGAAGTTGCGAAATCGCCATCTTCTAAAGAAGAAAGACATGAGAAATTCGCCGAGGTTCTTGAATCGTTCCTAGCACAATATTCTGAGGAAGAAAGAGCGGAGGTTGCTGGATTTGCAAAAGTTTACTACCACGATGTGGAGAAGGAAGCGATGCGCCAGATGATTTTAAATGAAGGCATTCGTTTGGATGGACGTGATCCTAAAACCATTCGTCCAATTTGGTCTGAAGTGGACTACCTTCCAGGAGCCCACGGATCTGCAATCTTTACAAGAGGAGAAACGCAGTCTCTAACTGCCGTAACACTTGGATCTGTAAAAGATGCAAACATGGTGGATTCTGTAGCAATTAACTACGATCAGAAATTCTTCCTACATTATAACTTCCCACCATTCTCCACTGGAGAGGCAAGACCTTTAAGAGGAACCTCAAGACGTGAGGTTGGTCATGGGAACTTAGCTCAAAGAGCACTAGAGGGTATGATTCCCGCAGAGAATCCTTACACCATTCGAATTGTTTCTGATATCCTTGAGTCGAATGGCTCCTCCTCAATGGCCACTGTCTGTGCTGGAACACTAGCACTTATGGATGCAGGGGTGAAGATTTCAAAACCGGTTTCAGGTATTGCAATGGGTCTTATTACAGATACGAAATCTGGAAAATTCACGGTTCTTTCAGACATCTTAGGGGATGAAGATCACCTTGGGGATATGGACTTTAAAGTAACCGGGACAGCGGACGGTATCACGGCTTGCCAAATGGACATTAAGATCGAAGGTCTTTCAATGGATATTATGGAATCGGCTCTAAACCAAGCGCGTGAAGGACGACTTCACATTCTAGGTGAACTTCTTAAAACACTTGATAAACCGAGAGAAGATGTGAAACCACACGCTCCGAAAATGGAAATTCTTGAAATTGCGAAAGAATTCATTGGTGCTGTTATTGGACCTGGCGGAAAAGTAATTCAACAATTACAGAAAGATACAGATACGGTTATTGCAATTGAAGAAATTGGTGAAATCGGCCGTATTGAAATCGCTGGAACGAACCGCGATAAAATTAACGACGCGATTGCGAAAATCAACGAAATTACCTTTGTTCCAACTGTTGGCGAAGTCTATAATGGAACCGTGGTTAAAGTGATGGATTTTGGAGCCTTTGTTGCAATTGCAAAGGGAACTGAAGGTTTACTTCACATCTCAGAGATTGACTGGAAACGTACGGAGAAAGTGCCTTACGAAGAAGGAGATCAAGTTGAAGTGAAGTTCCTAGGCTACGATGACCGTAGAAAAATGAAACTTTCTAGAAAGGTATTACTTCCAAGACCAGAGAGACCGGAAAGTAAGCCAAGAAGCGAAAGACCAGAAGGCGATACTCAGGCCCCTTCTGAGAATTAGAAAAGCGAATTCTTAAGTTTTTATACAAATCCCACTCTTAACCGAGTGGGATTTTTTTATAGAATTTTTGCGCACTATTTCAACTTTCGTATCTTAGGTGTCAGCCTGGGCGATTTGGCCTGGAAATTGAGTCGAATTACAAAAAATTAAACAGTATGAGTCCGACATTATTAAGAAGAATCCTAATTTGGGTTGCGCCTGTTGTTATTGGTTTCGTCGTTAAGAAATTCGAAGAAAGGCAAAGTCGAAAGAATCAAGAGAAAAATGCCCTCAAATAAGGCACCGTAAAATTAAGCAACTTTTCAAAGTTGCTTTTTTCGTTTAAGGACCTAAGGGAATTGGCTTTACTTAAAGGTCAATTCCTTAGCCTTGCAACTGCTTTTCTACACATCTCCAATCTTGACCATTGTGCACGGAGTAGAGAATTAATCACTTTATGATTTAACTCAATTTGATTTGCTTTTCTTGAGGGACTATTTGGAGTAAATTTGTTAATCAACCACTAAATTTATTTCCTATGAGCTTTCCATCTGATATAGAAATTGCAAACCGCGCCCCAATCAAGCACATTCGTGAAATTGCAGAACCCTTGGGTATTTTACGTGACGACTTAGAATACTATGGAAAGTATAAAGCTAAAATTCCCCTCTCTTATATCGATCAGGGCAAGGCTAAGAACTCAAAACTTATATTAGTGACCGCTATTAATCCCACGCCCGCTGGCGAAGGAAAGACCACCGTCTCTGTGGGGCTGTGCGATGGCCTAAACCGCATCGGCAAAAAAGCCATTGCCGTACTTCGAGAACCAAGTCTAGGGCCTGTCTTTGGGATCAAGGGTGGCGCGGCCGGTGGCGGGTACGCGCAGGTCATTCCTATGGTGGATATCAATTTGCACTTTACGGGCGATTTCTCCGCCATTGAAAAGGCAAACAACCTGCTCTCCGCGTTGATTGATAATAACCTTCAAAATCGCAAAAATTCTCTTGGGATTGATCCACGCACTATTGTTTGGAAGCGGGTTATTGACATGAACGACCGTGCCCTTCGAAATATTGTCGTTGGACTAGGAGGGTTAAACCACGGGGTCACGCGCGAAGAAGGATTCAATATTACGGCAGCCTCTGAGGTGATGGCGATACTTTGCTTGTGCCAAGATTTCGAAGATCTGAAAAAACGGTTGGGAAATATTTTCATTGGCTATACCTATTCACGTCAACCGATTTTCGCAAAGGATCTAAACGCCCAAGGTGCTATGGCGATTCTTTTAAAAGACGCAATTAAGCCAAATTTAGTTCAAACACTTGAAGGGAGTCCTGCCATCTTACACGGCGGTCCATTTGCAAACATTGCGCAGGGGACCAACACCATATTAGCCACGAAAATGGGACTTTCTTTAGCCGATTACGTGGTCACTGAGGCCGGCTTTGGCGCGGATTTAGGCGCAGAGAAATTTTTGCATATCAAATGCCACTACGGGAATCTGAGTCCGGATGCCTATGTAATTGTGGCTACCATTAGAGCCTTACGTTACCATGGCGGTTTAACCAAAAAAGAAGATTTCGATCGGCCCAATCTCGAGGCGGTGAGTCACGGCATTGAAAACTTGAAAAAGCACATTGAAAATGGCTATGCCTTTGGCTTTCATCCCATTGTGGCCCTTAATCATTTTGCCTCAGATGACCCTGAGGAAATTCAGTATGTTATTCAAGAATGTGCGAAGCTTGGCGTTAAAGCCGTACTGGCTGAAGAATTTGCAAAAGGCGGAGAGGGCATGGAGAATTTCGCCAAGAGCCTTGTTGAGTTGATCGAATCAACGCCTTCGGCCTTTAAACCTCTGTACCAACCGAGCGATTCGATTGAAAACAAGATTCACACGATTGCCACCAAGGTCTATGGGGCTGAGCGGGTGAATTACTCGCAGCGAGCAAAAGCGCAATTAAAGACGATTTACGACCTAGGTTATGACCACCTACCGGTCTGTATGGCGAAAACTCAAAAATCGCTTTCCGATGATGAAACAAAAATTGGAAGGCCAAGGAACTTTACAATAACGATCCGAGAATTTGAATTTGCCGCCGGTGCGGGTTTTATCATTCCCGTTCTGGGAGATATGATGCGAATGCCTGGGCTTCCAAGTACTCCAGCAGCGGAACTCATGGATATTGATGCTTTGGGCGGAATCACTGGTCTAAGTTAAGGTATAAAGCGTCTGGAGTTTTGCTTAGTAAGCCCTAATTTTTATTCTTTTGGCGCCTTTAAGTGGTTTTGAAATAGAAATTATAGGGTTTTTTTACTCGATTTTCGCAGAATTTGTAAACAATTGTTTGAATTGAAATAGGGTGTTTATCAATTTGTTACAGCCGTTTTGGCCTTTTGTGCAGCGTCTTGCGCCTCGTTTTGGCATAAAATTTTCAATAGTTACCCCAAGTAAATTTAAGAAGTAACTGTAAAATTTAAGATTATGAAGACATTAAAAAGATCAATTCTCGCTGTAGGCCTGCTAAGTGCAGGGATTTTAAGTGCACAGTCCGCGGATATGCGCAATATTTTAAAAGTAGGTGTGAATGGCGGGGCTGCTATTCCTGCTGAAAATGCTTCTGCTGCGGCAGGCGTAGAGGTTTCTTACCAAAACCTTGTAACTCCAGGCTTTGGACTTGGTATTGCAACGGGATACTCCCATTATTTTGGCCGTGAGAATGAGCTAAATGGGGCTACCATTGACAACAATGATTTCGGTGTTGTACCGGTGGCCGCTTTAATTCGGGTCTACCCAAAACAGACTGGATTTTACCTAGGAACTGACGTGGGTTATGGAATTATTACTGGTGATGATAAGGTTGCCTCAAATGGGTCTATGGTAGATCGTCCAGATGGTGGATTTTACATCAAACCAGAAATCGGATACCATAACCAAGATTGGAATTTTTCAGTACAATACCAAAAAGTATTTACAGGAGATAAAGGCGAGATCGGAACTCAAAAATACAATGCCGGCGCCTTAGGTGCTGGGGTTTCGTATAACATTCCATTAGGAAGGTAAAAACGCAACTAAATTGGCCTCCTCAGTTTGAGGAGGCATTTTTTTTTCCGAGGTTTAAGAAACTTTTTTTATCTTTGAGAGTAAACGAAAACTTATGAGTCCTAAAACGAAATTTCCGCTCTATACTCCTGGAAGTGAGTGTGAAGTTAATAAAAATAAAAATCTTCTTGTTGCTGATCTTCGTAAAGAACAGAGTGTACTTGGAGTCTACGACTGCGAAAATGGGGAAATTACCCACCGTCTTGAAAAGTCGTATGCCACATCTGAATACAGTTCTTTTTCGCAGATGGCGAAATCCTTCATTGCTGAGATGAACTTAGAGACGATTCAGAAATTTTCGATTGGGGTCCCAGGACCGGTGATTGCAGGCAAATGTGAGACGACAAATTTACCTTGGAGCCTTGATGCTGAAACCATCAAGACCGAATTAAATTTAGAAAAGGTCTATTTGATTAACGATTTAGAAGCTACAGCGTATTCACTCTATGATGTGTACGATAGTAAGTTTGATATTATTCATTCCTCGAAGGACAGACGCCGAGGGAACGTCGCTATTCTGGCTCCTGGAAATGGCTTGGGGGAAGCGGGTCTTTTCTATGACGGAACTTTTCTAAGACCGTTTGCCACCGAAGGAGGCCACACAGAGTTTTCTCCAAGAAATGATTTCGAGGTTCAGTTTTATCAGTTTTTGACTAAAATCTACGGCATTGTAACGTGGGAAACCGTTCTTTCAAAAGAAGGTCTTTATAATATTTACCGATTCTTGAGAGACGTAGGACGCCACGAGGAGGAACCTTGGCTCACAGAGCGACTTAAAAGCGAAACGTTTTTAAGCGTTTTTGCAAGTGAGGCAAGAGAGAAAAGATCGCGGTTGGTCAAACTTACCCTAAATATGTATTTAGAGTTTTTAGCGCGCGAAGCAAACAGCCTTGTGCTAAAACTAAAAGCAACCGGAGGATTAATTATGACGGGAGAAATCACGGATGAGATGCATGATTTAATTGACCATGCTAAGTTTTATAAGAATTTCAAGATTTCTGATCGCATGGAACACCTATTAAAAGACATTCCAATTTATATTCTAAGGAATTCAAAAGGCATATTAGAAGGTGCAGCGTATTACGGTGCCTTTATAGAAAAAGATTAACTTCTGTTTTGCTTGGCGCCATTCATTTAGAGGTTTTGGCTTAAGGGCACTTAATAGTCTATGAGAGCAGGAGAATTACGCTCCTGCTTTTTTATTGGGGCCTGTGCGCCCTAAAAAGGAAGTATGGAAAAGGAAAAAGTAAATCTTTATGTCGTAAGTGGTCTGGGAGCTGATTTTTCAGTCCTCCAACGCATCGATTTTCCGAGCGAGCATCAGGTGGTCTTTTTAGACTGGCTTATGCCTGAGAAAAAAGAGCACCTTGAGCACTATGTGGCCCGAATGGCGGATCGAATCGACGATTCTAAGCCCTTTTCCCTTCTGGGGTATTCCTTTGGAGGCCTTATTGTTCAGGAAATCGCCCGACTAAAGCGCCCACAGAAGACCATCATACTGGGAAGCATACGCAGTGGAGCGGAGAAGTCATCTCTCTTGAAATTCGGACATAACACCAGGCTGTTTCGGTACATGGCCCAACGATTTTTAAACCCCAATTTTTTACCCATGCGCTATGCCCTTCATTATTTGTTTGGCGCATCGAGCTCAAATTTACTTTCTTACTTCACGATTCGAGATTATGGGTATTTGAAATGGAGTCTCACCGAAATTGGCAAGTGGCAGGCCCAGCCACTCGAGGGGGTTATTCAAATTTTGGGAGATAAAGACCGTGTGTTTCCGATTAAAAATTCGAAGCCCGATTACGTGATCTCTGGTGGAACCCATTTATTTCCCATCACGAAGAGCAAGGCGCTAAGTGCCATTATTAAAAAAGTTCTTCAGGGCGAATCATTAGATTAATAGTATCTTTGTTTTGATATCTTATGCTATGCAATCAATCAGTGTTTTTGAAATCATTAAAGTCGGAATCGGACCTTCAAGTTCTCATACGATGGGGCCTTGGAACGCCGCAGAACTGTTTATTAACTTAATAGAACGCACGCGCAAACTCTCAGAGGTCCGCGAAGTTTTTGTCGAGTTTTTTGGCTCGCTTGCAAAAACGGGAATCGGCCATGGAACAGACATCGCTGGAATGCTAGGACTTTCAGGTGAGAACTTCCAAACGATCGATACCGCCCTAATTGATCAAAAAGTTGAAACCATCAAATCTTCAGGGAAACTTTGTTTAGGAGGCAAGGTCTGGGTCGATTTTATCTACGGGCACCACCTTATTCTAAATAAGTCACGGTCACTTGATTTCCATCCCAACGGGATGATCTTTAAGGCTGTCTTTGACGATGGGCAGCAGCTCTCACAAGATTACTACTCCGTGGGGGGAGGTTTTGTGGCCACCAAGGAAGATAATTCAATTGAGTCCTCCAGTGTGCGCACCCTTTACCCTTGCCATAGTGGTGCAGATATCGAGCGAAACGTTGAGAAGTACAATTTGGGGCGAATCTCGGACCTGGTGTATATGAATGAGGAAAGCTGGCGCACCAAAGAGCAAACCGATGCCCATGCCCTCTATATTTGGGAGCAGATTAAATCGTGCGTCTATAAAGGCGTAAACCGTGAAGGCACGCTCCCAGGGGGATTAAACGTCACACGCCGGGCTGCAGGACTAAACCGTAAATTACTTGGAGATAATATCTACCACACCCAAGAGCAGTGGTTCAACTTTCTGGTCGAGTCAGACCAATCGTTTAATACGATTAATAAATGGGTGACTTGCTATGCCTTAGCAGTAAATGAAGAAAATGCGAGCTTTGGACGCATCATTACCGCGCCAACGAATGGTGCCAGTGGGGTAATACCTGCTGTTTTAATGTATTCGCAAACTTTCACACCTCACACAGGGAACGATAAAATTATTCGCTTTTTGCTTGTGGCGGGTGAGATTGGAACACTCTTTAAAAAGAACGCGACAATTTCCGCTGCCATGGGAGGCTGTCAAGCAGAAATAGGAGTCTCCTCCGCCATGGCGGCAGCTGGACTTACGGAGATTATGGGAGGAAGTCCTGGCCAAGTACTAATGGCTGCTGAAATTGCCATGGAACACCATTTAGGGCTTACCTGTGACCCGATTAGGGGGCTCGTTCAAATTCCTTGCATTGAGCGGAATTCAATGGGGGCAATCAAAGCGATTACGGCCGCTAATATTGCGATCGAAAGCGACCCAGCCAAGGCCCGAGTAACTCTGGATGAGGTGACAAAATCGATGTGGGATACAGCTCAGAGCATGAGTGATCGCTTTAAGGAAACCTCAGAAGGTGGCCTTGCAATTGCTGTGAATGTGCCTGAATGCTAAGCTTTAGTCTTGCTCTAAAATTGGACGAATTCGGTTTGCATTGACTATGAGTTCCTCTAAGAGTTCATAGTTCTCTTTCTCAAGCGCACTTTTAAATTTTCGAAGTTGAGAGATGTGTTCGTTTAAAACGTCTAAAACATTTTCTTTATTCTGCCGGAAAATTGGCACCCACATATCAGGGTGGGACTTGGCAAGTCTTACTGTAGAGGAAAAACCAGAGCTTGCAAGTTGGAAGATCGTGTCTTCTTCGCGTTCTTTTTCTAAGACGGTATTTGCCAGGGCGTAAGACGTAATATGCGATATATGTGAAATATAAGCGGCATGCAGATCGTGGTCTTTAGCCGACATGTACAGCACACTCATTCCCAGGTTTTTCGCTAAATTTTCTATTTTTTCAAGGGCATCGCTGTCCGAATCTTGTGAGTCACAAATCACGCAGGCTCTTGAGTCGAAACTATCAAGTTGCGCCGAGTCTGGTCCACTGTTTTCCGTACCCCACATCGGGTGAAACGCCACGAAGCGTCCGCGGTTTGGATGCGATTCGAGACTTTTTGTTAGGGCCTCTTTCGTCGAGCCCACGTCCATAACGGTGGTAGTACTCGAAATTGAACTTAACAGTTCAGGAAGCAGACCCCTTGCAGCATCCACTGGAATGGCGACAACAATTAAATCGAGGTCTTTTGGTAAGGTGCTTAGAGTGGCAATTTCATCAATAATTCCCCGCTCTAATGCAGTCTGTAGATGGAGCCCATTGAGATCCACCCCATAGACTTTGTCCACGAGTCCTTGATGCTTTAAACGAAGCATCATGGAGCCTCCAATGAGTCCCGTTCCAATTAGAGCGACTCTCATTACTTAGCGCTGATTAATTGTATTAAAGGTGACTGTTTCCTCGCACTTTTCAAATGTGATTTCGTAGCGAGGGTTCTCTTTAGGGTAATGAACCAGGTACTGAGGGCAGGGTTTCTTCTGCGCCTCACTTTTTGTGAAATCAACCTCGCCCTTGGTAATGAGGCTGTCTTTTATGAATTCGGGCGTAAGGCCCAGGCGTTTCATTTCAAGTTCAAAATTGGGCGAGTAAATAAAGTCTTTGCTTAAGGTTTCAGCAATGACCCGGCTGTTCGGCAAATAGCCTGTACAAGTGGCCCCTTTTTTATCTAAAATAAATAAAACTAATAGAATTCCTGGAATAAGTCCGAAGAGATAGAATTTGAATTTTCGCATGCTTAGTAGATAGATTTGATCCGAAGGGATCACTCGTAAGAGAGTTAATAAATTAAAAGATCAAAAGATTAATGTCATGGTAGGTGAGATCAAAGCGCTCACAAACCACCTTATTGGTATGGCGTCCTTTATACATGTAGAGGGACTCTTTCATTTGGTTTTGATGCATAAGCATATTGTCAAATCCGCCTTCCTGGTCGTAATTTAAAATATAGGACAGGAAGAAATTTGAAATGGCTTTTGTCGTTGTTCGTGGAATCCTTGAAGTTAGGTTGGGTAGCCCACAGTGGATGACATCATGGCGAATAAAAAAGGGGTCCTCCATGGTGGTTAGTTCAGAGGTCTCTGAGACTTTGCCATGGTCTATTGTTATATCGATTAGAACGCTTCCCTTTTTCATTTTTAAAACCATAGCCTCGGTGATCACAGGGATTTGGTTAACGCATGGTAAGGCACCAATGACGACGTCTGCGCGTCGAAGGACCTTGGTAAGCTCCTTAGGGTCAATAATTGAGGTTGGAACCCGTCCATCGACTAGGGTATGGAGGCGTCGCAGCTTAGAAAGGGAATTGTCAAAAACTTTTACACTTGCGCCGAGTCCTATAGCGGCTTTTGTGGCAAATTCACCTACAATTCCGGCTCCGATTACAACCACTTCTGTGGGTCGAACCCCCGTAATTCCCCCTAGCATCAAACCGTTGGAAAGGGCTAAGAGTTCAGAGGCGTAAAGGATTGAGGCGGTTCCTGCAATTTCGCCAATGAGTCGAACCAGAGCCAGCTGGTGGTAATCGTCCATGATGAACTCAAAGGCGATGGCATTAATTTTTTGTTCGGCAAGTCTTAAGAAATAGTCCTTATCGCGCAGGTTAATTTGAAGCGCTGAAATGAGGTGAGTCCCCGTTTTTAAATAGTCAATCTCCTCGAGAGTCGGGGGGTTGATTTTCATGATGAGTTCTTGTGCAAAGGCTTCTTTTGGATCCTTTGTGATTCGGGCTCCAGCCTCGGCGTAGTGATGGTCGGAGAAAAACGAGCCCGCTCCGGCCCCTTGCTCCACAATGATCTCATGCCCATGATCCGTAAGGACTTGTACCGCATCTGGCGTAAGACAAGTTCGCCTTTCATTTAACGAGCTTTCTTTTGGTAAGCCAATTGTGAATTTCTTTCCTTTTTTAAAAACTTCAAGCTTTTCCTCCTTGGGAAGGAGGTCCTGTTCGGTGAATGGAGTGAAAATCGTACCGCTCATAGGGGACTAAATATTTGTGAGAATTCTTAAGCAAAGATACAAATATCCTGAACTTTGGGAGCGGGCAACTTAATTAAAAAATACGTCTCGAAATTGCTGCGTGTTTTCAATTTTAAGCTCGTGGAAATTCCCCTGGTCTAATTCCGATTCAAAAACTTCAGGCCACTCAATTATACAGAATGCCCCCGGCTCATCCAGGTACTCTTCAATACCGATGCCGTAAACTTCTTCGAGTGAATTCAAGCGGTATAAATCGAAATGGTAGATTTTTCCTTTAGCGGTTTGGTACGTGTTTACAAGGGCATAGGTCGGGGAGGACACGGGATCTGTGCTGCCCAACTGGGAAACAAGCTCTTTAGTAAAAGTGGTCTTTCCTGCTCCAAGGTTTCCTTTGAGTAGTAAAATGGGCCTGGTTAGATGGGGAATTAGCGTCTTGACAACTTCAGACCACTGCGCTAGGGTGGTGAGTTTAAAACTTAAGTTAGGCATAGAAATTACGATTTAGCGGTAAATTTGGACCTCGATTTCCCCTTTGTCTGTTATGGTACCTCGGTACATTCCGGAGGTATTGAACGGGGTGGAAACCTGGCCGTTCTTATCTAAAGCGATGAGTCCGCCATCGCCCCCTAATTTTTCGATTTCTTGAATGACTTCCTGGCCGGCCATTTTTACGTCTTTCCCTTGGTATTCCATTTTGGCGGCTAAAGTTCTGGCCGCTGCGGTACGAATGAAAAATTCTCCCCAACCCGTTGCCGATACCCCAACCCAGGAATTAGCATAGGTGCCCGAACCAATTAGAGGCGCATCGCCGACCCGGTTCCATTTTTTACCAGTCATGCCACCTGTCGAGGTCCCTGCAGCTAGGTTTCCAGCGTGGTCTAGAGCGACAGCGCCCACAGTTCCAAATTTATAATCGACCTCCAAAGCAGAAGGTGTGCTGCTAAAGGAAGTCGGTTTTTTGTTTGCTTCATTTTTCAAAAACTTTTGCAAAGATTTGTAGCGCTCTGCCGTGTAGAAATACTCAGGCGGAACCAGCTCCAGATGTTGTAGCGAGGCAAATTCTTCTGCTCCCTTTCCAATAAGTAGCACATGAGGCGAGTAGCGCATCACGGCAATGGCTGCTTTTATTGGGTTTTTTATTGTGCTCACCCCAGCTACAGCACCAGCCTGAAGGTTTTTGCTGTACATGATCGAGGCGTCTAATTCATTTTTCCCCTCGGCTGTAAATACAGCGCCTTTTCCAGCGTTGAAAAGCGGTGAGTTTTCAAGAATTTCAATGGCTGCTGCTACAGCTTCAACGGCTGTTTCACCGCTTTTAATTTGGGCATAGCCCGCCTGTAAGGCCTGTGAAAGGGCGGCTTTGTAGGCGGCTTCCTTTTCAGGAGTCATGCTCGCCTTGGTGATGGTTCCAGCCCCGCCGTGTAAAACCAGAACGTATTTAGTTTGAGCCTGGGTCATGGTAAACCCTACTAGGCCAACAAGAAGCATTAGTTTTTTCATATCGGAAAATTTTAGCATTTCAAAGATAGAAAATAATCGCCCAAGAATCGAGATCTCCTAAGAGGAATGTCGCGTCTAGGAAGGTGTAAAATTTGAAGCGGATTTGTAGGAAAGCGGTCTAGTGGCGCTCTTTGGCTTTGCCAAATAGAATTTTTAGAATTACTGGAATGGTCGTGAAAATAACAAGCAGCAATATAATAAGTCCTAAGTGCTCTTTTAAGTCAATTCCAAACTCCCTGATAAATAATTGGTCCAAATAGTGGCCCGCAAAAACCAAAAGAAAGGACCAGAGAATGGCTCCGATAATATTGTCAAATAAGAAGCGGCGTTTGTCCATTTTTACTATTCCGGCAACGATGGGAACGAAAGTTCTTACAATGGGTAGGAAGCGCGCAAGGATAATAGCGAGACTCCCGTGTTTTTCAAAGAAATCGTGGGCTTGAAACAAATACTTCTTTTTGAATAAAAATCCGTCTTCTCTTTTATAGAGTGTTGGTCCAGTTTTGCGTCCAAACCAGTAACCCACTTCGTTTCCTATAATGGCTGATATAGCGATGCACGTGGCCAGTAGCGTGGTGTCAAGTAACCCCCCGTAGCTTGTTCCAAATGTGTTTTCTATGATTTCAACAGAGTAAATCCCTGAAATGAAAAGTAGGCTGTCACCCGGGAGAAAAAACCCAACAAATAGACCTGTTTCTGCGAAAATGATAAATATGACAAGCCAGAACCCTCCATACCTAATATAAAACTCAGGATTTAGTAAATCCTTCCAACCTTCAAAATGATCCATTCATACGTTTATCTAGCTACAAAAATAATTGAATTTAGGGCAAAACAGAAATTATTATGATTATTTAACAGATGAAATCTATTAAGATTTTTTTAAGGCCAAAAATCACAATAGAGTTACGCGCTCACCTTTGTAAATTGCCTATGTTTTGGGGACTTTTCAGCTCTAGAGTCCAAAGTCGTCTGAGGGCATACTGCTGCTTCCATCAGCCATAAGAAAGGCCTTCAAAAAAGGCGTGATTTCCCCATCCATGACGCCTTCAACATCGGAAGTTTCGTAGCCACTACGAACGTCTTTAACTAGTTTGTAGGGATGCATGACATAGTTTCGAATTTGGCTGCCCCATTCAATTTTCATTTTACCGGCTTCGATTTCTGTGCGTGCTTTCATGCGCTCTTCAAGTTCCATTTCATAGAGTCTTGATTTTAAAAGCTGCATGGCTTTTTCTTTATTTTGAAGCTGAGAGCGGCTCTCAGAGTTTTCAATGATGATGCCCGTAGGCGCGTGACGGAGTCGTACCGCCGTTTCAACCTTGTTTACGTTTTGACCTCCAGCTCCAGAGGAACGCATGGTTTCAAAGGAGATATCGGCCGGATTAATTTGAATATCAATCGTATCATCCACAAGAGGGTAAACGTAAACGGAGACAAAACTTGTGTGGCGTTTCGCATTGGAGTCAAAGGGGGAGATTCGAACCAGGCGGTGAACCCCATTCTCTCCTCTTAGATACCCGAAAGCATAATCCCCTTCGATTTCTAGCGTGACTGTCTTAACGCCTGCAACATCGCCTTCTTGAAAGTTGATTTCCCGAACCTTGTAGCCTTGTGAGTGGGCCCACATCAGGTACATGCGCATAAGCATCGCGGCCCAATCGCAACTTTCGGTTCCCCCAGCTCCTGCCGTAATTTGCAGAACGCACGAGAGTTCATCCCCTTCTTGTGAGAGCATGTTTTTGAATTCAAGATCTTCAACTTTTTGAATAAGGATCGGGTAGTGAGTGTCTAGCTCTTGGGCGCTCTCTGGGTCTTCTTTTGCAAATTCAATTAAAACTTGTAAATCTTCAAAGCCAGAACGAATCGCCTCATAAGCCTCAACCCATTTCTTTTTCGAACGAAGCTGCTTTAAAAACAGTTCCGCTTCCTTGGGTTGGTTCCAGAATTCGGGGGCCGTTGTCTTTTCCTCCTCATTTTGAATTTCAATCGATTTCTTTTCAATTTGAAGGTATTTATAGAGCGACTCGACGCGCGAATGAAGGTCTTTGAGTTGATCGGAACTTATCACAAAAATGGTTTTTGCAAAGATAGGATTTTGACCCTAAAATTCACAAACCCTAATTTCGGGCATTAGGATGCCCAAAAGGGGAGTTCAAAAGTGGTTTTTTAAGGGAATTTTCAGACCTTATTTTGGTAATTCATTGTGTGCAAATCCAATCTGACGGCGAGGAAGTTCTTCCACTTTATACGAATTAAGCTCTAGTTTCACGGCCTCAATTCGCGATGAGAACACGTCGTAATCACTCGCGCTTACTTCAAAAATGAACTGCTGCACGGAGTTTAAATAGTCTTCGGTCAGTTTGCCGGCTGCCTCGGCCAGGCTATGTTGGAGAAGAATGGGGTTTATTTTGAATTCCGAAGTCTTTACTTTTTGGTACTGGTTCCTTAGGCGCTTCTTAACACTTTGGGTGAAGTCTATGACCATGGTGTTGCTAAAGAGGCGCATTTTCTCGGCATACGGGGTCCAGAATGGTTTATGGTCGGCCTTGTTGAATTTGAGGATTTTCATAAGAATCGAATCGTCTTCTAAATTCATTGTTAAATACCGCATGACCATTTGAGAGCGCTCATCGCGGTTTGGTGGGAACACCGGAATACGCACATCAAAACGTCCCGGAGCAAAAACTTCGCTGTCCATTCCAGAAAGGGTTTCGGCAGCTACAACCATCAGCAGGTCCTCGTTTACGAATTGGTGGATTGAATGCAGGATAATATCCTTTACCTCTTCCAGGTTTGAAAACTGATCGTGCGTGGTGGAGCGCTCCTGAGCAATCGAGTCAAAATCTTCCAGGAATAGAAGAACTTTTGATTCCTTCATCATGGTGGTGAGAAAGTCTGTAAAATTGGTCTTTTCCCCGTTAATGAATGAAGTCCCTAAGTAGGCGTTTTTAATCGCTTTGAATTCGTAGCCAATAATTTCTGCCATCTTTCGAGCCCAGAAAATTTTCCCACTTCCCTTTGGTCCGTAGAGAATGATGCCAGCCGGTTTATAAATACCCCAGTCTTTGGTTTGCTGGGGATCAATAAAGGGATGCAGCATTTCAGTGATGTAAAAATACAGATCGCGGTAGCCGATGAAGTCGCGCTGTGATAAAGGGGTTTTTTTTCCAAAGTAGTCGTAAACAAACTTATAGTTTCCCCCAAGCGCATGGTCAATCCCGTAACTTGAGATTGAAGATTTATACATGCCGTTTTCGAAAAGATTAGGTTTCTGTTTTTTGATAACGGTTTCGACCTGCTCAATGGGTTGGTTGATTTGCTTCGCAATTTGCTTTGAGGTTTTTTCCTCCACCAGGTCCCTCTCATAGCGAATGAGAAAGGCCTTGTTTTCTCGAGCAAACTTTATAAAATCATCCTTTACTTCAAGATTTGGGTAGAGGCATTCCTGTAAATCCAAATCAAAATCGTCGATAAATTGTTTTATGCTGTAGGTTGATACACCTAATTCGAGTGCTAAATCAGTTATTTTCATAGGCTAAATATAATAATTTTTGATTGCATGAGTCTAAACTCTCCACCGTTTTTGCGTGGCAGAGGACCCGTCGAAAAAATATGCCTTATAAACTAGGCCCGTTGCGGAAGATTTGAACAAATTCCTTAAATTTGCCAACCTGCATGACTTACTTACGTTGCTGCATAAAAAAATAAATAAAATCGGTATGACCTCACAACAGATACGCGCTCAATTTTTAGAATTTTTCAAAAGCAAGGAGCACCTTATTGTGCCCTCGGCTCCAATTGTCTTAAAAGATGATCCGACCCTTATGTTTTCGAATTCGGGAATGACTCAGTTTAAAGACTATTTTTTGGGCTATAAAACACCTAAAGCCAAACGAATTGCGGACACGCAAAAATGTTTGAGAGTATCTGGGAAGCATAACGACCTAGACGATGTTGGACGCGATACGTACCACCACACCATGTTTGAAATGCTGGGGAATTGGTCCTTTGGAGATTATTTTAAAAAACAGGCCATAGATTGGGCTTGGGAGCTTCTGACCGAAGTTTATAAAATTCCGAAAGAAGATTTATATGTCAGTGTTTTTCAAGGCGACTTAAGAGAGAATTTGCAACGCGACCAAGAGGCCTACGATCTGTGGTTAACGCACGTTCACAGTGACCGAATTGTTGAGGGAAATAAGAAAGACAATTTTTGGGAAATGGGTGAGAGTGGCCCTTGCGGTCCTTGTTCCGAAATCCATGTCGATTTACGAACGCCCCAAGAGAAGCAGCTTGTGAGAGGCTCTGAACTTGTGAATCAAGACCACCCTCAGGTGGTCGAAATATGGAACCTCGTGTTCATGGAATTCAACCGCAAAGCAGACGGAAGTTTAGAGAAATTACCAAACCGTCATGTGGACACCGGAATGGGCTTTGAAAGGCTCTGTATGGCACTTCAGAAAAAATCATCTAATTACGATACCGATGTCTTTACGCCTCTGATTCACAAGGTCGAAGAGCTTTCTGGAAAAACGTATAGTGGCATCTTAGAAGATCCTAAAGATATTGCCATTCGTGTGGTGGTGGATCACATCCGCGCCGTTTCGTTTGCCATTGCTGACGGTCAACTGCCAGCCAATGGCGGAGCTGGCTACGTTATTCGACGCATTTTGCGCCGAGCCATTTCGTATTCATACCGTTTCCTTGGCATGGACCGGGCCTTTTTATACGAACTAGTGCCCGTCCTTGAGGCGCAAATGGGGGATTACTTTACCGAACTGCGTAAGGAAGTGAAACTCGTGAGTGAAGTGATTAAAGAGGAAGAGACTTCGTTTCTTAGAACGATTGAAACCGGCCTTTTGCGTTTGGACCATACCATCAAAGAAACTCTTGCCAATGGCGATACAATGCTTCCAGGTGAGCGTGTGTTTGAACTTTACGACACCTTTGGGTTTCCAGTCGATTTGTCTCGAATCATAGCAGAAGAGCGGCATTTATCTGTTGATGAGCAGGGCTTTGAAGAAGAAATGCAGAAACAAAAGCAGCGCAGTAAAAAAGATTCTGCCGCAAAAGTCTACGACTGGGTCGTTTTAGAAGAACGGGCTGAGGAGTTCATCGGCTACGACCAATTGGACACAACGTGCGCTATTACGCGCTACCGAAAGATTGAGAATAAAGACGGAGAGTTTTTTCAAATCGTGTTAGATCAAAGTCCTTTTTACCCCGAAGGTGGGGGACAAGTAGGGGATCAAGGGGTCTTAATTCCAAGTTACGCAGCCCATTTTGATTTAGCGGCGCCAAAACTATACTCCATTGAGAATAACCCTGAGGTTCTTAGCGTTCTCGATACGAAAAAAGAGAATAACCTAATTGTTTCGCTTATTAAGGAGCTTCCAAAAGATGTCGGTGCGGTATTTTATGCCCGCGTGGACGAATCAAGACGACGCAGCACGGAGTCGAATCACTCGGCGACACATTTACTTCATGAAGCCCTTCGTGAGGTCTTAGGGACGCACGTCGAACAAAAAGGTTCTTATGTGGGTCCTGAGTACTTACGATTCGATTTTTCACACTTTGCAAAGGTCTCGAAGCAAGAATTACAGGAGGTAGAGCAAAAGGTGAATCAAAAAATAAAAAAGAATTACGCTCTCGAAGAATACCGAAACATTCCAATGGATGAGGCGCTCGATAAAGGGGCGATGGCTCTTTTCGGCGAAAAGTACGGCGATACAGTCCGCCTAATTCAATTCGGAACGTCTAAGGAACTCTGTGGGGGAACCCATGTAAGAGCCAGTGGTGAAATTGGCCTATTTAAACTGGTTTCAGAAAGTTCCACGGCTGCAGGAATCCGCCGTATTGAAGCCATTTCTGGTGAAACGGCAAGCACTTACTACAAAGGACAAGAAGCGACTCTGGCGTCTCTGACGGAACTTCTGAAAACAAAAGATTTAGACAAAGCCATTAGGAAATTGATTGAAGAAAATTCCGAGCTTAAATCGGCCTTAGAGCGGGTGAAAAAAGATCAAGCAGCGAGTGAAACCGCCGAATGGCAAAACCAGTACACCCCTGCCAACGGAAAGACTATTTTAGTAAAGAAAACTTCCTTAGATGCTGGGGCAATTAAAGACTTAGTCTTCGATTTAAAAAAGAAGGTTGCTCAGTCTCTTACCGTAATTATTTCAGATCATGGAGATAAGCCCCTTATTACGGTTGGCGTTTCAGCAGATCTTGAATCGACTTACAATGCCGGACAAATTGTGAAAGACTTGGCAAAAGAAATCCAAGGCGGAGGCGGAGGAAATGCTGGGTTTGCAACGGCCGGTGGTAAGAATTTAGAGGGAATTGAAGCGGCCTACCAAAAAGCTTTAGCGCTTTAAGCGGCCTATTAATTTAGACCATCAAACAACTAAGGCTCTAAAATAGAGCCTTAGTTGTCTTTGAAACATAAAAAACTTAGCGACAAACCCTTTTTTTTGTTTACTTTCAATCATTCATTATAAACCCAAAGGGATGAGTCGACTTTATCTATTACTTGGACTTCTACTTAGTTCCTGGCTTTTTTCTCAAACTGAAAGAGAAACGGCCATCGAGCAGGTTGTTATTTTAAACGCTAGTGATCCAAGAGCTCTTGCTATTCTTGATAAAGTAAGTGTCCATTATGATCAAAACTCGCCGAAAAGTTTGCCTGCCTACACCTACCGCTCCTACGAAAAATTAGCTCTAGATCTTAGCGCCGATTCTCTTGCGCTCTATAAAAAGGCCCTTGGTGAAAGAAATGACACCCTTAGGGTCGAGCCCTCAGAAGAAAGCCCTAAAAAAGGCGCTAAGTCGGTTTGGAACCGAAATAAATTTGAGAATTTTGCGGCTCAAAGCTCAGGGTTTCTCTGGGAAAGAGCCATGGAGTACCGGTTTTCAAAATCAGAGGGTGAAAAGACGCTTGTCTTAGACAGCCGAATTTCCGGGCTCACCCAGCCCCTTTACCGGTTTCTAGCGCTTCGCAGCGATCGCGATAAAACCCCGAAAGTAATTGATAAAAAGAACCGAAGCTTATACCGGTTTTTTCTAACCGATACCCTTTATCTTGAAGGAAGGGAAACGTACGAAATAAGTTTTCGAGAACTGGCCCATGACAGGCCGCATTCGGGCGCTAAATTTAATGGCCGAATTTTAGTGGACGCACAAAGCTATGGCGTGAAGCAGATTGAAAGTCAGCGCAGTTCAGGCTCGAAGCGCTCGAAAGTAAGTTCTTGGCGACTTCTTGGCGGCAAGTGGTTCTTAGAGCACGAAGATCTCGAGATTAAAATTGGGGCTCTAAATTTAGCACAACAGCAGCCTGAGTTAAAATCCAAGCAAGATTTTGGGTACTATGCGAGTCTGAGTGTAGACTACTTTGATTGGGATCCTAAGGCCTCATTTGAACCCAAGGATTTTAAAGGCTACGAGCTTGAGGTGGTTACGACTTCGGGCGAAAAACTTGAAACCTACCGCCCTTACGATTTGACGCCTCGCGAAAAGAATTCCTATCAGAAAATTGACAGTATTGGAAAGCGCGACAACTGGCAGAAAAAGGCCGGAATTCTCTCGGCGCTCACCAGTGGAAAACTTCGCGTGGGAAAGCTCGATTTTTTGGCAGAAGATTTTGCGCGTTATTCCAAATACGAAGGCCTTCGCCTGGGCATTGGTGCCAAACTTAACGAGACGTTTAGTCCACGCTGGTCTCCCGAAGTTTCCTTGGCCTATGGTTTTAGAGATAAAGAATTTAAGTACGGCGCAGCCCTTGAGTACAGAACAAGCCTCTCGCGGCATTCGATGCTTCGCGCAGAATACTTCTCGGATGTGAAGGCCTCTGGTCTTTTTAATGAGGAGCTTTGGAGTTTTAAAATGAAACTCATGAATGCGGGCGTTAATGTAAGCAATGAAAAATATTTTCAGACGAAAGGCTTTGGCTTATCATGGGAGTACGATTTACGCTCAGACCTAACGATGAAATTGGGGGCGAAACGCGCACGCAATACCGCCTTATTTGATTATGATTTTGCAAACTTAGGCGCTGAGTTTCAGGAATTCAAGGTTTCAGCCACACTTAAGTATGCTCCTGGATCAAAGTCTCTGATGACCCCAGCAGGGAAATTCACCTACCACGTGGGGTATCCGGAGTTCTATCTTCATTACGAGCAGGGTCTCTCCTTGCTCGGTGGGCAGAGCGAGTTTAAGAAAATTGAGCTGCTCTTTACGCACCAATTTAAGACCCCTTTGGGCCTTACCGGTACGCGTGCTTATATGGGGAAAATTACGGGCGAGGTGCCTATTTGGAATCAATTTCAAATGAATGGTCTATCAGGTAAAACAAGTGGAACGAGCTTTACGCTGACTTCCTATTTAGGATTTGCGACCATGCCGGGAGGAACCTATTTCAACGATCAATTTTTTGGCTATTACCTAACCCACCGTTTGCCTTGGTACTTTAAAAGCATTGGGCATAACGCCTCAAGCTTTGATGTGCTTTATAAGGGGGTGGTGGGTGAGATGCAGAATGCGGAACTTCATCAGTTTGAGTTCCATAGCCTTAATAAACTCTATCAAGAAGTTGGACTCGAATGGAATAATTTTTTAAGCTCGCATTTCAATTTGGGATTCTTTTACCGCGTCGGGCATTACCAAACCCAGGGCTTCAAAGGGAACTTTGCGGTGCAATTAAAACTTAAATTATTAGGATTCTAATAGGCTACTTTTAGTTACCGCGCGGAATTAAGCTGCTTTGTTGCTGATTTTATGAAGGCTTTCCTTATCTTTTTTCATGCTTTGCAAAAGGGCTCTTTGCTCATGCACTAAGGGTACGAGTTTTTCTGCCCAAAGTGGCATTTCAATGATGACGGGAAGTTCCTATCGCTTTTGGTTAGAAAGAGCTCGCATTTTGATCTAAACTCAGAATTATAAAAACGGTTGTAAAGTCTTGCTTTACAACCGTTTTATTTCTATTGAAAACACCCTAAGTTTCCTAAGAGGGTAGGTAAATGAATTAATCCTTTGAAAACGCCGGGTTTTCTAAGATCACGGCGTAGCCTTGACCCACGCCAACACACATCGTTGCTAAAGCGTAGCGTTTGCCCGTTTTCGAAAGTTCCAGGGCGGCAGAATAGGTGATTCTAGCGCCACTCATCCCAAGGGGATGGCCTAAGGCAATGGCTCCGCCATTCACATTGACACGCGGGTCTGCGGGGCTTAGACCAAGTTCTTTCAAACAAGCAATACTTTGAGCAGCAAAGGCTTCATTAAGTTCAATAAGGTCGATGGCTTCAAGCGTTAGATTGGCTCGTTTTAAAGCGAGTTTCGTCGCCTCAACCGGGCCAATACCCATGATTCGTGGCTCGGCACCTACAACGGCTGAGGTGACTATTCTGGCCAAGGGAGAAAGTCCAAATTCCTTAACAGCGCTCTGTGAGGCTATCAGCACTGCGGCAGCGCCGTCGTTCAGTCCTGAGGAGTTTCCAGCCGTGACCGAGCCAGTCTCTTTATTAAAGGCGGGCCTTAATTTTGAAAGGCCCTCGAGGGTTGATTGAGGCTTTACAAATTCATCTTGATCAAAGAAAATAGACTCTTTTTTTCGCTGCGGAATTTCAATGGGGGTAATTTCTAAGGCCAGGCGTCCGCTCGCCGTCGCTGCTGCTGCTTTCCTTTGCGATTCTAGGGCAAAGGCGTCTTGCTCTTGCCTAGATATACCGTACTTCTGGGCTAAATTCTCCGCGGTATTTCCCATCGCGTCCGTCCCGTAAAGATCGTGCATTTTTGGGTTTACAAAACGCCACCCAAAGCTACTGTCGTAGAGCTTTTGATCGCTTCCAAATGGCGTGGCGGATTTTGACAAAACGTACGGAGCGCGCGTCATTCCTTCCACGCCGCCCGCAATAAACAAATCGCCTTCGCCGGATTTAATTGCTCTTGAAGCCTGCACAATGGCGCTCATTCCAGAGGCACAAAGACGGTTTACGGTTTCCCCTGGGACACTCTGGGGCAGTCCGGCGAGGAGCAGTGCCATTCGGGCCACATTACGATTATCTTCACCGGCTTGGTTGGCACAACCAATAATCACGTCGTCGATTTTATCCAAAGGTAATTCTGGCAGCTTTTTCAAGAGTCCTTTGAGAACTTCAGCTAATAAATCATCTGTTCTTAAATTAGAAAGGCTCCCTCGAAGGCTTCCAATAGCGGAGCGTGTGCCCTCAATGATATAGGCGTTTTCAACCATGATATTCTTTATTTTTTATTAAGTGGCCTTGGGCCATAGTGCGTTTCTTTTGCTTGTATTACTCATAGGGTTCCCACCATGAGTCTAAAGGCGCCTGAGGCTGGGTCCAATTGAGTCGCTCGCCAATTTTTGGCATAAGAACGTCCTGCGTGGCGTTTTTGAGCTCCAGTATTTTTTTAGCGGGTTCATCCCAGGCATGGAGTGCTAGAGCAAATTTACCAAAATGCACTGGAACTAGTTTCTTTGCCTTTAAATCGTCCATCGCTTTTAAATTCTCTCCGGGTAAAAAATGAATGTAGCGCCAATCTTCATTGTACTGCCCATTCTCTAGGATTGCTAAATCAATCGCGCCGTGACGCTGCCCAATTTCTTTAAAATGCTCGCCGTACCCACTATCGCCCCCAATAAAGACTTTCTGCGTGGGGAATTCAAGTAAAAAGCTGCTCCAAAGGGTTTGGTTTCTTTTAAGTCCTCGGCCTGAAAAGTGCCGAGCAGGCTCACAGAAGACTTTAAAGCCCGGCTCTAGAATCGAGGATTCAAACCAATCGAGTTCAATTAATTTCTCTGGGCTAAGTCCCCAGTATTCTAAATGCTCCCCAGTACCAAGGCCCGTAATTACCTTTTTGGTTTGTGGGAATAGGGCGGTGACCGTGTTGTAATCGAGGTGGTCCCAATGGTCGTGCGTGATAATTAAATAATCTAAAGAAGGAATATCCTTTACCGAATATAAATCACTGCCTTTAAAGGCTTTAATGTTTGTCGAAAATGGACCGGCATAACCAGAAAATACGGGATCGACTAGGATTCGTTTCCCATCGAGTTGTAGATAGTAGGAGGAGTGACCCATCCAGACTAAGGTGTTTTCAGAAAGAGGTATTGAAAACAGATCCGTTTTCTCAAAATGAAAAGGAGTCTTAGGCTGATTTTGCGGGCTTTTTTTAAAGAGCATTTTATACATCGCTCCAAGCATCGTTTGGTCTTCCGCCATGGCTGGGGTGTCACTAAGGTTGTCAAAATGATCCGTTTTGTAGTGCGGGGAATTTTGAATGCGTTCGAGGCGAGCGCCCGATGGCGCTTTGCCAAACGAAGGTCTTGTTAGAATAAAATAGCCAATGAGGCTCAGCAAAATGATTAGAAGTACTAGGGCAATTATGACTTTATAGACTGGTTGCATGAATAAGTTATTTGTGCTGCAAAAATAAAGCAAATATTTGTCATGTTTGGGTATTTGATATGGCTATTTTCCTTAATTTTAAGTACTTAATTAAATAGCCAAGCCCATGCATGAGACGATTGTTATGATTGAAAAACTAGATGCGCCGCTAGAAAAAGTCTGGAGCGCACTTACCGAGGCAAGAGAACTAAAGCAGTGGTATTTTGATATTCCTGACTTTAGTTTAGATCTGAACCATGTTTTTAATTTTTATGAGCCGGGTGGTGAAAATAAATTCCATCACCAGGGGGAAATTCTGGAGGTGATTCCAAGGGAAAAACTTAAATATTCTTGGGGGTATCCTGAGTTTACGAAAGACCATACAATTGTTTGTTGGGAGTTGAAAGCTCGTGGAGAGCATACGCTTCTGACCTTCACCCACAAGGGGTTAGAGAATTTTAAACATCTGGGTGAAGGCTTCTCCTTAAGTAGTTTTCAGGGCGGCTGGAAAGCCATCATTGAAGACTCTTTAAAGACCTATTTAGAAAAATAAGACCTTTTTCATACTGTTTTATTGTTTGGAGCGTACTAAAAAGTGCGCTCTTTCTTTGCTTAAACACAGACATTTGATTAAATTCACCACCGAAACCTTGAGTCCTCAAGGCACTGAAAAAAAATAAATAAAAGTAAAATGAAACGTAGCTTCTATATTGCGCTAATCACCTTTGGAATCCTGGTCTCGTGTAGCAAGGAAAAAGAGATTTTAAACGACCTAAATAGTTACACCTTGGCACAGCAGTCCGAAGGGTTCCATTTTGGGGATACTCTGGAACTGCCCCAGTCGGTTACTAAGGTCGCAAAAGAGATTAAAATTAGTTTTGGCGATAAAGAAACTTCAAGTTTGCAAATTGACCCCAACTTTTTTTCCTTAGGTGACAACGCCGTCACTTTTTTAATTACGACCTCGAGCGGGGAGGTCCTTAGTCAGGATGCCACGATTAATGTGTTTGCCGCTAAGCCCGAAGTGCAAATTGCCTACGAAATCGTCAAGGAATACCCACACGATACGGCAAACTTTACCCAAGGGTTTGAATTGGAAGGGGGAACCGTCTACGAAAGTGATGGACAGCATGGCCTTTCGCAGTTAATTAAGTACCCTTTGGGCTCGACTCAGGTAATTAAGTCTGTACACCAGCCGCAGGACGTTTTCTCGGAAGGGGCAACGATCGTTAACGACAAAATCTACCAATTAACTTGGCAGAATAAAAAGGGTTTTATCTACAATAAATCCACTTTAGAGCTTCTATCAGAATTCCCGTACCCAAATGTAATTGGCGAAGGATGGGGACTAACCTATGATGGCAAGAGTTTGATTGTCTCAGATGGGACTAAGAGTATCTATTTTCTGTCGATCGAGAATCCCTCGAGCGTCGAGCGCGTTATTTCCGTGGCAGGAAATACCCAGGCTTATCATCAATTAAACGAACTTGAATACCATCAAGGCTTTATTTATGCCAATGTTTGGCAGAATCCAATTATCTTAAAGATTGACCCAAAGACCGGTGAGGTCGTAGGGAAATTTGATTTTTCAGACTTAGCTAAGAAACACACCACAGGGAATGATGACGTTTTAAATGGCATCGCTTTTAAAGGTGAGAATATGTTAATTACGGGAAAAAACTGGCCAACCATTTATGAAGTGCAATTTAAGTAATTGCCACACTAGTGCTTTTCTCTCGATTTAGACGATTAAGCAAAAGCAAGAAGCAGTGGGTAAAGCACTGGCTGAAAAATAATCGCTAGGAATGTGGATAAATTCTCTTAACATAATTTTGAACGCATTGGCAAAGTAATTTATATTTGAGCCCTTTAAATAGTGGTCTGTTTTGAGTTCAGATTACTTAAGTTTCAACCTTAGATTTTTATACATGCACATTGCAATCACAGGAAATATTGGCGCGGGAAAAACCACGTTAACCACAATGCTCGCTAAACACTACGGCTGGGAAGCGCAGTTTGAAGACGTCGATCACAACCCTTACTTAGAGGATTTTTATGCCGATATGAGCCAGTGGAGCTTTGCCCTTCAAATTTATTTTCTTGGCAGTCGTTTTCGACAGGTGAAGGAAATTCGCGAAAGTGGAAAAGACATTGTGCAGGACCGCACCATCTATGAGGACGCCCATATTTTTGCCGAAAACCTCTATGACATGAGTTTACTCACGCAAAGAGACTATGACAATTACTTATCGGTATTTAATCTTATGAAGTCTTTTGTGCAGGCGCCCGATCTTCTAATTTACCTAAAGAGCGATGTTCCGAATCTGGTCAAGAAGATTTATAAGCGGGGCCGGGAGTATGAGGCAAGCATTAGCATCGAGTACCTCTCAAAATTAAATCAGAAATACGAGCATTGGATCGAAAACTACAAAGAAGGCAAACTTCTTATTATTGAGGTGGATGATCTTGACTTTGTCGAACGTCCACAAGATTTCGGATTCATTTTGGAGCGCATAGAGGCGGAACTTCATGGACTCTTCTAACCCCTACAAAACCCTAAATTATGGTAAAGATTTTACATAACAACTCCTGTTCAAAATCCAGAGGCGTGCTTGAGTATTTGGATGAAAATGGGGTGGAATTTGAAGTGATTGATATCATAAGCGATCCTTTGTCCGTGCTTGAATTAACCACGCTGCTAAAGAAGCTGGATAAAAAGCCCTTAGATCTAGTTCGCAAAAACGAACCCCTTTATAAAAGTGTTTATGCAGATAAGACCCTTACCGATGAGGAGTGGATCGAGGTTCTATCGAAAAATCCAAACTTAATTGAGCGTCCAATACTAATCAAAGGGGCCCTGGCCATGGTCGCCAGACCGATCGAAAATGCGAAATACTTTATCGAAGGCTAATGCCTCTATAACATCATGACGCCTGGAATTTTTGAGACTTCTTTATAGAGCTCAATTACCTGATTGGCATCCATTACAAAGGCTAAAATACTCGCGGAAATATACTTTTTGTTTGAACTCTCACGCGTCGAAATCGTGTAATTTATTTTATCAAAAACCTGATAGAGTTCCGTGAGCTTTGCGTGATCGTTCGGGAAGATGAATTTATAGAGATAGTCTTCTGGAAAGTTATGTGCGGTCTCCAGACGCGCATGTAAGTTGGTATAGAATTCCTCGGCGAATATGCCTTTGTCAATTGGGTTAGTGGGTTGGTCCATAGCGTTTTTTCAGTCGTCTAACGTTTGGTAATTTATAAAAATTAATTAAAGATACGCTTATTTGTTATTTCGTGTTTTGAAGCGCGTTGAGTAATTGGTAAGAGTTTTGAGCCTCATGGTTTTCGATAATCTTAAATAAGCCCTCAACCATTTGCTGGGAGGCGAGTTTGCTAAGTCCACCAGAGGCCAAATTGAGGTTCTGATTGCCCGTTCCTAGTAGGCCTCCAAGTAAATTATTCCCTTGAAGCGCTAAATTAAGACTTTTCACAATACCGAACTCGTTGAGCTTTTCATCTACTTTGGGCTGAATCGCCAGTAAAAGCTGGTCTGCTGTTTTTTCTTTTAACAGTCTTGTGGCCGCCCCTTTCCCGCCATTGGCTACGCGCATGACATCTTCGGTGGTTAAACTGTTAACCGCATTTCTTAGTATGGGTTCAGCTGTTTGAACGGTATAGGCCGCTGCCAGGGCGATGTATTCGCGCTCTTGCGTCACCAAATTTGGTGCAATACGTTCTAGAACTGAGTTGATTTCTCTCAAGGGTTTAGGAAGTGCCTGGTCGATAAGGTCGTTTTGTAAGAAGGCATTTTTATCTGAAAAAATTCCCACACCTTTTGTAATACCGCCAAGAAGAACCTGTTTTAGAACGGAGAGTCCAATA
Source organism: Flavobacteriales bacterium UBA1694 (assembly GCA_002319955.1). Taxonomy (GTDB): domain Bacteria; phylum Bacteroidota; class Bacteroidia; order Flavobacteriales; family Weeksellaceae; genus Planobacterium_A. The sequence goes on from DCJS01000031.1 coordinate 45,359, forward strand.
CCGGTTGTGGCAAGGGCTAAACAGGATTGTGTAAGGGCTCCTAAGGAAGCGACAGCCATGGTCGCTACAAAGACAGTTTTTGCTTTCATAAGTTGAATTTTTTTAGGACCTAAGGGCGCACCTTTTGTCGTGCGTAGTCTTTCAAATATTGCGCCAAGTTCGAAGGGCCTTCTCTCAAAGGCATTTCTGAGACTGTGTAATAATAAATGTTAAGTATTTGCTAATATATACTAAATAATCTCTAAATTTGAGATAATAAACGCACGTGCGTTAAGTATCCCAAAGGAGAGAAATAAATAAAATCCTAATAGTATGAAAAACAGCAATCTAAAGTTTCCGTGCCTAATTGCCGCCTTTTACTTTGGTATCAGTGTGCAGGCTCAGACGACTCAAGATTCGGTTCGAGAGAACCAAATCGAGGAAGTCGTAATGATTGGATATGGTAGCCGTAAAAAAGTGGACAATACGGCCGCAATTAGCTCCATTAATGCAGAAGAGGTTAGTAAAACCAAAGTTTTAAATGCAACGCAGGCCATTCAAGGTAAAGCTGCTGGTGTGAATGTTACCGCTTCCGATCTTCCAGGCTCAACGCCTTCGATCGTGATACGTGGTTTAGGAACTGCCCTTGGTGGACGAGAACCTCTTTATGTGGTTGATGGAATGATGGTGGGTGGAATTTCAAACATTAACACAAATGACATTCTGACGTATGACATCTTAAAAGATGCCTCAGCCCTTGCAATCTACGGGAATAGAGGGGCCAATGGGGTGATTATCATTACCACAAAGTCCGGCCGTGGCCGTGGGATTTCAGTGGAGTACGACGGCTTTATTGGCGTTCGTTCCCCGCTTCGTAAAGTGAAAATGGCTGGAAGCAACCTGTTTTCGTACTATACGAATACCGCCCTAGGTTCGACGAAATTTTCCCAGGACCAACCCGTGAATACCGATTGGTTCGATGAGATAACGCGTCAGGGAGTTTATAATCAGCATAATGTCTCGGTATCCGGATCCTCCGAAAGCGCTAAGTACTTTTTTAGTGCCAGTAATTACGATGAAAAAGCCATTCTTGAAGGCTCAGATTACAACCGAACAACGCTTCGTACGAATAACGAATTTAAGATTAACCCAAACATTACGCTAACCCAAACCATGAGTGTCGCCTTTTTTAATGTGACGCCTAAACCACTTGGAGCCTTCACTACGGCCTATAAGCAGTCGCCTATGGTCCCCGTGCGTTTTCCAAATGGCCAATGGGGGGTTCCTTATGTAGGAGCAGATGGGTTTGCTGGCGTGCAGGGCTCGTCCTTTAATAATGTAGGGAATCCAGTTAGCCAACTCTTTTTCAACGATGAGCAGCAGCGTAGCATGCAACTTCAAGGAAGCGTAAAGCTTGACGTTAAGTTTGCAAAATATTTCACCTACACAGGCCAATTCTCTGGACAGTATAACAATGGTAAATCCTATAATTACGCTGATTCACGAGAAATTTGGCTTGCAGCCGATCCTTCAAGAACGGAGTCCCAATACAGTGCAGCCGATCCAATTAATAGGCTAACCAACAACAGCTACACAAACTTTAATTGGGCCGTGACCAATTTTGTAACCTTTGCTAAGCAATTTGGGCTACACGATGTTGAGGCTACAGTCGGAACTGAAACCACAATAAATGATGGTCAGGAGAGCATAGCCTTTACAAGGCAAAACGTCCTACCTAATAGGAATTATTGGGATCTCGGTGGAGCTAATTATGCCGATGATAATTTAACATCCCTTACCAGCGTAAAAGCAAACGACGCCAACACGTTATCCTTTTTTGCCAGAGCACAGTATAAATACAATGACAAGTACCTTCTTACCGCAACGGTTCGTCGGGACGGATCCTCCCAATTTTCAGATGACCGCAAATGGGGAACCTTCCCATCCTTTGGAGCGGGCTGGGTGATTTCAAAAGAAGAGTTCCTTCAGGAAAGCGCTTTTGATTTATTGAAAATCCGTGGAGGCTGGGGCCGCCTTGGAAACCAAAATGTGCCGCTAAATTTCTTACCCTTTGCGACGGGCGAGAACATGAATTATTACTTTAACGGTCTCACCAATGGTGGAGGTACCACGATAAACCAACTTTACGATCCATTACTTTCATGGGAGATTGTAGAGGGAAGTAACGTTGGGCTTGACTTCGAGGTTTTATCCAGACGCTTGAGTGGAACCTTTGATGTGTACCAAAAAGTCACAGACAACCTGATTCTACAGGCCACACCGATCTCCACATCCGGATTAGAGATTGCGGGGTATTCACACCTTGGGCAAGTCACCAACAAAGGTCTTGAAGCCTCTCTAGGCTGGAAGGACCGTGTGGGACAAGATTTCTCGTATAGTATTGGTGTGAATTACTCGTACAATAAGAATGAGGTAAATCGATTAGCTTCTGAGAATGTAAATGATATTAATGGGGGTGGTCTTGGAAATGGCCAGTGGACCAAACTACTTAATGAAGAAGCCGTTGGTCAGCCCATTGGAAGTTTCTACTTGTGGGAGGTTGCCGGTTATGATCAAGACGGTAAGGTGATGTATGTGGACCACAATAATAATGGCGTGACTGGGGCCTCGGATTCAGGAGACCGTAAGTTCTTTGGTTCTTACATTCCAAAATCAAACGTGGGAATTAACCTAGGTCTTAATTATAAAAACATAGATTTCTCCGTCAATGGCTATGGGGCATTTGGTGGTGTGGTTTACAATGGGAAGAAAGCCCAAAGATTCTCTGGTGAAAACATCGAGTACGATGTGGCTAGCGATTTTTGGACCCCTGAAACGCCAGGAGCCGCAAATCCTAAGCCGTTCAATAGTGTGCCGCTTGCTTCAAATTATTATTTAGAAAGTGGCGATTACTTTAGGATCAATAATGTGACCCTTGGGTATACGCTGAAAAACGTCGTAGACTATGTATCGGGTATTCGATTTTATGTCAATGCCATTAACCCGTTCGTTTTCCAGAAGTTCTCTGGATTCTCGCCGGAACTTTCTGGGGATGGAAATCCTTATGGAAATGCAGGAATTGAACTGGATGCCTACCCGACACTTCGGTCGTTTGTTTTCGGTGTAAATATTAAATTTTAATTTGAAAGTCATGAAAAAGAAACTCATATTAGTATCCGCTATAGCGGCCTTGGCTTTTACAGCCAATAGCTGTCGGACCGATTCATTAGACGTCACACCGACCTCTAATATTTCCACACAAGATTTATCTCTATTTAATAATAACGAAGGAGCCGAAGGGTTTTCAAATTCAGTCTATGCCAAATTCCTGGACTGGAATTTAAGCTCCTTTGCTTGGGTCGGAATCACCAATATTATTAGTGATGACGCCGATAAAGGCTCCTCTCCCGGAGATGCGGGAGGCGACAAAGATCTTTTAGATAAACTTGATATCACCGCCACAGGTAGTTCCTTTAATGACGTGTGGCAAGGCTCCTACCAAGGGATAAACCGTGCGAATCAAGCCCTTGAATACATTCCACAACTGGACAAAGCTGATGCAGCGCTTCGTGAGCGCCTTGTGGGTGAGGTGAAATTCCTTAGAGCCTTTTTATATTTCAATTTAGTCAGAGGCTGGGGCGGCGTTCCAATCGTTGACCATGTGCCGAGTCCAGCGCTTGAAGAAGACCGAGCCATGCTTTTGACGCGTAAATCTGCTGAAGAAGTTTATGCTTTTATAATTCAGGATCTTGAGGCTGCCGCGGCGGTACTTCCATCAAAAGGAGCTTACAGCGGAAATAACGTTGGAAGAGCAACCAAAGGTGCGGCCAATGCGCTTTTGGCCAAAGTTTATCTCTACCAGAAGAACTGGCAAAAGGCACTAGACCATGCAAACTTAGTGACGGGCTACGGTCTTACTGAGGATTTCGGGGATATTTATAAAATATCCGGTGAAAACAATCAGGAATCCATTTTTGAAATTCAAGGCACCGGAGGCCCTGGAGAGCCAGGAATTCAGCAGTATTCCCAAACTCAGGGCGCAAGAGGCGCTGGAGGCTGGGGTTGGGGCTTTGGAACGCCTTCGCAAAATCTAGTCGATGCCTTTGATGAGGCTGGCGACACAGAAAGGCGCGATGCCACCATCATATTTAGAAATTCAACTCTTTATGATGGTCGAATAATCCCAAGTACGGTTGAGAATCCGTATTACAATTACAAGGCTTATTCTTCCAATTATACAGGTGCTGACGATTCGGATACGAACATCCGTTACCTAAGGTATTCTGAAGTTCTATTAATTAAGGCTGAAGCTTTAAATGAATTAGGACAGATAGGTCCTGCCGCTGTGGAACTTAATAAAGTGCGCTTAAGAGCCAATTTAGGAGTAAGCACCGCGTCAGGCCAAGGCGCAATGAGAACCGCAATATGGAAAGAAAGACGCCTGGAGCTCGCTTTAGAGCATGACCGCTGGTTTGATCTTGTGAGAACGGGTCAGGCGAAAGATGCGATGGCCGCAGACGGTAAAACGTTTATTACCGGCAGACATGAACTTTTTCCAATTCCACAACCTTTTATTAACGAGTCAAAAGGGTTAAGTACACCAAATCCAGGGTATTAATTTTTTAATAGTAATCTTATGAAGTATCACAATACATTTAAATACGTGGGAGGCGCTTTTCTTGGTGTCCTACTACTCTCTGGATGCATGGACAGTATCGACACTGATAATCCAGCCATCCCGTACCCGGCCATTGGGGGCTATGAAAACTCCGATGACGTGGCAAGCGCAAATTTAATTACCAAATTAAGTTTCGAGAACAATTTAGCTGATCAAAAGAATGCTGTTTCAGGAGCCGTAGGCACTAAAGTGGCTTATACAGCTGGAATCAAAGGGATGGCCTTTAATGGTTCGTCTACTGAATCGCGTTATGCGGTTGGTGAGGGATCTAGCGCTATTATGGGGCTAAAGAGCTTTACCGTTGCTTTTTGGATGAAAAGTAACAACTCCGTAGATCCGAATCCTCCAGGAATTGGCAAAGGGGCTCAAGGTATTTTTTCGGTCGTTCGCCCAACGGAATTCTGGGGAGGCCTTAATGTATTTATTGAAAATCCAGACAGCTCCAAACCAGACCGAATTCGTTTAAAACTTAGCGTTGAGAACGGGCGTACTGGTGTGAATTGGAAAGGCCAGGGTGTGATTGCGAATTTAGACGGCTATAAAGGCAAATGGGTTCACATGACCTTCGTTTATAATGCAAAAGAAAGCCGCTGTTACGTCTATCAGGACGGCGAACCAGCTAAGAATTTAGACGGGTTTGCGTATTCTCCAGCAGGCGGAGCCCTTAGTGGGTATGCCTCTTGGTTTGCAGACGATCCGGGCGGGATTGACAATCCTAAATCAACCGCCGGGTATGGGGATTTAGAAATGGTTGGAACCAACGGGAAACTTGTTTTTGGATCCCACCCATTTGAAACAGATCCGCCGTTAAATAACGGTTCGCAGCAAGATTGGGCCACGAGTTTTGCCGGACAATTGGATGAGTTTAGACTCTACAATGCCGCTTTAACTGCGCCTGACGTCATCGCGCTTTACAAGCTCGAAAAGGACGGAAGATAAACGACTTAAAAAAGGGTCCATCGGGCCTTTTTTTTACAAATAAGAATTGAGATGAAAAAAGCACTACTCGGACTCCTGACTGTTATTTATATCACTGTTTCTTGCAGTGGTGGCGGGGATGATCCGCGTGGTGGCGGCACACCGCTACCCACACCGCCTGAACCAGAGCCCTTAACCTATACGGATACGGAACTCCTTGATCTTGTCCAAAAGCAGACGCTGAATTATTTTTGGGACTATGCAGAATCCCATTCAAAACTAGCACGCGAACGCTACCATACAGACATCCCAAGTTTAGATCAAAACGTCGTCACGACGGGCGGCTCTGGATTTGGCCTGTTAACGCTGCTCGTAGGAATTGAAAGGGGGCTTGTTCCAAGATCTGAGGCCGTGAGTCGCCTAAGTACAGCGCTTAACTTTCTGGAGAATGCGGAGCGTTTCCACGGGGCTTGGCCCCACTGGATTGATGGGGCCACGGGCGCTGTTAAGCCTTTTAGTCCCGATGATAATGGCGGCGATTTGGTTGAAACGGCCTTTTTAGTCCAAGGCCTGATCTGTGTGCGTGAATACTTTAAAGACTCTTCAATCGCCACGGAGAAAAACCTAGCCATCAAGGCAGATGATCTTTGGAAAGGCGTTGAGTGGGACTGGTATACTCAGGGCCAAAATAGTCTGTATTGGCACTGGTCAAAGACGGTTGGATTTCAAATGAATATGAAACTTCAAGGGTTCGACGAAACGTTAATAACCTATGTTTTGGCAGCGAGTTCGCCTACCCATCCTATTTCCAAGCAGGTTTATACTGAGGGTTGGGCTCGAAGCGGGGGAATTAAGAGTTCAGGCTCCCAGTATGGGATCCCTCTTGTGGTTAACCACAACGGGCACTCAGGGACTGTTGGTCCTATGTTTTGGTCGCACTATTCCTTTTTGGCTCTCGATCCTAGAGGGCTCTCGGATGAGTTTGTAAATTACGGGAATGCTGTGGTGAACCATACAAAAATAATGTATCAGTATGCGCTGACCAATCCAAAAGGGTTCGCCGGCTACGGTAGTAAAAATTGGGGACTTACCGCAAGTTATTCGAGAAATAGTGATGGATCCACCGGGTATAGTGCCCATTCGCCTCTGAATGATCTTGGTGTAATTTCCCCTACGGCCGCTCTCTCAAGTATGCCTTATATGCCAAGTGAAAGTATGCAAATGCTTCGGTTTCTTTATAATGAGAAGAAGGCACTTTATGTCGGTGAGGCTGGCCCTTACGATGCGTTTAGTGCGGCGTACAATTGGGTTACACCAAGGTATTTAGCCATCGATCAAGGCACGATTACACCCATGGTTGAGAACTATAGAACGGGATTTGTATGGAATCTCTTTATGAAAGCGCCTGAGATTAAGGCGGGATTAAAAAAGCTAGGGTTTTTCTCGACGACCCATAGTTTGTAACCGATGAATTTTAAATTGATTATGAAAAATTGGATTATAGGTTCTCTTTTTTTAAGCGTGGTGGTTGGCTCGTGTACTAGCCAGCCGGTTAAGAGCCAGAAACAGGAACCCCTAACGCTTTCACAAAGCGATAAAGACTTATTAGATTTAGTTCAAAAGCAAACCATTAAGTATTTCTGGGACTATGCAGAGCCCAGCTCCCTTATGGGACAGGAACGCTTCCATGAAAATGGCGTGTATCCCTTCAACGATTCGCATGTCATCACCACAGGGGGCTCTGGATTTGGTTTAATGGGCCTTTTGGTCGGGGTTGAACGCGGGTTTATCCCTCGAGATAAGGCTGTGGAACGTTTGCACCACATCGCCGAGTTCCTTGCGAGTTCTGAGCGCTTTCACGGCGCCTGGTCTCACTGGATAGACGGAAAAACTGGAAAGGCGGTGCCCTTTGGCAAAAAGGATGATGGAGGGGACCTGGTCGAAACCGCTTTTTTGGTCCAAGGTCTAATTACGGTTCGAGAATATTTTAAAGATGGCTCCGCCCGAGAAAAAGAACTCGCTCAGAAAATGGATGCACTTTGGAAAGGCGTGGAGTGGGACTGGTACACCAAGGGAGGAGAGAAAGTCCTTTATTGGCACTGGTCAAAGAATTACGGATGGGACATGAATTTCGCTTTGGAAGGGTATAACGAATGTTTGATTACTTATATTCTTGCGGCCTCATCCCCCACGCATCCGATCGATAAAGAAACCTACGAGAAGGGGTGGACCCGCAGCGGCACTTATACCACGGACCATAAAAAATATGATCTTCCGCTCTACGTTAAACATAACGGGGCGAATGAGTACGGCGGCCCCCTATTTTGGGCCCAGTACTCTTACCTTGGTTTAGACCCAACGGGCTTAAAAGACAATCAAATTGACAACTATTTTGATTTGAATAGAAACCATGTCTTAGTAAGCTATAACTACGCGTTAGAGAATCCGAAACAGTACAAAGGCTACGGGCCAAATTACTGGGGCATGACAGCCTCATACACAAGAAATGAAGACGGGACGGTGGGCTACACGGCGCATATGCCGACCAACGACCATGGCGTTATTTCACCTACGGCGGCCTTGAGTAGTTTTCCCTACACGCCGAAAGAATCGATGGATGTTCTTCGTTTCCTTTATAATGAAAAACCTGAATTCATTGGTAAAGCAGGTCCGTACGATGCCACGTCCATTCATTATGACAATTGGACTACGCCACGGTATTTAGCCATTGACCAAGGAACCATAGCCCCAATGATCGAGAATTATAGAACCGGACTTTTATGGAATCTCTTTATGAATGCACCCGATATTAGGGCTGGTCTTAAAAAGCTTGATTTTAAATCCGAAAAACACCACCTCAATTAAAATAAGTATTTATGAAACTACTAGGCACTAAGCTGCTGGTCTTTTTGCTTGTCACCAGTACGACAGGCTCCTTTTTTGGACAAGAACTAAAAGCAACTTTTAATGAAATGGTCGAAGTCGCAGCAAAACTAGGCTACGTACTTGACTACCCGAGCGATGCCAAAGGGCCGGTACCCCTTATCGTCTTTTTGCACGGTTCCGGGGAGCGCGGCACCGATTTAGAATTGGTAAAAGCACACAGCCCTTTTACTTATAAAGACCAAATTAAGGAGCCGGTCGCAATTTTAGCGCCGCAATGTCCTGAAAATCAGTGGTGGGATACTCAGGCGGTCTACCACCTTATAAAAGAGATTCAAAGCAAATACCCTATTGATCCAAGCCGCATTCATTTAACAGGCCTCTCGATGGGCGGTTGGGGGAGTTGGAAGCTTGCGAATGAGCATCCAGAGCTCTTTGCCTCTCTGTCGGTTGTTTGTGGACCCTCAGACCGCTGGATGCAGGCCACAGTGCATCGCTATAGAGAACTTCCAATAAAGATTTTTCATGGCGGTAACGATGATATCGTTTCCCCTATGGAATCAATTACAATGTATCAAGCAATTCGGAAAATTAATCCCAATGTTAGCCTTACCATTTTTCCAGACGATAACCACAACTCTTGGGACTCCACTTACAGCAATGCGGAGTTTTACACCTGGATGTTAGCGAATAATAAAATATTAAAATAAGTAGAATGAAAAAGTTAATTTTAGTTGCGCTACTGGGCCTTTCGCCCTTTGCACTCGCGCAGGAACTCACCAATAAGCCGGTTCAAAGTTACCAGGCGGCCGAGTACAAAGCCAAGAAAAAAGTCTTTGTGGATCAGCTAATTCAAAAAATGACCTTAGAGGAAAAAATAGGGCAGCTCAATTTGCCAACCTCGGGGGATTTCACCACCGGTCAGGCCCAGAGTTCAGACATTGGAAAGAAAATTGAAAAAGGCCTCGTTGGAGGCGTCTTTAATATAAAAGGGATTGACAAAATCCGCGCCGTTCAAAAAGTAGCGATGGAGAAATCAAGACTGAAAATCCCCCTTCTTTTCGGTATGGATGTCATTCATGGGTACGAAACAACTTTTCCAATTCCTTTAGGGCTTGCCGCGAGTTGGGATATGGCATTAGTACAGCGCTCGGCTCAGATTGCGGCTAAGGAAGCCGCTGCGGATGGAATCAATTGGACGTTTTCCCCTATGGTAGACATTTCAAGAGAAGCGCGCTGGGGTCGAGTCTCCGAGGGCGCAGGGGAAGATCCTTATTTAGGTAGTGAAATTGCAAAGGCAATGGTTTATGGCTACCAAGGAAAGGACCTTTCGATAGAGAGCACAATTTTGGCGTGCGTTAAGCATTTTGCGCTTTATGGTGCTCCAGAGGGAGGACTAGATTACAACACGGTTGATATGAGTCACACCCGAATGTTCAACGAGTATTTTCCACCTTACAAAGCCGCAGTCGATGCAGGCGTTGGATCTGTAATGGCCTCATTTAACGAAGTCGATGGTATTCCTGCGACAGGAAATAAATGGCTCATGGACCAGGTGCTTAGAAAGCAGTGGGGATTCGACGGTTTCGTGGTCAGTGATTATACAGGTATCAATGAAATGACGCAGCACGGAATGGGCGATTTACAGGCTGTTTCTGCCCTCGCGCTGAATGCCGGTACAGACATGGATATGGTGGGCGAGGGATTCCTTACGACACTCCAAAAATCCTTAAAAGAAGGAAAAGTCACCGAGGCTCAAATTACACTTGCCGCAAGACGAATTCTTGAAGCGAAATACGATCTAGGTCTTTTTGAGGATCCATACCGTTATGGAAGTAAGAAAGCCGCAGAGAAAGAAGTTTTTAACAAATCGAATCGTGAAGAAGCCAGAAAAATTGCCGCCTCGTCGATGGTGCTGCTTAAAAATGACAATCAACTTCTTCCGTTAAAAAGATCAGGTACTGTGGCGCTTATTGGACCACTAGTGAAAAACTCCGTAAACATGCCAGGAACCTGGAGTGTGGCCACGACGCACGGTAGTGCCGTGAGCCTCTATGACGGACTTCAGCAAACGGTGGGGAAAGATGTGAAAATTCTTACGGCAAAAGGCTCGAATGTGGAGCAAAATGAAACGCTAGAAAATGTTTATGCAGCGCATGGCAAGGTCGTTGACCGCGATTCTCGTTCACCAGAAGTTATGCTTCAAGAAGCGCTTGATATCGCAAATAAATCCGATGTGGTGATCTTAGCCATTGGGGAAAGCGCTGAAATGAGTGGGGAGTCTTCTTCTCGCGCTGAGATTACGATTCCGCAGACCCAAGTGGATCTACTGAATGCCCTTAAAAAGACCGGTAAGCCAATTGCCGTTGTTTTATTTACAGGAAGACCACTAGCGCTTTCGAATGTTCATCAAACACCGGACGCGATTCTTAATGCTTGGTTCCCTGGAACCGAAGCTGGACTTGCAATTTCTGATGTGTTGTTTGGTCAGGTGAACCCTTCAGGTAAACTGCCTATGACCTTCCCAAGAAGCGTTGGTCAAGTGCCGATCTACTACAACCATAAAAATACAGGAAGACCCCTAAGTTCTGAGAAAATCGAAAAATGCGAGTACGAACGTTTCCGTTCGAATTACATGGATGAGTGTAATACACCGCTCTATCCTTTTGGTTTCGGACTAAGTTATACAAACTTCACCTATTCTGATATTCAACTCTCTAGTACGGAGCTTAAAGGAGATCAATCGCTAACTGCGAGTGTGACGCTCAGCAATACAGGCGCCTACGATGGGGCCGAAGTGGTTCAGCTCTACATCCGTGATTTGGTTGGACATAATACGAGACCGGTGAAAGAATTAAAAGGATTTGAAAAAGTTTTTCTCAAAAAAGGAGAAACCAAAGTCGTTAAATTCACTGTCACGACTGAGGATTTGAAGTATTACGACAATCTATTAAAGCACGATTGGGAAGCTGGAGAATTTGACATAATGATCGGTACAAATTCAGCAGATTTCAAAATGAAACGTGTGAATTGGTCTAAATAAATTAGACTTGCCGATTTTATTCTAAAAATCTTTGAAGGATTTTAAGACCTAATTAAGCCAAAGTAAACTCGTTTTACTTTGGTTTTTTTGTGCCAAAGAGGAATTAGCTCAAAAATTCTTGTTTCATTGTAGTCTATTCAGATTTATAGTGAAAATTAAACTTCAACCATGATTCAACCTATTGGGACTCTAGTGAAATATAAATACACATCGAAGCAACTAAATTAACACTTTCCTTATCTTCAATAAATTTTCAACTTATTTTGGGTGTTGGAAACTTATACGATATCCTCACTATCAAAAGCGAATACAGGTACAACATGACTAAAGACACACACACGACACGAACGACACTAAAATCACGGCCCTTTGGAGTGATTTTATTTTGCTCCCTACCGACTTTCATCTCTCAATTAAAATCCATAATTTTGTGACACTCTAAATCTTAAACCAATCGAATGAATTCCTACAAAAATCCATTGGAAGAGCGTTACTCCAGTGCGGAAATGCTTTTTAATTTTTCACCCAATAATAAGTTTCGAACCTGGCGTCAGCTTTGGATTAATCTAGCCGAGATTCAAAAGGATCTTGGACTTGCAATTTCGCAGGAACAAATCGACGAGTTAAAAGCGCACCAAGACGATATTGACTATGAAAAAGCAGCAGCGTATGAAAAGAAATTTCGTCACGATGTCATGGCTCATGTCCATACCTATGGCGATGCTGCGCCCCTTGCGAAAGGAATCATACACTTAGGAGCAACCTCAGCATTTGTAGGAGATAATACCGATTTAATCCAAATTCGCGATGGCCTAAAGCTTATTAGAAAGCAGCTCGTGGGCGTCATTAAAGGGCTATCTGATTTTGCACGGGAATACAAAGATTTGCCAACCCTTGGCTTCACCCATTACCAACCCGCTCAATTAACCACGGTTGGAAAACGTGCGACTTTATGGCTACAGTCTTTGGTTTTAGACTTTGAAGAATTAGAGTTCTTCCTCGAAACCCTTAGATTTAGAGGGGTGAAAGGAACTACCGGAACAGCAGCTTCTTTTTTAGAGCTTTTCGATGGCGATTACACCAAGGTGAAGCATCTGGATACAGAACTCTCTAGACGCTTCGGATTTGAGAAAGTCTTTGGCGTTTCTGGACAAACCTATGACCGGAAGATTGATGCAAAAGTGGTGGCGCTACTTTCAAATATTGCGCAATCCGCGCATAAATTTTCAAACGATTTACGCCTCCTTCAAAACTTAAAAGAACTTGAAGAACCCTTTGAAAAAAATCAAATCGGTTCCTCAGCTATGGCATACAAACGCAATCCAATGCGCTCAGAGCGAATTGGAGCGCTTGCTAAATTCGTGATGTCGCTTTCAACTAGTTCAGCGATGGTTGCTTCCACGCAGTGGTTCGAGAGGACCCTAGACGATAGTGCGAACAAAAGACTTACAATACCTCAGGCCTTTTTGGCGGTGGATGCAATTCTACTGATTTGGAACAATATTCTAAATGGCATTGTGGTTTATGAAAATAGAATTTCCAAACATATCATGGAAGAGCTTCCCTTTATGGCCACAGAATACATCATTATGGAAGAGGTGAAAGCCGGGGGTGATCGCCAAGAAATTCACGAAGTGATTCGTCAGCATTCCATGGAGGCGAGTAAGAAAGTAAAAGAGCAAGGAAAAGAGAATGATCTTTTGGAGCGTATCCTTAACGATGCGAGCTTAAAACTCGATAAATCCAAACTCATGGAAGTTCTTGATCCGAAAAACTTCATCGGGTTTGCGCCCATTCAAACTGAGGAATTCCTTGATAACGAGGTCCAACCAATTTTGGATAAGTACGCCAATGAAATTGGTGGAAATTCAGATTTAAAAGTATAAGATAGTGCAGCCCAAGGGGGCTGCCTATTTTTTATTAAAAACGATAAAAAGTCAAAATCTTCTAATTAAGTCGCAAGCGTGAGAGCCGCTTGAGAGTCAAGATGAAAAAAAGAATATTTGTAGAAAAGAAAGGCCTATTCGATGTGCAGAGCCCAAGTGTTTTGCAGGACATTAAAGCAGTAGTGCCCGAGATAAAAGGCGTTAAGGTTTATAATATTTATGATCTTTTTGGGTTAAGCTCCGAGGATTTTTCCAAAGTGGTGCACACCACCTTCGTGGACCCAGTCACTGATATTCTGCATGAAGAAATTCCGGCCAAAGGCCTTTACTTTGCCACAGAATACCTCGCCGGTCAATACGACCAACGGGCAGATTCAGCAGAGCAGTGTATTACGCTCTTAACGGGGAATGAAACTTCCCAGGTTCGCAGTGGCTCGCTCATTGAACTTCAGGGGGTTGATTCGGTTCAGCTCCAAGTGATCAAGGACCACCTAATTAACAAAGTGGAAAGCCAGGAAAAGGATTTAAATCTGCTTGAAATTCCAAAAGAACAAGAGCCTAAGCCTGTGCCGATTCATATAGGTTTTACGAGGTTTTCCCTTAGCGAGCTTGAGGCGTTTCATCGGGAGCATAGCTTCTCCTTTGATATGGAAGACATGGCCTTTATTCAAGCGTATTTTCAAAAGGAAGAGCGAGATCCTTCGGAAACAGAATTAAAGGTTTTAGATACGTATTGGAGTGACCACTGCCGCCACACCACCTTTGAAACTGAACTTAGTTCAGTTGAGTTTTCAGGTCCTCAAAAACAGATATTAGAGCGGATTTACGCCGATTATCAAAATAAAAGAGCCTTTTTAAAGCGCGAGCATAAGGCAATTTCTCTAATGGATTTGGGAACGATTGCAGCCAAATACCTTTACAAAACGGGCAAGCTAGACGATCTCGTAGTCTCTGAAGAAATTAATGCGTGCACCATTGAAATTCAGGCTAAATACGATGGGAAAAAGGAACCTTGGTATTTGCTATTCAAAAATGAAACCCATAACCACCCAACTGAAATTGAACCTTTTGGAGGGGCCTCAACGTGTCTAGGAGGGGCGATTCGCGACCCGTTATCGGGAAGAGCGTACGTGTACCAAGCGATGCGCCTTTCGGGATCTGGCAATGCGTTAGAACCGATTTCCAGCACTCTTGCTGGAAAACTTCCCCAGAGAACCATCTCAAAGAAAGCCGCCAGTGGTTACTCCTCATATGGCAACCAAATTGGACTTGCAACGACTCTTGTTGAAGAAATTTACCATCCGGGCTATAAAGCAAAACGAATGGAAGTGGGCTTCGTCGTTGGAGCGGTTCCAAAAAACTGGGTTAAACGAGAAGAACCCGTGGTCGGAGACCTTGTCATTGTCCTTGGGGGAGCCACAGGGCGCGACGGGGTTGGAGGCGCTACAGGAAGTTCAAAAGAACAAGATCAGGAGTCCATTCATACCCTTTCAACCGAAGTTCAAAAAGGAAATGCAGTTGAGGAGCGTAAGATTCAAAGACTCTTTAGAAATCCCGAAGTAACCCGTCTGATTAAAAAATCGAATGACTTTGGTGCCGGTGGTGTCTCCGTTGCTATTGGGGAAATTGCTTCAAGTCTTTCTATTAATTTAGATGAGATGCCTCTAAAATACGAGGGACTAAGCGGAACGGAATTGGCGATTTCAGAGTCGCAGGAGCGTATGGCGGTCGTCATTGAAGCCAAAGATAAGCAGACCTTTATTTCTCTTTGTGAAAAAGAAAACATTTATGCCTTCCAAATTGCTGAAGTAAATGCTTCAGGGCGCATGCAAATGTATTGGAAAGGGAAAAAGATTGTGGATTTAAGTCGCGCGTTTCTTGATACAAACGGGTGCCGTAAACTCCAGTCGGCTAAGGTAAGTCACCTTGAAACGTTCGAACCCGCTGTGGTCGAGTTTTCACGCGAGAATCTCCTTGAGCTCTTGAAAGATAAAAATATTGCATCTCAAAAAGGGCTTCACGAAATGTTTGATGCCTCCGTTGGGGGAACAACCGTGGCAATGCCTTTTGGCGGCCGCTACCAAGAAACCTTAATGGAAGGAAGCGTCCAGACCCTTCCTATAATTGGCGCGAAAGATGTTCAAACGGTATCCTACGCCTCTTGGGGCTTCGATGCCGACCACTCCAGTGCAAACTCCTTAAGTGGGGCTGCCCTTGCAGTCGTGGAAAGTGTTTCGAAAATCGTGGCTATGGGAGGGGATTACCGAACCATCCGACTGAGCTTCCAAGAATATTTTGAAAAATTAGGAAATGACCCAGACAAATGGGGGAAACCACTTTCGTCGCTGTTAGGTGCCTATGATGCGCAAATGAACTTTGAACTCGCGGCAATTGGAGGAAAAGATAGTATGAGCGGCTCTTTTGAGAATCTGAACGTCCCTCCAACCTTAATTTCCTTTGCCTGTGCGCATGGGGATAAAGACCAAGTCATTTCACCAG
Source organism: Flavobacteriales bacterium UBA1694 (assembly GCA_002319955.1). GTDB lineage: Bacteria > Bacteroidota > Bacteroidia > Flavobacteriales > Weeksellaceae > Planobacterium_A. Next base: position 61,245 of record DCJS01000031.1, read on the forward strand.
AATTGAAAAAAGCCGGAAATTTACTCTACCATTTCAACCACACGCTTGATTCGAATGGAATGCCACAGTACGAGGCCTTAAAAGCGGTCTACTTAGAACTGCATGAACTGATCAAAAATAAAAAAGTCGTTTCTGTCAAGACCGTTAAGCAAGGTGGTGTTGCTGTCGCCCTAGCCAAGATGGCTTTTGGAAATAAACTTGGCGCAGCGGTGAATCTTCAGAGCAGTGCGCTGCTTTCAAGTTCAATCGGAAGCCTTGTGATTGAATCCACTGAGTCTATTGAGAGTGAGTATTTACAGCCTATTGGCGAAGTAAGCTCTAAGGCCGTTATTGAGCTAAATTACGAAGAGTTCACGATCCAGGAGCTTTTACAGGCTTACAAAGGCACGTTTGAAGAGCTTTTCCCAACCAAAGAAAAAGAGGCGGTTGTTATTTCTTTGGATGAGAGTCTAAATTCAACCAGCCTAAGCCCCGTATTAATTAAATCGCATGGGATCGCAAGCCCAAGAGTGTTCGCCCCACTATTTCCAGGAACCAACTGCGAATATGAAACAATCAATGCCTTTGCCAAAGAAGGAGCGCTTGTTAAGAGTTCGCCCCTTGTGAATTTAACAAATGATTTGTTAGATCAAAGTATTGCGCAGTGGGTAAAAGAAATTGCGCAGTCCCAAATTCTTGTTTTCTCAGGTGGATTCTCCGCCGGAGATGAGCCCGATGGCTCCGCAAAATTTATTGTGAATGTGCTTAAGAATGAGCGCATGAAAGAGGCTGTGATGGCCCTACTAGAGCGCGATGGAATGATCTTAGGAATCTGTAATGGCTTCCAAGCTCTGGTTAAGTCTGGACTTTTGCCTTATGGTGAGATTCGCGATTTGGATGCAAGCTCGCCGACGCTTGCTCATAATGCGATTGGACGTCATATCTCTCAAATGGTTAAGGTTAAAGTAAGCTCCGAGCATTCGCCTTGGTTAGCTGGCACCAAAGGCCAAGAGTACACCATTCCTATTTCCCATGGAGAAGGCCGATTTGTCGCTTCTAAAGAAAGTCTCGAGGAACTTTACCGAAACGGTCAAATTGCAACGCAGTACGTGAATTTAGAAGGAGAGATTGCGCACGGCATGCCTTTTAACCCAAATAATTCTTTTTTCGGAATTGAAGGAATTACCTCCAAAGATGGAAAAATATTTGGTCGTATGGGACATACAGAGCGCTATTCACCTGGGCTTATGAAAAACATTCCTGAGGCGAACTACCACAATGTATTCAAAAACGGTGTGGACTATTTCAAGTAAATTTTAAACCAGTAATTCAATTATAAAGGCGGTAAGAGTTTTCTCTTGCCGCCTTTATTTTGTAGGGTCTATTGGATGAGTTGAACAACATACGGGTAGTAAACCAGGCCTCCGACAATAAGAGATACAAGGGCGGCCACTAGGGTGGCCCCTGCGGCAATGTCTTTAATCTGGCCGATCGTTATATTCCAACTCGGTTGAACAACATCTGCTAATTTCTCGATCGCTGTGTTGAGCAGTTCGAGACCTAAGACCAGTGCGCACACAATCAAGATAAGCGCCGATTCAAGGGCCGTCAAATCAAAATAAAATATTAGAATTATGTTCAAAAGCAGAGCGGAAATTTCAATTTGCAAATTGCGTTCGTGGGCCAGCGCATAGCGTAGTCCCTTCGTGGCATTTTTTAGACTATGAAAAAAAGTTTTGTTTCTCATTTTGATTCGCTTAAAGATAAAAATTTATTTGTGATAGGCTCTAAAATGAGGCGAAAATTGTTAATAACTATACTCTTAAGGTTTCTCTGTTTTCCCTTTATTTGTTATATTTGTACAAATTAAATTGATTTATGAAATTTATCGTTTCAAGTGGAGACTTGCAAAAAGCATTGCAAACCGTAAGTGGAGTGATTTTGAGCTCACAATCCAGACCGATTTTAGAAAATTACTTGTTTGATTTAGACCAAAATCAGTTGCAAATTACGGCCTCTGATGGGGAAACGACTTTGATCACGGGTCTTGAGGTGAAATCGGACGATACCGGTAGATTCGCCGTGCCTGCAAAGATTTTTCAAGATTTTGTAAAAACCTATGGGGAGCAGCCCCTAACATTGTCTGTGAAAGACAATGAAGAAAGTAGCGGAAGCCTACTTGAAATTTTAGACGAAAAAGATAATTTTGCTGTCGCCCTTGACAATGCAGAAGACTATCCGGAGCTAAGTGAATTTGATGCGGGACAAAAAGTGGTGATTCCAGCGGGCGTTCTTTCAGAAGCCTTAAATAACACCCTTTTTGCAACTTCAAACGATTCTCTAAGACCGGTAATGACCGGGGTGCTTTTCCAATTCTCGGAAAGTGAAACCAATTTCGTTTCCACCGATTCTCACCGACTTGTCGTTTATAAAAGAACAGATTTAGTCGCTGAACCGATGGAGTTTATCATGCCGAAAAAACCTCTAGGGATTTTCAGATCGATCTTATCGAATTCAGCTGAAGACGTTACCATAGAGTTTAGTGCCAATATGGCTAAGTTTACCTTTGGTAAAAACACATGGATCTGCCGTTTAATTGACGGGAAGTATCCAAATTACAGCGCGGTAATTCCGAAAGAAAACCCAAACATTTTAACAATCAACAGACCACTCTTATTGCAAGCCATCCGACGGGCTTCAATTATGTCAAATAAATCAACGAATCAAGTCCGCTTCAAGCTCTCAGGAAACATTCTGCATCTTCATGCTGAAGATACGGAATATGCAAACAAAGCAGACATGCAGATTCCTTGTGATTACAACGGGGAAGATATCAATATTGGATTCAGTTCCAAATTCCTTACTGAGATGCTTTCTGTACTTGCCTCAGACGACATTACAATTAAGATGTCAATGCCGACACGACCTGGAATTATTGAGCCAATTGATGGGCTGGAGGAGCACGAACATTTGCTTATGCTCTCAATGCCAGTAATCGGGATGTAACATCTAATTAAAGTCTAGGGAAAAAGAACCTTAGGTTGACCAAAAACTAAAAGGAGTTTGATTTTTCAAGCTCCTTTCTGCTTTGAGCCCCCCAAAATTAAGTGTATTTACAACGAGGGAAAGTGCGGATCTTCCCTGCGATGAATTTCTGTGAGCTATATTTTAGTGTCTGCTCAAAAATGCCGATATTTGCACCCTTATCTGTACACTAATTTAAGATTAAATGAAGATCTCAAACAACTGGTTAGGCGAATACCTTAACACCGATTTAAAAGTAGAACGATTAGGAGAAATACTAACGGACATAGGTTTAGAAGTTGAGGGCATTGAGCCTTTCGAAACCATCAAAGGATCTTTAGAAGGAATAATCATTGGGCAAGTCTTGTCTTGTGAAAAACACCCCAA